>DATJBH010000061.1:0-4249 GCA_035515455.1 Xanthobacteraceae bacterium
CGTTGGCTTTAGCTCGAACCGTGCGTTCATCCAGTTCGCCGGCTTTACCTTCGGCGTGACGCAGTCGTTCTACGACTTCTACTCGCAGTCGGCGACGTCGTTCTTCGGCGGTATGATCAACCCGGCGTCGGACACCGGCGATGCCGGCGAGTTCGTCTTCGGCGCGTACACCGCACAGTTCGGCAACGGTCTGTCGGCCACTCTGGCGCTCGAAAACCCCAGAAACGGCAACGTGTACAACGGCGGCAGCGGGACGATGTTCCAGGTCGCTACTGGTTCGGCGACCACGGGCAACCTCGGTATCGGACCGTCTAGCTCGCAGGAAGCGCAGCAGTGGCCGGATGTCGTTGCCAACCTGCGTGTCGACCAGACGTGGGGTTCCGCTCAGCTCATGGGCGCGATCCACGACGTGGCCGCCACCTACTACGGCTCGAGCGTTGCGACCGGTCATCCCAACGATCAAATCGGCTGGGCTGTCGGCGCGGGCATCAAGATCAACGCTCCGATGATCGGCCCCGGCGATTACCTGCAGGCGCAGGTCAACTACTCGGAAGGCGCCCGCAAGTACGTCGATTTCTCGTACAACAACATGTACTCGGCGTTCCAGGGCAGCACCTACGGTATCGGAATCGGCAGCGATGGCGTCTTCAGCTCCATCGGCTCGACCGGTATCGAGTTGACGACCGCGTGGGGCGTCAACGCCGCCTACGAGCACTTCTGGACCAAGCAATGGCAGACGTCGGTGTATGGCGCTTATACCGCCACCAGCTACGACGCCAATGCCAATAGCTACCTGTGCACGGCTGAGACCGTTGCGGCCTTCAGCTCCAACGGCGTGACCTGCGACAACAACTTCCAGACCTGGACAGTTGGTACCCGCACGCAGTTCAACCTCGATGCCAACACCTATCTCGGCGTCGACGTTGTCTACGAGAAGCTGCAGACGGGCCTTGCCGGCATGCTCGCCAACTACGGCAACGGTACGGAAAACGCCGCGACTGGTCCGCGCACGGTGCAGGATCAGAGCGCGTGGATGTTCGAATTCCGCGTCCACCGCAACTTCTATCCCTGATCGTCTGATCGAGGTGAAGTTCGCTTAGTGCAAATAGCCCCCGGCGGGAGACCGCCGGGGGTTTTCTTATTCCTCACCTGCGCAGAGCCGGAGCCTTCGTGTCGGCACGGGGTTAAATTGGTGCGACAAGATGGCTTCGACTGAAATATTAATCCAGCAAGCAATTTCTTTACATCAGCAGGGAAATCTTGTTGGCGCTGAAGCCATCTACAAAAAAGTTCTAAATGTCGATCCGAATGATTTTGACGCATTACATATGTTGGGAATTATTAACGCGCAGCGTGGTTCGTTTGAAGAGGCTGAAAAGCTCTTACGCAAGGCATTGTCCGTCGACTCAAAAGTCGCGCCATGTTTCCATAATTATGGAACGGTGTTGGCCAAGCTAAAGCGGTTTAAAGGTGCGGTAAGCAGTTATCAATGCGCAATAAAGCTCGTTCCCAACCACGCACCAATTTATTCAGATCTAGGTAATGCCCTCTATGAACTTAAGCTCTACGAGGAAGCGCTTGCTGCTTATGACAAGGCACTCGCTCTGAAACCTGACCTCGCTGATGCTTGGTGCGGTCGCGGCAATATTTTCTACGACCGCAAGCGCCACAACGAAGCGTTTGCTGCCTACGACAAGGCAATTGCCCTAAGGCCTGACTTAGAAAATGCTTGGCTTGGTCGTGGCAATGTTTTCTTTTCTTTGAACCGCGATGAGGAAGCCCTCACATGCTTTGATAAGGCGATTTCTCTCAGAAAAGATTTTGCTGAAGGTTATACGAACAAGGCGGCGTTGAAACTCTCGCTCGGCGAATTTGAGGAGGGTTGGCAATTATACGAGTGGCGATGGAAGATGAAGAGTTTTTCATCGCCAGTCAGAAATTTCAGTCAACCGCTTTGGCTCGGAAATGACAGCATCGCTGGCAAGACAATTTTGGTCCACTCGGAGCAAGGGTTTGGCGACACAATTCAGTTTTGTAGATATGTTCCAAGACTAAAGTCGCTTGGTTGTAAGATCATCTTTGAAACGCCAAAGCCGCTTGTTCCGCTAATCAACGCGCAGATGGACGATTGTCAAATCATAGGTCGGGGGGAAGCGCTTCCGAGTTTTGATGTTCATTGCCCTTTGCTGAGCCTTCCACTTGCTTTCAAGACAACCATCGAGACGATACCCGCACAAGTGCCATATTTGTTTCCGCCGCCTGAGAAACTTGAACTCTGGCGGACGAAGCTTGGCACAAAAAGCAAACCCAGAATTGGGTTGGTGTGGTCGGGCAGAATGTTGCCGGACTTTCGGCGAAGCATTCCTTTAAATTTACTCTTGCCAATCATCGCTGAAAAAGCGGAGTGGCATTCCGTTCAAAAAGAATACCGAGATGACGATAGCAAGAGCTTAGAATCAAGTCTGGCTATCATGGATCATTCTCGGTTTTTAAACGACTTCTCCGATACCGCTGCTTTGATTACGGAGATGGACCTCGTGATCTCAATTGATACAGCGGTTGCTCATTTGGCCGGGGCTTTGGGAAAACCGGTATGGATACTTCTCCCGTTTCACCCCGATTTCAGATGGTTGCGGGAGAGAAAAGATAGCCCGTGGTATCCAACAGCAAGGTTGTTTCGGCAGGCACAGGATGGTGAATGGGGGAGCGTTATTGATCGCGTGTTTCAAGAGCTGAAGATATTTCTTGATGCTCTGTCGAATTCGTAGATCCAAGAGAAAGCCGGATTCGGGCTTTCGCAGCAAGCCCGTTACTGCATTGCAGACGACGTCGCGAGCCGGCGATAAAGACCCCGGCGGCGAACCCGCCGGGGGCTTTGTTTTGGAAATGCGCGGCGGTCGGCGTGAGCGGTGGTCAATCCTCGCATCGCGCCACAAAATCGGCGATGCGGGCGATGATCTCCGGTTCGACCAGCAGCGGGGCGTGGCCCTGGTCGGGGACCTCGATCGTCTCCATGTCGGCGCGGCGCGCCCGCATCGCCTCGACCGTCGCGGCGGAAAGGATGTCGGAATTGGCGCCGCGGATCGCCATCACCGGCGCGTGCGCCAGCGCGTCGAATTGCGCCCACAGCGGCGGGAAGGGCTTGTCGAAGTCGACGCCTTCCAGCGTCTTGGCGAGGTTGACGTCATAGGTCGGCACCAAAGCGCCGTTCTCCTCGCGGAAGGTACGGTGCGCGCTAGCGAGCCAGGCGTCGGGCCCGAGCTTGGGAAATTGCGCGTCGAACAGGCGGCGCAGGATCTCGGCGGCTTCCTCGAAGGAGCGCGGCTGCGGCAGTTTGCCGACGTAGCCCTTGATGCGGATCAGTCCCTTGGGCTCGATGACCGGGCCGATATCGTTGAGCACGACGCCGGCGATCGCCGCCGGGCGGATGGCCGCCAGCAGCATGGCGAGGATGCCGCCACGCGAGGTGCCGACGAAGACCGCGCGCGCGGCATCGAGCGCGGCGATGACGGCGAGCACATCGGCGAGCTCGACCTGGAAATTGTAGTTGGCCGGTTCCTTGTCGTATTCGGATCGGCCGCGGCCGCGGTAGTCGAGTGCGATCACCCGGCGCGGGCGGCTGGCATCGCCCGCCAGCGCCTCCGCCAGCGTCTCAAAATCGGCTTCGGTGCGGGCGAGACCGGGCAGGCAGACGACCGGCAGCGCCGGCGCACTGCGCCGCCCATAGCAGCGGGCGTGCAGCCGCAGTCCATCGGGCGCGCTGATGAAAACGCTCTGCGGCTCGGCTGTCATCGCGGAAATCATAATGGGCGATTGCCGGCGTGTATACGGTTCGGCGCCGGGCGATATCCGCGTCGCTTGTGCGAATGCCGGGATTTCAATATTGCAGGCGGGGCAAGACGGCGCCTGCCGGAGGTTGACGTTTGCATGACCACAGTGAGAGGCTTGAACGATGGCATTGCCGCCTGACGAAATGTTTCGGCGCGCATTTTCATCGTTGCAGGCGGGCAACGTTGGCGAGGCAGAGCGGTCCTTCAAAGCGCTGTTGCAGGCCTATCCCGCGCATGCCGGCGCGCTCAATCTGCTCGCGATCCTGACGATGCAGACCGGCCGGCTCGCCGAGGCCGAGGATTATGCGCGGCAGGCGCTGCAGCAAAGTCCGGGCTCGGACGTCACGCTCTACAACTACGGACTCATTCTCAAGGCGCTGGGGCGTCCGGCGGAAGCCTTGCAGCGATTCAGCGAGGCG
>DATJBH010000062.1:0-18217 GCA_035515455.1 Xanthobacteraceae bacterium
AAGGACGGCATCATGTATGTGCAGGCCGGCGCCGGCATCGTCGCCGACAGCGATCCGGGCTTCGAGCAGCAGGAATGCATCAACAAGGCCGCGGCGTTGTTCCGCGCCGCGGAAGAAGCCAAACGCTTCGCCTCGACGGCGTGGCGCGGGCAATAGAGAATTTCACGCCTGCTTATTGCGCCTGGATGTTGTCGTCTTTGACGACGGGGCTCCATTTGGCGATTTCGCTCTTGATAAACGCGTCGAACGCGGCGGAACTCATTGCCGCGGTGGTCGCGCCTTCCCGTGCAAATTCTTTTTGCAGCTCCGGCGACTTCAGGGCCGCCTGGATCGCATATTGATCGTGAATGGCCGTGCGGGTGCGGCAAGTTCGGATGGGGTCAGGCTCCAAACCAGCTGGGATGCTCGGTAATTGCCACGACCCCGCAGGCGAACATCAGCACGCAGATGGTCCAGAGCAGGAGCGAGACATAATTTTCGTCGGTCATAGCGCGCATTGATGCAATCCACATGCCAAATTGGGCCGACGCGCCCTCTTCGACCGACCTTGCTCGAGCACCCGAAACTGCGAGCGAGAACCGAATCGATCAAGATCGTGCGGCCACGTATTTTCCGCAATCGCTTAAAATATGAGAAAGTTCCAAAGTTTTTGTTGCTACGGCTCGGCGCCGCGGCCGACATGAAGCCGGGCCGCCGCGCCGCACCGCGCAATTCCGCCGGACTACTTTACGTTGGGATAAAGCCCGGACGCTTTCACCGCGGCGAGACCCTCGGCGCGATCGGCAACGAGCTCCTTGGCGAATTGGTCTGGCGGACTGAACACCGGCGTCAGCCCGCGGCTGAACAGGAATTTCTGCTGAAAGTCCGGCTTGGCGCCAATCGCGGCGATCGCCTTGTAAAGCTTCTCGACGATCGGTTTCGGCGTGCCGGCCGGCGCATAGATGCCGAAGAAAGTCGCGTCGATGTGCTTGGTATAGCCGATCTCCTTAAACGTCGGAATGTCGGGCGCCAGCGGCGAGCGCTTGTCGCCGTCGATGGCCAGGCCGACGATCTTGCCGGCGCGGATGAAGGAGACCAGATTGCCGATGCCGAAAATCGCGATTTGCGTGGTGCCGGTAAGCATCGCGTTGACGGCGTCGCCGCCGCCTTTGAACGGCACGCGCACGATATCGGTGCCGTTCGTCTTGTTGAACTCCTGCATGAAAGCGACCTTCGACAACGAAGGCGCCATATAGTTGAACGCGTTGGGCTTGGATTTGGCGACTTTCGCCAATTCGGCAAAGAATTTGACCTTAAGCGACGCATCCACCGCGAAGACCTGGGTCAGGTAATAGGCCCGGGTGATCGGTTCGAGACTCTTGGCCGGATCGAAATCGGAATTGGGCTGGATGATCGGATTGATGGTGACGGTCTCGCCGGGAAGGATGCAGATGGTGTAGCCGTCCGGCGGCGCCGCCGCGCAGGCTTGCGCGCCGATCGTGCCTTCGGCGCCGGCGCGGTCTTCGACCACGATCGAGGTGCCGAGCGCCGGACCGAGCTCCTGGCCGAGCGCGCGCATGAACAGGTCGCTCAAACCGCCCGGACCTTGCGACGCAATCGCCTTGATCGGCCGTGCCGGATAGCTCTGCGCCACCGCCGGCAGAGGCATTAAAGCGATTGCAAGCAGCGCGAGAATGGAGCGGCGCATGTGATTTCCCCCGTGATCATTTATTGTCGTTACGGCAAAGAATGCCGCACCCTGGCATGGGCGAGCAAGCGGCTTAAGCGCGCAGGAGAAGAGTAGCGGCGTCGACCGGGAGGGAAAGCGTGACGGAATATGCGATGAAAGTCGAAAAAGGCGTCACCGTGCGCATGCGCGACGGTATCCGTATATCGCTTTGCGTCTACCGCCCCGACGCTCCCGGCCGCTTTCCGGCGCTGTTTGCCGCCTCGCCCTATCAATACGAGATGGACGAGGTGCCGGCCTATCCCTTGTTCCTGTGGCGCGAGACCGGTCCGATCGAATGGTATGTCGGCCGGGGCTACGCCTATGTGCATGCCGACGTCCGCGGCGCCGGACGCTCCGAGGGCGAGTTCGAGTTCATGGGGCTCAACGAGCAGCAGGACTATGTCGAACTCATTGCGTGGATCGTGCGGCAGTCATGGTGCAACGGGCGCGTCGGCGGCATCGGCCAGTCCTATTACGCAATGGCGCAGTGGCTGATGGCAACCTACAACCCGCCCGGCCTGGCCTGCATCGTGCCTTACGACGGCCTGGTCGACCAATATCGCGGCTCGAATTACCACGGCGGCATCTACTGCTCGTATCGCTCGGTCTGGTACACCTCGCTGCGCGCCGACAATCAGCATCGGCTTGCCGGCGGCCATGGCCGGCCGCCGATGCAATTCGATCTGGTCGGCGAAATCATCAATCATCCGCTGGACGACGAGTTCTGGCGCCAGCGCTCGCCCTATTGGCGGCTCGACCGGATCAAATGCCCGGTGCTCTCGGTCGGGCATTGGGGCAAGATGGGCCTGCATCTGCGCGGCAACATCCTCGGCTACGAAGAGGTCAAGGCGCCGAAAAAGCTCGTCGTCACAGGCGCGCGCAACACCTTCGAAGCGCACCGGATGTTCGACCAGATCGAATTTCATGAAAAGGAACTGCTGCCGTTCTACGATCTGCATTTAAAGGGCGCCAACAACGGCTTCATGGACAGCGAGCCGGTGAAGCTCTACCTGCGCGGCGCCAATGCTTGGCGGGCCGACCGGGAGTGGCCGCCGCGGCGCGCGCTTGCCCTCACCTATTATTTGCGCAAGGGCCCCTCGGGCAGCGTCACCTCGCTCAACGACGGCGGACTGTCTGCCGAAAAACCGCCGGCGAACGAGGCGCCGACGAGTTACACCTATCCGGATTGGGAATGGGTGAACGGCGTCGCGGTCATCGGTCCCGACGGCAGGGTCGATCCGCCGCGGCGCGTGCTGACTTTCACCACGGCGCCGCTTGAGGCCGATCTGGAAGTGATCGGCCCGATCGTGCTCAAGCTTTATGCCTCGTCGACCGCAATCGACACGCAATTCATCGTCAAGCTCACCGACCAGCATCCGCAAGATGCCGCGGCGCGCGGTAAAGGCGAGCAGCCGGGCTACACGCCGGTATCGAAAGGCTGGCTGAAAGCCTCGCATCGCGAAAAGGACGCGGCACGCTCAACGCCGCAGCGGCCGTTCTACACCCATGCTAATCCGCAGCCGCTCACGCCCGGCGAGATCTACGAATTCGCCATCGAAGTGCTGCCGATCGCCTATGTGTTCAAGAAGGGCCATCGCATCCGGCTGGAACTCGCCAACGGCGATTCGCCGGCGACGGATGGCGTGTTCTCCCACCCCTATCACCCGTCCCTGATGGGAACCGACACCATCCACCACGACACGGTGCACGCGTCGGCGCTCATCCTGCCGCAAATGAGACCCGAATGACTGCAGAACCGGCGCGCGAACGCCTTACGCGGCGCGATCGAACTCGCGCTCAAGCGGATCGTGCCGCAGCCGCGCGTGTCTTCTCCGCTCAGGCGCTGTGCAAAGGCAGCCGCACCACACCAACGCGATCATTGCAGCAAGAATGAACCAGAGCACGACATCGACAGCCATGCTGTCCTCCATGGCCGCCCCCGGCTTACGGATTCAATCACGCAGCGGACCGAGCGGTTCATGGCTTAATGTCGCAGGACATCGGCATTAACGTCGCAGGGCCGGATTGAGGCCGGCATTGGGTCGCGGCACGGCGCGCGCTTGTCGGCAATGCCCCGCCAAAGAGAAAAAGGCGCCGGACCGGGCCGGCGCCTTCGTCGTCACATCCAGCAAAGCAAAGCCTCTCGCGGGCTAGGCGGCGCGCGAGCAATTACCGCGAAATACGCAGAAATACGATCCCTGCCGTTATGAAGCGCAGGCGCGCTTCACGTTATTTCGGCATCGGGGCGACGAGCGGGTAACAGGCCGAATAGACCGAGCCATCGAGATTGTAGCACGACACGCACTTGCAGCCCATCCCGCCCGCGCACTTGGCGATCGTCTTGTGGTGCAGCACGATCCGCGCATGGTTGTGCACCGACGTTCCGACCGCGCAACCCGGAAAGGCCGCGAAAGCTGATCCGGAAAAGGCAACGCTCGCCAACGCCACAGCGACACCGACCGAGAGTCCGAAACGGCGCATAAGTCCCTCCACCTCTTAAAGACACCCTAGGAAACAGCCCCTGGGGGAACCGCGGCAGTCTCACATACCGGAAAACGCGGCGCAAGATTGTACAGCCGCCACCGCGGCATTTTTGCCAGACCGTCCAACGGCTTTTGTGCCGTGATCAGCCGCCCAGAGGGATGAATCTATAGCCGTCGCCCCAACGCCGCACCCGCCCGGTGGACGGCGCCGGGAAATGCGTAACGCACATGATCGTCGGCTCCTCGCAGAAACGGTCGAAAATCCTGCGGCGCGTCTCTCCGGCCTGCCGCGAATCATAGTCGGCCATCATGCCGAGGTCGGGATATTTGCCCTGGATCGGCGAGTGAATCATATCGCCGGTGATCAGGGCGTCCTCGCCGGCGCGGCCGACCAGCACCGCAAAATGGTCGATGGTGTGGCCCGGCGTCGGAACGCAGTGCACCTCGTCGTTGAATGCGAAATCGCTTTTGACGATCTGCTCGCGCTTGGCGGCGACGATCGGCAGCACCGAATCGGTGATCCAGGGCAGGCTTTGCGGATTCTCCTTCTCGCGCGCCGTCCAATGCGCGAGTTCGCGGTCGGCCATGATGTATTTTGCCTTCGGGAAGGTGGGCACCCAGCGCCCGTTATCGAGGCGGGTGTTCCAGCCGACGTGATCGCCGTGCAAATGCGTGCACATCACGTAGTCGATGTCGTTGACGGTGAGCCCGGCGCCGGCGAGGCCTTTCTCGAAGCGGTCGCTGTTCATCATGTTCCAGAACGGCCGCATCGGTCGCGGTTTGTGATTGCCGACGCAGGCATCGATCAGGATGTTGTGGTGCGCCGTCTTGATGACGAAGCTCTGGATGCAAAGGACCAGCTTGTCATTGGCGTCGACGAATGTCGGTTGCAGCCACGAGCGATTCTCCTCGAACTGCTCCTTGGTAAGGGATGGGAAGAATCCAAGCAGGTCGAAGAAGCCGGCCTGTTGCTCGACGACGGGATGAATAGTGGCGTTCTTGAGTGTGATCGGCCAATTGGCAGGCGTCATCGGATCGCTTCCTCGGTTGTAGAGGTTTGGCCGAAGCTTACCGGCGCGGTGCAGCGAAGCAACCCATGGCGCAAACCCATGCCGCATCGCACGCCAAAGCCGTCAGCGGCACGGTTTCGGAGAATCTCGGTGGCAGGCGCTTGGCCGGGCAGCAGGCGCTATTCGGCGGCGATAAGCTTGTTCTCGAGGAGCGCCGTATTCTGCCTGGCGACGAAGTCTTCTTCCAATTCCGCCAGGATGATGTAGTTCTTGGCGAGGAGCCGGTAGCAGTCGCCGAACTTCGGGGAAGCGCTGTCCTTGGCCGCTTGCTGGCATTTGGCGGCTTGGCGCCGCAGCTCGCGCGCCCGCACCAGGTGGTCGAGCATAGGACGCTTACCGACTGACCAACCACTGACCATCGCGCACTGACCCACTCACCAACCCAATTCCGCACGTGACTTTGCGCGGATGCCGCTTACCGGTCAAAGCGGCAATGTTCCGGGCTGTGGAAAACTCGGCGCCGCGAATCCGGCGCGCCTTGGCCCCGGCTCCTCAACCGGCGCGGCGCGCCAGCGACAGCCAGACGCCCCCGCCGATCAGCACGGCTCCGGACAATCGACCGAGCCATTTGGCGCGAGCAGGCTTGATGAACCAGGCGCGGCCGAGGCCGGAGGCGACCGCCCACAGCGAATCCGACAGCGCCGCGAACAGCGCAGTCACCGTGCACATCACGACGAGCTGCCGCGCCACCGGCAGCTGCGGGTCGATGAATTGCGGGAGGAACGCGGTAAAGAAGGCGATCGTCTTCGGGTTGGACAGCGCCACCAGCAAGCCGCGGGAGAAATTGACCGATCCCGCGCGTAGCGTCGTGACCGCCCCGGCACGGCGCCATGCTTGAACGCCAAGCCAGATCAGATAGGCGGCGCCGGCGAAGCGCATCAGCTCGAACAGAGAGGCGGCGTTTTGCAAGACCCAGCTCAGCCCGACAGCGATTGCGGCGAGCAAAAGCACATTCCCGATGGAGGTGCCGGCGACGGTGACGAGTGCCGCGCGGACGCCTTGGCTGACGCCGGTGGCGATCACCAGCGTGACGATCGGGCCCGGCGAGACGATGAGCACCGCGGTAATCACCAGGAAGGCGCCAAACAGCTCCCAGTTCATCGCCGGCTCATTTCCGTTCCGCCGGATCGCGATGAATGGGATCGACCCAGAGCACCATTTCGGGCTTCTCCACCGGTTCGATGTCGAGATTGATCGCGATCGCCTCGCCGTCGCTGCGCACCAGCACGCATTCCAGAACCTGGTCGGGACTGGCGTTGATCTCCTGATGCGGCACATAGGGCGGGATGAAGATGAAATCGCCGGGACCCGCCTCGGCGGTGAATTGCAGCCGCTCGCCCCAGCGCATGCGCGCCTTGCCGCGCACCACATAGATGATGCTTTCGAGATGGCCGTGATGGTGCGCGCCGGTCTTGGCGTCCGGCTTGATGCTCACCGTGCCGGCCCACAGTTTCTGCGCGCCGGCGCGGGCGAAATTGATCGCCGCCTTGCGGTCCATGCCCGGCGTCGACGGCACGTTGGGATCGAGCTGGTTGCCGGGGATCACGCGCACGCCGTCGTGCTTCCAGCGGTCTGCGGCTGAGTCATGATGATGATGATGACTGTCGTTCATGCCTCACCATACCATGAAAGCATTCCGCCCGTTGCGGTTCCAAAACCGCAAAGCTGACGAGAACTTTCCCCAACTTGGCGCGCAATCATTTCTTGACAATTCATTCCTTCGGTCCAGAATTTCCTCGCACCCTTTCTGGCGCGGAGGTTTCAATGCTTCCACCGGGTCAAGGAGCCGCGATGATTGTTGCGTGACCGGTTCGGGTCGCAACAGAGCGGCAAGTCCACGAACGGTTCGCCGGGCGCGGCTTTCGCGGGTCGCATCAGTCAGGCAAGACCCCACTTCAGCCGCCCCGGCCAGCTTTTCGTTTTTTAGCCGGCTCGCGTGCGGACTCCGTTGCAAGCACGCCGGAGGCCACGGCACAGCGTTGGGCGGCGCCGCGCAACTTTCTTCACTCCACAAACGTTATGCCTCTTGCAGAGGGCGATCGCTCCGCTTTGCGAACCGCGGCGGTCGACGGCTGGCCGATGCACAGGAGCATAATGATGAAGTTGGTCACGACCGTCGCCGTCCTTGGCCTATTGCTTGGCGGCACACCTCTTGCCTTGGCGCAGAGCGCCCCCACGACGAAGATTTCCCCATCGCCGTCCAACATCAATAAGAGCTCGCGGGCCACCCTGCCGTCGGGCGCCGAAAGCCGCACCGCCGCCGGCGCCGGGCGCCAGCATGTGGCCGGCCACGGCAAGTTCTGTGCGCAGGCCTCGCCGAACTCGCTGCATTGCTATTATGCGAGCTTGAAATCCTGTCAGCAGCACAGCAAGGCGAATAGCCTGCACTGCGTGACCAATCTGGAACACTCTTAGGCGCCGCAGCTAGTCGCCGTTCTCTTCGCCGCCGCCGTCTTCGGTCAGCCGCTCGACGGAAGCGACCTTCTCGCCCTCGCCGGTCGAGAACACGATGACGCCTTGGGTCGAGCGGCCGGCGATGCGGATGCCGTCGACCGGGCAGCGGATCAATTGACCGCCGTCGGTGACCAGCATGATCTGGTCGCTCTCCTCGATCGGGAATGACGCGACCAGCCGGCCGTTCTTCTCGGTGATGGTCATGGCGACGATGCCTTTGCCGCCGCGGCCGGTGGTACGGTATTCGTAGGACGAGGTGCGCTTGCCGAAGCCTTTTTCGGAAATCGTCAGCACGAATTGCTCGGCCGCCGACATCTCCACATAACGCATCTCGCCGAGCTCGATGGCGCCCTCGGCCTCCTCGGCGTCGCCGTTGCCGCCGTTCTCCTCGGCCTCGCCGGTGCCGCCGCGGCGCACGGCATTGGCGCGCTTGAGGTAAGCGGCGCGTTCCTCCGCGTTCGCCTCGACGTGGCGCAGGATCGAGAGCGAAATCACCTTGTCGCCGTCGGCGAGATTGATGCCGCGCACGCCCATCGAGGTGCGGCCGGAGAACACGCGCACGTCGTTGACCGCAAAGCGGATGCACTGGCCGGCGGCCGACGTGAGCAGCACGTCGTCGTTCTCGGTGCAGATCTGCACGTCGACGATGGCGTCGCCGTCATCGAGCTTCATGGCGATGATGCCGGAGCGGCGCACGTCGGCGAAGTCCGACAGCTTGTTGCGCCGCACGGTGCCGGCCGTCGTGGCAAACATCACGTCCACCTTGTCCCAGGTCGACTCATCCTCCGGCAGCGGCATGATGGTGGTGATGTTCTCGCCCTGCTCCAGCGGCAGAATATTGATCAGCGCCTTGCCGCGCGCCTGCGGCGCCGCCTGCGGCAATCGCCAGACTTTCTCCTTGTAGACCTGGCCGCGCGAGGAGAAATACAGCACCGAGGTGTGGGTCGAGGCGACGAACAGCCGGGTGACGAAATCCTCTTCGCGCGTCTGCATGCCGGCGCGACCCTTGCCGCCGCGCCGTTGCGCCCGATAGGTCGACAGCGGCACGCGCTTGACATAGCCGGCATGGGAGACGGTGACGACCATGTCCTCGCGCTGGATCAGGTCCTCGTCCTCCATCTCGCCTTCTTGATCGAGGATCACGGTCTTGCGCGGCGTGGCGAACTCGTCCTTGATCGCCTTTAGCTCATCCTTGACGATCGTCTGGATGCGGGCGCGCGAGCGCAGAATGTCGAGATAGTCGGCGATCTCGCCGGCGAGCTTGTCGAGCTCGGCCTTGATCTCGTCGCGGCCGAGCGCGGTGAGCCGCTGCAGGCGCAGGTCAAGAATGGCCTTGGCCTGCTCGGCGGACAATTTGGTCGTTCCTTGCGGCGACACGACGTGGCGCGGATCGTCGATCAGCGTGACCATCGCGGCGACATCGCGCGCCGGCCAGTCGCGCTTCATCAACTCATCGCGCGCTTCGTTGGCGTCCTTGGCGCCGCGAATGAGCTTGATCATCTCGTCGATATTGGCGACCGCGATGGCCAAGCCGACCAGCACGTGGGCGCGATCGCGCGCCTTGCCGAGCAGATGCTTGGTGCGGCGGTAGACCACTTCCTCGCGGAAGGCGACAAACGAAGCGAGCAGGTCCTTTAAGTTCATCACCTGCGGCCGGCCGCCTTCGAGCGCCACCATGTTGGCGCCGAAGGAGGATTGCAGCGCGGTGAAGCGGTAGAGCTGGTTGAGCACCACGTCCGGCACCGCATCGCGGCGCAACTCCACGACGACGCGATAGCCGTCGCGGTCGGACTCGTCGCGCAGCGCGCCGATGCCCTCAATCTTCTTGTCGCGCACCAGTTCGCCGATGCGCTCGACCAGATGCGCCTTGTTCACCTGATAGGGAATCTCGGAAACGACGATCGCCTCGCGCTCGCCGCGCAGCGTCTCGAATTCGACCTTGCCGCGCATCACGATCGAGCCGCGGCCGAGGTGATAGGCCGCGCGGATGCCTTGGCGGCCGAGAATGATGCCGCCGGTCGGAAAATCGGGTCCCGGCACGATGCCGATCAGATCGTCGATTCCCAGCGCCGGATTGTCGATCAGCGCCACGCAAGCGTCGATCACCTCGCCGAGATTGTGCGGCGGAATATTCGTGGCCATGCCCACCGCGATGCCGCCGGCGCCATTGACCAGAAGATTGGGAAAACGCGCCGGCAGCACGACCGGCTCGCGTTCGGAATTGTCGTAATTGGGTTGAAAGTCGACGGTGTCCTTGTCGAGATCCTCGACCAGCGCGCTGGTCACGCGCGCCATGCGTACTTCGGTGTAGCGCATGGCCGCCGGCGCATCGCCGTCGACCGAGCCGAAATTGCCCTGGCCGTCGATCAGCGGCAGACGCATGGAAAAATCCTGCGCCATGCGCACCAGCGCGTCGTAGACGGCCTGGTCGCCATGCGGATGATATTTGCCGATGACGTCGCCGACGACACGCGCGGATTTGCGGTACGGCTTGTTCCACTCGTAGCCGTTCTCGTGCATCGAAAAGAGGATGCGCCGATGCACGGGTTTGAGCCCGTCGCGGGCGTCGGGCAGCGCGCGCGCCACGATCACGCTCATGGCGTAATCGAGGTAGCTCTTCTGCATCTCCTCGGTGATCGATACCGGGCGAATATCGGAGGTCCCGCCGGCGCTCGGCGGGGAATTATCGTCGTCTGCCACTTATGAATCCTGCACGAATCGCGTGGGAAATTTATAGCCGATCGGCCCCTCTAGAGCCACCTTTATCGGCCCGCCCTACGTAGTATTTTCCGATTTAATTTCAAGGCCTTATTATGTCGTCCCGGGGTGCTTTTTGTGCGGCTTGAAGGGCTGCCAAAAAGCGGCACGGCTTGCACCCGCTGGCGCAATCAAGCGGCGGCCCTATGATGCGCGCGAAGGCGCAATCGCGGAGAGACCTCGATGGTTCAGCTTGCCGACGGCGATATCAAGACGCGCGAGGTGCTCGGCTGGAAGGGCCTGCACGTGCTGCACTTCGCGGGCTCGTCCTGTTCGCAAAAGCTGCGCATTTTTCTCAATCTCAAGGGCATACCGTGGCAGTCGCATCCCATCGATCTGCCGGGCAACGAGAATTTTCGACCCTGGTTTCTCGGCATCAATCCGCGCGGGCTGGTGCCGGTGCTGGTCGATGACGGCGCCGTGCATATCGAAAGCAACGACATCGTCCAATACCTGGAAAAGAAATTCCCGACGCCCAAGCTCATTCCCGCGGGCCACGAGAACGAGGTTGCGGCGCTGCTCAAGCACGAAGATGATCTGCATCTGGACCTGCGCACGCTGAGCTTCCGCTTCGTTTTCGCGCCGCCCGGACCGCCGAAGCCTGCCGCCGCGCTGGAAAGCTACAAGGCCAATGGCACGGGCACCGTGCAAGGCCTGAAGGATCGCGAGAAGGATATCCAGATCGAATTCTGGCAACGCGCCGCCAAGGAAGGTTTTACCGACGGACAGGCCCGCGCATCGGCGCAAAAATTCCGCGCCGAATTCGACGCGCTCGATCGGACGCTGGCCAACCACCCCTATCTGATGGGCCGGGATTTGAGCGTGCTCGATATCGCCTGGTTCATCTACGAACACCGGCTGTCGCTCGCCGGCTATCCGTTCGCGCGGCTGCATCCGCATGTTCACGCCTGGGCCGAGAAGCTGCGTGCGCGGCCCGAATTCGCCAAAGAGATCGGCCAGCTTCGGCATTCGCCGGAACAGCTCGATACGATCCGCGGCGCGCAGGCCGGCAAGACACTGGAACTGGTCGCGGGATTCTAGCCGCCGCTTTTTTCGGACTTGTTGCAGGAATTGTTCTAGGACTCGCCGATGCTGCTCGACTACGCAATCTCGGCAGCGCTCACGCTGTTCGTCGTGGTCGATCCGATCAGTCTGGCGCCGACGTTCCTCGCGGTAACCGGCGGTTTGCCGCGCGCGGCGCGGCTCAACGTCGCGACACGCGCGAGCGTCATCGCCGGCGCGATTCTGGTCGGCGCCGCGCTGATCGGGAACTGGCTCCTGGCGACGCTGGCGATTTCGCTGTCGGCGTTCCGCATTGCCGGCGGTCTGCTTCTTTTCGCCACGGCTTCCGAAATGGTGTTCGGCGCGCGCATGCGCCGCGAAGGCGAAGAGGCGGAAGAAGCCGTCGAAGAACACGTGCGCGACATCGCCGCCTTCCCGCTGGCGATCCCGCTGCTGGCCGGTCCCGGCGCGATCACGGCGGCCGTACTGCTCGCCGGCCGCGCCGAGGGACGCCTGCTTTTCGTGGCGATCTTGATCGGGATGATCGTGCTTGTCGCGGCTTGTTGTCTCGTCACCTTCATATTGGCCGAACGCATCAGCGCGCTGCTCGGCCGCACCGGCAACATCGTGCTGTCGCGGCTTCTCGGCGTGTTGCTGGCAGCCTTGGCGGTGCAATACGTGGTCGACGGCATTCACGCGATCTTCGGCTAGCCGACCATCGAAGCTAAGGGATCGTTAACCATGGACGTTCACGATCGCTTAATCCATTCCGCCCGGGAGATCATCATGCCGGTTTTGGGAATTGCGACGCCGTCGCCGCAGCCGCCGCTTCAACAACTGTCGCCAACCCCCGGTCACCACAAGCATAACGGCAACAACACACCGTCGATCAGCGACGTCGGCGGGCAAAGCTCGACACCGACGCCGCCGTCCAATTCGACCGGCAGAATCGGCAGCGTGCTCGACATCAGGGTATGACGCCGTTTCGCGTGCGCGCGGCGGAGCCGCGCGACATTCCGGCGCTGATGCGGCTCAAACGTCGGTTGGCGGAAGGCGAAGATTCCATCCACGCCTTATCGGCCAGCGAAGCCGATTGGATGCGCGACGGTTTTGGTCCCGAGGCCGGCTTCACCGCTTTCGTCGCCGATCATTCCGGCGGCGGCGACACCATCGGCAATGTCATTGGTATGGCGACATGCAGCCGGCGCAAGATCACCGGCTGGAACGGTCCGGTGGTTTTCCTGCAGGACCTCTTCGTCGAACCGGCGCATCGGGCCCATGGCGTCGCCCGCGCCCTGATGGCGCGGGTCGCCGCTTATGCGAGCGAGCTCGGCAGTCCGATCGTCGAGCTGACCGTGCGCGCGGACAATCCCGCGCAGCAGTTCTACGTGCGCTCGGGCTTTGCGCTCTTGCCGCAATGCCTGACCTACGTGTTGGCCGGCCCGGCGCTCGCGGCGCTGGCGGCGCACGACGAGGACTTCGCGCCGGCGCGCTAGGCCGTGATCCGATCAGGTGAACCGGATCACGGTCTAGTGTTCTTTGCTGGAGCACGATCTTTGTCGGAAAATCCGTAACCGCTGTTCCGGATCGTGCGCTAGCCGTCGAGCCGCGGCTGCCAGATCATGAAAGCGAAGGCCGCGAGCATCCCGATCAGGATCGGACCGGCAAGCACGCACCAGATGCGGAACAAGCGCCGATAGGCGGCGGAGAGCGGCTTGCTCGCCAGCGCCGCGTCGCGGGTCAGCCCACGGATGCGCGTCTCGATGACGACCGCGGCGATCCAAAACGCCAGGATCGCGACGTAGAGCACGCTCGAAATCACTATCCAGAATTCGCGCAACGGCGAAAGGCCGATGGCAAACGCCAGCGGAAAGCCGCTGACCGGCAGCAACACGATTGCCGCGGCCACCACGATGAGCTCGACCTTGACGACGAATTGCGACGTCAAGGCAACGACCGAAGTATTGCCGGAGCGGTGCGCGAGCACCATGAAAACCGCAAGGCAGAGCCAGGTGCCGAAGCTCAGCGTAACGGCGAGGACGTGCACGAATTTGATGGTGAAGATCAGATCGAGCATGGCAGTTTGTCATTCCGGGGCGCGCAAAGCGCGAATCCGGAATCCATAATCACGACGGGCGAAAATCAAGCGGAGATGCCGCGGCACCATGACCCGCGCCGGAGGTTGCGGATTCCGCTCTTGCTCGCGAAGCTCGCCCGGCCGGAATGATGCTAGACTCAAAACGGAATTTCGTCGTCCATATCGGCGCCGGCGCCGCCGCGCGATCCGCCAGCGGCGGCCGCCGCGACCTTGCGGGTCGGTCCGGGCGAACCGAATTCGCCGCCCTCATCGGCGCCGAAATCGCCACCGCCCCCGCCGGCGCCCGCACCGCCGGCGCGATCGAGCAGGGTCAATTCGCCGCGAAAGCCTTGCAGCACCACCTCCGTCGAGTAGCGGTCCTGGCCGGATTGATCCTGCCATTTCCGGGTCTGCAGCGCGCCTTCGATGTAAACTTTCGAGCCCTTCTTGAGGTATTGCTCGGCGATCCGGCACAGATTTTCGTTGAAGATGACGACGCGGTGCCATTCGGTCTTTTCGCGCCGCTCGCCGGTCGTCTTGTCGCGCCACGACTCGGAGGTCGCGATACGCAGATTGGCCACCGGCCGGCCATCCTGGGTGCGGCGGATTTCCGGGTCCGCGCCAAGATTACCGATCAGGATCACTTTATTGACGCTGCCTGCCATGACCTTACTCCGATCGCTAGCCGCCTGCCCGCCTCAGTGTGCAGATCAACCGTGGCCAGATAACGCGGGCGATAGCGGTCCCCGCAAGAACCATCGTCGTTATCCACACCAGTCCCAGGCGATTGCGCTTGCCAACACGCTAAGTTCTCTTTTTGTTCTAGTCAGTCCCTGACCTAAATGCAAGGGCGCCGGCCCGGGCGCCGAAACGATCCCCCGCTTGGTGCAGGGCGCCGATCGCAACGGGGTTGGCAACCTGCCTGTCAGCCCGGATTGTCGAAATCTCGTCGGCTGTTGCTTTTGGGTTACACTTTTTCCGAGCGTGATCAGTTACTTATTGGGCGGCAACGGTGGTACGGAAGTGATTCCGTCGACGTGACGTTTGGGCAGGTTGAGAAAAGCCGGTTCGATGCGTTCGGCCGGCGAATTCGACCGATCGCGCAACGCATTGGAGGGTCGCAATGAAGCGATTATTGATAGCTGGGGCTTTGGCGTTCGCCGCCGCCGGTCAAGCGCTCGCCGCAGATCTTCCAGCACCGGCGCCGCCGCCACAAGCGCCTGCTGCCTATGTGCCGACCGTGGCGCCCGTCTACAACTGGGGCGGCATCTATTTCGGCGCCAACGGCGGCTACGCCTTCGGTAACAGCGAGTGGAGCGATCCCAACAATCCGGTCACACCGAATACCGGCGACTTCAGCACGACCGGCTTCCTGGTCGGACCGACCGTCGGCGTCAATTTCCAGACCGACGCTTTCGTCTTCGGCATCGAGGGCGATTTCGACGCATCTTGGCTTGATGGCAAGACTTCGAACGCATATTGCGGCGCCGCGATTGGTTTTCCCGGGGGCCAATGCGAAACCAAAAACACCTGGCTCGGCACGGTCCGTGGCCGCATCGGCTATGCGGCTGATCGCGTCCTGTTCTACGCCACCGCCGGCGGCGCCTTCGGCAATATCGACACTGGCGTCAACGGCGGCTTCGTGAAATCGACCAAAGCGGGCTGGACGGCGGGCGCCGGCGTCGAGGTGGCGTTTGCCGACAACTGGACGGCGCGCGTCGAATATTTGTTCGTCGACCTGCAAAATGCGACGTGCAACGCAGCCGATCCTTGCGGTGTAAACTTTTTGACTACGGGACTTCCGGCGAACCAGACCGTCAAATTCGACGCCAACCTGATCCGCCTCGGGGTCGACTACAAGTTCCGCTGACGAATCAGCGTGACGGAACGGCGGGAGCGGGGCCAAGCTCAGCCCCGCTCTATCCTTGAGGGCTGTCCCTTGTGGGCTGCCCGCTAGGTCATTGATTCCGGTGGGCTGTTGTTTTTTTGCACTATCCAGAGGCGCCGAGAACGATTGTATTACCGCCTGAAACACGTAAGCCTCGTGCCCGGCGGGGGTGGCGTATGAGGTCAGTAGGTCCTGGATTTGCGCTGGTGTTGGCAACGATGGCCGTTGCCGCCCCGGCTTATGCTGCGGATTTGCCGGTCGCGCCGGCCGCTGCGCCTGTCATCCCGCCGCCGGCGATTTACAATTGGACCGGCTTCTATGTCGGCGGCAATGTCGGCGCCGGGCTGTTGTCGGACAACATCACCCAATCTGCCACGACGGCTACAACGACGAACATGCTGACCGGGCAGACGGCTCACCCCGCCGGCCTGATCGGCGGCGGACAGGCCGGATTCAATTATCAGTTCGGCGCCGGCGTGATCGGCGCCGAGGCGGCGTGGTCCGCGTCTGCCATAACGGGCTACGGGATCGGCCCTGCCGCAAGCCTGGCAATTCCCTTGGTGACGCAAGAGCGCAATACGTCCAATCCGCAGTGGCTCGCCGCCGTGACCGGACGCGTCGGCTATGCCGCCAACGATTTGTTGTTCTATGCCAAGGGTGGCGGCGCCTGGATGCACGTGGAGTACACGCAGGACCTCATTGCCGGCGGCATCACGGCGGCCACACAGGTGTTGAACGACAACCGCACCGGTTTTACCGCAGGCGCCGGCATCGAATACGGCATGACCCAGAATCTGTCGGCCCGGCTCGAATACGACTTCTACGATTTCGGTTCCAAGACCTACCAATTCATGGCGACCCCGATCACCGTGGCGTCCAAACTGCACACGCTGACTTTCGGCCTCAATTACCGGTTTAATTGGGATTCCTACGGCCAGCCATTCTGTCCGACCTGCTGACGCGGGTTTTTCCGCAACGGCGCGAAGATTTGCGGGCATAGCTCCCGCCGCCGCACTGGCAGAGACTTGGCGTTCTCACTATGTTCGGAGCATGATCAAGCCCTCGCCGACCGCGGGGCAGGCAATGCTTTTCCCGGCCGGTGCGCATGAACGACCTGTTCGACAAATCCGCCAAAACCGCGCAAGACCGCCGCGACACCGAGCGCCGCGCTCAAATCCGCGCCGCTCAGGACCGCCGTATCATCGCGATCCGCGGCGCCCGCGAGCATAACCTCAAGAACATCGACCTCGATATTCCGCGCGACGAACTGGTGGTGTTCACCGGCCTCTCGGGCTCCGGCAAATCCTCGCTCGCCTTCGATACCATCTATGCCGAAGGCCAGCGCCGCTATGTCGAGAGCCTCTCCGCCTACGCGCGGCAGTTCCTGGAAATGATGCAGAAGCCGGACGTCGACCAGATCGACGGCCTCTCCCCGGCCATCTCCATCGAGCAGAAGACCACCTCGCGCAATCCGCGCTCCACCGTCGGCACCGTCACCGAAATCTACGACTACATGCGGCTGTTGTGGGCGCGCGTCGGCGTCCCCTACTCGCCCGCGACCGGGCTGCCGATCGAGAGCCAGACCGTATCGCAGATGGTCGACCGCATCTTGGCCCTGCCGGAGGGCACCCGGCTTTATCTGCTCGCGCCCGTCGTGCGCGGCCGCAAGGGCGAGTACCGCAAGGAGCTCGCCGAGTTCATGAAAAAGGGCTACCAGCGCGTCAAGATCGACGGCGCCTTCTACGAGATCGCCGACGCGCCGGCGCTCGACAAGAAATTCACCCACGACATCGACGTGGTGGTCGACCGGGTCGTGGTGCGGCCCGATATCGCCACGCGGCTCGCGGATTCGCTCGAGCAGGCGCTCAAGCTTGCCGACGGCCTGGCGATCGCGGAGTTCGCCGACGCCGCCCCGGCCGAGGGCGCCGCCACCACCAGCAAGGCCAACCGGCAGCGCAATCAGACCGCCGAGCGCCTGGTGTTCTCCGAAAAATTCGCCTGCCCGGTGTCCGGCTTCACCATCCCCGAGATCGAGCCGCGGCTGTTCTCGTTCAACAATCCGTTCGGCGCCTGCCCGAAATGCGGCGGCCTCGGCGTCGAGCAGCATATCGATGCCGATCTCGTCATTCCCGACAAGGAGCGCACGCTGCGCAAAGGAGCTATAGCCCCGTGGGCGAAATCCAGTTCGCCCTATTACACGCAGACGCTCGCCGCGCTCGGCAAGCACTACAAGTTCACGCTGGACACCAAATGGAAGGACCTGCCGAAGAAGACGCAGGACGCGATCCTCTACGGCAGTGGCGATACCGAGATCCGCTTCTCCTATGACGACGGCATGCGCGCCTACGACACCAAGCGCGCTTTCGAAGGCGTCATCACCAATCTCGAGCGCCGCTTCCGCGAGACCGACAGCGATTGGGCGCGCGAGGAGATCGCGCGCTACTTCACCGACGTGCCGTGCGACGCCTGCAAGGGCTATCGCCTCAAGCCCGAAGCGTTGTGCGTGAAGATCGCCGGCAAGCACATCGGCGAAGTGTCGGACATGTCGGTCAAGGGCGCAGCCGCCTGGTTCACCGAGCTACCCCAGCGGCTGACCGACAAGCAGAACGAGATCGCCGTGCGCGTGCTCAAGGAGATCCGCGAGCGGCTCAAATTTCTGGTCGACGTCGGGCTGGAATATCTGACGCTGGCGCGCGCCTCCGGCACGCTGTCCGGCGGCGAGAGCCAGCGCATCCGCCTTGCCTCGCAGATCGGCTCCGGCCTGACCGGCGTGCTCTA
>DATJBH010000063.1:0-52422 GCA_035515455.1 Xanthobacteraceae bacterium
CTTCGGCAATGCGGTGATGCAATGGCTGCCGGACCATCCGGCGATCATGCGGCGGCTCCTCGGTGCGATGCAGCCGGGCGGCGTGCTGGCGATTCAGATGCCGGACAATACCCGCGAGCCGGCGCTGCGCTTTCAGAAAGAGGTCGGCGAGGCTGGTCCGTGGAAGGATTACCCCGAAGTCAAGGCGGCGCCGCGCGAGCATCTTCCCTCGGCCGAGGAGTTTTACGATCTGCTCAAGCCGGTCTGCAGCCACCTCGACATCTGGCACACCGTCTACTACCACGTGATGGCGTCGCCGGCAGCGATCACCGAATGGTTCAAGGGCTCCTCGCTGCAGCCGTTCCTCTCGCCGCTTAACGCCGCCGACCACGAGAAATTCCTCGCCGCCTATACCGCCAAATGCGTCGAAGCCTATAAGCCGCGCCATGACGGCAAAGTGCTGCTGCGTTTCCCGCGGCTGTTCATCCTGGCGGTGCGATGAAATTCCGCGGCGCTCTGGTCGGCGTTGTCTTGCTGAGCGGCGCGCTGGGCGGCCAGCCCGCCTTTGCCGATCCGGCCTTCACGGCCTTCCTCCAATCGCTGTGGCCGCAAGCCGCTTCGCTCGGCGTCTCGCGCGCCACCTTCGATAATGCGACGCGCGGGCTCGAACCCGATCTCTCGCTGCCCGACATCGTTCTCCCCGGCCGGCCGCAAAAGCCGCCGCCGGGCCAGGCGGAATTCGTCGAAACGCCGGCGGATTATCTCAAAGAGCCTGTGATCGAGCGGCTCGCCGCGCAGGGCCGCAAGCTCTACCAGCAATACCGCGATCCGCTCGACGCCATCGAACGGCAGTTCGGCGTGCCACCGACGATCCTGCTCGCGATCTTCGGCCGCGAGACCGATTACGGCCGCGTCGCCGATACCCGCGATGCGATCCGGGTGCTGGCGACGCAAGCCTATGTCGGCCAGCGCAAGGAGAAGTTCGGCCAGGAGTTCCTGCTGGCGCTGCAAATCCTGCAGCGCGGCGACGTCAAGCGCGCCGACATGAAAAGCTCCTGGGCCGGCGCCATGGGGCTGACGCAGTTTCTGCCGTCGGACTATCTGAAATACGCTGTGGCTTTCGGGCACACCGGCACGGCCGACATCTGGCACTCGGTGCCTGACGCGCTCGCGTCCGCGGCAAAACAGCTTGTCGGCAAGGGCTGGCAGCCCGGTCTGCACTGGGCCTACGAGGTGCATCCGCCGGCCAATGTCGACTGCACCATCGGCGTGCCAGATTACACTCTACCCCTAGCCGAGTGGCTCAAGCGCGGCTTTGTGCCGGCCTACGGCCGCATCATTCCGGCGGCGGAGCGCGCTGCGCCGGCGTCGCTCCTGCAGCCGGCCGGCCTCTACGGGCCGTCGTTCCTTGCCACCGCGAATTATTTCGTCATCAAGCAGTACAATTTCTCCGATCTCTACGTGCTGTTTGTCGGCCATCTCGCCGACCGCATGACCGATCCGCGGCCGTTCCAGACGCCCTGGGCCAAGGTCGCGCAATTGCCGACCGCCGATCTCGACCGCATGCAGCAGATCCTCACCGTGCGCGGCTACTATCACGACAAGATCGACGGCAAGGCCGGCATGCTGACGCGCTCGGCGCTGGGCGCCTATCAGAAGAAGAACAGCCTCAAACTCGATTGCTGGCCGACTGCCGCGGTCTTGGCGCACATGCAGGTGCATTGACGAACCGCCGCGTCATTTTCCAGAATACGGTCGGAGCTCGATAAACAATGCGTATCACCGCCGCCGTCGTCAGCGAGAAATCCGCCCCTTTCGTCGTCGACACGCTGGAGCTCACCGAACCGCGCGCCGATGAGCTGATCGTGCGCGTCATAGCGAGCGGCATGTGCCAGACCGACCTGCACGGCCGCGATCAGTACTTTCCGGTGACCAAATTTCCAGCGGTGTTCGGTCATGAAGGCGCAGGCGTGGTGCACGCCGTCGGCGGCGCAGTGCGCGACTTCGCGCCGGGCGACCATGTGGTGATGTCATACCCGTGGTGCGGCGAGTGCGCTAATTGCCGCCGGCAGCGCATGAACTATTGTCTCGACGGCCGCAATCTGAAGATGGGCGGCACCCGCGCTGACGGCTCGACGCTCCTCTCGAACGACGGCGCGCCGGTCTATAGCGCTTATTTCCAGCAGTCCTCGTTCGGCACCTTCGCGCTGACGCAAGCGCGCTGGACGGTGAAGGTGAGGAAAGATGCGCCGCTCGAACTGCTCGGTCCGCTCGCCTGCTCGGGCCAGACCGGCGCCGGCGCCGTGCTCAACGTCCTGCGGCCGGATCCGGGGGAGGGTATCGCTATTTTCGGCGTCGGCGCGGTCGGGCTCTCGGCGCTGATGGCGGCGAAGATCGCGGGCTGCGATCCGATCGTCGCGGTCGATGTGCACGCGCATCGCCTGGCGCTGGCGCGCGAGCTCGGCGCCACCCATACCATCGATCACAAAGCGACCGCCGACGTCGTCGGTGAAATTCGGAAAATCGGCGGCGGCGGCGTGCGTTGCACGATCGAGGCGTCGGCGGTGCCGGAGGTTTTGCGCGAGGCGATCGACGCCTTGCTGCCGGCCGGCACTTGCATCCTCCTCGGCAGTGCGCGCCGCGGCACCGAAGCGTCGTTCGAAATGCCCTATCTGCAACAGGGCCGCGTGGTGCGCGGCGTGGTGCAGGGCGACAGCGTGCCGGGCGAATTCATTCCGCGGCTGGTCGATTACACCATGGCCGGCAAATTTCCGCTGCAGAAGATGGTCAAATTCTACGATCTCGCCGATATCAATGTCGCGGCGCGTGATTCGGAAGCCGGGACGACCATCAAGCCCGTGCTGCGGATGCCGCATTAAAGCATGATCGGAAAATGCCGCCCTCGGACTTGATCCGGGGGCGGAAACCGGTTTTCCGAAAAGATCATGCTTCACTGAAATCTCGGAGCGCCGATTGATCGAAGCGATTGCGCTCTGGGGCGGCTATCGCGGCGGAGGGGACGATGAAAACCTGGCAGGATGCCTGGGACTGGGCCGCCGCCGAGTGCGATGCCTGGAACAGACGCGACCTTGAAGCGATCATGATGCACTACGCCGACGATGTCGCGCTGTCGTCGCCGGCCGTGGTGACGCGCATGGGGCGCGCCGACGGCTGGCTTCACGGCAAAGCAAAGGTTCGCGAATATTTCGCGGTCGGTCTGCAGGCCCCCGGACTTCACTTCGAGCTGGTCGACGTGCTGTTCGGCGTCAACACCATCTGC
Source organism: Xanthobacteraceae bacterium (assembly GCA_035515455.1). Lineage (GTDB taxonomy): Bacteria > Pseudomonadota > Alphaproteobacteria > Rhizobiales > Xanthobacteraceae > BOG-931. The sequence goes on from DATJBH010000063.1 coordinate 3,260, forward strand.
ATGATGTTTCGCCGCGAAACCGGCGCGACGGTGTGCGATGTCTTTGAACTCGATGACCGGGACCGCGTGATCCGCTTGCTGGCGTGTTACGGGCGGACGACCGCGCGCTCCTAGTCATTCCCCGGCGCCGCGAGCGGCAGCGTATCATCGTCTTCACCGGAGTAAGCGCGCGCCTGCGCATGTGCGCTCGCCTTGATCGTGCCGGTGAAGCGCGGTTCGCCGTGATGCTGGTCGGCAAATTGCGCGCGCGCCCGCGCCGCGGCGATCTCGCCCGGGATCGCCCGCGGCTCGCAGATATAGGGACGGTAGGCGCGCCGCATCAGATCCACGTGGATGTGATTGTAGTGATAGATATTGGCGCCCGGCGCCAGCACGGTGGTGAAATCCTGGCATGCCGTGTCCTGCACGTCGTGCAGGAACCCTTGCTCCTCCGGCGTGCCGTGCCAGCCATATTGCACGCTGATCTTGTGGCCGTCGGCAAGATCGAATTCGGCGATGTCGAGCGCATTGCCGAAGGCGTGCTCGGAAATATGCGCGTTCGGACTGCCGTTGATCATGCCGCGGCAGGAATACGAGCCGATCTGCTTGATCTCGACCACCGGCTGGCGAAACCATTTCATCGCCGCCGGCTGCACCGCCTCGCTGATCCACTTGTCGAGCGCCGACATGATCGGACAGGCGAGCGTCGCCGGCGGCTGCACCTGCACAGGCACTGTTGACGCCGCCACCGCCGGCGGTCCGAGCGCCGGCACCGGCGCGCTTGCAGCCGGCGGCTCGGCCTGCGCAGGCAACGGCGAATAGTCCGGCGCGCGAGGTTCGCCGTAATAAGGATGCGGCGGGCCGCCCGGGATGCCGATGTCATCATCTGCTGCCGCGGGATCGAGCGACAGCGGCGCGCTGAGTTGCGCGGCCGGCTGCGGCGGCGGATAGGACGGCGGCGAATAGCGCTGCTGCGCCGGATAAGTCGGCGAGTAGGGATAGTTTTGCGGCGCGCTTTGCAGCGGCGGCAAGGCGCTCGACTGCACGGCAGGCGCCGCACCCGGCCATTGCCGCGGCATGGCGTTGTTGTTGCCGCCGCTCGGGATCGCGCCCGGCGGCACCGGCTCGTCGTCGTAGGACAGCGGCGCACCCGGCGCGCTTTCGCCGAGCGCCGAGACGCGCAGCGGATAATCGATGCCGCAGGCGCCGGGTCCTTCGATCGCGGAAATACGCACGCGGCCGGCGACGTCGTCGACCGCGCCGGAGTTCAGGCACGATAGTTCCGCCTCGTGCCGCCACGGCTCGCGCTCGGCCAGCATGAAATGGCTGCAACCGGCGACGGCGACCAGGGCGACGAGGACGAGGGAGCTGACGAGATACCAGCGAACTCCGCGCGTCATGCGCGGACAATGCGAGGATTTCCGTTAAGGACTGCTCAATGATGACGCTCTGCGGCTCGTAGCACTCCATTAACCATGACCCTTGATCCGCGCGCCGCTTTCGGGCCACATCGCAGCAAAACGAAAGAGGGATGGAAAATGTTGTCCGCGCTCGATCTAGCCCGCCGCATCGAAGCCGGCGATTTGAAACCTCGCGCTGCCGTCGAGCTCTGCGCCGAGGCGATCGCCGCGCGCGAGAACGGCGTCGGCGCTTTCGTTGCGCTCGATCTCGACGCCGCGCGCCGCGCCGCCGATGTGCCGGGCCTCGCCGCGCTCCCCCTGCGCGGCGTGCCGGTGGCGTTCAAGGATATTTTCGACACCGCCGATCTGCCGACCCAGTACGGTTCGCCGATCTATGCCGGCTACCGGCCGCCGGCCGATGCTTCCGCGGTGGCGCTCACCCGCCGCGCCGGCGGCGTCATGCTCGGCAAGACAGTGACGACGCAATTCGCCTCGCTCGTTCCCTCGGCGACACGCAATCCGCACGATCCTTCGCACACGCCGGGCGGCTCCTCGGCCGGCTCCGCCGCCGCGGTGGCCGCAGGCTTTGTGCCGATCACCTTCGGCACCCAGACGGCGGGCTCGGTGATCCGGCCGGCCGCCTATTGCGGCGTGGCCGGCTTCAAGCCGTCGTACCGGCTGATCCCGATGGTCGGCGTCAAGCCGGTGTCGTGGCATCTCGACACCGCCGGCCTGTTCGGCGCTGGCGTCGCCGACGTCGCCTTCGCCGCGGCGGCCGTGCTCGAGCGCGATCTGCGCGTCGATCGCGCCGATCCTGCGGCGCCGCGCATCGCGCTCATCCGCACCCATCTGTGGCCGCAAGCCGACGCGGCGATGCAGAAAGCGGTCGAGACCGCCGGCCGCATCGCCGCGGCGGCCGGCGCGCGCGTCACCGATGTGACGCTGCCGCCGATCCTGGAAGACGCCTACGAGGCGCAATACACCATCCAGGATTATGAGAACATCCGCGCGCTCGCCTTCGAATATGATCGCCACCGCGACCGCATCGATCCCATGCTACGCGAACAGTTGACGGCCGCGCTCGCGATCACCGCCGACCAGTACGACGCCGCGCGGCGCACCGCGAGCCGCGGCCGCCAAGCGCTGGCCGACGCCATGGCCGATTTCGACGTCATCCTCACGCCGTCGGCGCCCGGCGCCGCGCCCGCGGGCTTAAGCGCGACCGGCAATCCGATGTTCAACCGGCTGTGGACGCTGATGGGCGCGCCATGCGTGAACGTCGCGGGCATGAGCGAGAACGGCTTGCCGCTCGGCATTCAGATCGTCGGCCGCTTCGGCCGCGATCGCGCCACGCTCGAAGCGGCGCTGTTCGTCGAGCAGGCCGTCAAACGGAAGGTGGGAATTTGATCCCGTCACCGCCGGGTCAAGCGTGGTCAAGCCCGGTAATGACGATAGCCCGACCCGTTGGCGGAGCATGACGGCGTCCCGGCGCGCCTCCTAATTGCATGTCACCGCATTGCCGTTTTGGTTGCAGATAAATCCCGGCAGGTCGACAGGCGTGACAGTCGCGCCGTTTGCCGGCCGTGGGACTTGCTGCTGTGCGGCCGCCGCGCTCTGTTGCGCCAAGACGGAATCTTTCGAGTGCGCCCGCTGCTGGCTCTCGGTGACCGCCTGCGTCCATTTCTTGGCCATGGCGGCGTTGCCCTCGGCAATCGTCATTTGGCCGGTTTGAACTTTCTCGGCGACGACCATGCTGTCCGCCAGGACCGCGCGCACCAAATCCTGATCGGGACCGAACGTCGGCATTCTGATGGCGATGCCGTCGTTGATGCACTTCCGTCTCGCCACCGCCGTTCTCGGCTCGCCGGCCGGAAATTGGGTGTCACAGGCGGCCATGGCGGCTTTCGATTGTTGGATGAGCTGGGCGCTCGGCACGGCCGATTGCTTTGCCGGCTGCTCCGCCTGGATGTGCTGAGAAATCCCGCAGCCGTACAGCGCAAGGCTAATGGTCAATAACGAAAGCGTACTGCCATGCAGCACGGTGCAATGCCTTTAAAGCACGATCCGGAAAAGTTGAAACCGGCTTTCCGAAAAGATCATGCCTCACCAGCGTCTTAGATCGCCAATCGATTCCCTTTGAAGCGATTGTGCTCTAAGCGCCCCGAATCGAATCATCCGACGATTGCAAGGCGATTCGCAAGGCCTAGAATTGCAAAAGGATAAACACAACGCGCAGCCGCTACCGCTGAACGATGACCGTCGCGCCGATCTTGGCGCGGTTATAAAGGTCGATGATGTCGTCGTTGGACATGCGGATGCAGCCCGACGACACGCCGCCGCCGAGCTTCCACGGCTCGTTGGTGCCGTGGATGCGGTAGAGCGTGTCGCCGAGATAGAGCGCGCGCGCGCCGAGCGGGTTATCCTTGCCTCCGGCCATGTGGGCGGGCAGGTCCGGAAACCGCTTGCGTTCGCCGGGCGTGGGCGTCCAGTCCGGCCATTCGCGCTTGGCGGTAATCGTGTTGACGCCTGACCAGCCATAACCCTCCATGCCGACAGCGATGGTGTAACGGATCGCCTTGCCGCCGCCGAGCACGTAGTAGAGCCGCCGCTGGCTGGTATTGACGACGATGGTTCCGGGAGCGCGCGTCGTCGGATAAGCCACTTCCTCGCGCGGAATGATGCCATAAAGAATGCCGAAGGGGGTCTGAAACGACCACACTTGGCCGGGTGAATCGGCCAACGCGGTCGTTGCGCCGCCGATGCCGAGCAACGTGCCGGCGGCCAATAGAATGATCAGGGCAATTTTTCTCACCACGGCTGAACTCCGTGCACCTCAGGTAAAGGCTTAGGGAACCGCCGAGGATTATAGCAGGCGGCCTTCGTCGCCGCTGTGACCGCCGCGCCACAGTGCGGGAAAACCCGCGCTCGGCATCCGCTGTCACAGTGTTCGCGCTTATGCGTCCGCGTGGTCGAACATGAAAATGTCGACGCCGCCGGTGGCGAAAGTCTGCACGTCGGCGACCGCCGCCTGGCCCTCGGGACTGCCGAACGCCGTCTGGATCGCCGCCATGTCGTCGAAATGCAGGATCGCGATCAGATGATACGGCGCCGGACCGCCGGGCGTGCCGACGGCGCCTTTGCTGATCTCGTACTTTCTCAAGCCCGGGATCTTCTTCGCCACCTGAATGTGCTTGTCCTGGTAATGCCTGTCGAACGCGGCCGCGTCGCGCGGCGTTTTGTACATGACCAGAAGCCGGGCCATCATTGTCTCCCTTTTTCTTTTCAAAGCTGAACCGGTCGAGCGGTTCCAATCCCCGCTACTCCGCCGCGGTCTGCGCGCCGGCAAGCGGATCGTAATTGAGGATCGGCGCCAGCCAGCGCTCGGCTTCCGGGAGCGATAGCCCTTTGCGCCTGGCGTAATCGGCGACCTGGTCGCGCTCGATCTTGCCGACGCCGAAATAATAGCTTTCGGGGTGGCTGAAATAGAGTCCGCACACCGACGCCCCCGGCCACATGGCGAAGCTTTCGGTGAGCTTCACGCTGATGGCGCGCTCGCCATCGAGAAGCTTGAACAGCGTTTCCTTTTCGGTGTGGTCCGGCTGCGCCGGATAGCCGGGCGCCGGCCGGATGCCGCGATAGCTTTCGGCGATCAATTCGTCGTTGCGCAAAGTCTCGTTCGCCGCGTAGGCCCAGAATTCGCGGCGCACCCGCTGATGCATGCGCTCGGCGAGCGCCTCGGCGAGGCGATCCGCCAGCGCCTTGGCCATGATCGCCGAATAATCGTCGTTGGCGTGCTTGAAGCGGTCGACCACCACGTCCTCGCCGAGGCCAGCAGTCACCGCGAAGGCGCCGATGTAATCGGCCAGCGCGCTGGCGCGCGGCGCGACAAAATCGGCGAGCGCGACATTGGCGCGGCCTTCGCGGCGCGCCAATTGCTGGCGCAGCGTGTGCAGCGTCGCGATCGGGTGGCTGCGGGCTTCATCGGCGAAGACCAGAATGTCATCGCCGTCGCCGTTGGCCGGCCAGAAGCCGACTACAGCGCCGGCGCGGAACCATCGCTCGTCGGCCATTTTGCGCAGCATGGCTTGGGCGTCGGCGAACAGGCCGCGCGCCGCTTCGCCGGCATTCTTGTCGTCGAGGATCGCCGGATATTTGCCGGCAAGCTCCCAGGTGGCGAAGAACGGCGACCAGTCGATGTAATCGACGAGTTCGGCGAGCGGTACGTCGGTGAGCGTGCGCGTGCCGAGAAACGCCGGCGCCGGCGGCACGTAGCGGCCGGACCAGTCGAGCTTGAGCGCATTGGCGCGCGCGTCGGCCAGCGACAGCCGCTGCTTGTTCTGTTCGCCGCGCGCATGCGCCGCCGCGATCCGCGCATATTCGGCGCGCACCTCGCCGATGGTGCGGGCGCGTTGCTCGCGCGACAGCAGCGTGGAGACCACGCCGACCGCGCGGCTCGCGTCGTTGACATAGATTGCCTGGCCGCGCCGGTAGTTCGGATGAATCTTCACCGCGGTGTGCACGCGGCTCGTCGTGGCGCCGCCGATAAGCAGCGGCACCTCGAAGCCCTGCCGCTCCATCTCGGCGGCGACATGGCACATTTCGTCGAGCGAGGGCGTGATCAAACCGGACAGGCCGACGATGTCCGCCTGTTCCTCCTTTGCGGCCTGCAGAATCTTTTCCGCCGGCACCATGACGCCGAGATCGACGACGTCGTAATTGTTGCACTGGAGCACGACCCCGACGATATTCTTGCCGATGTCGTGGACGTCGCCCTTGACCGTGGCCATCACGATCTTGCCGTTCGAGGATTTGTGCTCGCGGCCGTCCTTTTCCGCCTCCATGTACGGCATCAGATAGGCGACGGCCTGCTTCATCACGCGGGCCGATTTCACGACCTGGGGCAGGAACATCCGCCCCGAGCCGAACAGGTCGCCGACCACGTTCATGCCGTCCATCAGCGGGCCTTCGATCACCGCGAGCGGGCGCGGCAGCTTGCGCCGCGCCTCCTCTACGTCGGTTTCGATGAAGTCGGTGATGCCGTGGACCAGCGCATGCGACAGCCGCTTCTCGACCGGCCATTCGCGCCAGGCGAGATCGGCCTCCTTCTTCTCCTTGCCGTGGCCGCGATGGCGCTCCGCCAGGGCGAGCAGCCGCTCCGCGGCATCGGGCCGGCGATCGAGCACGACGTCTTCGCACGCCTCGCGCAGCTCCGCGTCGAGATCGTCATAGACCGCGATCTGGCCGGCATTGACGATGCCCATATCCATGCCGGCCGCAATTGCGTGATAGAGGAACACCGAGTGCATCGCCTCGCGTACCGCCTCGTTGCCGCGGAACGAGAACGAGAGGTTCGAGACGCCGCCGGAAATATGCGCGTGCGGCAGGTTCGCCCGGATCCAGCGCGCCGCCTCGATGAAGGCAACGCCGTAGCCGTTGTGCTCTTCCATGCCGGTAGCGACGGCAAAAACATTCGGATCGAAGATGATGTCCTGCGGCGGAAAACCGACGCGATCGACCAGAATGTCGTAGGCGCGCTTGGCGATCGCCTGCTTCTTTTCGAGCGTGTCGGCCTGGCCGGCCTCGTCGAAGGCCATCACCACGACTGCGGCGCCGTAGCGGCGCACCAGCTCGGCGTGGTGAATAAACGCCTCTTCGCCCTCCTTGAGCGAGATCGAATTGACTACGGCCTTGCCTTGCACGCATTTGAGGCCGGACTCGATCACCGAGAATTTCGACGAATCGATCATCACCGGGACGCGGGCAATGTCGGGTTCGGCGGCGATCAGATTGAGGAAGGTGATCATCGCCTTTTCCGAGTCGAGCAGCCCCTCGTCCATATTGATGTCGATGATCTGGGCGCCATTCTCGACCTGATCGCGCGCCACCGCGAGCGCCGCCGTGTAATCGCCGGCGGTGACGAGCTTGCGGAATTTTGCCGAGCCGGTGACGTTGGTGCGCTCGCCGACGTTCACGAAGGGAATTTCCGGGGTCAGCGTGAACGCTTCGAGGCCGGAGAGCCGCAGCCGCGGCGCGATCTCCGGAATGACCCGCGGCGCCTTGCCGGCGACGGCGCGGGCGATGGCGCGGATGTGCTCGGGCGTGGTGCCGCAGCAGCCGCCGACGATGTTGACCAAGCCGGCCGCCGCGAACTCGTCGATCAGCTCCGCCATGACATCCGGCCCTTCGTCATAGCCGCCGAATTCGTTGGGCAATCCGGCATTGGGATAGGCGCAGATCAGCGTGTCGGCGACGCGGGCGAGTTCGGCGATATGCGCGCGCATCTCCTTGGCGCCGAGCGCGCAGTTCAAGCCCACCGACAGCGGCGCGGCATGCGCGATCGAGTTCCAGAACGCTTCGGGCGTCTGGCCGGAGAGAAAGCGGCCCGAACGGTCGGTGATCGTGCCGGAGATCATCACCGGCACCGCGATACCGCGCGATTTGAGTTCGTCGGCGATGGCGAAGATCGCGGCCTTGGCGTTGAGCGTGTCGAAGATCGTCTCGATCAAGAGCGCGTCGACGCCGCCGGCCAGCAGGCCGCGGACTTGTTCGCCATAAGCGAGCTTCAGCTCGTCGAAGGTGATGGCGCGAAAGCCGGGATTGGACACGTCCGGCGAGATCGAGGCGGTGCGGTTGGTCGGACCAAGCGCGCCTGCGACGAAACGCTCGCGGCCGTCCTCGTCCTGGGCAAGCCGCGCCGCCTCGCGGGCGAGCCGTGCGCCTTCGGCGTTCAATTCGTAGGCGATCTCGGCCATGCCGTAATCGGCTTGCGCGATGCGCGTCGAGGAAAACGTGTTGGTCGAGACGATGTCGGCGCCGGCGCGGAAATATTCGAGGTGGATGGCGCGCACCGCGTCGGGACGGCTGAGATTGAGGAGATCGTTGTTGCCGCGCACCTCGCGGTTCCAGGCGTCGAAGCGCGCGCCGCGAAAGCCCTCTTCGTCGAGGCCCAGCGACTGGATCATCGTGCCCATGGCGCCGTCGAGCACGAGAATGCGTTCGGCCGCGAGGCGGCGCAGCGCGGTTTCGGCTTTGGAACGCGGAACGATCTTGCTCATCGCTTAGGCGCGCTCCTTTTCTGCCGCGGCCTTCACCGGCCGCGCTGCGCCATCGTCAGGCCGCAGCCCGAGCAGATGACAAATCGCATAGACCAGGTCGGCGCGGTTCATGGTGTAGAAGTGGAAGTCCGTCACGCCGTGATCGACGAGATCGATCGCCTGTTCGGCGGCGACCGCGGCGGCGATCAGCTTGCGCGTCGCCGGATCGTCGTCGAGACCGTCGAAGCGCTCGGCGAGCCAAGCCGGAATCGAGGCGCCGGCGCGCGTAGCGAAATTCTTGGTCTGCTTGAAAGTCTGCACCGGCACGATGCCGGGCACGATCGGGATGTCGATGCCGGCCGCGCGCACGCGATCGAGGTAGCGGAAATAGAGGCTGTTTTCGAAAAAGAACTGCGTGATCGCCCGTGTCGCGCCGGCATCGACTTTGGCCTTGAGCATGTCGATATCGGCGGCCACCGACGGGCTGTCGGGATGCTTTTCGGGATAGGCTGACACCGACACTTCGATGTCGGCGATGCGCTTGATGCCGGCGACGAGATCCGCGGCATTGCGGTAGCCGCCCGGATGCGGCGCGTAGCGTTCGCCGATGCCGCCGATCGGATCGCCGCGCAGCGCCACGATGTGGCGCACGCCGGCCTCGGCATAGGCCTTGATGACCGTGTCGATATCGGCGCGTGTCGCGGCGACGCAGGTCAGGTGTGCCGCCGGCGTGAGCAGCGTCTCGGCCAGGATGCGCTTGACCGTCGCGTGCGTGCGCTCGCGGGTCGAGCCGCCGGCGCCATAGGTCACCGAGACGAAATTCGGCTGCAGCGGAGCGAGCCGCCGGATCGCTTCCCACAGCGATTGCTCCATCTCCGCCGTCTTCGGCGGGAAGAACTCGAACGAAACGCGCAGCCGGCGCTCGTCGCCGGTCCGCATGCGGCTCAGGCGCGGCACAGTCATCACGCCACCTCGGGCGCCGCCGGCTGCGCGAGCAGGATGCGCGGATCGCGCGCCAGCCACAGCGACACCGCGATCTTGCCTTCCGGTCCGGGCGGCAAAGTCTGCTGGCGCACCACGTCGAGACCGGCGCCCTCCAGCCATTGCGTCATCGTCTCGGCGGCGAAACCGAGGCGGCGATGGGCGTGCTCCTCACGCAGGAATTCCAGATCGTGCGGGGCGAAATCGATGACCAGAAGGCGGCCGCCCGGGCGCAGCACGCGCGCCGCCTCGCGGACCGCATGCGCGCTGTCGTCGAGGAAATGCAGCACCTGATGGATGATGACGACGTCGAAGGAATCGCGCGGCAAGGCGAGATCGTAAATGTCGCCTTGGCGCACGCTGCAATGCTTCAAGCCGGCGCGGTCGAGTCGCGCGCGGGCAAGCGCCAGCATGTCGAGCGACAGATCAAGGCCCAGGCCGCGCTCGATATCGGGCGCAAACAGTTCGAGCATTCGCCCGGTACCGGTGCCGAGGTCAAGAAGCGCGCGGATCGGCTTATCGGCGAGCGCTGCGCGGATGGCCGCTTCCACGGCGGCGTCGGCGACGTGAAGCTTGCGGATGCGGTCCCATTGCGCGGCGTGCCGCCGGAAGTAATTTTGTGCAGCCGCGGCGCGGGTGGCGCGCACGGCCGTCAGGCGTTCGCGATCGCGGACGATGGTGGCGTCGCCGGAATCAAGCCGCCCGATCAGGACGCGCGCGATTTCGGCGCCGCCGCCACGCTCGGCGAGGCGAAAGAAGGCCCACGAGCCCTCGCGGAAACGCTCGACCAGCCCGGCTTCGGTCAGCAGCCGCAAATGGCGGGACAGCCGCGGCTGCGACTGGCGCAGGATGTCGGTGAGATCGGAGACGGTCAGCTCGGCCTCCGCAAGCAGCGCCAGGACGCGCAGGCGGGTCGTTTCACCGGCCGCTTTGAGCGTTGCGGTCAGCGCAACGAAAGTCAGCTGCTCATTAGTCATTGCGCACGTCCTGGCGCCATCCGTGGCGCAGCCTATCCAGAGCTCGATATAAAGATATCTTTATATCATTAAGCAGATTGGGCAAGGGCCCAACATGCATGGGATTCGGCCCATAGGATGCGATAGGGAACCCTCAGCGGTGCGATATCTGGCAGTCCGCTGGACGCCGTGCCATTTTGCCGCGATGGCACCGGCCGAACCCAAAAATCCGGCGCGCGACGCTGCATCGTCCGACGACTGGTACGGGCTGCGGGAAGGCGAAATCGCGGTGACGCTGCCCGCGGCCTTCGATGCCTCGCTGTATTATATCGGGCGCATCCGCACGCCATGGAAGCGGCGCGAAGACTGCCCGAAAAACGCGCGGGAGTCCGACGCGGTCTGCACCGTCGCAGTCGATCCGCGTTGGGCTCAAGGCCTTTCCGGCCTGGAGACCGTCAGTCACGTGCTCTTGCTCTACTGGATGGACAGAGCGCGGCGCGACCTCTTGCTGCAGTCGCCGCGCCACTACAGCGAGCGCCGCGGCACCTTCGCGCTGCGCTCGCCGGCGCGGCCGAACCCGATCGCCGCTTCGGTGGCGCGGCTTGTCCGCATCGACGGCAACACGCTCTCGGTCGTCGGTCTCGACTGTCTCGACAACACGCCGCTCCTTGACATCAAGCCGTATTTTGCCTCGACCGATGCGGTGCCCGACGCGCAGGTCGGCTGGCACAGCGGGCGCAAGCGCTGACGGCACACGCTACTTTTTCGGCTGCCAGGTGCGGGCGAGGACGCGCAGCCAATTGCGAAAGCACAATTTCTCGATCAGGCGTTTGCCGAAGCCGCGCTGGCGCAGCGCCTGCACCAAAACCTGCAATCCCGCCGCATCGCCGAGTTCCGCGGGGATCATCGCGCCGTCGAAATCGGAGCCAAAGCCGACACCGTCCTCGCCCAAATGCTCGAGCAGATAGTCGACGTGCCGGATGATCAACTCGATCGGCGTATCCTTGTCGTGCCTGCCGTCCGGACGCAGGAATGCCGTCGCGAAATTGACGCCGACGAGGCCGCCGGATTGCCGGACCGCGGCCAATTGCTGGTCGGTCAGATTGCGCGAATGCGGGCTGATCGCATGCGCGTTGGAATGCGTGGCGACGAGCGGCGCCGTGCTGAGCTCGGCGACGTCCCAAAAACCGCGCTCGTTGAGATGCGACAGGTCGATCAGAATCCGCAAGCGGTTGCAGGCGCCGATCAGCGCCTTGCCGAGATCGGTCAGGCCTGGGCCGATGTCGGGCGAAGCGGGACAGCGGAACGGCACGCCATGGCCGAATAGATTGGGCCGGCTCCAGACCGGACCCAGCGAGCGCAGCCCCGCGGCGTAGAGCACATCCAGGACTTCGAAATTCGCGTCGATCGCCTCGGCACCTTCGATATGCAGCACTGCGGCCAACGCGCTGTCGGCGAGGCAGCGTTCGATATCGCGGGCATTGCGGCAGACACGGAGCCGCCCCGCCGATTCCCTCTCGATGCGGTAAAGCAGCGAAGTCATGGCGAAAACCGCGCGCTGCGCCGCCGCCGCGTCGACGGCCGGCGGCGACGGATCGCTGCCGATGACGCCCCCGGCGTCCTGTGGTGTCGCTCCGCTTGCCGCGCCATTCTCGCGTTTCGGCGAAGGCACGAAGATCGCGAACAGGCCGCCGGCAAATCCGCCTTTGCGCGCCCTGGGCAGATCCAGATGACCCTTGTCTTCGCCCTGCAGGAAGGCCGTAACGGGGTCCACGCCGGGGTGCCGATTGAGCCGCAGCAGCACATCATTGTGGCCGTCGAAAATGGGAATGGGTTTTGCGGCCACTGGCGATCCGTCGTCCTCAAATTCCGGATACGATCCGGATCTATCTTAGAACAATGCCGGCACTACGCCGACCGGAATAACGCCGAGATAGATGATGCCATCGGCTACGCGCAGCGGCAGGGCGATCGCCGGCTTCTTGTCGATCTCGGTCGGCTGACCCATTTTCTTGATGTTATCGATCAAATTTGTATTCGTCTGGTCGCGGACGACGCCGCTCAGTCCGGGGAGCAGGCGGTCGAGTGCATTCAGCCCCTGATTGGATGAGCCGCTGCCGCCGGTGAGCTTGTCGATGCCCTGGCCGATCAACTGATCGATGCCCAAGAGCGGCACGATGTTTTCGATGCCGGCAACGGCAACGTTGAGGGTTCCGTCGAGCCGGCCGTGCGCATTCACCGTCAGCGTCCCCGTACCGACCACGGTAGCGTCACTGCGTTCGATGCGAAACGATTTGATGTCGATGCCGCCACCGGAAGCCTGCATTTCCCGAAACAGCGTGGGCCAAGGCTTCGGCGAAAAATCCTTAAACCCGCGCATCACCGCGTCGATGTCGCCGCGGAGCGGTGCCGCCAGCAAAGGATGGAAGCTGGGCGCCAACGCCGCCGTGAAATGCCCGGTTGCCTCGATCACCGGGTTGCTGCGCGCCGAGCCTTGGATGATGCGGCCGTCGACCTGCGCGCTGTCGGCCTTGAATATCATGCCGCTGCCGGGACCGGCAACGCGATCGAGGCGCGGCGCCGTGAGGCTGACGGATATGCCTTCCGGATCGGACGGCAGACCGGAGAGGTCCAATCGCGCGCGCGACCAGTTGGCGACGAAGATCGGCGGCTGGCCTGGATCGGCGAGCGTTACCGGGCCGGCGATATCGCCGTGCAACAGCGTCGGCCGATAAAGCGCCGCCGAGAAGGTGACGTCTGTCGCCGCAAGGTCGAACGGCGGATTGTTGCTGTTGAACCGCGCGGTCGCGTTCTCGCAGCGGGTCACGATTCGGAAGGGAAAGCCGCCGATGCTCTGCGCACCGCAGTCGTACACCCGGCCGAGCTTCGCCTCTCGGCTCACCCAACCCGCCAAGGCGCGATCGGCGATCGAGGCGGCGAGATACCAGCCCCAGCTCAGGCCGACGGCGAACACGATCAGGATGGCGACCGACGCGACGGACAGCCACAGCCGCGATCGGCGCCTGCGGGCCGGCCGCTTGGGCAGGCGCGGCGGCGCGGAGCGCATTATGCTGAGCGGGGATTCGCCTGACATTTCCTGTTATGGCCTATGAAAGAGGGCGCCATTGTGCCGCCGTTCTCGTCCTGTTAGGCGAGCTAAACAAGAGTGAAGTCAATATTGAGGACCGATGCAGACTACGGCGGAGCACCAAAGCGGCGATCTCTGGGTGTTCGGTTACGGCTCGCTGATGTGGCGTCCGGGCTTTGCTTTCGTCGAGCGGGTTACGGCCCGGCTCGTCGGCCTGCACCGCGCCCTTTGCGTCTACTCCTTCGTTCATCGCGGGACGCCGGAGCGGCCCGGCCTGGTGCTGGGCCTTGATCGCGGCGGCATGTGCCGCGGCGTCGCCTACCGGGTCGCCGCCGCACAACGTGCGCAGACCATCGACTATCTGCGCTCCCGCGAGCAGGTCACGACGGTTTATCTTGAAGCCATGCGGCAGATCGAGCTTGAGGACGAGGCGCGCCGGCGGCTGCGGGCATTGTGCTACATCGTCGATCGCAGCCACGCGCAATATGCCGGCCGGCTGACGCTCGCGGAGAGCTTGCATCATATACGGCAGGGCCACGGCAAGTCGGGGCCCAATCGCGATTATGTTCTGGAAACGGTGCGTGCGCTCGAGGCGCTCGGCTATCGGGAAAGCGATTTGCATTTGCTTGCCGAACGCTTGCAAGCGGGGATCAGGCCTCATGACAACGGAACCGGGACTCAGGAACGAGCTTCCGGCGTTTGATCTCCCTTTTGCGCCTCCCGGATCAGCCGCGCGCTCGCGGTTTCGATGGCGTCTTGCAGCCGGGTGAAGAACGCTTCCCTGTCGATGCCGGGCGGGATCGGATCCAAGACTTCCGCGACAATCGTGCCGGGCAGGCGAAGCAGCGAGCGGCGCGGCCAGAACAGTCCCGAATTGAGCGCCAGCGGCACGCAGGGCACGCCGGCCTTGTTGTAGAGATGGATAATGCCGGGCTTGTAGACGGGTTCGGCGCCGGGCGTCCGCCGCGTGCCTTCGGGAAAGATGACGAGTTGACGCGGCGGGTCGCCGGCGAGCGCTTGGCGCGCCCGCGCCGTCATGCGCGCCAGCGCCGCCATGCCGGCACTGCGGTCGATCGGAATGAGACCGGCTTTGCGCATGTACCAGCCGAACAGCGGCAGCCACATCAATTCGCGCTTGAGCACGTAAAGCGGATCGTCGAGCACTGCGTACAACGAAAACGTCTCCCATGACGATTGGTGCTTGCAGGCGACGATGCACGGCCCTTTTGGAATTTTATCAATGCCGCGCCATTCCACCCCGATGCCGCAGATGACCCGCAACAGCCACAGGCTGCTGCGCGCATAGGAGCGGATGAACGCGCGCAGGCAAGGATAGGGCAAGGCCAATGTCGGCAGCGCCACGATCATGTGCAGGGTCAAATTCGCGTAGAACAGCACATTGAAGGCGAGCGACCGGATGTAAATCGTGACTGATCGGACCACGGAGACCTGCCGGAGGCGGCGCTTACGCTCGACGGACCGGGAAGGCCGTCAATTCGCTGGTGCTGAATGAATCGAGCCGCATGCGCACCTTGGCGGCAAGATATTTGAGATATTCCGACACCACCAATCTGGTGGTGTCGCCGCTCGACCACCACGGTTCGATGCGCAAGCGGTCGGACACGACCGGGAAGGCGACCAGCCTGACATTGGGCAGCTGATGCGCCAGTTCAGCGAGCGCGCGCGGCATATGGTAGGCCGAGGTGACGACGATCAACGAACCAAAGCCGTGCGCCAATGCCCAGCGCCGCGACTGTACCGCGTTGCCATAGGTGTTGAGCGCCGAATAATCGAGATCGACGCAGCAGGAGATCAACCTGTTGTAATTGACCACTTCGCGCTCGATATCGGCGGTCGTGGTGCCGGGGTTGACGCCGGTGATCAAGAGTCTTTTGCCGCGGCCGGAAGCGAGCAATTCCAGTGCGTCGCTGATGCGCGAGGTGCCGCCGGTCAGCACCACGATGCCGTCGGCGTTGGTGTCGAGCACGATCTGGCGGCTCGGCAACAGCCAGACGAAACCGGCAAAGCCCAAGACCAAAAGGAACAGGCACAGCAGAATCGCCTTCAGGCCGATCGACCTGAGGCGCCGGGTTCTTACCGCGCCCTTCAGACTAAGCATCTGCTCGCGCGCCCTTTGCGCCGGATGGCATCGCCAGAATCGAGAGCCGTGCCGCGAAATATACCCGCGATTTCGGCGTCCGTGGGAACTTCGCAATGAGCCGGTGCATCCGCAATGATCGCGGCTCGCTCAATCGATGGATTCCAGCGTCTGGTTGACGGTCCGGCGCGACGTGAGAGCGGTGACCATGGCCATCAACACGATCAGGACAATGATGGCGAAATAGCCGGCGGCACCTATCGAAAACGTGCCGAACAACGCCATTGCTTCCTCGCCACCGGCGCTGCCGGACAGCCAGCCGCTCGCCGCGCCAGCGATGCCGAAGAGCAATAGCGCAATGCCGCCGCCGATGGCGCCGCCTTTGAAACCGAGCAGCAGAAAATGGCGCTGAAACTGGCCGGCGACGAAACCGTCGGTGGCGCCGACATAATGCAGCACTTCGACGATCGGCCGGTTGGTCGCCATGGCGCCGCGGGTGGCGAAAGTGACCGAGAGCACGGTCACGATGACGACCAGCGTTAGAATGGCGATGCCGACGACGACGACGGCCTCCGCCATGTCGCGCATGCGGTCGATCCAGCCGCGATGATCGTCGAGACTGGCGCTCGGCACGCGGGCGGCAAGTACTGCACGCAAGCCGGCAAAATCCGGCGCTGCACCGGAGGCGAGCTTGACGACGATCATGCGCGGTATCGGCAATTCGTTGAGCGGAAGGCCCGAGCCGAGCCACGGCTCGACCAGCTTTTCCGATTCCTCTTTGCTAAAGGCGCGCACGTCGGCAATGCCGGCGGTGCTCCCCGCCAGCGCGATCGCCGCACGCACATCCGCTTCAATGTCGCGGCCGGACACCGGCCGCACCTGGATCGTGACCTCGCGCCCGACCGCCGACTGCCAATCGCTGGCCGAGGTGACGACCATCATCACCGCTCCCGCCGTCACCGCGGCGAGAAAGGTCATGATCGCGACGACGGCGGTGAGCGACCGCCCGGCGATCGAGCCGCGCGGCACGATCGGCGTCGGCGCGCCCTGCGCCAACAGACGAGATGGTGCCGGAGCGTCCGCTTCCCAAGGCTCCGCCGTCGTTCTGGCACGGTCAGTCGTAGACATGCAGACGGCCTTCATGGAGGACCAGGCGCCGGGCGTCGTACTCGTCCATCAGCGCGATGTCGTGCGTGGCAATGACGACGGAGGTGCCGGATTTGTTGAGCTCGATGAACAGCCGCAGCAGACGCTGGCCAAGATTCGGGTCGACATTGCCGGTCGGCTCGTCGGCGAGCAAAAGCTGCGGGCGCGCAATCACGGCGCGGGCGATTGCGGCGCGCTGCTTTTCGCCGCCCGAGAGCACCGGCGGCAACGCCGCCATGCGTTCGCCGAGACCGACCCATTGCAACAGTTCGACGACTTCGCCGCGGTAGGTCGCTTCGTCCTGGCCGAGCACGCGCAGCGGCAGGGCCACGTTTTCGTAGGTGGTCATGTGGTCGAGGAGGCGGAAATCCTGAAACACGATGCCGATACGGCGCCGCAGGGTCGCGCGGTCGTCCTTGGTGAGCGTCGCGGTGTCGCTGTCGAACATGGAAATCAGCCCGCGTGTCGGCTTGAGCGATAGAAACATCATGCGCAACAGCGAGGTCTTGCCGGCCCCGGACGGCCCGGTGAGGAACTGGAAGGAACGACCGTCGATGCGGAAGCTGAGGTCGCGCAGGATTTCGGGACCGAGCCCATAGCGCAAGCCGACATTTTCGAACCGGATCACGCGATTCTCCGATCAAACCTCACGCGTGGCCCCTCGCGGCAATGGGGGTCCGCGGCCTGATTCGCCGACCCCGCCACAACTTAGCACCCCAAGAGGAAGAGGGCCTTCCCGGCCGGGTGGTTTCCAATCCGTTAACGGATGGCCTGATAGGCTTTGGCCAAGAGGTGCCGCGCCCCTGATTCGACCGATGCTGATCGTCTGCCCCAACTGCGCTACATCCTACGACGTCGAAGTGGCAACCCTGCGTCCGGACGGGCGCCGGGTGCGTTGCGTGCGCTGCCGGACCGTCTGGCACGCCGAATTGCCCCACAACGAGAAGCTTATGGCGGCGGCCGAGGCCCTCGGCCCGGCGCAGCCTGCGGTCGCGGCGGGGGCGGAAGCAGCCAACGCGGAAGCTGCGGCTGGCGATGCCGCAGCGGCCAGCCAAGCCGGATCATTGGCCGAGTCCGTGGCCGATCCATTCGTGGTGCCGCCGCCGTCCGGGACGACCGAGGCTGCGGAAGGCTTCCCGGCGGCCGAGGAGTCTTCGGTCGAAGTGGAATCGCCGCCGCTCGCGCCGGGCGAAGCGGAGCATCAGCCGCCCCTCGATGTCGAGGCGGAGCCGCGCGTCTTATCCACTCCCGAACCGCTGGAAGACATCGAGACCATCGCCGCGCGGCGCTACCCCTTGCACGGCAAGCGCCCGCGTTTGCAATGGCCGCTGTCGAAACTGCAGTCCGGCATCCTGGCGCTGATCGTCGCCAATGCGATCGTCATCGGCTGGCGCGGCGATTTCGTGCGCGCCATGCCGCAAACCGCCTCGTTCTATGCCTTGCTCGGTCTGCCGGTGAACGTTCGCGGGCTCGATTTTGAAGAGCTCGGCACCACCACCGAGCAGCATGAGGGCGTGCCGATCCTGGTGATCAGCGGCGACATCGTCAATATCACCGGCAAGGCCGTTACCGTGCCGCATCTGCGCTTTGCGGTGCGCAACGCCGCGCGGCAAGAAATCTATTCCTGGACGGCGGTTCCGCCGCGCGCTTTGCTGCCGGCCGGCCAAGGCGTCGCATTCCACACCCGGCTCGCCTCGCCGCCGCCGGAATCCCACGACGTCGTGGTGCGCTTCCTCAACCGCAACGACATTTTGGCCGGGGCACGCTGATCATGGCTCGTATCCTGATCGCCGAAGACGAAGAGGCACTGTGCGCGATGTGTGCGCGCGCGCTTTCGGGCGTCGGCCACGACGTCAAGACCGCATGCGACGGCGGCGACGCGCTCGATCTGCTCAAGCGCGAAGACGGTCGTTTCGATCTTCTGCTGACCGACATCCGCATGCCGATCATGGACGGCATCGCCTTGGCGCTTGCGGCGGCGCGCGACTATCCCGATCTGACGATCCTGTTGATGACGGGCTACGCCGATCAGCGCGAACGCGCGCACGGCCTCGAAGCCATTATTCATGACGTGATCGCGAAGCCGTTCACGCTCGCGGAGCTGCGCGCCGCGGTCGATGAAGCCTTGACGGTGAAGGCGCGCTGATCGGCTTTATTTGTCCTCGGACACCGCGTAGGGCCGCGGCAACGGCTCGCCCGGCAGATCGGGATGCGGCCGGCCAAAATCCGGCGCCGGTGAATCCTGGCCGATGTCGACGATGCCGCGGCGGATGGCGCGGGTCCGGGTGAAGTGCTCGAACAAAGCATCGCCGTCGCCGCGCCGGATCGCCCGCGTCAATTGCGCGAGATCCTCGTTAAAGGTGCCGAGCATTTCCAGCACCGCATCCTTGTTGGCAAGGAACACGTCGCGCCACATCGTGGGATCGGACGCGGCGATGCGGGTGAAGTCGCGAAAACCCCCGGCGGAGAATTTGAGGACTTCGGAGCGTGTTACTTCGGCAAGCTCGTCGGCGGTGCCGACGATCGTGTAGGCAATCAGATGCGGCAGATGGCTGGTGATCGCCAGCACAAGGTCGTGATGCGCGGCCGGCATGGTCTCGACATTGGCGCCGAGCGCTCGCCAGAACGCCGCGAGCCGTTCGACGGCGGCGGGATCGGCGCCCTCGGGCGGCGTGAGAATGCACCAGCGGTCGACGAACAATTCGGCGAAACCGGCGTCGGGACCAGAATGCTCGGTGCCGGCAACCGGATGTGCCGGAACGAAGTGCACGTCGGCGGGTAGTTCCGGTCCCATGTCGCGGACGATTGCGCCCTTGACCGAGCCGACGTCGGAGACGACTGCGCCGGCTTTCAGGTGCGGCGCGATTTCCTTGGCGATCTCGCCACAGACGCCGACGGGAGCGCAGACGATGACCAGGTCCGCGCCGGTGACGGCGGCGGCGTTGGTCTCGAGCACCTGGTCGGCCAGGCCAAGCTCGGCGACGCGCCGGCGGGTGGCGGCGGAGCGGGCGCTCGCGGCGATTTCGCGCACCGCGCCTTGCGCGCGCGCCGCACGCGCGATCGACGAGCCGATCAGGCCGACGCCGATCAAGGCGAGACGGTTGAACAGCGGTGCGGGCTTGGTCACAGCGTTATGCCGGTTTCGCTAAAAAATCTCGGAGCGCCTCGACGACGAGCCGGTTCGCCTCTTCCGTGCCGACGGTCATGCGCAGCGCGTTCGGCAGCTTATAGGCCGTGGTCTGCCGCAAAATGAGCCCGCGGGCGGTGAGAAAGGCATCGGCGTCTTTCGCCGTGCGTCCCTTGGTTTGCGGAAAATGGATCAGCAGGAAATTGGCGACGCTCGGTGTCACTTGCAGGCCGAGCTTGCCGATCTCCTTGGTCAGCCAATCGAGCCAGCGCGTGTTGTGCTCGCGCGAGCGCTCCTGATGCTCGACGTCCTCGATGGCCGCGACGCCGGCGGCGATGGCCGGGCCGGTGACATTGAACGGGCCGCGCATGCGGTTGATGGCGTCGACGATCGGGGCGGGGCCGAACATCCAGCCGAGGCGGAGCGCCGCCAAGCCGTGAATTTTCGAGAACGTGCGGCACATCACGACATTGTCGGAGGTGGCGACAAGCTCAATGCCGGCTTCGTAATCGTTGCGCCGCACGTAGTCGGCGTAGGCGGCGTCGAGCACCAAGAGCACGTTGCCCGGCAGGCCGCGATGCAGCCGCTTGACTTCGTCGAATGACAGGCAGGTCCCGGTCGGATTATTCGGATTGGCGAGGAAGACGATTCTGGTCTTCTCCGTCACCGCGGCCAGGATCGCATCGACGTCGGCGGTGTAATTTTTTTCCGGCACCACGACCGGCTTGGCGCCGGCGCCGAGCGTGACGATCGGATAAATCAGAAAGCCGTGCGTGGTGTGGATCGCCTCGTCGCCGTCGACGAGGTATGCATGCGCCAGCAGATGCAACAGATCGTCCGAGCCCGCGCCGCAAACGATGCGCTCCGGATCAAGTCCGAAAGCGCGCCCGATCGCCTCGCGCAAATCGCTGGCCGAACCGTCCGGGTAGTCTTCCAGGTGATCCGCCCACGACCGATAGGCAGCGATGGCATGTCGGCTCGGCCCGAGCGGCGTCTCGTTCGACGACAGCTTGAATACCTTGGCGACGCCCGGCGCTTTGCTCTTGCCGGGCACATAGGCCTCGATATCGAGCACACCGGGCCGCGGCTTCGGACGCATCACAGTCATTAACGTCTTCCTTTATCCGCACCCGTCAGACGGGGGCCGGATTTAACCTTTGGCGGGGATCGTATAGCGGGTCGCGTGGCTGCCGACGAGGGCCGATGAACGGATCGTGGCGCCGATCTTGACGAGAGCGTCTCTGACCGTGTCGACGCGGCCGCTGGCGACGGAGATCAGCAGCGCAGCGCCGTCGAAGGCGCGGTCGGGGAGCGCGATGACGTCGGCAATCGCCGCCACGGCGTTGACCGCCGCCGCGCTCCAGCCGGAGACCCGCAAGCTCCAAACCTCGGTCTCGGTCACCATGGCTTCCGCGGCGGCGCGGGAGATGACGAACACCGGCATGGCCGCCGGGTGATCGGCGCGTTCGACGAATGGCAATCGCGCGATGATTTTCGGCGCGGCTTCGAATTCAAGCGCCGCCCACCACGGACCGGTGCCCGCGGTGGCGAAGGCCGGAATGAGGCCGAGATCGCCCTTGGATTCCGAGACGGCTTCGACGACACTCGACGCGCCCATATGCGGCACGAATGGCACCGTAAAGCCGAAATGGAAACGCGCGGAATCGCGCATCAAGGCATCGCCGGCGGACAGGTCGGCATGGACCGAGAACGGTGCCTGCACATACGTGAAGGTCGCAATGATGACGCGCCAAATGCTCTCGGCGGTATCGAGCGGCAGGTTGCCGTGATGGCGTTTGACCAGGCGGCGCATCATGTCGGCTTCGCGCGCTGGCCGAAACGCGGAGCCGGTTTCTTCGGTCTTTTTCACCGCGATCAGGCGATCGATAATCTCGCCGCGCTTGATCAGAAGCTCATGCATCTGTTCGTCGATGCGGTCGATTTCCTGCCGAAGGTCGGCGAGCGACAGGTTGGTATGGCGAGGCGGTTTTGGCATGGTCGGACCCGGTAACGGGCCCGATTGATAGGTGCCGTTAAGGCCGAAAGCAAAGAAAACGTTGACTCCCGGCGGAAGCGGCCTATTTACGCGGCTTTGGCCGCCAAGTCCGACCAAGCCTTTGACAGGACAGCGGCAAAGCCACGCCGGCAAGCGCGGCGCCCAAGGAAATAGTGATGGCCGACGTCAGCGCTACGCTCGATCTTGCCGACCGCACCCGCGAAGCGGACGAGCCGCATTCGCCGGTGGTGCGGTTTGCGCCCGACAATCCGCTGCGGCTGGATGCCGGCGTCGACTTGGCGCCGCTGCAGATCGCCTATCAGACCTATGGCGCGCTCAACGCCGCGCGCAGCAACGCGGTACTGGTTTGCCACGCGCTGACCGGCGACCAGCATGCCGTCAACGATCATCCGGTGACCGGCAAGCCGGGCTGGTGGGAGACCATGGTCGGCCCCGGCAAGCCGATCGACAGCGAGCGCTACTTCGTGATCTGCCCGAACGTCGTCGGCGGCTGCATGGGCAGTTCGGGACCGGCTTCGACCAATCCGGCGACTGGCTTGCCCTGGGGCCTCGAATTTCCGGTCATCACCGTTCGCGACATGGTGCGTGCGCAGGCCATGCTGCTCGACCACCTCGGCATCGAGTCGCTGTTCGCGGTGGCCGGCGGCTCGATGGGCGGCATGCAGGTGCTGCAATGGGCGGCGAGCTATCCGCAGCGGGTATTCGCGGCGCTGCCGATCGCGGCGGCAACCCGGCATTCGGCGCAAAATATCGCCTTCCACGAAGTCGGCCGCCAAGCGGTGATGGCCGATCCGGACTGGCGCGGCGGACGCTATTTCGCCGACGGCGTCAATCCGCGCCGCGGGCTCGCGGTCGCGCGCATGGGCGCGCACATTACTTATCTGTCCGACGCGGCGCTGCACCGCAAGTTCGGCCGCCGCTTTCAGAACCGGGACAACCCGACGTTCTCGTTCGATGCCGATTTCCAGGTGGAATCCTATTTGCGCCACCAGGGCATCACGTTCGTCGAGCGCTTCGATGCCAATTCGTATCTCTATCTGACCCGCGCCATGGACTACTTCGATCTCGCCGGCGACTATGACGGCGTGGCGGCGAGTGCGTTCCGCGGCACGCCGACGCGGTTTTGCGTGATCTCGTTCACCAGCGACTGGCTGTTCCCGACCTCGGAATCCCGCGCTATCGTGCATGCGCTCAACGCCGCGGGCGCGCGCGTGTCGTTCGCCGAGATTACGACCGACAAGGGCCACGACGCGTTCCTGCTCGACGAGCCGGAACTGTTCGCGATCGTGCGCGGTTTTCTGGAAGGCGCCGCGCGGGCGCGCGGTCTGCCGGCGAGGTGAGAATGTTGACGCGTCTCAAACACGATCTCACCATGGCGGAAGCCGCCCGCGGTCCGGGCGGCTCGCGCGTCGACTTGCTTGTCGTCGCCGACATGGTGCAGCCGGGTGCGCGGGTGCTCGACGTCGGCTGCGGCGACGGCGAATTGCTGCGGCTCCTGGAGGGCCGCGGCGTCGACGGCCGCGGCATCGAATTGTCGCGCGAGGGCGTCAACGAATGCGTCGCCAAGGGCCTCGCCGTCGTCCAAGGCGACGCCGACACCGATCTCGAGGACTATCCGGACGACGCCTTCGACTTCGTCATCCTGTCACAGACCTTGCAGGCCACGCGCCGGCCGCGCGTCGTGCTCGAGCACATGCTGCGTATCGGCCGCCATGCCATCGTGTCGTTTCCGAATTTCGGCCACTGGCGGATCCGCCTGCAGCTGTTCTTCGGCGGCCACATGCCGCATACCGACAATCTGCCCTATGCTTGGTACGAGACGCCGAACATCCATTTCTGCAGCATCAAGGATTTCCGCGAGCTGTGCCACACCGCCGGCGCCAAGATGGAGCAGGCGGTGGCGCTCAACGCCTGGGGCCGGCGCATGCGCCTGAAAATGCCGTGGTGGTTCTGGAATCTGTTCGGCGAGCAGGCGGTGTTTCTGCTCAGCCGGCAGGACACGACTTCTGCTATATAATGTCGCTCGGCGTCACCACCGCTCGCGCCGGCGTAGCGCGGGCCCGTAGCTCAATGGTCAGAGCTAGCGGCTCATAACCGCTTGGTTGGAGGTTCGAGTCCTCCCGGGCCCACCAACCTTCGCTCGCGCAGCGACGCGAAGGTTGCCCGCCGTAGCCTTGGCGAGGGCGGGCGGTGCGGGCCTGCTCGGAGTCTATTTGGTCTTCTTCGCCACCGCCGCGAAGATCGCATAGGTCGCGCCGAGCTCGGGCTTGCGCTTGACCACGTCCTGGCCGACGCCTTCAAGGGTCGTCATCATCTCCGCCTGCTCGTTTGCCGGCAGATTGATGATCTCGCCATGCTGCGCCCAGATCTGCTTCTCCTTGGCATAGAAATCGACCTCCCAAGGATCGACTTCGGCCGCCGCCTTGCGGGCATCGGTGTCGAGTATGGTTTGCAGATTCTTGGGCAGCCCGTCGAACCACTTCTTGCTGAGAAAAGCCATCGAGAAGATGAAGGGCTGATTGGTCTCGGTGATGTACTTCGCCGCGTCGTAATAACGCATCGTCGTGTCCACCGTCAGCGCCAGCACGGCGCCGTCGATGGTGCCCTGCTGGATGGCCGGCAGGACGTCGCCGAGCGTCATCGCGATCGGCGATGCGCCAAGTCGATTGAGCATTTCCTGCTGCATGTCGGCGGCAAGAACCCGCAGCTTTTTGCCTTTCAGGTCGGCAAGGTGGCGGATCGGCGTGCGCGAAACAATCGAAGAAGGCTGGGAAACAAACAGCGCGACGCCATGGATGCCCTTGTCGGCTCCCAAGCTGAACATCGTCTTTTGCAATTGCGGATCGCTGGCGACCTTGATGCCGTGCGCCATGCCGGTGACGAGCC
Organism: Xanthobacteraceae bacterium; assembly: GCA_035515455.1. Classification (GTDB taxonomy): domain Bacteria; phylum Pseudomonadota; class Alphaproteobacteria; order Rhizobiales; family Xanthobacteraceae; genus BOG-931. The sequence continues at coordinate 27,972 of DATJBH010000063.1, forward strand.
CGGGCGCCGAGAGCACCTCAAACCGGTCATCGACGCCGACCAAAAATTCAGGCGGCCCGACGTAACCTTGAATGGCGCCGAACTGCACACCTTCGATTTCGCGCGGTATCGGCCCTAACTGGCTTGCCGGATAAATCTCGCCTTTTATTTTGCCTCCGGTATCCTTTTCGACCATCGCCACGAAGCGCTTGCACCATTCGTGTTGCGCGTCGTTTATCGTGGCGAGTCCAAGCTTCATGACGTAGCTTTGATCATCGGCCGCATGTGCGCTCAATGTGAGCGCGAGCAATACGGCGAAAGCGCCGGCAACCGACGCCATTCGCGATCGCGCGCCAAGCATGACAAGATCCATGACGTTCCTCCCCCTCGCGTAGCCGAGTTTTTGTAGGCTTTTTCGTGCCTTTTGCGGCCAATCATACACCGCCTGCAGGTCTCGGTATGGCGTAAAATCGCCGCGGTTCGGACCCGCTGCAGCAATTGTCTGGATGTTGGCGCCCCGCGCAATGCCCGACCGGCGTCTTCCTGCACATCTGCTCTGACGCGCGGGTGCCCGGCGCCGCGGCCGTTCCGTCGAGCAAGGCACGATCGGGCTCGGCTTCGCCCGAGATAAAACCATAGCGTTTATTTCAATTATATAATACTTTTGGTTGTGGTCACGCGAGACGGCTGCGGGGGCAGCCGACGAAAGCTCGTCCGCAGAGCAAAGAGATCGCGGCGAGGGAGGGAGCGTCAGATGAGTAACGAGATCGCCTATTGCAAGATTTTTCCGCCAATCGGCATTGCTCGTGTCGGCAACAGCCGCGAGCACGACGGCTTCTTCATCGGACCCGAAGGGCTCGAGCCGGATGGACCATCCGATGAACGCCGTTTCACCGATGCGGCGGGTGCGGTACTGCGCCAAGCCGCGCGCTTTCGCGTCTATGCTTTCACGGCCGACGACGCGGTGCTCGGCGAAGTGACGGCGCAGGAGGCGACGCTCACCTGGAGCGTGTCGCTCGCAAACAAGAAGCCGGAATGGTTTGAGTTCAATGGCGGCGCCGAGGCCGTGGCGCAATTCGAATCACCGGATCAGGCAAAACAGGACGATCGGCGCAATGCCTCGCTCAAAGGTGCCGAGCGAAAGCGCAGGTTGGTTATTGATCCCGGCGCACCCATTACCATCGCGGGCAAAGACGTCTGCGGTTCTGCGGCGGGCGAATACGCCTTTGTCGGAAAATTTCAGGACGCCAAGGACGTCTACCTCGGCGAGCTGCGCACCGATGCAGAAGGCCGATTGTTGGTGCTCGGCGGGCGGGGACATTCCGCGGCTGTCGACGAGACCGGAAAGGAGATTTCCGGCAAGAAGTGGATCACCAATTACGCCAACAACGATCTCTGGCACGACGACACGAGCGACGGGCCGATCGAATGCAAGGTCACGCTGGACGGTCGCGACGTTCCGGTCAAAGGCCGCGCCTGGGTGCTGGTGACGCCGCCCGATTTTGCGCCCGACATCACCAGTATCACCACTCTGTTCGATGTCATGGAGGAAGTTGCGCTCAATCACGGCCTTGCCCACCCCGGTTTGCCGGCTCCGATCGCCGCCGATGACGTCGAATTCTGGCGTGATATCTATCCAATTCTTTCGCGCGCTTCCGCGATCAGCTGGGTCAGCGACCTCGGTCTGCGCGGGCATGCCAAAGGTAAAGCCGGTGACTTCACCGACGAGGCTGTTCTCGAACAGCTCAGCGATCCTCGTCACGAAAGCGGCCGGCTGTCGCGCGAAGCCATATTCAAGCGCATTCGCAAGCCGCGCGAACTCGCCGGCGAGCAAGAACAGGAGACGCAGGCGAATGGCTATTTCATGCCGGCGCTATCGGGCAACGAGGGCGATGCGACAACCGGCGATCCGACGACCTGGCTGACGGTCACCGCTCTTCAATACAAGCGGCTGGAGGCGTGGGCGCAGCATCGATTCCGGCCGGGCACGCGCCATCCTGCCCGTCGATCCGATCCGGCACATCAGCCGGGGCTTCTGACCCGCACCGCTCTCGACGCTTGCACGGGCGGACCGTTCTATCCCGGAATTGAGATGACGGCGATTGCGCATTCGCCGCTCGCCTATGCCGAGGCCTATCGGCTGGCCGACAATCTCGAAGCCGGCGATATCACCAAGTTCATGGCCGTGCCATGGCAGGCCGACTTCTTCGAATGCAATACGCACTGGTGGCCGGCGCAACGTCCGGACGGCGTCATTACCGACCGCTCGGCCGAAAAACTGTTGAAGTCCTTTCCATATGAGGGCGCGCACGGCGCTTTGAGCCGGCTGATGCTGGTCCGCCAACCGTGGGCGCGCGGCGTCGAATTCCGGCGACCGGATACGGCAAGCATCGAGGCGTTCCTGTTTCCGCCGCCCGAAGAGCCCGATACCGGGCAGTCGGACTACATCGATACGCTGTGCGACAAGCTCAGAACCGTGTTTTCCGAGCTCGTGGACAACGTGCAGCCCAGAGAACAGACCCCCGCCGAGCGGCTACCCGGTCTCGACCGCATTCAGTTTCTGGTCCAGGAGCAGTTCGATCGCTTCGGCGGACGTTACTTCCATTTTGTCGTTCCTTCGCCCGCTGAATTCGAGCACCGCGAAAACCGAGCGGAGCACCCGCCCCGCAAGGCCGCGCCGAAAAAGCCGGGCAGGGGGCGTCGCGCCGCTGCGGCCGAGCACGGGGCCGACGCGCTGCCGTCGCGGCGCATCGACGCCGGTTACTTCGAGTTCATCAAGAACCGCTGCACCGATTATTGCCGGGCGATTCTCGACGCAATCTCAGTCGAGGGGGAGACCGCGGCGCAATATCACGATCGCATCGCGCAGCTGTCGAATGCGGTCGGCGGCTTTACCAGCGGCGTCGGCGATTACGAGAGCCTGGTCCGGGAGGATTTCAATACCGACAGCAGCCATTACCATAACTTGCGCATGATCGAGCTCGGCCAGAGCGCCGGCGACATCGTTTATTTCGACTGGTCGGATTGCAGCGGCGACAACGGCATGGTCAAGCACTGGGCGGATCTGGGGTTCGTCGTTCGCCGCAGCTTTGCTTTACCCGATGACCCTGACGCCAAGCCGTCGGTGGCCTATGTCGAAAGCGAACGCAATGCATTGGAGGGCCTGCAATACCGCGACTATTACTACATGCTGTGCAATATCGATCAGTTCCCGGAGATGTACCAATTCAGTTGCAGGATCGTCGATCAATTCCTCGACACGGCGCGCCACGCCATCGAGCATCAGACGTTCGCCGATTCCGGCGCCGTTATCCTCGAGAGGTATTTCGATTACGACAAAAACACCTTCGAGGCGAAACTGGAGGAGATTTACGACTTCTACCGCGACCAGGCCGCGCACATGAAGCCCTGGGAGATCGACGAGGCGCGCGCCGATATCGTCAACGATCGGGTCCATTCCGGCCCCTACAATCAGAATGACGGCGCTGGCTGCGCTTCGTCGCCAATACCGGAACGCTCGACGACGTGCGCGGCTTCCTGTTCGACGTGTGGAGCGACGAATTCGGCAACGGCAATCCGGCGCTGCACCACGGCAACCTGTTCACGACATTTCTGCGCGGCCTCAACATCACGCTGCCCGAGGTGGCGTCGCGGGCGTATGCCGACCATCCGAAGTTCAACGACGGCGACTTCGCCAGTCCGGTGTTCCAGATGGCGATATCGCAAAATTCCGATCGCTATTTTCCCGAGATCATCGGCATGACGCTGTTTCTCGAATGGGAAGTCCTGGAGCTCGCCCAGACGATCAAGAAACTCGATTATCACGGGATCGATTCCCAGTTCTGGCGCATGCATGTCGGTATCGACAACGCCGTCGACGGCCACGGCGCCAAGGCGCGCAATGCCGTCAATGTCTACCTCGACAACGTCTTGAAGGAGAGCGGCAACGAAGCGATGCAGCGCGAGTGGAAACGTATCTGGACCGGTTTCGTCGCCTTCGCCACCGCCGGAATGAACTACCTCGGCATCGACGATGTGGTCGATCATCGCCGTCCGCCGACGATGGCCGATAAAATCAAAAGCCTGATGGCGCGCAAACAGCATTACGGCAGTCTCAACCACGCCAACAGGAAGATGGGCGCGAACCGGATCAACGATTGGTTCGACGATCCGGACGGTTTCGTCGACGAGCTCGCCCATTCCGCCTTCGTCGTGCCCGGCAATCCGGAGGCGAGCCGGCTGATGAATTACCTGACGACCTTCGACGGACCGATGTATGAGGTCTTCGACGTCGACGATATGTGCCTATGGCGCGATTGGATCCGCTGGCTGGGACGGACCGGAGATACCCCGGTCGTCAAGCAGTACCAGACCAAAGCGCAGTCGATGCTGCTGCTGTTGCGGGAGTTGCGCAGCTCCGTGGTCGGCACCGAAGGGCACTTCCGCTACAAGCTCGAGGGCAAGCCGCTGCACGCGTGGTTCGCCGGCGATCTCGTCGACCTCATGCGCGCACTCGGCAATCCGGATAACCCGTGGGTCGTGCCGTGGGATGCGGAGAACAGCCCGTTGGTGCGCGATTTCGCCGCCGGCGGCAATCGCATGGCCCAGGCCTTGGACACGCGTTTTCCGGCGCTCGGCAACCAAGTCGGGCGTCTGGTCGTCGTGCGCTGGATCAATGCCGGCTGCCCGATTCCCGAGGAGCCGGCGCCGGTTTCGAGAATTCGGTCCGAGCCGCTGGCGCCGCGGCGCCGGGTTCGCACTTTGGTGCAGGAGTTCGGCATCGGTTATGTGCACTGAGCGCGATGGCCGGTCCGATCGGTAAGTACCGCTTCGACGTTTGCGTCGTTGGCGGTGGACCGGCCGGCGCCGTTGCGGCTCATGTTTTGGCTGGCGCCGGCGCCCGCGTTGCATTGATCGTACGCGATCGGCCGCATTGCGCATTCGTCGTCGGCGAAACCGTCCCGGCGGAGACGAGACTGCTGCTCGACAGCCTCGGCCTCGATTGCTTCGGCGCCGCGCTGCACTTGCCGAGCGCCGGCACGATGGCGCGCTGGGGCTCCGATGTTGTTCACTGCCGGGAATCGATTCTGAGCCCCTTCGGTTGCGGCTGGCACCTCGATCGTCCGTTGTTCGAGCGACAATTGCTGGCCGGCGCAGCCAAAAGCGGCGCGGTCTTGGTGGAACGCTGCAGCAAAATCAAAATCGAATCCCAAGCCGCCGGATGGGAATTCCGGATCGTTTGCGACGGCCGGCAGGTTCACGCCGTTTCAAGTTACGTCCTGGACTGCACCGGACGACGGTCGCGGTTGGCGATCGACGCCGGCGCGCGGCGCCGCGTTCACGACAAGCTCATCGCAATCTGGTGCGTTGCCGAGGAGGCAAGCACGGAGCCGGACCCGGACCGGCGTATTTATTTGGAATCGGCGCCGGACGGTTGGCTCTATAGCGCGCGAATACCCGGCCGGCGCCGGGTTCTCGCCTATTTCACCGATGGCGATCTGTGCCATGCGCGCCTGACATCGGCGGCGAGCTTCGCCGCTCATCTCGCCAAATCTTTTCGTCTGACGCGGGCTGCCGAACGCGCCCCTTGCCGCATCATTGCCGGCCCATTTTGCGTCAATGCGGCGAGCATGAAATTGGTCCGCGCCCATGGCGAGCGATGGATCGCCGCCGGCGATGCCGCGCAATCATTCGATCCGCTCTCTTCGCAAGGCATCATCACCGCGATCACCGGCGGCCATAACGCGGCTGGTGCATTGATCGCCGCGCATTCATCGGATCCTTCCGCGCTGGAAAAATATCAGGGCGACCTCGATGCCGGTTACGCCGCGTATCTCGCCGAACGGCAGACGTATTATGGCGCCGAGCAACGCTGGGTAGAACGGCCTTTCTGGCAACGCCGTCGCGATGACGCGCGGCCCTTGACGCGCGCCAGCGCCTGATCGTTTTAGCGCGGCCGCTTTCAGCCCTCAGATGCAGGTGATAGTGTCGTGGTCAAAAGAACCGGTGGAACCTGCATCGGGAGGAATCGCCGCCATGTTGAATATGACCATCGATCAGATCTTGCCGGGGACGGCCGAGCGGCTGCCCGACAAGACTGCGTTGATCTTCGGCGAGCGGACGCTCACCTACCGCGAACTTGAACGTCTCAGCAATCAAGCGGCCAACGGGCTGAAGGCGCTTGGCGTCGCCAAAGGCGATCGGGTCACGCTGTTCGCACCGAACAGTGTCGAATGGGTGATCAGCTATATCGGCATTGCCAAAGCCGGCGGGGTCCTCAATCCGGTCAACGCCATGTTGACGGCCGAGGAATTGGCCTATGTCGTCAAGGATTGCAGCGCGAAGGTACTGATCACGACGGCCGAGCGCGCCGGCGCTGCGCAGCATCTCAAGAACGGCGGCGATTTGAAGGAGATCATCGTGCTTGGCGGCGCGGCGGCCGCGGGCACGATTTCATTCGACGATTTGCTGACGGGACAGGCCGATACGGTCGCGCCGCCGGGCAATCTCCCGAAGGAACTGTCGACGATCTGCTACACCTCCGGCACCACCGGATTTCCCAAGGGAGCGATGCTCGACCACCGCAGCGTGGTGCTCAATGCGGCGATGACCGCGGCCATGAACATGCGTACCGAGCGCGACGTGCAGTTCACCGGACTGCCGTTGCCGCATGTCTACGGCACAGTGGTGATGAATTTGAGTTTTCTCCTCGGGCTGACTTTCGCGCTGCTGGAAAAGTTCGATGCGCTGCAGGCGCTGCAGTCGATCCAGCGTCACAAGGTCAGCATCATGGACGGCGTGCCGACGATGTATCTCTATATGCTGGCGCATCCCGACTTCGATAAATTCGATTTGTCGTCGCTGCGCGTCGCCGTGGTCGGTGGGCAATCGATGCCCGCGGCCAAATCGGTAGAATGGCAGAAACGCAGCGGCGCGCCCATTCTGGAATTATGGGGCATGACCGAATTAGCCGGGCCCGGCATCATGCAGCATTCTTATTGCGAAAACCGCTTGGGCTCGGTCGGCATCATGATGCCTTTCATGCAGGGCCGCATCGCCGATCCGCTCGATCCGTCGAAGACGCTGCCGAACGGCGAGGTCGGCGAATTGATGGTCAAAGGCGCGTTCAACATGCTCGGCTATTACGGCAACGACGCGGCGACCAGGGAGACCATCGAGCCGGACGGCTGGCTGCATTCCGGCGATCTCTGCAAGATGGACGACGAGGGTTATTTCTACATCGTCGACCGCAAGAAGGACATGATCCTGACCGCCGGCTACAATATCTATCCGGCCGAGATAGAGCGCGTTGTTGCCGGGCATCCGTCGGTCGCCATGGTGGGCGTCGGCGCCAAGGCCGATGCGACCAAGGGCGAGATTGCCAAGGCCTATATCGTGCTAAAGCAAGGCATGAGCGCGGATGCGAAAGGCATTCTCGATCATTGCCGGCAGCATCTGGCGGCTTACAAAATGCCGCGCGAGCTGCAATTCGTGGCGGCGTTGCCGACCACCTCGTCCGGCAAGATCATGCGGCGCCAACTGAAAACGCTGGACCAGGATCAACCCGTCGAGTCCGAAGCGGTCCGCCAGCGCGTCGGCGCCGCTTAGTTCAGGCGCCGATCTCGGGCGCGGCTTCGGCGCGCTGGTGCGCCGCGTCGGCGCGCTTGGTCTCGCCCAATGCGGCCAAGACTTCGGCATAGCATTGCCAGTTTGCCTTCCGCGTGCCGCGACTGAGCACCCGTTCGGACAGCAGGCTGCGGGCCACCGGCAGGTTGCGCGCGCGTACTGCGGCATGGCAGATGATTTGCGCGAAGAGGTCGCGCTGCGCGTGGCTGCCGCCGATCGAGACGATGTCGTTGCGCACCGTCCATAACAGGTCGGTCGCCTTGTCATAATGGCCCTGCTCGTAGGCGAGGATGCCTTCGCACAGCGGGACCAACACGTTCCTGGTTGCCTCGGCCCGCCAGCCTTGGCTCTGGGCGGCAAAATCGGTCATCGACGCGAGGTGGCGCCGGGCGACGTCGAAGTCGCCGTGCGCTGCCAGCGCAAGGCAGAAATGGGCGTCGCGAAACGGCAGCATGTGATCGTGGATGCGCAGTTGCGAATGTTCAGCCAGCGCCTTCCAGCGATCGCCGACATCCACGCCGGCAAGCTGCAGTCGCTTGAGCAGTGCCGCCTGATTGGAAACGTCGACATAGGTCTCGGAATTCACCGAGCACAGCGCCTGGTCGTAGAGGTCCAGCGCACGGTCGTAGTCGCCCTGCGCCAGCAGGAACAAGGCGGCATGCCACCAGACATGGGCCTTGAACGGATTTTTGTCGGTCCATTGCTGCGGAGTGTAGGAGAGCCATTTGACGCCCTCGGCCGAGCGGCCCTGCATCTCCAGAACGTGGGCGACGGAATGAACGGCCCACAGGTCGCCGGGATTTTTTTCAACGGCCTGTCGCCCCCAGCGCTCGGCGTCGGCATAGGCGCCGCATTCTTCGAGCGCGTAGGCGTACATGCCTTGCACGCAGCCGTAGCCCGGCACCGTGTCATCCCATTCGCCGAGCACGCCGCCGATCACCGCGCGCATGACCTGGCTGCGCCCGGCATAGAAGCTCATCGTGTGATGGAGCTTGAGCGCCATCAGATCGAGCGGGCATTCCGCGAGTATCTCCTCCCAATGCGCGCAGGCGAGCATGATGTCGCCCGCCGCCCAGGCTTGCAGCGCGCGGGCATGTCCGCGCTCACGCGACGTCGCCGCCGTAAGATGGGGGCGGATTTCGTCGAGCGTCTGCCGGACTTTCGGCAAGATCGCCTTGTTCTCCAGCATCAAAAGGAAATAGCCGCGAAAGCATAGCGCCAGCACGAAAGCGGGATCTTGTTCCAGCGCCGCGCGGACGTGGCCGAAAGCGGTGGTGCGGTAATCGAGATAGTCGGTGACGGCTTGATCGATGTGCGTCGCGGCGCCTGCGCTCGCACTCGTCAGCGTCAGTCCCCGGCAGTCCGCATGCATGCGTCTTCCTCCGATAACGGCACTCACGCCTCGCCCGCCAGCACGCCCAAGCCTTTCAGCACCCGCTCCGGCGTCGCCGGGAAATCGTGAATGTCGCCGCCCTGCCGGCTGAGGGCATCCGCGACCGCGCAAGCCACCGCGCCGAGCGCGCCGATGATCGAGCCTTCGCCGCAGCCTTTGAAGCCGCCCAGCGCCGCCGACGGCGTATTGGCGTGGTGCAGTTCGATACGCGGGATCTCCAGCGCCGAAGGCACCAGATAGTCGGCCAGCGTCACGGTGCGCGGCTGGCCGGTCTCGTCATAGACAAGCTCTTCCAGGAGCGCCTCACCGATGCCCTGCGCAATGCCGCCGATGATCTGACCTTCCACCACGGCGGGATTGATGATCGTGCCGACGTCCTCGGCCGCGACATAGCGCACGATAGTGACCTCGCCGGTCTGGGCATCGACCTCGACCACCGCGATATGGGCGCCGCCGGCAAAGCTGCCGAATTTGGGATCGTAGAACGACGTCACCTCGAAGCCGGGGTTGAGCTCGGGCGGAATGTTCTTGGCGGAAAAATAGCTCTTTTCCGCCATGTCGCGGATCGGCAGGGATTTGGATCGATCGAGTGTTTGGACTACGCTGTTGACGATGGTGAGGTCGCCGACCGGAACGTCGAGAAGATGCGCGCCCAAGGCCAGGATGCGCCGGCGCAGCTCCTTGGCGGCCTGGATCACGGCGCCACTGCCGAATACCGCCGTTCGCGAGGCGAAGGTGCCGAACCCATAGGGCGCCATGGCGGTATCGTTGTTGACGCATGTGATGTCGTCGAGCGCGATGCCGAGCTCGTCACAGGCCACCTGGCGCATCGCTGTCATGATGCGCTGGCCCTGGGACGGCAGCGCCGCGGCGATCGAGAGCACGCCCGTCGTCTCCATTCGCAGCGTCACCGCATCGCGCCCGGGCTGCAGCAGCGTGCCAGGACCGACCGCCGTGCTGGTGCCGAGCCCGGTCAATTCCGCGTAGCAGGCAACGCCGATGCCGCGCAATTTGCCGTCGACGCCGTTTTGGCGCTGCTCGGCGCGCAGCCGCTCATACTGCACTTTGGCGGCGGCGAGCTTGAGGCAGGGCAGGTAGTTGACGTTGTCGTGCACCAGATTGTTGGCGTTGCGGTAGGGCATCGCCTCGACCGGAATCAAATTGCGCGCGCGCAACTCCACGGGATCGATCTCGAGCCGCCGCGCGACTTCGTCCAGCAAGAGTTCGAGCGACGCCGACGCCGACGGCCGGCCGACGGCACGGTAGGGACCGACCGGGGTCTTGTTGGTGGCGACGCCGCGCGTCCGGTAGCGCATGGCCGGCACCTTGTAAGGACCGGGCATCAGACCCGCGGTCTGCAGCGGCTCCATTCCCGCCGACCACAAATAGGTCGAATAGGCGCCGACATCGACCCAAACGTCCGAGCTCAGCGCCAGGATCTGGCCATCGCGGTCCACCGCCACCGCCACCTCGATCGACTGGTCGCGGGCATGCGTGGAAGCGACCATGTTTTCAAGCCGGTCTTCGACCCATTTCACCGCGCGCCGCAGCTGCAGCGCCAGATAGGCGCAGACGAATTCCTCCGGATAGATCGAGGCCTTCTGGCCGAAGCCGCCGCCGGTATGCGGGACCACGACGCGAATGTCGTTCTCAGCCAGTTGCAGATGGCGGGCAAGGTAATGCCGCACGACATAGGGCAACTGGTGGCTGATCCACATCGTCAGGCCGAATGTACTCTCCCGATAGCCGGCGACGCAGCCGCGGCTTTCCAGACACAGCGCCTGCTTGCGGCCTATTTTGAACTGGCGCTTGACCACGAGATGCGCGTCGCGAAACGCCTCATCGACATTGCCGCGTTCGTATTCGCGCTTGATCAGGTAATTGTTGGGGCAGCTGTCGTGGACGAGGGGCGCGTCGTCGCGCTCGCCGGACCGCGGATCGGTCACCACCGGCAATGGCTCGTAATCCACTTCGATGAGCTCGGCGGCATCTTCCGCGGTGGCGCGATCCTCCGCCACTACGGCGCAAACGGCTTCGCCGCAGAACCGGACCTTGTCGAGCGCGAGCCAATGTTGCACCGACTCGCCGCCGGAAAAACGGTTCGGCATGCTGCGGAACGGCTCGACCTTTCCAAGGAGCTCCCTGCCGGTCAGCACCACGATCACGCCGGGCAGGGCGCATGCCTTCGCGGTGTCGATGGAGCGGATGCGGGCGTGCGCGTGCTGGCTGCGCAGGAAGGCCACGTGATACATGCCCGGCAGCCGGATGTCGTTGAGGAAGCGGCCGTCCCCTTCGACCAGCGGGATCGCTTCGCTGGGCACCACCGGCGAACCGACCGCCTTCTGATTGACGAAGCGCGCGTCCGACATCAGGCAGTCTCTTTCTTTTTCTTGTCCGAGGCACGCGCCTCGCGCGCCACGGCCAGCACGGAATCGACGATCGCCTGGTAACCGGTGCAGCGGCAGATATTGCCCGAAAGGGCCTCGCGCACGTCTTGCTCGGAGGGCTGCGGGTTTTCCCGCAACAGCTCGATCGCGGTGATCAGCATTCCCGGCGTGCAATAGCCGCATTGCAGGCCGAAATTCTCCAGAAAAGCCTGCTGCAGCGGATCCCGCGTGCCATCCGCCGCCCGCAGTCCCTCGATGGTGACGATTTCGGCGCCGTCCGCTTGCACCGCCAGCGTCAGGCACGAGCGCGCGCTGCGTCCGTTCATCGACACCGAGCAGGCTCCGCAGACGCCATGCTCGCAACCGAGATGCGTGCCGGTGAGATGCAGATGATCGCGCAGGAAATCCGCCAGCGACAGGCGCACCGGCACCGTGCGTTCATAAGCCTTGCCGTTCACGGTCAGCCGGATGTTCTGCTCTCGCGGCATGACTAATGTGCTCCCGCCCGTGCCAGCGCCGTCGCAAGCGCCCGTTTGGCCATGACGCCCGCCAGATGCCGGCGATAGGCTGCGGAGGCGTGGACGTCGTCCGCCGGCTCGACCGCAGCCTTCGCCTTTTCCGCAGCGTCCGCAAAAGCCTCGTCGCATGCGTCGTCACCGAGGCGCCGTCCGGTGAGTGCGTCTTCCGCGGTGCGTGCACGGACCGGGCCTTGGCCCATACCGACAATGGTCAAGCGAGCGCGTTCGCAGACGCCGTCGCGTACGGTCAACGTCGCCGCGGCTCCCGCGATGGCGAAATCGCCGAGGCGGCGGGCAAATTCCACAAACCCGGCGCCGGTCCCCGCCGGCGATCGCGGATAGCGCACCGCCACGACCATCTCGCCGGGCTGCAGCGCGTTCGACAGGATGCCGGTAAAGAATTGTTCGGCCGGAAGCTCACGACGTCCGGCAGCGCCGGCAATGACCACTGTGCCACCCAGCGTTACCAGCACGCTCGGATGTTCGGCCGCCGGATCGTTATGAGCGATACTGCCGCACACCGTGCCGCGGTTCCTGATGGCCGGATGGGCGACTTGCTTGGTCGCCTCGAACAACAGCGGCCAGCTCTCCCGCACGCGATGATCGTGCAGCAGATCCGCGTGGCGGACCAGTGCGCCGACTGTCAGGCCGTCTTGCGTGTCATCAAGCCGATTAAGCCCGTCGATGCGATTGATGTCGACCAGGACGTCGGGATTGAGGAGACGGCAGTTGAGCATCGGCATCAGGCTCTGGCCGCCCGCCAATACCCGGCCATTGGCCCCGGCGTCGGCCAAGATGCGCAGCGCCTCGTCCAGGCTGCGCGGCGCATAATAATCGAACCATGCCGGCTTCACGCGTGTCGCAGCCTCTTGCGGCGGAAGCCAAGCGCGCCCGGCCAGCTCCCATAGGTCAGGACTTTCATAGGTAAGTACTTTACTATATGAGGCCGCCGCCGCTAGGGTGTCAACGCAAGAGGACGGGCATAGGGCGCAGCTATGGATATGCATTTGAAGGGGCGCGTGGCGCTGGTCACCGGGGGCACGCGCGACGTGGGCCGGGAAATCGCACTCACGCTTGCGGCCGAAGGCGCTGCGGTCGCTGTTCATTATCGGGATGCGGCCGACGAAGCGGCGGCTGTCGTCGGCGAAATAAAAGGACAAGGCGGCAAGGCGAACTCTTATCGGGCCGATCTCGCCGACTACGGCTCCGTCCAGGCGATGATTGCGCAGATCGTCGGCGATCTCGGCGGCCTCAATATCCTGGTGAACAATGCCGGGCTTGCGATCCGCAAGCCGTTCAAGGACACCACGCCCGCGGAATGGCGCAGCCAGATCGACGTCAATCTCCTGGGCGCCATCCAGCTCTGCCACGCGGCGGCCCCGCATCTGGAAAAAGGCGGTGACGGGCGGATCGTCGCTATTGTCGGCGACTCTTCGCGCGTCGGTGAATCGGGCCTGTCCATCGTCGGGGCCGCACGCGCCGGCGTCATCGTCTTGATGAAATCGCTGGCGCGCGAATTGGGCCGCGCCGGCGTCACCGCCAACACCGTCTCGCTTGGTCTCGTCGAGACCGGTCACGATCCCGAATGGCTCAATGCCAATCGCGACAAGCTCACGCGGCTCTATCCGGTGCGGCGCCTTGGCCGGCCGGAGGACATCGCGCCCACCGTCGCGTTGCTGGCCTCGCCGCGCAGCGGCTGGATCACCGGCCAGGTGATCAGCGTCAGCGGCGGCTATTGCATGGTGTGAGGCCGGTCATGGCCAATTGTTTCGCCATCGAAGACCTGGTCCCGGTGATCGATCCGACCGCCTACGTGCATCCCACGGCGGTGCTGATCGGTGACGTCATCGTCGGCCCGCGCTGCTATGTCGGGCCTGCCGCGAGCCTGCGCGGCGATTTCGGCCGCATCACGTTGCGCGAGGGCTCGAACGTCCAGGACACTTGCGTCATCCACGGCTTTCCCGATACCGACACCGTTGTCGAGATTGACGGTCACATCGGCCACGGCGCGGTCATTCACGGCGCCCATATCGGGCGCAACGTCATGGTCGGCATGAACGCCGTGGTCATGGATCGGTCCGACATCGGCGAGTCGGCGATCATCGGCGCCATGGCATTCGTACGCGAGGGCACGATCGTGCCATCGCGCTCGCTGGTGCTCGGCATTCCCGCGCGCGTGGTGCGGGAATTGACCGATCAGGAAATCACCTGGAAGCGTGCCGGCACGCGGCAATATCAGGAACTCACCATGCGCAGCCTGGCGAGCCAGCGGCCGGTCGAGGCATTGCGCGCGCCGCAATCCGATCGCCCGCGTTACAAGGGCGACGGGTCGAACGTGACGCTTGGAACGTTAAAGACGCAGGTCTAGGCACAAGCCATGAAGATGCATCTTCTGCCCTGCGGCCGGCTGCGCATGCGCAAGAGCATTTTCCTCCCCGCGGCCGAACGCAACGAGACCATCGAGCTTCCGGTTTCGAGCGCGCTGCTCCGGCACGCCCAGGGCAATGTCTTGTTCGATACCGGTTGTCATCCCGCGGTGCCTGAAAACCCCGAAGCCCGCTGGGGCGGCCTCGCCAAGCTGATGATCCCGATCATGCAGCCCGGCGAACACGTCTTGACCGGCCTTGCCACGCTCGGGCTCGGGCCGGACGACATCGATGTGGTGATCAATTCGCATCTGCATCCCGACCATTGCGGCTGCAATGCGTTTTTCCGCAAGGCGACGTTTCTCATCCATGCCGATGAGCTCGCCGCCGCCCGCGCGCCGGGCAGCGAGGCCGCCGGCTATCTCGCCGCCGACTGGGATCAGCCGATGCCGATCGATGCAGTGGCGGGCCAGCGCGACGTCTTTGCCGACGGCCGCATCGTGCTCGTGCCGCTGCCGGGCCATACGCCCGGTTCGCTCGGCGCCTTGGCGCGGCTCGATCGCAGCGGCGCGTTTCTACTGGCCGGCGATACCGTGAGTCTGCGTGAGACGCTCGATACCGGCATCATCCCGCGCAACACCTGGAACGCCGAGGCGTTGGCGAAATCGCTGGCTGAAGTGCGCCACATCGAATCCGCCGGCGCGACCGTCCTATGCAGCCACGACGCCCGCCAATGGGATCGCCTGCGCAAAGGTGCCGATGCCTATGACTAAGAGACATAACGCAGTGCCGGCGGAGCGCCGCTGACATGTCGCTTCGCTTCGCGCTTCTCGGCTTGCTCGCGGTCGAGCCGGCGTCGGGTTACGATCTCAAGCGCGCCATCAATCGCTCGACTTATTTCATCTGGAACGCCACCGGACCGCAAATCTACAACACGCTGCACAAGCTGCAGGAGGAGGGCTGCGTCACCAGCCAATTGCTGCCGCAGGACGGCAAGCCGGACAAGCAGATCCACACCATCACGGCGCGCGGCCAGGCTCGGCTCAAGGAATTCATGAGCGAACCGATCCGCGCCGCAGTGACTCGCGACGAGATATTGCTGCGCATCTTTTTCGGCAATTTTGCCAACAAGAAGATCATCGAGCGCGAGCTTGATTCCTATCTGCGGCGCATTCGCGACGAGCGCAGCTATTTGGAGGCGACCGAAGCGCGCATCAACGCCCACCCGGGCCGCAAGCACGAGGCGCGGCGCTTCCAGCTCCTTTCGCTGCGCATCAAGGTCGCCCAATACCGGGCCATGGAGCAGGAACTGGTCCGCTTCCTCGGCGAAGATGGCGGCAACATGCGACTGGAGAAAAAAGGCGCGCCGTCCCTCCGCACGCCGGGAAAGAATGCGGCGCGCAACGCAAAATCGACGCGGGCTTCGCGCAGGCCCGATCAGGGCCGGATGTAGCTCCAGCCCTGCTCCTCGAGCTCGGTGAGCCGCACGATCCCCGCCGGCACGATTTTGGCCTGCGGAATGATCGCGATGGCGTGGCCCTCGCGCTTTTCCATGCCCTGCAAAGTATTGTTGCAGGCCGAGAAAGCGATCTTCGCCGGGAAGCTCGCGTCGGCATTGGCGATCTGCGCGATGCGCGCTTTCACCGGCGAGGTGTCGGCTCGCAGCATATTGAGGCCGGGCCCGTAGGCGACGATCTCTATTTCCACGTCCTCGCCCTTGCCGCGATAATATTCCATGACGTTTTCGGCATTGTTGAGGGCCAGGTTCATCACGGCTGGATCGTTCTGGTCGACCTGGATGGCGATGCGGTGCGGCTTGCCGGTTTGCGCGTGTGCCCCGCCGAGCGCCAGAAGCCCGACGACGGCGGCAGCGGCGATGGCTCGAATGATCTTGCACATGATTGTCTCGCTGGTTGGAGTTCGATGATTGCTTAGTCCCTTGCCGCAATTCCCGGATTGTTGGCGACTCCTTTGAGCGCAACGCGATTGGGACGTTTGATCTTCACGTGTTTTTCCGTCCGCAGATAGCCGGCGACGACGTCGCTGACCGGCTTGCCGCTTTGCGGATTGACGGAGGCCCAGCCGGCGACGCGATAGCTTTTATCGGCATCGATCGCCGTGCCGTCATCGAGCGTCATGTCGGAAATGCGATTGCCCGCGCTTTCGTTCGGCGCACAGGCGTAGTCCAGGCCGCCGGTGCGCGCCATGTCGCCGCCCTGCTGATAATACGGATCGGGATTGAAAAGGTTATCGACGACGTCCTCCATCACGGCCTTGATCTGGCTTCCGGTCATGTCCGTCACATACACCTCGGGATAGGTGATGGCGGTTTCCGCGAGCACGTCCTCCATGGTGATCGGCTGACCGGCCAATACCGTGGCGCCCCAGCGAAAGCCCGGCGACAGCGCGATTTGCGCATCGAGCTCCTGGCGCAGCGCGTCGCAAATGACCTGATCCATCGGTCCGATGAAATTACCGCGCCGGTACAACAGCTCATCGGCGGTGGCGAGTTGCTCGCCGAATTTTGCCGCATAAGGCGCGCGCAAACGATCGATCAGCGCCCGCATGTCAGGATCGGGCTTGATGAGGCTCGCGTAGATCGGCAGCAAATGATAGCGCACATCCTTGACGGCGCCCTTGGCGATATCGAGATCGAGCACGGCGAGAAATTTTCCGCTCGATCCGGCATTGCTGACCAGCGTCTTTCCGGCGGCATTGGCGACCAGGGTAGGTTGCGGCACCGCGTCGTGGGTATGGCCGCCAAGAATGACGTCGATGCCGGTTACGCGGCTCGCCAGTTTGAGATCGACGTCCATGCCGTTGTGGGACAGCAGGATGACGGCATCGACCTTGTCGCGCTGCCGCAGTCCATCGACGACTTTCTGCAGCTCCGCATCGCGGATGCCGAAAGTCCAATCCGGCGTGAAGCGCTTAGGGTGGGCGATCGGCACATAGGGCATGGCCTGGCCGACGATGCCGATGCGGTGTCCGCCCACTTCTTTGATCGTGGCGGGCTTGAAGACGCGTCCGGACGCGGAATCGAAGGCCGGCGCATTGTTGAAGGAAGCCTCGTCGGTCAAGAAGACGTTCTGCGCCAAGAACTCGCCTTTGAAGCGTCCGATATTTCGCCGCACCACCTCTTCGCCATAGGTGAACTCCCAATGGCCGGTCATTACCTCGATGCCGAGCAGATTGCCGATCTCGACCATGTCCGCGCCGGTCATCGCATCGGCGAGGCCGCTGCCCTGCCAGAGGTCGCCGCTATCCAGCAAAATCGAATTTCCGGCGCCGACTTCGCCGCGCAGCCGGTCGATCAAGGTCTTCAGTTGCGCGAAGCCGCCCATATGACCGTAGCGATGCGCGGCCTCCTGATAATCGAGGGCGGTGAAAGCGTAGGCCGGCCGGCTGCCCGGCGCGATGCCGAAATGGTTGAGAAATGCTTCTCCGACCAGATGCGGCGGTCGGCCGGCCATCGTGCCGACGCCGATATTGACGCTGGGCTCCCGGTAATAGACCGGCAAAAGCTGCGCATGGCTGTCGGTCATGTGCAGCACGCGGGCATTGCCGAAGCGGCCGACATCGTAGGGGTCGTCGTCGTCGGCGAGCCCGATACGCGGCACGACGCCTGAGAGCGACGCCGCGGCGAGTACTTTCAATACGTCGCGGCGACGCATCGCAACACTCCTCGCGGCTCTGTCAAATCAACGGACGACCGCGTTCTTCCAGGCCGTCGCCTGTTCCTTGGCCTGCGCGACGGACGCATTGGCCAGCGCTTCGGCCTCCTCGGCGTGCTTGACCGCCTCGCCGAAATTGCCGGCATCGGCGGCCTTTTTCGCCGCCTTAAGCGCCCCTTCGGTGGTGCTCCACTGGTTCTTGAGTGCGCCGGCCTGATTTTCCGCGGCCTCGGCTTTGGCGTAGGCCGCCTTGAAATCATCGGCCGACGCGGCCAATGCCGCCGTCGTCAGACCCATGACCGAGATAACGACGGCGAGCCTGATCGAAGAATGTCTGTGCATGGCAATTCCTCGCGGTGCGATCATGGGCGTGCGCCTGGTCCGGAGATCGGCAGGCCGTTGCTCATATAGGACAGATAATATTCGACATCGCGATAAAGCTCGTCCTCGGCTTTGAGCGGCACGGCACGCACTTGGGCGTTGCACGTGATGAAACGGCGGCTGGTCGTGCCCATGCCGCCCCACTCCGAGCGATAGATCGGCAATGCTGCGACAATGCCCATTGCCGGCGCCAGGACCTCGGTGCGGATGTGGTCTCCCGGACTCTGCACGTGGCAACTGGCGCAGGAGAAATTCAATTGGCCGCGGCGAGTGTAAAAATATTCTTCGCCCTTCTGATAGGCGGCGAGCGCTCGCGGGTCGTTGGGGATCTTGATGTCGAACGGCTTGCCGCGCGACGTGTAGGCCATATAGGCGGTCAGCGCCGCCATATCGTCCTTGGTGTAGTCGAGCGGCTCTTCGCCGTTGGCCTGGCGGCATTGGTTGAGCGCGACGTCCAGCGTGATCACCTCGCCGGATTTGGCGTCGAAATAAGGATAGTTCTGACGGACGCCGATGCCTTTGTTGGGAAAGCAATCGCCGTATGTCTTGCCGTTCTTGAACGGCGTCGTGAACATCTGCTTGCCCTTGTCGAGCGCGAACTGATAGGGCGGGAACGCGTCGATCGCCACCCATTGCTTGCGCAGGTCGGCATTCATCGAATAAGGCCCGTTGACGAAATCCTTCAGCGGCACCTTGGGGAATCGCTTGGTGAAGTAATTTCGGAACGCCTTGAAGTCGGCCTTCGGATTGGCGGAATCGGCCGCCGAGACCGGCGGCGCAGCCAGACAGATCAGCGCAAGTGCCAGTAAGACTGCGCGGCGCATAGACGTCCTCCCTCCGTGCAACGGCGCGGTTCCTGTTTTATTGGATTTTGCCGACCAGCGAGTCGGTTGCGCCCTTGTTATCGATCCAGCTGACAGTCAGGTCGTCGCCTTTCTGCGCGCCCTTGAAGCTGAATTTGATGTAGGGATCTTTGGATACTGCAGGACCCCAATAGGCGGTGAACACCGGCTTGCCGGCGTGCTCGAATTCCACCACTTCGATGTAATGCGGCGGAATGAGATTGCCTTGCGCGCTTTTGACAAACCCGGAATCCATCGGGTGCTGGACCAGCGCCTGCACTTCCGTGGTGTCGCCGCTTGCCACCGCCCGTAAACGAATTGTCGATGCCATCGCACTTTGCCTCTTGTCGTTTTCTTCGGTCAGCCGCCGCAGCCGCCGACCGTGACTTTGACTTCTTTGGTCGCGCTGAACACCTTGTCGCCGGATGCGACCAGCGCGACCACGTTGCTGGTCTTCGCCATCTTCAGCCGGTTGGCCACCATCGGCGACGTGCCGGCCGGTATCGGATAGTTGGCCGCCAGCGGGAACGGATTTTGCGAAACCAGGATAGCGATCGAGGTGACCCCGGGAAGCGTCGTTGAGACCGAGATCGGGACCACGGCGCCATTCTCGGCGATTTCCGGCGCGTCGAGATGAACCTTGTCGGAGGGCTCCGGAGTTTTGCCGGCGTAAAGCGCCTTGATCGCGTCGGCCTCGGTCTTTTGACCGAAGGCGTCTTTTGGCCATTTCGATGCGTCGGGCGCCGCGCGCACCGGGCTCAGCGGCGCAATGCCGGTCAGGCCCAAACCGGCCAGGCCTCCGGCAATCGCGCCTTGCACGATCACGCGCCGTGTCGGCCCGCGTCGCGCGCTCAAGAGTTTACTCGAACGATTCTTGTTCATTTCGCCGCGGCGCTCCTATCGCGTGTAGAGAAAGTCGACAACCTGTTCGATTTCCTGCTTGGTCAGAATGAGGTTTCGCCCGAACGGCGGCATCACCGTGAGCGGGTTGCGCTTGGTCTCGTCGAAGATGATCGCGGCGAGCTCCTTGCGATCGGGAAATCGGCTCTTCATGTCGTCCAGCGGCGGGCCGACATTGCCAGGCGCGTCGCCGCCTTTGATGTCGTGGCAGGTCAGGCAGTTGCCTTTGCTGCGGTCGAAGGCCAGCGCCTCGCCAGGCATGGCGGTCTGCGCCGCCGGCGGCTGCGCCGGCTGGGCGGTCGCCGCCTTGGCAAAAACCGATACTGCGCTCAACGCGGCGGCGGCGACCATCGCCAAAATTCGCGCGAACCTTATTTGCGGACACTTTATGGACGGAGACTTTATGGGCGAAGACTTGATCGGCGAAAACTTGCGTCCGCCTTGCATCGCACCCTCCTGCGAGGCTTTTACTGTCATTGGGCTAGTTTCCCACCCTGCCGTCGAGCGGACCGATCATTCCACGTATCGGGTCCTTGCCCTCTGCGGACGAAATAGTTTTCACAGCTTTGGGATCGATGCAACGTTTCCGGCGCTCCCCGGCTGCGGTTTCAGGACGCGGGCGCTTGCACATGAAATTGTCGCGCCTCGGCGATCTATATGTGCAAACTGACGGGATAGGCGACAAAATTGGCGGCCACGGCCGCCGCGGCGCAACCACCATCGCCGGAGCATGAGTGGCATGCGGAAGGCGGCACGGCCGGCAATCCGTTTCGCCGGACGGCATTGACGGTCACGGCCTATATCGGCGGACTTGCCGTAACGGCGCGGACATTGTTATTCCTCCCCGGAATACCGCAGCGAAATCGTCGCGGCGCTTTGCGTCCGCTTTCTGTTGCCGCGGCTTGGCAAACAGCGTATATTGTATTAACAAGTGCTAAATTAGTCAATTGTAAACGAAAGTGTCCGAGTCTTGTCTGCTGAGAATCTGCTCATTACAAGACGCCAGATGGACGCCACCACACAATCAGCACGGAAGGTTACGCGTGGCGGAAGCCGCGCGTCGGAGGGAGCGCGGCGTCAACGCGGCGGTGCCGAGCTCGAAATGCTCGTCGCCCAGGCGGCGTCGGCGGCCCGCATGCTCAAGCTGCTCGGCAATGAAAATCGGCTGCTCATCCTGTGTTCGCTCGCGGTGCAGGGTGAGATGAAGGTCGGCGATATCGTGGAGGCTGTCGGATTAAGCCAGTCTGCGCTGTCGCAGCATCTTGCGCTGTTGCGCACGGATGGCCTGGTCGCATTTCGCCGCGAGTCACAGACCTTATACTATCGCATCAGCGATCCCCGTGCAGCGCGGCTCCTCAAATTGCTCAAGGAAATGTATTGCGACGACCTCTGATGCGTCCGTGCGCACGAAGACCCGCGTCAGCAGGCCTACCTTCGATCACTCCGGCGTATCGAGCGGTTGGGTATTGGAGACCGTCGTCTGCGGCGTTGCGCTTTGAGCGACAGGCTTGCGAGCCGGGTGAAGCCGTCGGATGACGCGTCGTCGCGCCGGTTGGGGCGCGGGCTGCGGCGTCCATTGAAAGGGCTGCTGCACAGCGGTGAAATCTTGAATTGGCGAGGCGGGCCGTGTTCGCGGAGCGCGACGCAGGATAGTCGGCCAGTGGCGTATGGCGGTTCGCCTGCGTTTATCCGGTGCGGCAGCCCGCGCGCGTAGCGGCGCAATTTCCGCCTTCGGTAGCGTGCCGCGGACCGGCGGCGAGGTTGCCGGCGTTCGAGCCGCGAGATCGCCGTCTGCCTTCGGCTTGCTACTTTCCTGGCTGTTCGCTGGGGCTTCCTGCTGGCTGTTCTGGTCGGCGATGGAGCCGGTCGCTGCCGGGCTTGGCGCCTCGGCGGTCTTGGCCGAGGGCGAAACTTCCGGTGATCGAGCCGCGACGTCGCCCTCTGGCGGCGGCTTGGCATTTTGCTGGCTGTTCTTCGCAGATCCTTCCTGATCGTTCTGCTCGGCGATCGCGCCGGTCGCCGCCATGGCAGCCGGCTCGGTGCCGGAGGTGACGGTGCCGGAGGTGACGTCCGGCGTAGTCTCAGGCGCGTTCACGGGCACGGCAGATGTTGCTGCGGTCGCTGGCTGTGGCGCAGGATATGGCGTTTCCACGACGGTCGCGTGTTCGGCCGTCTCAGATCTGGCGGCGGCCTGGAAGCCGGCGGGCGGGGGCGGCGCCTGGAAGCGAAATTCGAATGGTGCGGCGGTATTTACGACACGCCCAGGGACCGCATCGCTGGAGCTGAGCTGCAAGGGTGTGCCGGCGTTGGATTCCCGCAAAAAGGAATCGTGGCTGACACGAAATTCAGCGAACAGGCCCAATGCGCAACTGATGCCCAGGACCGAGGCCAGCACCGCCACGATCATCAGGCGCAAATTCGGAAACATTCGACCTCGCGAACGCTCCGCGCAATCCGCCAATTACCACGGCCTTCGTCGGCCTAAGCGCCACGACTCTTGAATTTGAACTCTTGAATCATGGCCGCGAGATCGCCGCCAGAGTTGGGCCGGGCTGTCGCTTAGCCCGGCACACGCGAGACTAGCTGAGTCGGCGAAACCACAACATTAAAATTGGGTCTGAAAAGTGATCGCCCAAAACGAGGCTCGGCGGAATCCAGATCGCCTCTGTGTCGCTACCGCAGGTGGAGGGGCCGCACTGACCTCGCTCAGCGCGATGCGGTGGCGGGCGCCGAACGGCGCGTTGTCCTGCAGCAAATCTTTCGTCCGCCAGCGCCGCGTCGCACGTTGCGCCGCCGATGCCTGCCATAATTTAACCCGTTCATCGCGTGTTTTTTGCTCCGGCGCGCCGCAATGCGGCGCGGGCGCCTTGGAATCATCCAGGCAGGATCATACCGCCGCCTAAATACCTGCAGACCATCAGCCTCGACCGCGTAAGAACGCGCATCGCAATAAAGCGCGTCTGATCTTCAAACGCGGCGCTGGTGGGTGTCAGACGTTGCGGATTTGCTGCGTAATTGTGTGTGTGGCGTAACGCGCAGATTCGCCGCTCGGGGGTAGCTATGGGGGGTTTGCGGTGGCCCGATCGGCCATTTCCGGTAACTTGCGTATTGGCCGAGGTCTCGGTGTGCGCAGCAATTTCCCAGCGATTCGATCCCAGTGAGTGCGCCGGTCCGCGACCAATGCCGGCTGAAACTAATCTTGTTGCGCTCGGCGAACGTCTGAACGCCAGCTCGATCGTGTCGGCAATCTCGCCGCCGTCGCCGTCCATGGCCACGATTGACGTGTCGAAATATCCGTCGGCGCACGCGTTCTTTCGCGTGCCGGCGTCAAACGACTGCAGGAGACGAACACGGTTTTTGTAACATCGGAGCTTGAAAGCATGGGAGGCGATCATGAGTTCTCCGATCCACGAAGTCGAAGATCTGGATCCGGCATTGCGATATGCGCCGCGATGGGCGCGAGACCGGGCCTCGCCGCTGTCTGACCGGTCTCCCGCGACCGTCGCAAGAGTGATGCGGCGAGCCAGGCCGGAATTCAGCGGTGATCGGGCCATGGTGGAGCTGCAACGCCAGCTCATTCTCGATCCCGACGCCATTCCCGAGCCTTCCGCTGATGACGCCGGCGCTTTGCGCCCCATCGTGCTGCGCTTTGCGGCGGTGATGGCGCTTGCGGCGCTCATCGCCTGGGGCGTCGTGTCGATTCCCGGCATGAAGAAGGCGAGCGAGATAATTCCGCCCGACATAAAGGCGCCGGCGATGACCGCGGATCCGGCAAAGCCTGTCGATGTTGTTCAAGCCCAACCGGCTGACTCCTCACCGGCTGTGGAGCAGGCGCCGATGCCGGCCGCCAATTCGCCGCCGCCGCCGGCAGTCTCGCCAAATCCGGTGGTCGCCTCGATAGCGGCAGTGCCCGCAATCGTCGCTTCGCCGCCGCCAACACCCGTTCCGACCCAGCCAATTTCCATACCGTCGCAGCCGGCCGATGCGTCATTGGCCCCCGCGCCGGCACCGGCCAGCAAGGCGAGTACGCCGCACGTCGACAATGCGGACATCGCCGCGATGATCAAACGCGGCAAGGACATTCTGGCGAGCGGCGACATCATTTCCGCCCGCCTCTTGCTGCGCCGTGCGGCGGATACCGGTAGCGCCGAAGCCGCGCTGGCGCTAGGCGCCACGTTCGATCCCGCCGTCATCCGGCGGCTGGGAGTGATCGGAATGACGCCCGACATCGCGCAGGCACGGCAATGGTACCAGCGCGCCGCAGACCTCGGCTCGGCGTCAGCCACGGGGCAACTCGCAAGACTGGAGCAGGCGCAGCAATAGTACGGCGCCTCGCCGCCATTCTTTGGTCGGAGGAACGACCTGCCGCTGCGGCCCGCCGAGTC
>DATJBH010000064.1:0-12822 GCA_035515455.1 Xanthobacteraceae bacterium
ATCATGGGTAGCCTCGCCGAGCGTCAGCCCGCAGCAACACGCCAACCGCATGCTGCTCGCCGCCGCCATGGGCCGACGCGGTTTTCGCGGCTACTTCAAGGAATGGTGGCATTTCACGCTGCGCGGCGAACCGTATCCGCACACTTACTTCGATTTTCCCGTGCAATAGGTCGCGCTAAGTTCCATGCAGCAGTGCAACAACAACGCTGACGATCGCAATGCCGACGGCTGCAATCGCTGCCCAAAGCGTCCACAAAGAAACTCGAAGAGTATGTCTCTCTCTGGTGCGCCGCTCTCTGGCTTGCTCAGAAAGCCAACGAAAGGCGGCCTGACGCTTTCTCTCGTCGTTATAGATCGCTCCTTGCCTCACATTATCGTAGTCTAAAAGTTCGCCCAGCCTCTCGAACTCGGCAAGCCATGCGGCTTCTTCTTGATCTGCCATTGGCTTACTCCAGCCGCAGCGTATCGAGTGCTTTGCCAACCTCGGGTGATATGTGGGGCCAAGCGAAGATCGAAAAAAACGCGACGGCAATAAAAGAAAAACAGACGAATATGAGCAGGCCGAGAAGGCCAAAATGCCCTAAACCAATTCCGTCAGCAATCATAGCCATTACAAAAATCGACCCGCGACAGAAGATGACTGGAAACACGAGGATGCCGAGGTACAAGATCTCGATATAGAGCCGAGCCGTCTCTTTGCCGGCCTTCGAGAGTGTTGCTTTGATCATCCGTGCCCCACTCAGGGATCAACGAATGCACATTACGCCGCAAAGCCATGCGGCATGGACTTCACAGCCCCAGATAAAATTTCTTGATCAGATCGTTGTTGTTGAGCTCGTCGGCCGAGCGGCCCTCGAACGCGATCTTGCCATGGACGATGACATAGCCGCGGTCGGCGATACGGATGGCTTGCGTGAAATTCTGTTCCGCCATCAGGACCGTCAGCGAATAGCGCTGTTTCATCTCGCTGATCGCGTCGATGGTGCGGCTGACCAGGATCGGCGCCAAGCCTACCGACGGTTCGTCGACGAGCAGGATTTTCGGCGCCAGCATCAGCGCGCGGCCGAGCGCCAGCATCTGCTGCTCGCCGCCCGACATGCTGCCGGCCAGCTGGTGGCGGCGTTCGGCAAGACGCGGAAAAGTCTCGAAACAGACTTCCAGATTGCGATGAAGCTCGCGCCGCGCGGTGCGGCGGAACGCACCGAGCAGGAGGTTTTCCTCTACCGTCAGCCTGGGAAACAGCCGGCGGCCCTCCGGCACCAGCGCGATGCCGAGATCGACGATTTCTTCGGTGGTGCGGCCGACGAGATCGTGATGAATGCCGTCGATTTCGGCGACGATCGAGCCCTGGCTCGGCCGCACCAGGCCCATGATGCATTTCATCAGCGTCGACTTGCCGTTGCCGTTGGTGCCAAGCAGAACGACGGTCTCGCCGCCGGCAACCTTGACCGATACGTCGTCGATCACGCGCACCGCGCCATAGGCGGCATGGATGCCGGCGATGCTGAGGCTGCTAGCCAAGGTAAGCCCTTTCCACTTCCGGGTCGCGCATGACGGCCTCCGGCGCGCCGTCGGCGATTTTCTTTCCGGAAACCAGCACCACGAGCCGGCGCGAGAAGCTCATCACCGCCCGCATGATGTGCTCGATGAGAATGATGGTGACGCCCTGGGCGTTCAAGCGCGACAGCAGCGTCAAAATCTCCTCTATCTCCGAATGCGTGAGACCCGCCATGGCTTCGTCGGCGATCAGAAGCTTCGGCAGCGCCGCCATGGCGCGGGCGAGCTCGAGCTTGCGCATCTCGACCTGGGTGAGGTCGCGCGGCAGCCGTTGCGCCTTGGCTTCGAGGCCGACTTCGCCAAGAAGATGATGGCAGCGCTCCTCGACCTCCCGCGTCGAATGAATGATGCCGCGCGCGGCGACGGTGTAGAGCAGCGGGATGCGGATATTGTCGGCGAGCGTGAGGCTGGCGAACGGCCGCGGCAGCTGGAAGCTGCGCGCCAGGCCGAGCCGGGTGCGTTGATGCGCCTCAAGTCCGTCGAGCTTGCGGCCGTCGAAGCGCACCGCGCCTTGCTCATTCCGCAGCGTGCCGCAGATGCAATTGACCAGCGTCGATTTGCCGGAGCCGTTCGGTCCGATGAGACCGAGGCGCTCGCCGGCCGCCACCGACAGCGAAATATTCTCGAGCGCGACGAAGCCGCCGAAACGCTTGCCGAGATTGTCGATCTGCAGAAGATCGCCGTTGCTCGACGCACCGCCGGCAATGCCGCTCATGGCGCCGCTCATGGCACGGCCCCCGGCGCATCGGCGTCGACGTGGCGGCGGCCGACGAATTCGGCCGGCTTGCGCTGCCAATAGGTGTGAACGAGGCCGACGATGCCGTTCGGCGCCACGATGACGAAAAAGACCAGCAGGAATCCGACGATCAAAAGGTTGACCGCCGACGAGATCGTCACCGTCGCGACCTGCTGCAGCGTGCCGAGGAGCAGCGTGCCGATGAGCGGCCCGACCCAGGTCGTGGTGCCGCCGATCAGCGGCATGGCGATCGAGTTGACGGCGTAGTCGAGCCCGAATGTCGAGTCCGGCTGCAGGTAGCCGATATAGTAGGGAAACGGCGCACCGGCCATTCCCATGAGCGCGCCGGATAAGGTCGTGGCGATGAGCTTCAGCCGCAGCGTCGGCACGCCGGAGGCTTCCGCCGCCAGCTCGTCGTCGCGGATGGTGGCAAAGCCGTAGCCGAGGCGCGAATGTTCGATCAGGCGCGAAATAGTGATGGCGGCCACCGCGAGCAGCAGCATCATCAAGAACAGATATCTGATGTAGCTGCCGATCAGCGGCAATTGCTCGGGACGGATGACATAGGCGCCGCGCGAGCCGCCGACATAGTCCCAGTTGACCACCAGCGTTTCCAGGACGACGGCGAGCGCCAGCGTCGCGATCGAGAAGAATGCGCCGCGCAGCCGCAGCGTCAGATAACCCATGCCGAGGCCGACCACGGCCGACACCGCGCCGCCGACCAGCATCAGGACCGGAATCGGAACGATGTGCGGGAACTCGTTGTTCTCGATCAGTTTGTAGATGGCGACGGTCGAATAGGCGCCCAATGCGAAGAATGCGCCGGTGCCGAAATTCACATAGCCGCAATAACCGCCGAGGATGTTCCACGCCGTCGACAGCACCACGTATTGCAGGATCACGTAGCCGGCGAAAAACACATAGTCGTTGCCGATCGCGAGCGAGCCGGCAAACACGGCGGCGGCGACGACAAGGCAGATGAGGAGGAACGGGAGCGTGCGCACGATCACCGCCCTAACAGGCCGGCCGGCCGCACCGCCAGCGTCAAGAGGAGGAATCCGAACGACACCGCCGGCGCCCAGGATGGGCCGTAAAACGTCGAAGTGAGGCTCTCGACGATGCCGACCAGCATCGCCGCGATGACCGTGCCGGGCAGGCTGCCCATGCCGCCGAGCACGCAAATGGCGAAGACGCGGCCGATATATTCGCGGCCGACCGAAGGCTCGACCGGTTGGATGATGATCAGAAACGCGCCGGCGAGCGAGGCGGTGGCGATCGCGATGCCGAAGGCGATGCGCTTGATGCGGATCGGATCGACCGCCATCAGGCGCAGCGCCAATTGATCCTGCGCCACCGCCATGATGGCGCGGCCGATGAAGGTGCGGGTCAAGACCAGCTGCAGCGCCGCGATCAGAAGCAGCGACACCACGCACGGCACCATGATGCGCAGCGGCAGGTCGACGTCGCCGAGGTGCCAGGTCGGCCCGATATAGGGCGCGGCGACGTAGCGATAGTCGACGCCGAAATACAGCACCAGCGACACTTCGGTGATGAAGAGCAGGCCGAAGAAGAAGGCGAGCCCGCGCAGCGATTCCTGGCCGCGCTTTTCGAACGAGACGTAATAAATCTGATAGATGCCCGCGCCGAGGACATAGAACAGCGGCGTGGCCACGATCGCCGTCAGAATCGGATCGATGCCGAATGTCGCATTGACGATATAGGCCACATAAGAACCGAGGATGATGAAGGCGGGATGCGCGATATTGACGATGTCGAGAATGCCGAACGCCAGCGACACGCCCGATGTCACGGCGGCGTAGAAGCCGCCGATCAGGATGCCGGAAACGATGGCGTTGATCAGAAGATCGAAGGAGAAAATCATTACTCGGCCGCTCAGCCCTCCATGAGCTTGAGGGCCTCCCCCCTTTGGCTATACCCGTTCTTGACCTTCACTGTCCGCGCCGGCGGACAGTCGGGCAATCCTTTAGATCAGGGCGTCCCCGCCGCCCATCATACCGGATGCCCGCGTTCGCGGGGCATCGCCGGCAGTCATTCGATCGGACATTACGCCGCGGCGCGCACCTTATCTGGAATCGCCAGCGGCTTGTTGGCGCTGTTGAGGAATTCGATGGTCATGAAGACCATCTCCTTGTCGCCGAGATTTTCGAGGTCGTGGACTTTGAACTCGCCCGCACCATAGGTCTCGTGGCGGGTCTCGCCGGGCTGATAGGTATATTCGACGGTGGTGCCGTCGTGGATATGCTGGCGCCCGCGTCCGCCGCTCACCGAGGTCCAGAAATAATCGAGCACATGGCGGTGAAACCCGATGCGCTCGCCGGGGGCGAGCCGGATGATCCAGACCCGCACGCGCTCGCTCTCGGACAGCAGCGTCGATCCGACACAGCCGTTATGATTGAGCCTCTCGCGCTCGAATTCCGCGGCAATAGCCGCGGGCCACGCCGACTTGTCGGCGCGATCCGTCGATTTATCCATCATGGTCAGGGCCATGGTGTTCCTCCAAGGATTATAGGCGCAATATAGAAAACCTTTGCGGCCGGGGAAAGCTTGGCAAAGAACGGGACTTTTGGCGGTTTTCGGCAGATGGGGACGGCAGGGAAGCGCCGGGCACTGGTCATCGGCGGCTCGATGAGCGGGCTCTTGGCCGGCATCATGCTCGGCCGCCGCGGCTGGAACGTCGATATTTACGAGCGTGTCGAAAAGGAGCTGGCCGGCCGCGGTGCCGGCATCGTCGCGCAGGCCGAATTGATCGCGCGGCTCAACGCCCTCGGCCTCGATACCGGAGACCTTGGCGTTGCCATGTCGACGCGCCGCATCCTCGACATCACCGGCCGCACCGTGCTGACGCTGGACTGCCCGCAGGTGCTCACCGCCTGGGAACGGGTCTATCGCCTCCTACGCGACGCATTTCCCGCCGGCCATTATCACCGCGCGACGGGGCTTGCCGCCTTTGAGCAGAGCGGGGAGGGCGTCATTGCGCGTTTGAGCGACGGGAGCACGGCCACCGCCGACGTTCTCATCGGCGCCGACGGGCTGCGCTCGATGGTACGCGGGCGATGCGCCCCCGGCGTCAAGCCCCTCTATGCCGGTTATGTCGCCTGGCGCGCACTCTTGCCCGAAAGCGCCATTCCTCCGGCGATCCATCGCGAGCTGTTTATGGATATGGCGTTCTGCCTGCCGCCCGGCGAGCAATGCCTCGGCTATCCGGTGGCCGGTCCGGACAACGAGCTGCGCGCCGGGCAGCGCCGCTACAATGTCGTCTGGTATCGCCCGGCGGATGAGGCGACGGAGCTGCCGGCGCTATTGACCGACAGCGCCGGCGTCGCCCATTCGATCTCGATCCCGCCGCCGCTCATTCGCGCCGAGCCGATCGCCGCCATGCGCGCCGCCGCGGAGCGGCTGCTGGCGCCGCAGTTCCGCGCCATCGTCCGCCTCATCGACGAGCCGATCCTGCAGCCGATCTATGACCTCGAAAGCCCGCAGCTTGCTTTCGGCCGGGTCGCGATCATTGGCGACGCCGCTTTTGTCGCGCGGCCTCATGTTGCCGCCGGGGTGTCCAAGGCGGCCGACGACGCGGCGGCGCTGGCGCAAGCGCTCGACGGCGACGACGTCGTGGCGGCCTTGCGCCGTTTCGAGTCCGAACGACTGCCGGAAAACAGAAAAATCATCGAACGTGCCCGCCATCTCGGCGCCTATCTGCAGGCGACGCAAACCGCCGAGGAGCGCGCCCGTTCGGCGCGCCACAGCATTCCGGAAGCCGTATTGGCTGAGACGGCGGTGCTGGATTTCTTGTACGCGTGAGTGAAACTCAAAGCATTCGCCGCGACGCGGAGTGGATGAAACGCAGCAGATCATCGATCGTCGGCAACGCCGAGGTTTTGCGGAATATCAGCACCGGCGGAACGATGAACAGCGCCAGCGTGACGACCATGATCGCGAGCACCATCGGATAGCCGATGACGCCCTGATACAGCCACACGATACTGCGGATGTAAGTGACGCCGGTGAACGCCAGCGCTGCCACGATATAAGCGGTGGCGAACAGCAGCGTGCCGAATGAACTGGCCGCGTCGCCGAGTTCTGCCGATACATTGAACATCTCGGCATCGCGTGTCTCGGATGCTCTGGGCTCGGCCGCCGGCGCCGCGGCGTGCGTTCGATTTGCCGGTGCCGCGTTGCTGGATTTGCGCTTCGTTGCCGGCGGCGTCATCTCGCTTATGTCGCCCGGCTGCACCGCCTGAAGAATTTTCGCAAGCGAAGTTGCGGTTTTGTCGGCACGCTCTCGCGCGCGGGAGCCGGCCGCGCGCGCAGGCCGCGGCTCGCCTTTCGTCGGCGTTGTCGCCGGCTGCGCCTCCGCCTCGATCTTGCGGATGGCGGATTCCAGCGCGGCCTGTTCGCGGAGCCCTTCGCTTGTCCCGCTTCCCAAGCCGCGTCCGCGCAACTGCTCGGCGACGATGCTGCGCGCGCGGGTATACAGATCCTGGCGCGCTTGCGCATCGTCATGCGGCAAGCCCGCCACCGCCCGCGCCAGAATCGGATAGTAATCAGCCATTTGCCGGCTGCCCCCACGCCTACATTGGATTTGATATTAGGACGTCCGGCCGCCGAAATCCACGCCTACAAATATCCCGTCCCCATTTCCGCGGCGAAAGCGGCGGGGGCGCCTTCCCAGACGATGCGGGCGTGTTCGAGCACATAGACGCGGTCGGCATGCGGCAGGGCGAAAGTCACGTTCTGCTCGCCGAGCAGTACGGTGATTGCGGTCGTCTGCCGCAGCCGTTCCAGCGCCTTGGAAATCTGTTCGAGGATGACCGGCGCGAGACCGAGCGTCGGCTCGTCGAGAATCAGCAGTTTCGGCTTCATCATCAGCGCGCGGGCGATGGTCAGCATCTGCTGCTCGCCGCCCGACAGCGTGCCGGCCGCCTGCTTCTGGCGCTCGCGCAGGATCGGGAACAGCTCGAACAGCCAGGCGATCTGCTCGGCGCTCTCGGCCGCGGTCAAATGTTGCCCGCCGAGATCGAGATTTTCGCGCACGGTCATGTCGGTAAAGAGATTGCGGCCTTCGGAACACTGCACGACGCCGTTGCGCGCTATGGTCGCCGCGGTGTGGCCGCGCAATGACGCGCCCTCGCGGCGGATGTCGCCCGCATAGGGCAGCAAACCGGAAATGGCGTTGAACAGCGTAGTCTTGCCGGCGCCGTTGAGCCCCACCACCGAGACGAATTCGCCGGCATGCACGTGAATCGAGACGTTCTGCAGCGCCTGCGCCTTGCCGTACTGGACGCTCAGCTCGGCCACTTCGAGGAACGGCGTGGTGCGGTCGCGGAACGAGGATTCGGGGCGCGCCGCCGTCTCGATGTTGCCGCCGAGATAGACGCGCCGCACAGTTTCGTTGCGCATCACCTCGTCGGCGGTGCCTTCGGCGATGCGCTCGCCGACATACATTGCCAGCACGCGATTGACGAGGCGCGCGACGCTTTTGACGTTGTGGTCGACCAAAAGCACGGCGCGGCCGTCGTCGCGCAGTTCGCAAATGAGATCGGAAAACGCCGCCGTTTCCGCCGAGGTCAGGCCGGCAAACGGCTCGTCGATCAAAAGAACCTGCGGATTGCGCGCAATCGCCTTGGCGATCTCGATCTTGCGCAGGTCGGCGAACGGCAAGGTGGCCGGCCGCCGGTCGAGTACGCCGCTCAAGCCGACCCGCGCCGCGATGGCGCGCGCCCGCTCGTCGGTCTGCGGGTCGGCGAGCAGCCGCGTCAGCTTGTCAGGCAACAGCGCGAGCTTGATGTTCTCCAGCACCGTCTGGCGGTGCAGCGGCCGCGAATGCTGGAACACGATGCCGGCGCCCAGCCGCGCGATCTTGTGCGACGGCCAGCCGGCCACTTCGGTGCCGTTGATGCGAACCGAGCCGGCGTCGGGACGCTCGATGCCCATGATCAGCTTCATGACCGTCGACTTGCCCGAGCCGTTCGGCCCGATCAGCCCAAAAATCTCGCCGGCACGGACGCGGAACGCCATGTTCTTGACGGCAACCAGGCCGCCAAAGCGCTTGGTGAGGCCGTCGACTTCGAGATGCGCCGGCTCCGCCATGCTCACCCGGACTCCTTGCTGCGCGTAAGCAGGCCGAAAAAGCCGCCCGGGAACAACAGCACCACGACCAGCGCCATGGCGAAGACCACGAAGTTCGACAGGTCGCCGAGCGGGCGGAGCAGTTCGCTCATGGCGATCAGAAAGACGGCGCCGAGCACGGCGCCGAGAATGGTGCGCCGGCCGCCGATCACCGCGGCGATGATGATTTGCACGCCGACGGTGATGTCGATGAAAGTGCCGACCGACGCGGAGCTGAGATAGAACGCCATCAGCGCGCCGGCCAGCCCGGAGAAGAAGGCGCTGATGATGAAGGCGGCGAGCTTGTGCTTGGTGACGTTGAAGCCGAGCGCCCCGGCCTGCACGGCATCCTGTCCGCTTGCCTGCAGGATCAGTCCGACCGGCGAGCGTGACAGCGCGAACAGGATGGCGCCGCTTACGGCCATGAACCACAGGGCGATCTCGTAGTTAACCGCATCGCTGATGGTGATGACGTCCGGGATCGTCAAGCCGATCTCGCCGCCGGTGAGGTGGGCGTCGACGACGACGAAGTTCTGCAGCATGAGCACGGCGACCAGCGTGGTCAGGCCGAAATACGGCCCGCGCACGCGCAGCGCCGGCAGCGCCAGCACCACGCCGCCGAGCACCGCGGCCAGCGCCCCGGCGGCGACGCACAGCCAGATCGGCGGCTGATAAAGATTGTCGAGGATGCCCGCGGTGTAGGCGCCGGTGCCGACCAGGAACGTCGGTCCGAAATTCACCTCTCCGGCGAAACCGAACAACAGATCCCACGCCATGGCGAAGACGCCGAAATAATAGGCGACGGTCAGAAGCCCGAGGATGTAGCCGGACACGCCGAGCGGCAGAAACGAGACGGCGATCACCGCCGCGAGGGCGATCAGAAGGATGCGCGTGGTGGAGGCGGACTGCATCTAGCGGCGCCCCAACAGTCCGCGCGGCCGCACATACATGACCGCGACGAGGAGCAGCAGCGCCGGGATGGTGCGATAGGCCGGCGAGATCAGATACGCGGTCAGCGTTTCGAGATAACCGACCACATAAGCGGCGATCAGCGCGCCGGACACGCTGCCGAGCCCGCCGAGCACGACGATCGAGAACGCGCTCGCGGTCAGCGGCCCGACGCTATAGGACGACACGCCGAGGAACATGCCAAGGAGCACGCCGGCGATGCCCACGAGCACGCCGTAGATCGCCCATACCGCGATATAGACCTGGCTCAGTTCGATGCCGAGCAGCGTCACGCCGCGCGGATTCATCGAGGCGGCGAGCACCGCCTTGCCGGCGCGGGTGCGGTTGACCAGAAGCCACAGCACCGCAATGACCAGCCAGCAGACGATGGCCGTGAAAATCTCGTTCGAGGGCGTGCGCACGCCGGCGATCGAGACCACGCCTTGCACGATCGGCGCCACGGTCTTGGCGTTGTTGGTGTAGAGATAGGCGATCAGCTCCTGGAGCATGATGCCCCAGAGCAGCGTGGCGGTGAGGATGAAGATTTCCTTCTCCTCCTCGCGGATTTTCTGCGATTGCTGCAGCGGGCGCACGATCAGGAAATAGGTCACGAGCGAGGCAATAAAGCCGATGACCACCCCGATCGCGGCGCCGGCATAGGGCCCGACATGCAGCTGATCGCCGGCCGCCCACGCGGCGACGACGGCGGCGACCATCAGCGCGCCGTGCGACAGGTTCAGCACGCCGGAGACGCCGAATATCAGTGCAAATCCCGTGGCGCCGAGCGCGTAGAGCGAACTGATCGCAAAGCCGTCGATCAGGATTTGCCAGAACAGCGTCACTCAACGGGCTCCGCCTAAACGCTCTCCCCCGCATGCGGCTGCAGGCGGGGGAGATTTTTGCTCGATCAAATCGCGTTCCGTCAGTTGGCAGAACCGACCTTGATGAATTTCGGGAATTTCAGCTTGCCGTTGGCCACGCTTGCCGGCCACAGATTGACCTGCTTGCCGTTCTGCCATTGCAGCATGAGGCCCGGGACGGTCGTGCCGCCGATCTTGAGCGCATGCGGATTGGGCGTGTCCTTGCCCTTGAATTCGATGGTGCCGATGGTGCCGACATAGTGGGTCTTCTCCAGCGCGTCGACCAGCTTGTCGGGATCGGTGCCGCCGCGCTTGATGGCGTCGGCGATGTAATAAACCTCGTCATAGGCGGTGTAGCCGCAATAGGACGGGTTATTGCCGAAGCGCTTGTTGAACGCTGCGACGAACGGCAGCGTTTTCGGCGTCACCGCGACGCCGGGTCCGGAGACGGCCTGGTAGAGCACACCTTCGGTGGCGCCGTTGGTGTCGTTCCAGAAGCTTGAATTGGTCGCTTGCGACGAAATGCCGATCATGGGGATGGGCACTTCCTGCTGCTTCCATTGCACGGTGGGCTGCACGCCGACATGCGAAATGCCGGTGACGATGACGTCGGGCTTTTCACCCTCGATCTTGTTGAAGATCGGCGTGAAGTCCGTCGTGTCCGGCGAGAAGCGGATATGGTCGACGACCTTGAGCCCGACTTTCGGCAGACATTTGAGATATTCGTCGTCGAGCGGCGTGGTCCAGGCGGCGTCCTCGCTCATGACCACCGCGCTCTTCATGTGAAGGTCCTTCACAAGAAGATCTTTGGAGGCATCGCAGACCTGGTCGGCGAGGCTGGTCGAGGTCAGATAGCCGTGGAACGTATATTTGAGGTGGTCGTAGTCCTTGGCGATGTTCTGCGTGATCACGTCGGAAGCCGCGCCCGGCGTCACCATCACGGTTTTCAGCCGGCCGGTCCACGGTTCGAGCGCCAGCACGACCTCGCTAATATAGCTGGCGATCACCGCGTTGACATGGTCTTCGTTGGCGGCGCGCTGGAAGGCGCGGACCGCTTCGGCGGCCGAGGAGTGGTCGTCGTAGGTGACGATCTCGATCTTGCGGCCATTGACGCCGCCAGCGGCGTTGATTTCGTCGGCCGCCATTTGCGCGGCTTGCGGAATGGACGAGCCGGCGACGGCCTGCGCTTCGGCGATGACGCCGATCTTGATCGGGCCGCTGGATTGCGCGTGGCCGGGCGTCGCCAGCGTCAGCGCGACAATCGCCGCACCTGCCGAAAGCATCGTGGCGCGGATGGATTTGCTCATTGCTACTACCTCCCTGAAATTGCGGTCATCTCTTGAGGATGACGGCTTGCCGGCAGTCTATCTTATCGCCCTTGCGCGGCAAGCCTGGGCAGTTCAACCTTTAGGCTTATTGGATCGCTGTGTCGCAAGGCCGACGGTCCGGGCTCCAGCCAAGAGCGGCGCTGCTTGGAAGGGAAGAACGCGAATGAAAGCTGCATTCATCGAACAATTTGGCGGTCCGGATGTGCTGAAATATGGCGATCTGCCGGATCCGGTGCCGGCGCCCGGTGAAGTGGTGGTCGACGTCGTGGCGGCGTCGGTTAACGCCGCCGACTGGAAGTTTCGCGAAGGTCAATATGCCCGGCACGCCCAGGTCAAATTTCCGCAAATCCCCGGCCGCGATTTCTCCGGCGTCGTCGGCGCGGTGGGCAGCGGCGCCGACCTGGTCATTGGCGATGCCGTGTTCGGCGTGCTCGGCGCCGGCCGCGAGGGGACCTATTGCGAAAAGCTTGCGATCCAGGCGGCGCTCGTCGCCAAGAAGCCGGAGGGCCTGTCGCATGTGAACGCCGCGGCTCTGGCGCTCACCGGCCTCACCGCGGTCAAGTCGGTGGAGGACACGCTCAAGCTCAAGCGCGGCGAGACGATCCTCATTCAAGGCGGCGCCGGCGGCGTCGCCGGCTTTGCCATCCAGTTCGCCAAGCATCTTGGCGCCCGCGTGATCACGACGACGAGCGCGGCCAACGCCGATTATGTGCGCGCGCTCGGCGCCGACCAAGTCATCGACTACAACAAGGAAGATTTCACGAAGGTGGTGAAGAACTGCGATGCCGTGTTCGACACCGTCGGCGGCGATGTCGCGGAAAAATCCTTCGCCGTGCTTAAATCCGGCGGCCGCGCCGCCTTCATCGCGTCGGGAGTGGAAGCCCCGAAGCCGAACCGGCCCGACGTCACCGCGCTCCGCCCGCCGGTTCCGCGCTCGCGCGCGGCGATGGAGCGGGTCGGCCAGCTTGTCGCTTCCGGCGCTGTGCGCCCGCCGGAAATCAAGCTTTACCGCTTGGCGCAGGCCGCCGAGGCGCATCGTTTGAGCGAGTCCCGCCATTTCCGCGGCAAGCTCGTCTTTCAGGTGCGCTAGGGCGCGGACTCATAAACACGGTGTCCGCTTTCGGATGGATTCTGTTGCGAAACTGAGTGATGCGACCCGCTGAGCGCCATTTTATGAGTTTTTGATCATTGGTTTGGGGGGCTGCTTGCGGGGCCACTGACAAACTACCCCCATCCATGCTCACGCCGCGCGTGTTACCAGCGCTGG
>DATJBH010000065.1:0-20746 GCA_035515455.1 Xanthobacteraceae bacterium
CTTGTCCAGCTCAAACGAATAAAAGAATTGACCTTGCCCGACGCCCCGACGACCCATCATGCGCCGCCTCCGCGAATCATCGCTCATCGACGGAATCACGGGTCGTCGATCGTCTCAACAAGAGTTTTGCAACAGAATCCAGCCCATCGCCGACGTGATTTTGACGCGACGTAACTTCCGCTGCGTGCCGTTAGGTGACAAAGCGCGCCCCGGCTAGCCGGCACGCGGGACCAGCTTCAGTGAGTCCAGTCAGTGCGACTTGCCCCTGCTACCGCGGGTCGGGCAGATGTGTGAATATTGCCGCACAGACGGGGTTCAACCGGCGGGTCGGTAGGGGAGGGAACGTAATGTCAGCGCGCAAAAACAGTTTTGCCAAAAACAGTTCTGCACTGTCTCGGCGGCGGCTGCTCAAGGCCGGCGCGGCGCTCGGTATGTTGCCCGCGACGCGCAGCTGGGCGCAATCGGCCGCGCCGCTGAGCATCGGCTTCCTCACTGTCCTGACCGGCCCCTTGGCCGCCGGCGGCAAGCAGCAGCAAGAGGGGGCGGCGCTGTTTCTCGATGAGCGCAAGGGCATGATCGCCGGCCGCAAGATCGAGCTCATCACGCAAGACACCGCCGGCAACCCGGCGCTCGCCAAGACCAAGACTCAGGAATTGGTCGAGCGCGACAAGGTTCCGGTGATGATCGGCCCGCTGGCCACCAATGAAGCCTTGGCGATCGACGAATACGTCCGCAACACCAAGGTGCCGCTCATTACCACCACCTCGGCCGCCACCGTCGATCTGAAGAGCCGTGCGCCGAACCCCTACGTCCTGCATGCCTTCGGCACGGCGCCGCAAGTGACCTACCCGCTGGGCGATTACGCGGCCAAAACGCTCGGCTACAAGAAGATGGCGATCGTCGCCGAGGATTTTACCTATGGCTACGAGGGCGCCGGCGGGTTCCAGTTGGCGTTCGAGGCGGCCGGCGGCAAGATCGTGCAGAAGCTTTGGCCGCCGTTGAACGCGCCGGAATACGGCGCCTATCTGGCGCAGATCAAGCCCGACGTGGACGCCATTTATGCGGGCTTCGCCGGCTCCAATCCGCTGCGCTTCCTCAAGGCGTTCGCCGATTTCGGTCTCAAGGGCAGGATCGCCGTGCTCGGCAATACCACGTTGACCGACGAGGGTATTCTCAAGGTCATGGGCGACGAAGCGGTCGGCGTCTATTCCGCCGGCTGGTACGCCGCGAGCCTCGATACGCCGGACAACAAGAAATTCGTCGCCGGCATCAACGCGGCCGATAAGCACGATCCCGGATTCTATACCGCCGGCCCTTACACCGCGCTCCTCATCATCGAACAGGCGCTCAACGCCACCGGCGGCAAGACCGACGATGCGGCCGCCTTCCTCAAGGCCATGCACGATGTGCGGCTGAGCCATGGCCCGATCGGGCCGGTACGGCTCGACGAATACGGCACGCCGATCCTCGACATCCACATCCGCAAGGTGGCGCGCGTCAACGGCAAGCTCACCAATACCATCCTCAAGACCTACCCGCAGGTCAGCCAGTTCTGGACCTATGATCCGAAAGCTTTCGTCCAGCAGCCGGTGTTCTCGCGCGACTTTCCGCCGAGCAAATATCTCGAATAGGCGTCCTGGCGCCTTCGCCGCCAAAGCCCGCCAACCGGGGTTGAACGGCCGGCGGCGCGTGGCGATATGACAGTGGCGATATGACGATTCGAATTGAGGGGCGCGCCGCAACAGGAAGATTTGATGTTTGAAGCATTTAAAAGCTTCGTTTCCGAATTCGTCGAGGGCGGCAAACACCCCAGCCAGTTCGCCGAGGACGATTACCGGCTCGCCGCGGCGGCGCTTCTGGTGCATGCCGCCGCGATCGACGGCGAGATGACGGCAAGCGAACGCGATAAACTCTGCAGCATCCTGAAACAGAGCTTTGCGCTCGACGATGCCGCGACCGCGGAATTGATCGCCAAGGCGACGGCGGCGGAGCAGGAATCCGTCGACCTTTTTCATTTCACCCATTCGCTCAACCGCGCGCTCAACGAAGGCGGCCGCGCCCGCGTCATCGAGATGATGTGGCAGATCGTCTACGCCGACGGCCGCCGCGACGAGCTTGAGGACAATCTGTTGTGGCGCGCCGCCGACCTTCTTGGCGTTTCGCCGCAGGAGCGGATCGCGCTGCGCCGGCGGGTGGGCGGTGAAGATGCCGAGCCGGATGCGGCCGCTATCCCAGGCGATGCCGACGAGCAGGGCAGCCTCGCGTGAAGCCGGTTGCGCTGATCACCGGCGCCTCGGCCGGCATTGGCGTGGAATTGGCGCGGGTCTTCGCCGCAAACGGTCACGAACTGGCGCTGGTGGCGCGGCGCCAGGATCGCCTCATGGCGCTGGCCGACGAGATCGCCGCGTCCGGCCGGCCCCGCCCCACCGCATTGCCGCTCGATCTCGAACGCCGCGATGCTGCAGCCATGCTTGCCGCCGAATTATCGGCCCGCGGTCTCGAGCCAGCCTACATCGTCAACAATGCCGGCTTTGGGCTGTCCGGCCCCGCGGCAAAGCTCAGCCGCGACGAGCAGCTCGGCATGATCGATCTCAATGTGCGCGCGCTCACCGAACTGTCGCTCGCTTTTGTCGACAGTCTCGAGCGCCATCGCGGCGGCATTCTCAACGTCGCCTCAGTCGCTGCCTTCCTGCCCGGCCCGGGCATGGCGGTGTACTACGCCAGCAAGGCCTATGTGCTGTCGTTCAGCCAAGCCTTGCATCACGAATTATCGGGCCGCGGCATCAGCGTGACGGCGCTTTGTCCGGGGCCGGTGCAGACCGAATTCCAGGCACGTTCGGGCATGCACTTGCCGAACGCCGCGAGAATGCTCGAACTGCCGGCGCGCCGCGTGGCGCAGCTCGGCTATGACGGGCTGATGCGCGGCCGCCGCGTGGTCATCGCCGGAACGGGTAACAGGATCGCGGTTTTCCTCATGCGCTTTGTTCCGACCGCGCTGTTGCTGGCGGTGGTCGATCGGCGCGGGGGATCCGCCGGCCGCCAATAACGCGCGATATGGCGCGCCATTTGCTTGCCTCAGATGACGCGTTAAGACTCCAAGAAAAGCGGATTGAAACGCCGGCGTCATGCAACAGCCGATCCTGATAATCCTGCACCAGGAGCATTCCACCCCCGGCCGCGTCGGCAATGCGTTGCGTGACCTCGGCTACCCGCTCGATGTGCGCCGGCCGCGCTTCGAGGATCCGCTGCCGCCGACCATGGCGGAACATGCCGGCGCCATCATTTTCGGCGGACCGATGAGCGCCAACGATCCGGACGATTACATCCGCCGCGAGATCGATTGGATCGCCGTGCCGCTCACAGAGAGCAAGCCGTTTCTCGGCATCTGCCTCGGCGCCCAGATGTTCGCGCGGCAGCTCGGCGGCAAGGTCTTTCGCCATCCCGAGGGTCACGCCGAGATCGGCTATTATCCGATCCGGCCGACGACGGCCGGTCTCGCCGTCGTCGATGAATGGCCGGAATGCGTCTATCAGTGGCACCGCGAAGGTTTCGATCTGCCGCCGGGCGCCGAGCTTCTCGCCGAGGGCGATACCTTCGAAGTGCAGGCCATTCGCGCGGGCGCAGCGTTCGCCTTGCAATTCCACCCCGATGTCACCCACGCCATGATGCACAAATGGACCACGCGCGGCCATGAGCGCATGGAATTGCCCGGCGCCAAGCCGCGGCATGAACATTTCGCCGACCGCGCCGTTTACGATTTTTCGGCGCGCGCCTGGCTCAGCGTGTTTCTGGAACGCTGGCTTGCGGCGGCGTGAGCAAATAACCCTAGAGCATGATCCGGAAAAGTGGATACCGGTTTTCCGAAAAGATCATGCTCCAGCGAATAATCCTAGACCATGATCCGATTCAACCTGATCGGATCATGGTCTAGTGCCCGTTTTCCAGAAGCTGGCCGAAATAGGCGACTGTCTTGGTATAGACTTCCGACGAGTTCCACTGCAGCAGCACCTGGAAATTGGCGGTGCCCGGACCCCACGGCTGGCCCTTCTGCCAGCCGTAGCCCTTCAGATAATTGGCGGTCGAGGCGAGCACGTCCGGCACGTCGTGGATGAGATCGCGGCGGCCGTTGCCCTCGAAGTCGACGGCGTATTTCAGATAGGATGACGGCAGGAACTGGGTCTGGCCGATCTCGCCCGCCCAGGCGCCGCGCATGGCGGCCGGCGTCATGTCGCCGCGATCGACCATGCGCAGCGCGGCGATCAGCTCGCCGCGGAACTTGTCCGGCCGCCGGCAGTCATAAGCGAGCGTCGCCAGCGAGCGGATGGTCGGAAACTTGCCGGTATCGGCGCCGAAGTCGGTTTCCAGTCCCCAGATGGCGACGATGACGCCGCCCGGCACGCCGTATTGCTGCTCGATGCGGCTCAAGAGCGAGGCGTATATCAGCATCTTCTGTTTGGCGCGGGCGAGCCGCGGTGGCACCATGCGGCCGGAAAACTGCTCGAAGCTTTGTCTGAAGACGCCCTGGGCGTGGTCGCGCGCGATGATCGCTGGATCGTAGGTCACTCCGGCCAGCGCCGATTGGATCGTCCGTTGTGAAATGCCCTCGGTCGCGGCTTCCTGCTTGACCCCTTGCAGCCAGGCGCCGAAATCGCCGCCGCAGGGTGCCGCGGCGTGGGCCGGCGCTGCCGCGGCAACGAGTACCAG
The DNA here is from genome assembly GCA_035515455.1 of Xanthobacteraceae bacterium. Lineage (GTDB taxonomy): Bacteria > Pseudomonadota > Alphaproteobacteria > Rhizobiales > Xanthobacteraceae > BOG-931. The sequence goes on from DATJBH010000065.1 coordinate 4,705, forward strand.
GCTAAGCCAGATCAGTTGGGTCAGGCGCATTTGGAGCAATCGCATTCGGTGTTCCTTTACCCCCGGCGCAATTCGCGTCCCATGATGCCGCAGCCGTGGCGCCGCGGCCAAGGGCCTTGCCGGCGACATGTCTAGCAGATCACGGACGGGCATCGTGATAGCGGTCGGCATCGTAGAGCTCGCGGAAAATCTTGGTCGAAATCAGGACGACCGCGATGGTGGTCAGGCCGCCCAGCAGCACGGAGGGTACGGTACCGAACACCGCGGCCGCCGTGCCGGCGCGGAAAATGCCGAGCTGGTTCGAGGTATTGGTAACCATCGAATTCACGGCATAGACGCGGCCGCGCATCTGGTCCGGCGTGCGCAGCTGCACCATGGTCTGGCGGACCACCACGCTGATGGTGTCGGAGCCGCCGACCACCGCCAACGCCGCCAGTGCCAGGACGAAGTTCGGCGCGAGCGCGAACAGAATCGTCGCCACGCCGTAGATCGTCACCGTGACGAACATGACGCGGCCGACGCGGTCGGAAATCGGCCAGCGCGCCAGCACCAGCGCCATGGCGATGGCGCCAGCGGCGGGCGCGGCGCGCAACATGCCGAAGCCGAGCGGCCCGGCGAGATAAATGTCGCGGGCGAAGATCGGCAGCACCGCGGTCGGATTGCCGAGCACCACCGCGAACAGGTCGAGCAGCACGGCGCCGAGCACGACCTTTTGACCGATCATGAAGGTCAGCCCGCTGAACATCGACCTGCGATCGCGCGGCGCGCGCTCCGGAAGCTTGGCCTCCGGTTGCCTGGGTTTTATGGCGATGCCGAGCATCACCAGTCCGGCGGAGAGCCACAGCACCGTGCAGACCGCAAACACCAAGGTCGGGCTGATCTCGATCAGGATGCCGCCGAGCGCCGGCCCGGCGATCACCGCGGTCTGCGACGCCGAGCTTGAGCCGGCGATGGCGCGCGGCAAGAGCTCGCTCGGAACGATGTTCGGCAGCACCGATTGCAGGCTCGGTTGCTCGAAGGCGCGACCGGTGCCGACGACAAAGGCCATGGCGAGCAGCAGCCCCGGCGAAAGCCGGCCGGTGGCATTGGCGAACGCCAGCGCGGCGACCGCGACAGCTTCGGTCAGCTGCGCCAGGAAAGTGACCAGACGCCGGTCGTAGTGATCCGCCGCATGGCCGGTGAGGACGAACAAGCCGACAGCGGGAATAAATTGCACGAGCCCGATCAAGCCCAAATGGAACGGGCTGTTGGTCAATTCGTACATCTGCCAGCCGACCGCGACGACCTGGATCTGCTGCGCGACCGAGGCGGCGATCCGCACATAGAGAAAGCGCACGTAAGCGGGATGACGCAGCAGTGAGATTGCCGGCGCAGATCGTTGAATCATTTGCGGTCGTTATAGCCGTGTCGGCGCCCTTTGACCCGTCCTTGACACATCAAGACGGCGGTCCTAAATGGCGCCACTCGCCACAAAGGCGGAGATTTGCCGATTGGCGGGGCCGTAGCTCAGTTGGGAGAGCGCCTCGTTCGCAATGAGGAGGTCAGGGGTTCAACTCCCCTCGGCTCCACCAGCCTTCTAGCCGATCGGAACGGGCGCCCGAGCTTCACTTGTTCGCGAGCACTTGTTTCGCTAATTTCCGCCAACCCTTAACGCGATTCTCCATCCATGCGCGCCCTTTTCGAGGTCATCGATATCGCTCTCAGCATCTATTTGTGGATCGTGATTGCCATGGCGATCTTTTCCTGGCTGGTCGCGTTCAACGTGGTGAATACGCGCAACCATGGTGTCGCGATGGTCGGCGATTTTCTCTATCGCATCACCGATCCCGTGCTGCGTCCGATCCGCAACGTCTTACCCAATCTGGGCGGCATCGACATTTCACCCGTCATTCTTTTCTTGATCATCATTTTCATTCAGCGGGTGATCGAACTCTACGTTCTGCCGAACGTATATTGATTGCGCGCATGTTCGGCCGGCCCGCAGACGGCGAATGGCGCCGGGTCCACAACGCGTCGCCGCGGCGCAGTCCCCAGGAATAAATGAGATCGCTTCCCGGAGCTGGGACGGCTGACGAGGCAATCGGATGAGTGCCAAGCTAATCGACGGCAAGGCGATCGCCGCGGCACTGCGCGCTTCGGTCAAGGCCGAGACCCATCGCCTCACCGCGACGCACGGCATCGAGCCCGGATTGGCGGTGGTGCTGGTCGGCGACGATGCCGCGAGCAAGACTTACGTCGCCAGCAAATCGCGCGCCGTGGTCGAAGTCGGCATGCGGCCGCTCGACTATCATCTGCCGGCCGCTACCGGCGAAGCGGAATTACTGGCGCTGGTCCAGGCGCTCAATGCCGATCCCGCCGTGACCGGCATTCTGGTGCAGCTGCCGCTGCCGCCGCAGATCGATCCGGCGCGCATTCTCAACAGCATCGATCCGAACAAGGACGTCGACGGTTTCCATCCGCTCAACGCCGGGCGGCTGATGACCGGACTGCCGGCCTTGGTGCCGGCCACGCCGGTCGCCTGCCTGAAGCTGATCAAGTCGGTGCATCCGTCGCTGGCCGGGCTAAACGCGCTGATGGTCGGCCGCTCGCATATCGTCGGCAATCCGCTGTCGCAGGTTCTGCTCAATGAGAACGCCACCGTCACGATCGCGCATACGCACACGCGCAATCTGCCCGATCATTGCCGCCGCGCAGAGGTCCTTTGCGTCGCCATCGGCTGCGCCGAATTCATTCGCGGCGATTGGATCAAGCCCGGTGCCACGGTGATCGACATCGGCATCAATCGCGTGACCGACGCGGCCGGCAAGTCCCGTATCGTCGGCGACGTGAATTTTGCGGAAGCCCTCGACGTCGCCGGCGCGATCACGCCGGTGCCCGGCGGCGTCGGCCCGATGACGATCGTCTGTTTGTTGGTCAACACCTTGCGCGCCGCCTGCGCCCAGGCTGGCCTGCCGCCGCCGGCGGTGTGAGGTTAGGAGCGCGGCGTTGCCAGCGACTAGTGGATCATCCGCCTTCGTGGCTGATGACAAGGCTCGCGAATGCCAGAGCTTAGTTGTTCCAGCCGAAGGCGACCTTGTCGAGCACGCGGGTGCCGAATTTCTCCGACGAGCGGGCCACCGCCTTGCCGCCGAGCGCGCGATAGAACTCGACCGCGTTTTCATTCTCGGACAGCGCCCACACGATCAGCGACTTGAGCGCGCTCTGCGCCAGATCGCGCCGCGCCGCGGTGAACAGCCGGCGGCCGAAGCCGAGCCCCTGGAATTCCGGCCGCAGATAAAGCTCGTAGATCTCGCCGTCGTAATAAAGACTGCGCGCCCGGTTGCGCCCGTAATTGGCGTAGCCCGCGATCTTGTCGCCGAACTGCAAGAGCGCGATGCGGCTGCCTTTGCGGATGGCGCTTTCCCACCAGGCCGGGCCACGGCGATTGATCAGCCGTTCCAGTTCGGCGCCGGGGATGATGCCTTGGTAGGCGGTTCGCCACGCTTCGTCATGGGCACTGGCAACCGCGGCGGCGTCGTTGGATCGGGCGCGGCGGATTTCAATGAGGATAGTGCTCATGATGCGATGCTCGTCCTGCGGCTCTTCACCCGATTCACGACCCGATCAAAGCAAGCGATCCTGCGGCCTTCAAGGCTTTCGATTCACCTTCGGTTAACGATGTGGATTATTAGCCAAAAGGCACGGGCCTGACCATAATCACGACCGTGAAAAAGTCAGGCCCGCGCGCAATCCGGCGCCGCTGTTGCAAACGTGTCACGGTTCGCCCTATGCTGCGCAGGTGGTATCCTGCGACGCACCTTGTGACAGGATGACGCGCGGTTTTACGGGGGTGCGGCGCGCACGCGTGTGATCGGCCGCGCCTAGACGCGCTCGGCTTCCTTGCGCCGCTCGTCGCGCTTGCGCTCGACCGGATCGAGCAGCTTCTTGCGCAGCCGAATCGATTTCGGCGTCACCTCGACCAGTTCGTCGTCCTCGATATAGGCGAGGGCCTTTTCCAAGGTCATGCGAATCGGCGGCGTGAGCCGGATCGCCTCGTCCTTGGAGTGGGTGCGGATGTTGGTGAGCTTCTTGCCCTTGAGCACATTGACTTCGAGATCGTTGCCGCGGGTGTGCTCGCCGACGATCATGCCGCGATAGACCTTCCAGCCCGGTTCGATCATCATCGGACCGCGGTCCTCCAGGTTCCACATGGCGTAAGCGACCGACTCGCCCTGATCGGTCGAGATCAACACGCCGTTGCGCCGGCCGACGACCTCGCCGCGATACGGACCATAAGCGTGGAACAGCCGGTTCATCACGGCGGTGCCGCGGGTGTCCGTCAAAAGCTCGCCGTGATAACCGATCAAGCCGCGGGTGGGCGCGTAGAAGATCAACCGCACCCGGCCGCCCCCGGACGGACGCATCTCGATCATCTCGCCTTTGCGTTCGGCGAGCTTCTGCACAACGATGCCGGCATGCTCCTCGTCGACGTCGATGACGGCTTCCTCGATCGGCTCGAGCAATTCGCCCGCGGCGCTGTGCTGGAACAGGACCTTCGGCCGCGACACCGAGAGCTCGAAGCCTTCGCGCCGCATGGTTTCGATCAAAATGCCGAGCTGCAGCTCGCCGCGGCCGGCAACCTCCATCGAATCCTTCTCGTTGGAGTCGCTGATGCGCAGTGCGACATTGCCCTCCGCCTCGCGCAACAGCCGGTCGCGGATGACCCGGCTTTGCACCTTGTCGCCCTCCGTGCCGGCGAGCGGCGAATCGTTGATGCGGAAGGTCATGGTCAGTGTCGGCGGATCGATCGGCTGGGCGGGCAACGGCTCGGTCACTTCCGGCGCGCACAGCGTATGCGACACGAAGGCTTCCGGCAGCCCGGCGATGGCGACGATGTCGCCGGCGAAGCCCTCGTCGATCGGCACCCGCTCCAGGCCGCGGAAGGCGAGCACTTTGGTGACGCGACCCTCCTCGACCAGTTCGCCGTTGCGGTCGAGGACCTTCACCGCCTGATTGGGCTTCACCGAGCCTGAGAAAATGCGGCCGGTGACGATGCGGCCGAGATAGGGATTGGATTCCAGGATGGTGCCCAGCATGCGGAATGGGCCGTCCTCGACCTGCGGCGGCGCCACATGGCGCACGACCAGTTCGAACAGCGGCGCCATGCCCTGATCTTTGGGACCGTCGGCGCTCGGCGCCATCCAGCCTTGCTTGGCCGAGCCGTAAAGGATCGGGAAATCGAGCTGCTCTTCGGTGGCATCGAGCGCGGCAAACAGGTCGAAAACCGCATTGGCGACTTCGGTCGGCCGGGCGTCGGAGCGGTCGACCTTATTGATGACGACGATGGGCTTTAGCCCCATCTTGAGCGCCTTCGAGACCACGAACTTGGTTTGCGGCAGGGGCCCCTCGGCGGCGTCGACCAGCACCAGGGCGCCATCCACCATATTGAGGATGCGCTCGACTTCGCCGCCGAAATCGGCATGGCCCGGCGTATCGACGATATTGATCCGGGTGTCGTGCCAGACCAGCGACGTTGCCTTGGCCAGGATGGTGATGCCGCGCTCGCGCTCGAGGTCGTTGGAATCAAGCGCGCGCTCGACCACGCGCTGATTCTCGCGGAACGAACCCGACTGCTGCAAAAGCCGGTCGACCAGCGTGGTTTTGCCGTGGTCGACGTGGGCGATAATGGCAATGTTGCGGAGATTCATGCTTAAAGCGCGCGTTAAACCGTTACGGGCCCCGAAGGGGGCCCGCGATTGATGCGCCGTATATAGTCAGGAATCGCGCAGAAGCAATCGTTTACGCCGCGCGGAGATCCGTGCCGCAGCGTCCCTTGCTATACCACCGCAATCTTGGCGCCGGCCCCTGGGGCGCCGCCGGCCGCGCCGCCCTCGGTCGCGCGATCGACAATGGCGGCGCGGCGCGCGGCAATGGCGAAGCGCAGCTGGTCGAGCGCGAAAGCAAAGGACATGCGCACAGTTTCTTCGAATTCCTCGTGCTCGCCCTGGTGGATGATGGCAATCACCAGATTGTCGGCCTCGACCTGAAGGCGGTCGATCTCGTCGAGCGTCTGCGCGGCATGCGCCTTGCGAACGAGATCGAGCACGCGCTGCAGCAGTCGCAGCCGGCGGGTATGGCTGTCGCGGCGCAGATAGCTTGCCACGGCGGCGATCGCCGATCCGAATACCGGAAAGATCAGCATGCCGTAGAAGATATCGTCGCCGTATTTGTCGAAGAACGATTGCTGGCTGTCGGAGAGATAGGCCAGCGCCCCGGGATGGACGACGACGTCGGCATCCTTGTCGGTCGACGGCGCCGCGATTTTGACGTCGCCGGGCACCGCGGCGGCAAGCGCCTGGCGCGACGAATAGATTATCTTCGATAGCGCGCCGATCACGGAGTCGCTGTACGACTTTCGCGCCACCAGATATTCGGCAAAGCCGAGAGTCTTGAGGCTGTCATCCGGGGTCGGCGGATTGCCGCCGAAGGTGCCGGCGTCGACATCGACCGAATCGAAAGCGGGCTGTCGCTTGGCAATGCCGTCGGACTGATCGATCGCGATGAAGGACGGCGCCTGGCCGTTGACCGTCGCCGCCGCTACCGTATTGGAAATGGCCCGGCTCGTCGCCGCGCCGGCCACGAACAGCGCATCGACCTGATGGTTCTTGACGGCGTCGGCGACATGATCCGGATCGATCTGCGCTACCGTCACCTTGGCGAGCGGCACGCCATAATGGCTGAGCACCAGCTCAAGCAAGCCGCTCGTCGCCTCGTTGCCGGTCACGATGCCGACGCGCTTGCCGGAAAGCTCCGCGACCTTGCCGAACTTGTCGCTGTCGCCGCTATCGTCGCTCGTATCGCCATCGTCGCTGTCGCTCTTGGCGGCCTTGGCAGTCTTGCTTGTCTTGACCGGCGCAGCGCTTTTGCCGCCGGTGCTCTTGGTTGACTTGGCACTTGCCTTGGTACTCGTTGCAGCCGCGGCGCTTGTGTCGCTGCCCTTCGCCTTGGTCGCGCCAGAGGGGGGCACGATCAAAGCCATCACGTTCTGACGCACGATGGCGACCACCGGCCAGTTCAAGGAGTCGTCGAGATTGCTCGGCAGCACGGCGAGGTCGGCCTCGCCTTTGCTGATGGCCTGAGCGGTCTGTCGCGAACCCTGCGTCGGAACGATCTGCAGGGACATATGTCGGCGGCTCTTCGCGATCTGGGCGGTCAGCGCCCGAACGAATTTGGCGTCCACCGGCCCCGCGGCGATACGCATATGGTCGGCTTCGGTAGAGAAGTAGAAACTTGCCCAGAGGAGCGCGCCCAGGCCGATGGTGCCGAAAATGGTGACCAGCCAGGTATGACGCAGGAACATCCGCACCCGGCTTCGCACCATATGTTCGAGCGACTCGATGCTCATGGCGTGGCCTGGCGCGTGGTGCGCCGCCGCAGCGGAGCTTGCCGCGTTTCCCCTGGAACGCCGGAAAAGCCAAAACCTCATGGCAAGAGGCGGTCGCTTTGGTAGGCCGAGCGGCATAGTTAATTCTACCACGGCCCCCCAGGTTTGACTCCAGCGCATCCTCGCGCGTTCAAGGAGCAAACAGCGTGTTGGTTAATTGCCCGAACGAATATTGTCCCCGGATCTGTGGCTTGATCTTGACAGGGTCCGGGCCGGAACCGGCCGCAGCTCGGCAAATCTCACGCCCCGGCCGGCCTGCTCCAGGGCCCGCTCCGCAAGCCGGCCGGCATGGCCCGATGCAGCATCAGCATTTCGCCGATGGTCTCGGATGTCACAAGGCCGATCAGCCGGCCGGTGGCATCGACGATGGCAACGGCGGGAATGGGTTTCTCCTGCAGCAGGCGAAAGGCTTCGTCGAGACAATGGCGATGGCCGAGCGTCGGAATTTGCGCCGTCATGGCTTCGGCGACCTTGGCATCCGGGCCGCGTTCCTTGAGCGCGCGGATAAGATCGTTGCGGGCCAGCACCCCGATCGGCTTGCCGGCGCCGTCCACCACCGGAAACTCACTCTGGCTGGTGCGCAGCAGCGTCTCCACCGCGGCATCGACGTGTTCGTCGGGCGTCAGCGTGGCGAATTGCGTCATCATCGCCGCCGTCACCGGCACGCCCTGCGACATGGCGCGGATCGCCACCAGATGCGCTTCCGACGAGGCGGCGAGATAGACGAAGATGGCGATGAAGATCAGCAGCGGATTGCCGAACAGGCCAAGGAAGCCGAGCAGAAAGGCGACCCATTGGCCGATCGCAGCGGCAAGCTCGGTGGCCCGCACATAGCCGAAGCGGCTCGCCAGCAGCGCCCGCAGCACGCGTCCGCCGTCCATCGGAAACGCCGGGATCAGGTTGAATACCGCGAGAAAGACATTCACCGCGGCGAGCCGATCGACCATGCTGGTCGATGTGCTCTCAAGCGCGACAAGATGATTGAGCTCGAGATTGGCGCCGCCGAGGAGAACCAGGAGGGCGGCAATCGCGACATTCACCAAAGGTCCGGCGATGGCGATGAGAAATTCTTCGCGCGGCTGTTCCGGAATGCGTTCCAGCCGCGAGACGCCGCCGATCGGCAACAGGATCACATCGGGCGTGGTGACGCCGAAAGCGCGCGCCGTGAAAATGTGTCCGAACTCATGCAGCAGCACGCACAGGAACAGCAGCAGAAGAAATATCAATCCGTTCCAGGCTTCCTGCGGGCCTCCGGCGAAGTAGCTGACGCCGAAAATCCAGGCGAGAAACAAGATGAATGTCACATGGATGCGGATCGCAGTGCCGGCGACCGATCCGATGTTCAAAGACCAGCCCATTACTACCTCCCTCCCTCCGCAACCTCGGGGCCTTCCGGCGTTGAGGCTCGATTGGCTATCTAATGATCTTGGCGCATAGTTGCGATAGCGGGCCCCGGCGGCTTCGCCCCACGGATGGAGCTCTCAATGACACAAAAGCTCGAAGGCGAAGCGCGCAAGGACGCTTTGGCCCGGCTCAAGGGCTGGAGCGAAGTGTCCGGTCGGGACGCCATTACCAAGAAATTCGTATTTGCCGATTTCAATGAAGCCTTCGGCTTCATGACCCGTGCGGCGCTGGTCGCGGAGAAGCTCGACCATCATCCCGAATGGTTCAACGTCTACAAGACGGTGGACGTCACGCTGTCCACCCACGATGCCGGCGGCTTGACCGAGCGCGACATCAAGCTCGCCCAGGCGATGGACAAGATCGCGGGCTAAGCATGTCCCCAAGCGGCGCCTTGCGGTTGCCGCCTTTTGGGGCCATTTGTTGATCTCTTGCCCGTTGAGGAGGGACCGATGGGATTTTGGCAGCAAGCTGCGGGATGGCCGGAGTTCTCCTGGTCGGATTCTTGGCCGGATCTTACCGCGCTGGGCCGCCGGCTCGTTGCCGATGAAGCGGAACTGCGGCAAAGGTTCTGGCGCAAGGTCAAGCGCGAGGCGGCCAATATTCCATTTCTGGAAGACGCGCTGACCGCCTATTATTGCGCGTTCGATCGCAACACCCCGCTTTACGTGAAGGCCATCCTGGTCGGCGCGATCGTCTATTTCGCCGTGCCGGACGATCTGGTCCCCGATACATTGCTTGGCCTCGCCGACGAGGCCGCGGTCCTTGGCGTGGCTTTCAAGCTCATGTCCTCACATATCAAGCCGGAGCACCGGCAAGCGGCCCAGGACGCGGTGGCGCGGCTGCGCGCCTGACGGCTACGGCCGCAACACGATTTTTCCCATGACTTTGCGGTCGGCGATGGCCTTGAGCGCGGCCGCGATCTCGGCCAGCGGATAAACCGCATGCACATGCGCGCTGAGCTTGCCCTGCGCGCACCACTCTACAATTTGCGTCATTAAGGCGCGCTGCGCTTGCGGCTCCCGCCTGACCCAGGTGCCCCATAACACGCCGCGGACATCGCAGCTTTTCAGAAGCACGAGATTGAGCGGCAGCTTGGGGATTTCGCCGGCGGCAAAACCGACGACAAGGTAACGCCCTTCCCAGGCCAGCGAACGCACCGCCGGCTCCGCATAAGGTCCGCCGACCGGGTCGTAGACCACGTCGATGCCGTGCTCGCCGCCGAGTTTCTTCAGCGCGGCCCGTAAATCTTCGCCCGCATAGTTCACCGTCTCGTCGGCGCCGTGCTGGCGCGCGAAGGCAAGCTTGTCGTCCGACGAGGCGCAGGCAATGACCCGCGCGCCCATGGTCTTGCCGATCTCGACCGCGGCAAGGCCGGTGCCGCCGGAGGCGCCGAGCACGGCCAGCGTTTCGCCGGGCTTGAGCGCGGCGCGCTCTTGGAGCGCATAGAGCGTCGTGCCGTAGGTGACGGTGAGACCGGCGGCGCGGTCGAAATCGAATCCATCCGGCACTTTGACGAGCAGCTGCGCCGGGACGGCGACCTTCTCGCGCGCTGCCCCCCAGCCGATATTGCCCATGACGCGGTCGCCGGGAGCGATGCCGGTGACCCCAGGACCAATACTCTCGACGACGCCGGCAAACTCGGCTGCCGGCGAGAACGGAAACGGCGGCTTATGCTGATATTTGCCGGCGATGATCAGGGTGTCGAAGAAATTCAGGGCCGCCGACTTCACCCGCACCACGGCTTCGCCGGGACCGGCTTGCGGCTCCTCGATATCGCAAAATTCAAGTTCTTCGGGTGCGCAGAAATGGGTGCAGAGGACGGCTTTCATGCCCGCTTCATATCAGGCTTCCCACTCTCCGCCAGTATTGAGCCGGTGGACCTTACAGAACCGCTCGGGGGGAACCGCGACCCGCGCGAATCGCTCTTGCTGAAAGGTTGTTTATGCGCCCGGCTATCTCATTCCGTATTCGAACGAATTGGATTAAAATGACAAAATTGCTAATGAAGGCGCGGGGCGCCCTCCGCGAGGCATATGCGCATGGATCGAAGATGGCCGCTTGCCTTTGTGCTGCTCGTTGCGGCGGCATTCGCCGTTCCGGCGCTCGCTCAGCAGCCCGCAGCACCGGCGTCCGCCGCACCCGCGGCTGCTCCCAAGCCGAAGCCCAAGCCCAAACCCGCGCCGAAGCCTAAGCCCGCGGGCGCCGAAAGGCACGAAGCTCCAGTCGCCGAAAGGCATGAAGCCGGCACTCAGCCGAGGCTTCTTGGCCAATATGCCGATTGGGGCGCCTACACGGCCTCGCCCGGGGGCAAGAAGGTTTGTTTCGCCATTTCCAAGCCGACCTCCTCGGTGACCAACCCGCCGAATCGGCCGCGCAACCCGATCTATATGTTCCTCTCGACCCGCCCGGCCGACAAAGTGACCAACGAGGTCTCGATCATCATCGGTTATCCCTTCAAGCCGGGGTCTGAGGCGAGCGTGCAAATCGGCTCGACCAGTTTCGCGATGTACACCCAGCTGGACGGTGCCTGGATCAAGAACGCGGCCGAAGAATCGCAAATGGTCGACGCCATGCGGACGGCCGACAACGCCGTCGTCAAGGGCGAGTCGGCCAAGGGCACGCAGACCACCGACACGTTCAACCTGAAAGGTGTGTCGCAGGCGCTCGACCGCGTCGCGCAGGAATGCAAATAGGCGTCCGCCGTCCTCGCGTTTCGCGCTGTAAAAATCGCCCCTCCAGCCCCATTTATGCGGCGGGTATCCATTCGCCTCTAATTTGCATATCCGGTAACCGATGACGCCCTTGGCCGCGACAGGAAACGAACGCTCCAGCGCCGTGCCGTTTATCGAAAAACGGCCGCTGGAGGCCTATGTCGCGCCGGCGCAACCGTCGCTCGTCGGCATGCCGCGCGAGGCGCTTACTGCGGCCCTGGGTGAAGCCGGCGTGCCGGAACGGCAACGCCGCATGCGCCTGCAGCAGATCTGGCAATGGCTCTATGTGCGCGGCGTGCAGGACTTCGACGCAATGACCACGCTGTCGAAGGAATTGCGCGCCGCGCTGGCGCAGCGCTTCACGCTGCAGCGGCCGGAGATTGCCGCCGAGCAGATTTCCGTCGACGGCACCCGCAAATGGCTCCTGCGGCTGCCGGGCGAGCCCAGCAGCGCGCCGCACGAGGTCGAGTGCGTCTACATCCCGGAGACCGACCGCGGCACTTTGTGCATATCGAGCCAGGTCGGCTGCACGCTCAATTGCAGCTTTTGCCACACCGGCACGCAGCGGCTGGTGCGCAATCTGACCGCGGCCGAAATTGCCGGGCAGGTCGTCCTGGCGCGCGACCGGCTCGGCGACTGGCAGCGCGGCGCGAACGCCGAGGGCGAGCCCGAGAAGCGCCTCGTCTCCAATATCGTCATGATGGGCATGGGCGAGCCGCTTTATAATCTCGAGGCGGTGCGCGACGGCCTCGCCGTGGTCGCCGATGGCGACGGCTTGAGTATCTCCAAGCGCCGCATCACGCTATCGACCTCCGGCGTCGTGCCCAATATCGCACGCGCTGGCGCGGAGATCGGCTCGATGCTCGCGGTGTCGCTGCATGCCGTGACCGACGAATTGCGCGATCAATTGGTGCCGCTCAATCGCAAATATCCGTTGCGCGAGCTTCTGGACGCCTGCCGCGACTATCCCGGCCTCTCCAACGCGCGGCGCATCACTTTCGAATATGTCATGCTCAAGGGCATCAACGATTCGCTGATCGACGCCAAGGCGCTGGTTCGGCTGCTCAAGGGCATTCCGGCCAAGATCAATCTCATCCCGTTCAATCCCTGGCCGGGAACCAAATACGAATGCTCCGACTGGGAGCAGATCGAGAAATTCTCGGAGATCATTTTCAACGCCGGCTACGCCTCGCCGGTGCGCACGCCGCGCGGCCGCGATATTCTCGCCGCCTGCGGGCAGCTCAAAAGCGCGACCGAAAAACTCTCCGCCCGTGAGCGCCTGGCGTTGCGTGCCATGGCGGTGACGGATTAGCGACGGGCCAAACGAGCATTCATGACCGCTCTGTTTCGCATCATCATGATGTTCGTCGGCTATGTCTGGGCCTGCATCGCCGCCTCGCTTGTTCTCGCGCTTGGCACGCTGACGCCGCAATGGGATTATTTTTTCCGGTCGCTCGGGGTGCAATCGCCCGAAGCGCAATCTACGGCGATGTGGGTCGTCGTCGGCCTCGGCGCGCTCATCATTTTCATCGTCGGTTTTTTTCCGACGCTGCTCGTCATCGTCATCACCGAAGGTTTTGCGCTTCGCTCGATCGTCGTCTATGGCGTGATCGGCGCCGCGCTGGCACTGGTCATGGCATTCGGGCTGGATTTTGCCGGCTACCGCGCGGCGGCCGATGTCGCCATCGCCCGCGAGCGCGAGGTGTTTGCTGCAGCCGGTATCGCCGGCGGCATGGTCTATTGGCTGTTTGCCGGCCGCAGGGCCGGTTCATGGAAGTGAGCCGGGCCTGGACTTGAACGCATGAATCGCACCGGGCTTATCATCGCGCTTTGCATCGGCTTCGTCATCGGCGTGATTTGCGCGGTCGATCCGCAGCTCGACCTCGATATTGCCGGCGCATTCTTTCATCGCGCGCCGCCGACCTTGTTCGCGGCCAATGCCCAGCCGTGGGTACAGCACACTCGCGAGGCCGCGCGCCTGATCATCACGCTGCTTGTGCTGCCGGCCTTCCTCGCCGTCATCGGCAAGCTGATTTGGCCGCAGCGGCGCATGCTGATCGAAGCGCGCGCCGCGCTGTTCCTCATTGCGACGTTGGCGCTCGGCCCGGGCCTGCTCACCAACGTCATCCTCAAGGATCACTGGGGCCGGCCGCGGCCGATCGACGTGCAGGAGTTCAATGGCGGCTACCGTTTCGTGCCGTGGTGGGATCCGCGCGGCGACTGTCCGGACAATTGTTCGTTCATTGCCGGCGAGCCGTCCGGCGCGTTCTGGACGCTGGCGCCGGCGGCCCTGGCGGGCCCGGAATTGCAGCCGCTCGCCTATGCCGCGGCGCTCGCCTTCGGCGTCGGCGTCGGCTTGCTGCGCATTGCCGCCGGCGCCCATTTCTTCTCCGATGTCGTGTTCGCCGGCGTATTCATGTACCTGTTGATCTGGCTCGTTCACGGCCTGATCTACCGGTGGCCGGCGACTCGGATCGACGAAGCGGCGGCCGAGCGCGTCCTGGCTGAGGCCGGTGAGAAACTTGCGGCGCTGGCGCGGCGGCTGCGAGACCGCGGCAGCAAGCCGTCCTGATCGCGCCGCGACGCTTGCGCCGGCCGGCCGCGCCCCTATAGTCCGCGCGCATTTTGGGCGGCAAGCCGCCTTCAGCGAGAGGTTTTCGTCATGCCCGCGGGCGGCAAAAAAGACGTCAAAAAAGTCGTGCTGGCCTATTCCGGCGGGCTCGATACCTCGATCATTCTCAAATGGCTGCAGACGACCTATGGCTGCGAGGTCGTCACCTTCACGGCCGACCTCGGCCAGGGCGAGGAACTCGAGCCGGCCCGCGCCAAGGCCCTGACATTGGGCATCAAGCCGGAGAACATCTTCATCGAGGATCTGCGCGAGGAATTCGTCCGCGATTATGTGTTTCCGATGTTCCGCGCCAATGCCCTCTACGAGGGCCAATATCTGCTCGGCACCTCGATCGCGCGGCCGCTCATCGCCAAGCGGCAGATCGAGATCGCCGAGAAAGTCGGCGCCGACGCGGTGGCCCACGGCGCCACCGGCAAGGGCAACGATCAGGTCCGCTTCGAGCTGTCCTATTACGCGCTCAAGCCGGACGTGAAGGTCATCGCGCCATGGCGCGAATGGGACTTCAAGTCGCGCGAGGCGCTGCTCGAATTCGCCGAGAAAAATCAGATTCCGATCGCCAAGGACAGGCGCGGCGAGGCGCCGTTCTCGACCGACGCCAATCTGCTGCACACCTCGTCTGAGGGCAAAGTGCTGGAAAACCCGGCGGGCGAAGTGCCCGATTATGTGTATTCGCGCACCGACGATCCGGAAGATGCGCCAAATCAGGCAGAGTATGTCGAGATCGACTTCGAACGCGGCGATCCCGTCGCGATCGACGGCAAGAAACTCTCGCCGGCCGCCTTGCTCACGCAACTCAATGCGCTCGGCAAGACGCACGGCATCGGCCGGCTCGATCTGGTCGAGAACCGTTTCGTCGGCATGAAGTCGCGCGGCATGTACGAGACGCCGGGCGGCACCATTCTGCTCGCCGCGCATCGCGGCATCGAATCGATCACGCTCGACCGCGGCGCCGCGCATCTCAAAGACGAGCTGATGCCGAAATACGCGGAAGCGATTTATTACGGCTTCTGGTTTTCGCCGGAGCGCGACATGCTGCAAGTCGCGATCGACAAGAGCCAGGAGTTCGTCACCGGCCGGGTGCGGCTGAAGCTTTACAGGGGCAATGTCGGCGTGGTCGGCCGGTCGAGCAAATATTCGCTTTATGACCAGGACCTGGTCACTTTCGAAGAGGGCGCGGTCGCTTACGACCAGCGCGACGCCGAAGGCTTCATCCGGCTCAACGCACTGCGCTTGCGCACCCTAGGGCAGCGCAAACGCAATCTGAAACTGTGAGCAGGATGCCGCGCTCGGACTCTGTTTCCAGCTTCGGCAGTTCACCGCCAGCGGGGTTGCCGGGAAAGTAATCGGGCTCCGAACCGGGGCCGTGCGATTCCGGCGGCTCGTCCACTGGATAAGGCGTGCGCGGGCCCTTGGGTTGCGGGTCAGGCGTCGGCTTCGAGCCTCCGTCCGGCTCTCTGATCCTGCGTCCAGGCTCAGGTTCGCTCATCGCATACCCACCTTGCGGTTCTCGCCCATATCAGGACGATGGCCGGTCATCGCGGCCGCTGCCATTTTGATGGTGGCCATGGTCTTGCCCGGCGCGTCCCAATATTCGGCTTCGGCCGGCGTGACTTTCAGCACGCGGATGTTGGGATCGTCGGGCGAGTCCCACCAGGCTTTCGCCGGCGTGCCCCACAGCTCACGGATTTTACCGCGGTCGCTCGATACTTCGGCATGGCCGGACAGCGAAACGTAGTCCTGGCCGCTGGTGTCGGCGAAAGCGAGACACACTTTGGCATATTGCCTGATTTCGTCGTCCTTGTGCCGCCGCGCATCGGACAGGAAATAAATTGCGTTCTCTTCGCGCCGCACATAAGCGCCCATCGGCCGCGC
>DATJBH010000066.1:0-8656 GCA_035515455.1 Xanthobacteraceae bacterium
CACCGATTCCTCGATCAGCACTTCCGAGGTCGGCGAGGCGTCGATGCCGCGCTCGACGATGTCGATGAACTCGGCCTTGTTGTAGGCGATGCCGCCGCCGGTGCCGCCGAGCGTGAACGAGGGCCGGATGATCGCCGGCAGCCCGATGTCTTCGAGCGCCTCCAGCGCCTGGATCAGCGTCTTGACCTGATGCGAGCGCGGCGTGGCGAGCCCGATCCTGGTCATCGCCTCGCGGAACAACTCGCGGTCCTCGGCCTTGTCGATCGCGTCGGCGGTGGCGCCGATCATGGTGACGCCGAATTTTTCCAGGACGCCCATGCGACGCAGCGACAGCGCGGTGTTGAGCGCGGTCTGCCCGCCCATGGTCGGCAACAACGCGAAACCGCCGGGCACGGCGTGGCGTTCCTTGGCGATGATCTTGGCGACGATCTCCGGCGTGATCGGCTCGATATAGGTGGCGTCGGCGAGCTCCGGATCAGTCATGATCGTCGCCGGGTTGGAGTTGACCAGGATCACCCGGTAGCCCTCCTGCTTGAGGGCCTTGCAAGCCTGCGTGCCGGAATAGTCGAACTCGCAGGCCTGGCCGATGACGATCGGCCCGGCGCCGATAATCAGGATCGAGGAGATGTCGGTCCGCTTGGGCATCGAGGTCCGCGAATGAACGAGGCACAAAAAAAGGGCGCGCCATCGCGCGTCCCCCAATCCGGCGCCAGGTCTTAAGCGCCTACGTCTTAGGCCCCGCGCCGGCGCTGTTTAGACCAGAAACGGCGGGCAGGGAAGGGTAGCCCTGTCGGCGCGCCGTGGTTATCCCCGCCGCTGCGATCCGTGACCGCCGATATCCGAGGAAGCCTCGCCTGATGTGGTCGCCTGACGTTGTTTCCGCAACACAGGAGCCGACGCGACCGCGCAACCGCAACGCGGGCCGCGGACCTCAGCGCGGTCGCGCGATGAAGGTCACGCGCGACTGATTGTGGCCGATATTCCTGTCGGCGCGCGCGCCGGCAAATCCCGCCGCGGCGAGTTTCTGCAGCATGGTCTCCTCGTCGTAGCGCGTCAGCCCGAGGCGGGAGCGCAACCGCATGTAGTCAGACATCAGCGTGCGGGCGATGCCGACAAGGGCGGCGACCAGAAATCCGTTGGCCGCGGCAAAGCGAAGGAGCGCCACCGCGTCGGTCGCCGCCGGCACATGGGGCGCGATGATGTCGCTCACCACCAGGGCGCCGTCGCGCTGCAGCAGCCGGTGAAACAACGCGAACAGCGTTGCGGCCTCGTTTGCCGTCAGGTATTGCGCGACCGAATGTAGCACGATGAGGTCAAGCGAATGCGCCGGCAGGCGCGCGACTTCATCGGGCGCAAGCACGCGGATCTTGGAATGTCCGGCGAAGCGCGCGGCGAGGGCGGCGCGCAGCCCTGGCGCTCCCTCGCAAAGCAAAAGCTCGCCCGCTGCCGCCGCGAGCTGATCGGCGTGCAGCGCTTCGCCCGCGCCGTAGTCGAGCACGCGCGCCTGCGGGGCGGGGATGAGCCCGGCGATCTCGCGCGCGATCAGCCGGTAGTGGATGTCCTTATGGCGCGCGCTGACATAGATCGAATGCGGGCTGTCCCAGAACGCGAGCCAGCTCGAGATCATTCACGCCACAGCGCGATGAGCGGCCCCTTCGGTCCGAACACCGGATCGCTCGTCGGCGGCGGTACCTTTGGAATCGCGATCAGCGCCTTGGCATGATCGGCTTTGCTGCCCCGGCAGAGATTATACTTGCCGCTCGGCGGATAGGCTCCGATCACTACCAGGTCCTCGGTTTGCTTGACGCGTTGATGGCCGGTGCCCGCCGGCAGAATCACCACGTCGCCGGCGATGATGTCGATGTCGCGGCCCTTGGCGCCGCCGAAGCGCACCGTCGCGCGCCCGCGCGCCACCCCCATCACCTCGTGAATCATCGAATGATAATGCGCATAAGGATAGATGCCGTTGCGCCACATATCGCCCCAGCCATGCGCGGCGAAAGTCTTCTCGATCACCTTCTCCGGATCAGGGGAGCCGGTAAGATCGATGGCGCGGCGGTAAAGAATGAGCGGCAGCTCCGGATTGTTGGGGATCGTCCCATCGTCCTTGAAGCGGTGGGTAACCGGATGCGCAGCGCGGTGGGTCGACATCGCAAATATGGCCTCGCCGCCATGCGGCCGGTCGGTTCTATCGGTATCCGGTTGAAATTGTCTAACTCGGCACCCGCGCGATGGATTCTTTAACCTTGACGGAATTCGCGCATCAGGGCGGTGAAGCGCCGGAACAGGGCGTGGCTGTCGCGCGGGCCGGGTGAGGCCTCGGGATGATACTGGACCGAGAACACCGGCCGGCCCTTGAGCGCAAGGCCGCAATTGGAGCCGTCGAACAGCGACACATGGGTCTCGACTGCGGCCGCCGGCAGGCTGGCGCGGTCGACGGCGAAGCCATGGTTCATCGAGGTGATCTCGACCTTGCCGGTTAAGAGGTCCTTGACCGGATGGTTGGCGCCGTGGTGGCCCTGATGCATCTTCATCGTCCTGCCGCCGACCGCGAGCGCCAGCATCTGGTGGCCGAGGCAGATGCCGAATACCGGCCTTTTCTCGATCAGCGTGCGGATCACCGGCACCGCGTATTCCCCGGTCGCCGCCGGATCGCCGGGGCCGTTGGAGAGAAAGATGCCGTCCGGATTGAGCGCCAGGATGTCCTCGGCCGAGGTCGTGGCCGGTACCACCGTCACCGCGCATTGATTGCCGGCAAGCTGGCGCAGGATGTTGCGCTTGATGCCGTAATCGACGGCGACGACATTGAACTCGGCGTTGCCGCGCTCGCCATAGCCCTCGCCCCAGCGCCACGGCGTCTCGTCCCAGGTGAAGCGTTGCGCGGTCGTCACCATCGGCACCAGGTCCATGCCGACGAGCCCCGGCCAGGCTTTGGCCTCGCGCTTGAGCGCGTCGAGATCGAAGCGGCCGGACGGCTCGTGCGCGATGACCGCGTTGGGCATGCCCCGCTCGCGGATGCGCGCGGTCAGCGCGCGGGTGTCGATGCCGGCAAGCCCGATGACGCCGCGGCTCTTGAGCCACTGGTCGAGATGCCGGGTGGCGCGATAGTTCGACGGCGCGGTGATCGCGCTGTGCAGCACGACGCCGCGTGCGCCAGGCGTCGCTGCCAGATTGACGGTCTCGATGTCCTCCTCATTGGTGCCGACATTGCCGATATGCGGGAAGGTGAAGGTGATGATCTGCCCGGCGTAGGAGG
The DNA here is from genome assembly GCA_035515455.1 of Xanthobacteraceae bacterium. GTDB lineage: Bacteria > Pseudomonadota > Alphaproteobacteria > Rhizobiales > Xanthobacteraceae > BOG-931. The sequence goes on from DATJBH010000066.1 coordinate 3,257, forward strand.
GATCGGTGAGAATCTCCTCGTAGCCGGTCATCGCGGTATTGAAGCAGACCTCACCGACGGCGTGGCCGGTTGCGCCCAAGCCTTCTCCTTCGAGCACGGTGCCGTCGGCCAAAACGAGGAGCGCCGTGGGCCTGCCGTCGTCCCAGAGCGGTCTATTCTGCGGTTGTGTCAGCATCGCCGAGGGCCTAAATCTTGCGCTCGCCCGCCGGGCCGGGCGCGCCGCGGCGCCCGCCCGGGCGAATTGCGAGGCCATAGCCGTGTTGCGCGACGATATCAACAATTCGCTCAAGGCCGCCATGAAGGCGGCCGACAAGCTTCGCGTGTCGACGCTGCGCCTCGTCAACGCCGAGATATTGAAGCGCGAGACCAGCGCCGCCGAACGGATGACACTTTCGGATGCCGAGATCCTTGACGTGATGGGCAAGATGATCAAGCAGCGCCAGGAAGCGCTCGCCATCTACGAGAAGGCCGGGCGCACCGACCTCGCCACCCAGGAGCGCGAGGAGATCGCGATCATCTCCGCCTACCTGCCGCAGCATTTGTCCGACCGCGAGGCCGGCGAGGCCATCTCCTCGCTGATCAAGGAACTCGAAGCGGCAACGCTCAAGGACATGGGCCGCACCATGGCCGCGCTCAAGGAGCGTTTTGCCGGGCGGATGGACTTCTCCAAGGCGAGCGCGCTGGTGAAGAAGCTGCTGGCGGGGTGACGGATAGGGCTAGGCGCGCCTCTTGCGCTTCTGCTGCATATAGGAGCGCAGCACCGCGTTGATGCGCCGTTGATAGCCGGCGCCCTGCTTCTTGAAATAGTCGAGCACGTCCTCGTCCACGCGGATCGAAATTGCCTTCTTCTTCGGCGGGATGACGAGGACGGCTTCTCCCCAATTCCAATCATCGCTCCAGTCCGGATCGTTGCCGATGGAGGCGTCAATTTCGGCGTCTGTCAGCGTGCGCAGCTTGTGGAGATCACTCTTGATCTTTCGCGAGGCGTCGCGTGAGCTGACTGTAGTATTTTTTTCTTTCATCGCGCCTTGCTCGTCTGGCCGATATGATCCAGCAAACGTCGTTCCGGAACGTGCATACAAACACCACTTCTACCATGTAGCGCATTTCACCTTTTTAGTGGGATCGCCGTCCGGCGAGGCAGGCCCGACCCGAACGTTCTACGGCCCCTTACGGGCCGGTCTGCGTATCGAAACTGCCTTTCGACCCCTCGTTGGCTGTGGAAAAGCCCGTAACCGAGGAGCGCAAATGAATTATGTAATCAAATCAATAGCATATTTGTTCATATTTTGTTCTTCAAAAGTGTATAATGCGTGATTCGTTCGGGGAAGGTTTGCCTCTCAACTGGGGATTTTTGCCAGTCGTGAACGTTTCCGTGAGAGTGATGCCGATGCGGTTTCCCCCTTCATTCTTGGACGAATTGCGCGAACGCCTCTCCGTCTCAGAGGTCGTCGGCAAGCGCGTCAAATTGCACAAAGCTGGGCGAGAATGGAAAGGACTGTCGCCCTTCAACAAGGAGAAGACGCCGTCCTTTTTCGTCAATGACCAGAAGCAGGCCTGGTTCGATTTCTCCGCCGGCAAGAATGGCTCGATCTTCGATTTTGTGATGGAGACGGAAGGCGTCTCGTTCCCCGAGGCGGTCGAGCGGCTCGCCCAGATGGCCGGCGTGCCGCTGCCGAAAATCTCGCGCGAGGAGGAAGAGCGCGAGCAAAAGCGCAAGTCGCTGCACGAGGTCATGGAGCTGGCGGCGAAGTTCTTTTCCGACACGCTGGCCGCGCGCGCGGGCGCCAAGGCGCGCGGCTATCTCGCCGACCGCGGCATCGACGCGGCAACCCAGCTCAAATTCCGGCTCGGCTATGCGCCTCCCGAGCGCTTTGCGCTGAAGGAGCATCTCGGCTCGCATGGCGTGCCGGTCGAGGACATGGTGGAAGCCGGTCTCTTGGTTTCCGGCGACGACATCCCGGTGCCGTTCGACCGCTTCCGCGACCGCGTGATGTTTCCGATCACCAACCTGCGCGGGCGCGTCATCGCCTTCGGCGGGCGCGCGCTGGAGAAGGATGCGCCGGCGAAGTATTTGAACTCGCCGGAGACGCCGCTCTTCCACAAGGGCGCGACGCTCTACAACATCGCGACCGCGCGCCAGGCTGCGCATGATGGCGCCGGCAAGGTGCCGCTGATCGCGGTCGAAGGCTATGTCGACGTCATTGCCATGGTCGGCGCCGGCTTCCCGGCGACGGTTGCTCCCCTCGGCACCGCGCTGACCGAGGATCAGCTGGCGCTGCTCTGGAAAATGGCCGACGAGCCGGTGCTCTGCTTCGACGGCGATGCCGCGGGCTTGCGCGCCGCCTATCGCGCGGTCGATCTCGCGCTGCCGCGCCTTCTGCCCGGCAAGAGCTTGAAATTCGCCACGCTGCCGCAGGGCCAGGACCCGGACGATCTAGTGCGGGCCGGCGGGCGCGAGGCGGTCGCCGATGTGATCGGCGCGGCGCGCCCGTTGGCGACGATGCTGTGGGTGCGGGAAACCGAAGGCCACGCGTTCGACACGCCGGAGCGGCGCGCGGCGCTCGAAACGCGCCTCAATGCGCTGACCGCGCAGATCGGCGACGAAGCCGTACGCAAATATTATCGGCAGGATTTCAGCGCCCGCATCGCGCAGTTCTTCGCCCCAGCGCAAGGCGCGCGCGGAGCTCGCGAGCGCAGGCGGCAGGATTGGCGCCCGCAGGACTGGCGCCAGCGCGGCTCAAGCGATTGGCGGCAGCGCAGCGATCCGCGCCCAAGCCCCGGCGCCAAAGGCGCGCCCTATGTCGTGGTCAGCCAGCAACTCGCCTCAAGCCCGGTGCATCGCGGCCACCGCAGTGCGGTGCCGCGGCGCGAGGCGCTGATCCTGCAGGCTGCGCTTAATTATCCCTGGCTGCTGCATGACCACCTGGAGGAGCTCGCCTCGCTCGAGTTCCGCCATGCCGACGCTGAGCGGCTCAAGGGCGCGCTGATCGATATCGCCGCCCATGCCGCGGCCGTCGATGCCGAGAGCATCCAGGCGGAGCTCGCCGCCCGCAATCTCGGCGATGCGATGCAGCGCATCGCCGCCTCCATCACCACGGTTTCGGTCTGGGGGGCCCGTCCGGAGGCCGCGCCGGACGACGTTCTGGTGACATGGCAGCAGCTTGTCGCCTTGCATCGGCAGTGGCATTCCCTAACTAAAGAGCTCAAGGATGCCGAGCAGGCGCTGGGCCAGGACAACAGCGAGAGCAACTACTTGCGGCTCTGCGACGTCAAGGCACGCCTGTCCAACATGGACGGAACCGAGGCCCTGATCGAGGGCTTCGGAGCCTCTTCCGGTCGGGGCGTCCGTAGCTTATGAGCATGTCCGCGGCCGCTCGGGGCCTGCTGGAATGCCGGGCCGAAGGGGAATAAAAGGTCGATTCCCACGGTACTTCACGGTTAATCGGGGCTTAAGCGGGCTCCGAGGACACTGGCGACCTGATTCGGGGGCGGCGCTTTCCGGCGCGGCCCTTTTTGGCCGTGGCCTTATTATAGAGGGGGTGCGTTTCCCCCCGGGGCCGGTGGGCGGTCCAGGAGAGACAAGCAATGGTGACAAAGGCAAAGGCCGCGCAAAGCAAAGAAGAAGCCCCGGAAAAGGAAGCCGAGGGCACTCCCGATTCGCCGCTGCCGCTGCTCGATCTCACCGATGCCGGCGTCAAGAAGATGATCAAGGCCGCCAAGAAGCGGGGCTATGTCACCCATGAGCAGATCAATGCCGTCTTGCCCTCGGAGGAGGTCACCTCCGACCAGATCGAAGACGTCTTTGCCATGATCAGCGAAATGGGCATCAACGTCGTCGAGAGCGACGAGGCCGACAGCGACGACAGCGAAGAAAAGGGCGCCGGCGAGGAAGCCGACGACGATGACGAGGGCGGCGAACTGGTCGAGGTCTCGGCCAAGCCGCTCGCCACCAAGGCCGAGAAGGAGCCTTCCGAGCGCACCGACGACCCGGTGCGCATGTACTTGCGCGAAATGGGCTCGGTCGAGCTCTTGTCGCGCGAGGGCGAGATCGCCATCGCCAAGCGCATCGAGGCCGGCCGCGAAGCCATGATCGCCGGCCTGTGCGAGAGCCCGCTCACCTTCCAGGCCATCATCATCTGGCGCGACGAGTTGAACGACGGCAAGGTGTTCCTGCGCGACATCATCGATCTCGAAGCGACCTATGCCGGCCCCGACGCCAAGAACATCCAGCCGCCGGCGATCGGACCCGACGGCAAGCCGATCGTGCCCGCCGCGGTCGGCACGCCGGTGCCGGGCGCTCCGCATCTGCAGGTGGTGCAGGCCCCGGCTGCGCCGCCGGCCGCGCCGCCTAGCGCCACACCGTTCAAGGCCGACGGCGAGGGAGGCGGCGAGCGCGACAGCTTGAGCGAGGACGGCGAGGAGAAGGATCCGGCCGAGGCCGCCGCCGAGAGCGATTACGACGAAGACGACATGGAGAGCTCGCTCTCGCTCGCCGCGATCGAGGCCGAGCTCAAACCCAAGGTAGTCGAGACCTTCGACAACATCGCCGATAGCTTCAAGCGCCTGCGCCGCCTGCAGGAGCAGGACATCGAGTTCCGCCTGAAGAACTCCTCGCTGTCGCCGGCGCAGGAGCGCAAATACAAGAAGCTGAAGGAAGAAATCATCTCCGAGGTGAAGTCGCTGCGCCTCAACCAGGCGCGCATCGATTCGCTGGTCGAGCAGCTCTACGACATCAACAAGCGGCTCGTCTCCAACGAGGGCCGCCTGATGCGGCTCGGCGAGAGCTACGGCGTCGCGCGCGAGGACTTCCTCAAGCAGTACATGGGCTCCGAGCTCGACCCGCGCTGGCTCAACCGCATCTCCAAGCTGTCCGCCAAGGGCTGGAAGACCTTCGTCGCCAAGGACAAGGACCGCATCAAGGAAATCCGCGCGCACGTGCACGACCTCGCCGCGCAAACCGGCGTCGAGATCGCCGAATTCCGCAAGATCGTGCACATGGTGCAGAAGGGCGAGCGCGAGGCGCGCCAGGCGAAGAAGGAAATGGTGGAGGCGAACTTGCGCCTGGTCATCTCCATCGCCAAGAAATACACCAACCGCGGCCTGCAATTCCTCGACCTGATCCAGGAAGGCAACATCGGCCTGATGAAAGCGGTCGACAAGTTCGAGTACCGCCGCGGCTACAAGTTCTCGACCTACGCCACCTGGTGGATCCGCCAGGCCATCACCCGTTCGATCGCCGACCAGGCGCGCACCATCCGCATCCCGGTGCACATGATCGAGACCATCAACAAGATCGTGCGCACCTCGCGGCAGATGCTCAACGAGATCGGCCGCGAGCCGACGCCGGAGGAGCTCGCCGAGAAGCTCGGCATGCCGCTGGAGAAGGTGCGCAAGGTC
>DATJBH010000067.1:0-17389 GCA_035515455.1 Xanthobacteraceae bacterium
GGCGGCCCCGCCGTCGCGCGGACCCGCCGCCGCGGTGAAGCCGAAACCCGCGACGGCGCCCAAGCGTGCGGCCGCAGCAAACGCCGGCAGCCCGGTCCGCCGCATGCAGACCGCGCTCGCCACCGCCGTCAATGCCGATCCCGATTGGAAAGAGTTCTGAAGCGAGCCTGAGGAGAAACTGAAATGAAAGCAATGAAAATTCTGACTGTGGTTGCCATTGCCGCCGGTGTCACCGCCCCCGCGTGGGGCGGCGAATTTGCCACCAAGGACGAGGCCGTCGCCATGGTGAACAAGGCCGTTACCCTCTTCAAAAAGGAGGGTGCGGAAAAGGCCTATGCCGAGTTCGACAAGAAACCCGGCGATTTCACCGACCGCGATCTGTACGTCCTTGTCTACAGCACGAACGGCAAGGTGCTGGCGCACGGCGCCAGCCCAAAACTGATCGGCAAGGACATGTCCGAAGCGCAAGACGTCGACGGCAAGTACTACGTCAAGGAGCGCATGGCGCTCGCGGCGAAGCAGAAGACCTTCTGGCAGGATTACAAGTTCGTCAATCCGGTGACCAAGAAGATCGAGCCGAAGGAGGCTTACTGCGACGTCGAAGGTGAAACCATCATTTGCTCGGGTGTCTACAAGCAATAACGGCATAAAGCGGGGCCGCTCCGCGGCCTCGCTTGCCTTCCCGGTGGAGAAAATGAGGATTGAGACAATGTTTTCCTGGTTTGGAAATTTGCGCCTTAAATGGAAAGCGATGTTCGCGCCAGCGTTCCTGATCGTGGTGCTGATCGGCGTCGGCTCCTACGCCTTGTATTCGCAACGTCAAAACCAAGCACAGGTCTATTCGCTCATGGTCGGCCCGGTCCGCCAGGCCGAGGTCGTGACGGAATTCAGCGGTGCGGCGTGGACCTCGCAGGTTCACCTCTATCGCCTCATGGCGACCGCGGCCAATGAAACCGATGCAAAAAAGATCAAGGAGCTAGGCGACAGTGCGAGCCGGGCGCTGACCGACATTTCGGCGAAATTGAAGGCCCTCGACGAATTCAAGCAGGGCAAAGCCGGCGACATGATCGGCAAGCTCAACGTCGCGGTCGGCACTTACATCAAGCAGGCCAAGAGCGTCATCGACATGGCCGACGGCGACGCCGCTACCGCCTTGACGTTGATGATGAGCGCCACGCGCACCTTTTCTGCGATTGCAAATCTCACCGATGAGTTGGTCGATTCCAGCAAGGACTTCCGCGACCGTCAGATCGCCATCAACGACCGCGACCAAGACCGGAACTTTATGGTGCTTGGCATCGTGATGCTGATCGCAGTCGGCATCGGTTGCGTGGCGTCGTTCTTTATCAGCCGCGGAATTTCGAACCCGCTCAGCAAGATGGCGGAGGTGCTGGTTGAGCTGACCAAGGACCACATCGTTGACGTGCCCTACACCAAGCGCGGCGACGAGGTCGGTGACATCGCCAAGGCGACCGAAATCTTCCGCCAGTCGATCGCGGAGAAGGTCGCCAACCTGCGCGCACGGTCGGCGCTCGACGTCGTGTCATCGAACGTCATGGTCGCCGACGAGGACTACAACATCGTCTACATGAACGCGACCATGCGGGAGATGCTGCAGGAGGCCGAGCCCGAGCTGCGCAAGGCGTTGCCGAACTTCGACACCGGTAAGCTGATGGGCGCCAATATGGACGCGTTCCATAAGGACCCGGCAAATCAGCGCAAGCTGATGAACGAGCTCACCGGCCGGCGGGAATCCCACATCGCCATCGGCAGTCAGAAATTCCAACACGTCGCCACGCCGGTCATCGACCAGCACGGCAGGCGTGCGGGGACCGTCGTCGAATGGCGCAACGAGACCGTCGAATTGGCGATCCAGGAAGAGATCGACGATATCGCCAAATCCGCGGTCAACGGCGATTTCGACAAGCGGGTGCCGCTCGCGGGCAAGAAGGGCTTCATGCTCAACCTTGCCACTGTGATGAATGAACTGTGCGAGAACACAGGCAAGTCGCTAGCGGATGTGGCGGGCATGCTGAGCGCGCTCGCCGGCGGCGATCTCACCCAGCGCATCATGGCCGATTACCGCGGCATGTTTGGCAAGCTGAAGACCGACGCCAATGCCATGGCGGAGCGGATCGGCGCCACCATCGCCGAAATCAAAGCGTCGGCCGCGGAAGTCACTAACGCGTCGGCCGAAATCGCCACCAGCACCACGGACCTGTCACAGCGGACCGAGGAGCAGGCGGCGAGCCTCGAAGAAACCTCCGCCTCGATGGAGGAGATCTCGGCGACGGTGAAGAAGAATGCCGAGAGCGCCGTCGCGGCGAACCAATCCGCCATCACCACCCGCGATCTCGCCGACCGCGGCGGCCGCGTGGCCGCCAAAGCGGTCGAGGCGATGTCCAGGATCGAGGATTCCTCGCGCAAGATCGCCGATATCATCGGGGTGATCGACGAGATCGCGCGGCAGACCAATCTGCTCGCCCTCAACGCGGCGGTGGAAGCCGCGCGCGCTGGCGAGGCCGGCCGCGGCTTTGCCGTGGTGGCGTCGGAAGTGCGTAGCCTGGCGCAGCGTTCCTCGCAAGCCGCCAAGGACATCAAGGACATCATTACCAACAGCTCGAGCCAGGTGCAGGAGGGCGTCGATCTCGTCAACAAAGCGGGCGCCTCGCTGCACGAGATCGTGGATTCGATCAAGAAGGTCTCCGATCTCGTGGCCGACATCGCCAATGCGGGCGCGGAGCAGGCGACCGGCATCGAGCAGGTTAACAAGGCGCTGACGCAGATGGACAACGTCACCCAGCAGAACTCGGCGCTTGTCGAAGAAAATGCAGCGACCGCCAAGACGCTGGAGCATCAGGCCAAGGCGATGGACGAGCGGGTCTCGTTCTTCCGTATCGACGCCGATATCGAACGTTCGGACGAGCAGAGGCAGAAGAGCTATCAGCATGTTGCGTGACCATCGCGGTGCGGCGTCGCTCGCGATCCGCGAGCCTGTCGCGATCGAGCCCGCGCGAGAGTTCGAGTTCTCCGACGCCGACTTCCGCAGCTTGGCGCTGTACGCCTATGAGCAGGCGGGAATTGCCCTCTCGGATACCAAGCGCAACCTGGTGTACAGCCGCTTGTCGCGACGGCTGCGCGCGCTGGAGATGACGTCTTTCCGCGAATACCGCGCCTACCTTGCGGCGAACGCGTCCGAGCTGGAAAGCTTCATCAACGCGATCTCGACCAACCTCACCAAGTTCTTCCGCGAGGCGCATCACTTCGATCATTTCCGCAGCCATGTCGCCGTTCCCTTCGTGCAGGCAGCGCACGGCAAGGTCGGCCATCGTCTGCGGGTCTGGTCGGCCGGCTGCTCGACGGGCGAGGAGCCGTATTCCATCGCCGTCGTGCTCAAGCGGGAGATTCGCGACATCGACCGGCACGACGTGCGCATACTGGCGACCGACATCGATACCGAGGTGATCGCCAAAGGTGCGCGCGGCGAGTACCCCGCCAATTCGATCGACGAAGTACCCAAAACCTACCGGGAATTCTTCCAGCCGGTCGACGGCGACCGCAATAGCGAGCAGGTGGTGGTCGGGCGCGACATTCGCGGCCTGGTCGCCTTCCGCCGTCTCAATCTGATGGAAGAGTGGCCGTTCACCGGCAATTTCGACGCCGTCTTTTGCCGCAACGTGATGATCTATTTCGACGGTCCCACCAAGACGGCGCTGGTCGAACGCCTCACGCAGAAACTTAAACCGGGTGGCTGGCTCTATATCGGCCACTCCGAGTCGTTGGTCGGAACGCATCCCGGCCTGCGGCTTATCGGCCGGACGACCTATCGGAGGACAGCTTGAGCGGCGCGACAGCACTACGGCAGCCGAGCGACAGCGGGGTGGTGAACGGAGCCAATGCCGTCGCCACGCGGCGATTCTTCGATTCGGCCAGCGCGGGCTGGATGGTGAAGGTGTTCCCGGGCGAGTTCTACGTGACGTCGAAGCCCGACGAAGTCCTCGTCACCGTGCTCGGCTCTTGCGTGTCGGCGTGCATCCGCGACAAGCGGACCGGCATCGGCGGCATGAATCATTTCATGCTGCCGCACAGCCACGCCGGCAAATGGGCCGGCGATCTGCAATCGACGCGGTTTGGCAACTTCGCCATGGAGAAGCTGATCAACGAGCTGATGAAAGCCGGCTGCTCGCGCGATTCGCTGGAGATCAAGGTGTTCGGCGGCGGTAACGTCACCGATACCATCAACGCGATAGGCACGGAAAACTCCGAATTCATCTTGCGCTATCTGGAGGCCGAAGGGTTGCGCTGCATTGCCCAGGACCTCGGTGGGCAACTGCCGCGGCGCATCCACTACACGCCGGCGACCGGGAAAGTCGTGCGGCGGCTCTTGGGCACCAACGAATTGACCGCCGTTGCGCGCGAGGAAACCGAATACGTCCGTCGTCTATCAACGCGCACGACGGCCGGCGACATCCAACTGTTCAGATAATGGGCGATCTCATGAGCAAACGGGTACGTGTTCTTATCGTCGACGATTCATCGGTCATCCGCCAGCTGCTGACGCTATTGCTCAACGCCGATCCCGAGATCGAGGTCGTCGGCACGGCGAGCGATCCCTACATCGCGCGCGACCGCATCAAGGCGCTCAACCCCGATGTCGTGACCCTCGACGTCGAGATGCCGAACATGGACGGCGTGACCTTCCTGCGCAAGATCATGGCGCTGCGGCCGATGCCGGTGGTCATGGTCTCCACGCTCACGCAGGCCGGCGCCGAAACGACGCTCGACGCGCTCGAAATCGGCGCCGTTGATTTCATCGCCAAGCCGAGCAGCGACGTCTCCAACGCAATGCTCGGCATCGCCGCCGAACTCCAGGCGAAGGTCAAGTCCGCCGCTCATGCGCGGGTCGGGGCGCGCCGCGCCGCGACGACCGCGCGTGCGCCACAGATCGATCGGCCGCGTAGCATGCCGGACAAGATTATCGCGATCGGCGCTTCGACCGGCGGCGTGGAAGCGCTCAAGACCGTGCTGATGGACATGCCGGCCGAGTGCCCGCCGGTGCTCGTCACCCAGCATATGCCGCCGCGTTTCACCGCCGCGTTCGCCGAGCGGCTCAACAAGGAATGTCCGATGACGGTGTCGGAAGCCGCGCACAACGAAGTCGTCGAGCCCAACCACGTTTATATCGCGCCCGGCTCGTTTCACCTTGAGCTTATTCGCAGCGCCGGCGTGTACCGTTGCGCCTTGAACGATGGGCCGACGGTCTCCGGCCATCGTCCGTCGGTGGACGTGCTGTTCCGCTCGTTCGCGCGCGTCGCGGAAGGCGCCGCCGTCGGCGCGATCCTGACCGGCATGGGCAAGGACGGCGCCGAGGGGCTTCTCGAAATGCGCAACGCAGGCGCCACCACGCTTGGCCAGGACGAAGCCTCGTCCCTCATCTACGGCATGCCGAAGGTCGCTTTCGAGCGCGGCGCGGTGATGCACCAACACTCGCTGTCACGTATGGCCGACGCGATCCTCACCGCTTGCGAGGCCGATTCGAAGGCGCATGTGACCGGGGCTGTACGCGCCTGACGATGCAAAGGATTTTCGGTTGAATTCCAGGACGCAGGTTACCTCATGAGCAACGACGCGAATAGAAGAATGGTATTGCCGGCGATCCTCGATCTTGCCGCAGCCGAGGGCTTTCGCGAAACGTTGCTGCAAGGCATGAGCGACGAGCGCCCGCTCTGCCTCGATGCCTCGGCTGTCGATATGCTGACGGTGCCTTGCATTCAAGTGTTGCTTTCCGCGTGCTCGCACCGCGGCGGCATCGCGATCGAAAATCCATCGGCCGCCTTCACCTCGGCGTTCGACGACCTCGGAATTCATCCGACCTGGAGCGAGGTTCCCAGCGCGGGGAAGGCCTCGGAGCCGGAGCAGGTGCAGATTCCGGCGCAAGACGCCCCGCCTTTGGCCGCTAGCGACAGCGAACTGCAGGACACAGCCAACCCCGATCTTCAGCAAAGCAGTGAGGATGTCATGAGTAAGCGAATCCTGACCATCGACGACTCCAAGACGATGCGCGACATGCTGATGCTGACTTTGGCCGAGGCGGGATTCGACGTGCTGCAAGCCGTGGATGGCCAAGATGGGCTTGATGTCCTCGTCAATGAGCGGGTCGACGTCGTCATCACCGATATCAACATGCCGCGCATGGACGGCTACGAGGTCATCCGGCAGCTGCGCAGCAAGCCGGAACACAAGGACACGCCGATCCTGGTGCTGACCACCGAGAGCGAGGCGGACAAGCGGAATCTCGCGCGCGAGGCTGGCGCCACCGGATGGATGGTCAAGCCGTTCGATCCGGATCGCCTGGTTGAAACGGTGCGCAAGGTTGTTCCCTAGGCGTCGAGAGCATTTAAGGGCTGACGGTTATGGCAAGTCTGGACCAACTCAAGCAGACATTCTTCGAAGAATGTAACGAGGCCTTGCAGCAGATCGAGGCGGGGTTGACGGAGATTCGCGAAGGGCACGCGTCCGACGACACGGTCAACGCGGTGTTCCGCGCCGTGCATTCGGTCAAGGGCGGCGCCGGCATCTTCGGCTTCGAGGCGCTGGTTGGGTTCGCGCATGTTTTTGAAACTCTGCTTGACGGCGTCCGCCGCGGCAGCCTGACGGCGACGCCTGAGACGATCGACGTCCTGTTGTCCGCCAGCGACGTGCTGTCCGACCTCGTCCAAATGTCGCAAGCCGGCGAAGCCGTCCCCGCGGGCTTTGGCAACGAATGCCGTACGGCGCTTGAGCACATCATCGAACATGATCAAAAGGGCGCCGAAGACGACGATTCCCCGGCGCCGGCCGAATTCGAAGGCATCGATTTCACCCCCGTTCCCGTCGACTTCACGCCGGTGCCCGCCGAGACGGAAGTCGCCGACGGCCCGCATTCCTATGCGATCACCTTCCGGCCCAAGCCGGACATGCTGAAGAAATCGAACGAGCCGCTCTACATCCTGCGCAATTTGCGCAATCTCGGTACGCTCGATTTGTCGGCGCAGCTCGACTGCCTGCCGGCGTTGGCGGATCTGGAAACGGACCGCCCGTATATCTGGTGGACCGGCACTCTGCAGACGGCGGCGACACGCGCGCAGATCGATGAAATCTTCGAGTTCGTCGTCGACGATTGCGATCTCGAGATCGTCGACACCGCGCCGCCTCTTGCGCCCGCGGCCGAGCCGGAATTCGCAAGCGCGCCTGTGCCCGCGATGCCGGAAGAGAAATCCGTTGCCGCGCCGCCCGCACCGCCTCCGGACAAGGCGCCGCCGACAGCCACGCCCGCCGATGCGGGCGAGCCGGCCGCTGCGGCCCGGTCGCCGAGCGCCAAGCCGGCCGCGACCACGACCCGAATCGAACTCGAAAGAATCGACCGCGTCGTCAACATGGTGGGCGAGTTGGTCATCGCCCAGGCCATGCTCGGACAGATCGTTCAGGACCTGCCGGAGGGCACCAGCGGCCGGTTGTCGCAGGTGCTCGAGGAGGTCATCCATCACACGCGCGAACTCAAAGACAGCGTGATGTCGATGCGTGCCCAGCCGGTAGGCTCGGTGTTTCAGCGTATGCCGCGGCTCGTGCGGGAGCTGTCGGCGAAGACGGCCAAGAAAGTACGTTTGGAGATGGTCGGCGAGACCACCGAGGTCGATCGCTCGATCATCGAAAGGCTGGGCGATCCGCTCACCCATATCATCCGCAATTCGGTTGACCACGGTATTGAATCGCCGGCCGACCGGCTGGCCGCCGGCAAGAGCGAGGAAGGCATTATTCGTCTGTCCGCCGAGCATCGCGGCGGCCGCATAGTCATCGAGATCAAGGATGACGGCGCCGGGATCAATTCCGACCGCGTGCTCAAGAAGGCGCGGGAAAAAGGCCTGGTCAGCGCCGACGCCACGCTCACCGAGGACGAGATCAGCAATCTCATCATGCTGCCCGGATTTTCGACGGCGGAAACCGTCTCCGACATTTCCGGCCGCGGCGTCGGCATGGACGTCGTGCGCAGCAACATCCAGGACATCGGCGGGCGCATATCGCTCAAGTCGGAGCGTGGCCGCGGCATGACCATCCAATTGGCGCTGCCGCTGACGCTGGCCGTCATGGACGGCATGGTCATCAAGACCGGGCAGCAGACCTACGTCATGCCGCTCTCGTCCATCGTCGAGTGTCTGCGGCCGGCGCGGTCCGAGGTCAGCAACCTCATCGGCACGCGCGGCATGCTGCAATTGCGCGGAGAATTCGTGCCTCTGGTTCATCTCGGCGATTTGCTGGAAATCAGTTCGACGGCCGGCGAGTCGGGCGAGCGGGTCGTCATCATCACCGATGCGGGTGAAGGTACGCGCTTTGGCCTCGTCGTCGACGAGCTGTGCGGCCACCAGCAGGTGGTGATCAAGAGCATCGAGGAGAGCTACGGTTCGGTTCCGGGAATTGCGGCCGCGACAATTCTCGGCAACGGACGTGTCGCGTTCATTCTCGACGTCGAGAAGCTATCGGATCTTGCCGTCAATTCGCCGGTGGGTACGGCCCTGTCGGCGAACACTGCATCGGCCGCGAAATTCGCGTTGACTTGACGAGGACTAACCGGCGCCCGCCGCCGCAGGCGAAAGGGCCGCCCAGGAGTAACGAAAATGCCAAATGCCGTAGCCATCAAAGTCCTCGTTGTCGACGACCAGAACAGTGTGCGGCAGATGACCCGTATGACGCTGGAGGAGATCGGCTTCAAGCACATCCACGAAGCCGAACATGGCAAGCAGGCGATGGAGATCGCCTCGCTGCAGCCGCTCGACTTGATCATCTCCGACTTCAATATGCCGGAGATGGACGGCCTCGGCCTGTTACGGGCCGTGCGCGGACATCCTGTGGTTCGTAAGGTCCCATTCATCCTGCTCACCGGGCGCGGCGACAAGGAGCTCGTCGTTAAAGCGGCGCAGGCCGGCGTCAACAATTACCTGATCAAGCCGTTCACGGCGACGACGCTGCGGGAAAAGATCGAACAGGTGATGGGCAAGCTATCCTAACCTTTGCCATGCGATGTCGAAGGCGGCCGCCGCCGCGATCTGAGGAATGCGATTGTGAAAGACAAAGAGCCGAAAGACGTCGGAGCCTTTATCGCCGTATTCGCCGCGCTCCTGCTCGACAATGTCCTGCGTCTCGAGGAGACGGTCGATCAGGTCACCAAGCTGGTGATGGGCAGCGGCCGGCCGGATCGTGAGTTGATCGTCACGCTGCAGAGCTTCGATCGTCACAAGCAGGAATTCGAGGCTCTCGGCGACGCGCTCACGCGCTATGCGGAAGCGGCGAATGACGGGTCGCTGGACGACGAGCAGCGCATGCAGCTCGAGCAGAAGGTCATTTCCGCCATCTCCGTGGCGGATTTGAAGGATCGTCTGATGAGCCGTCTGCAGGGCGGCCCGGCCGAGTTTGTCCCCCCGCAGATTTCGGAGCAGGAAGCGGCGCAAGTCGGCGTCGACGTCGTTTATTAGCCACCCGCGCCGGCCGCCGCGCCGAGCCGCACGCATACAAGGATGACGGACAATGACCGCGCAGTACGCAATCATCCAGGAGCTGGAAGACGCCCTCGCGCACGGCTCGGCTGACCGGCGCGTCAAGACGCTACGGCGCGTCACCGACCTATTCGTCTTCGGATCGGGCCATTTCACCAAAGACCACGTTGCCGTGTTCGACAACGTGTTCAACCATCTGATCGCCGATATCGAGCAGTCCGCCCGCGTCACGCTCGCGCGACGCCTGGCGGGGGTCGGCAATGCGCCGCCGCAAGTCATCCGCACGCTGGCGTTCGACGATGCGATCGAGGTCGCAGGCCCGGTTCTCACGCGCTCGGAATTGCTCGACAACGTCACGTTAGTCGAGAATGCGAAGAGCAAGAGCCAGCAGCACCTCTTGGCGATCTCACGGCGACGGGTGTTACCCGAAACCGTCACCGACGTGTTGGTTGAGCGCGGCAACCGCGATGTCGCGCTGAGCACGGCGCAGAACGCGGGGGCTAAATTCTCCGAGGCTGGCTACGTCAGGCTGGTAAAGCGGTCGGAAGGCGACGATGCCCTGGCGCAAGCCGTCGGTTCGCGGCCGGAAATCCCGCGTGCGCAATTCCTTAAACTGCTGACGTCGGCGTCCAATACCGTGCGTGCCGCGCTCGAGGCGGCCAATCCCGGCCACGCCAGCCAAGTTCGCGACGTGGTGGCGGAGGTCGCCGGCGCGATCCAGGCGAAGACCGCAATCGCCTCGCGCGATTATGCCGCGGCGCAGGCGCTGATCGGATCCATGCAGGCAGCCCACCGGCTTAGCGAAATCGAGGTCGAGGCCTTCGCCCGCGTCGGCAAGTTTGAGGAAGTGGCGGTCGCGCTGGCAGTCATGTGCGGTCTGTCCATCGACGTGGTCGAGCGCGTCATGGTGCAGGAGAGCACGGAGACCATCCTGATTATTGCCAAGGCGGTTGGGCTGTCGTGGCCGACCACCAAGGCGATCTTGATGCTGTCCGCCGACAAGCGCGTCATGCCGGAGCATATTCTCGATCAGTGCCGCATGGTCTTCAACAAGTTGCGGCGCGACACGGCCTTGCAGGTGGTCAAGTTCCAGCAACAGCGGCAAGCAATTCACCCGGCTGCGGGTTGACCGGTCAGACGCTGGCGGCTTGTGCGGTGAATGCCGGCGAAAAGACTATTCGTCCATCGCCGCGGATTTGCGGACGGAATTCCTGCCGGCGAGTTCGACGACCCGGCGCAGCCCGCTGGCCATTTCCGGCACTTGCTCGGGGCTCATAGCGCGATATTGGTCCGTTTTGGCCAATAAAAACGCGTTGATGTGGCAGTCGACGATGTCCTTGTCGTAGGCCGCGCCGGACATCATGGTCGAAATGATCTTGCAGAGATTTTCCGCAACGAAAGTGACGAGCTCGAAGCCCATGGCTGCGCAGACGCTCTGCAACTGGGCACAATTACGGTAGGCGGTCTCGAGCGAAGCGTTGTCGTTGAGATCGTTTTCGACTTTCGCCAGCGCATCGTTGAGTTGGCGTAGTTCGCGGTCGAGCCAGTCGTTGAAGCCGGATTTCAGCTCGTCGATCTTTGCCTGCGCCTGCGCCATGGCTTTTTGCCGCGGCACGCCGCCTGGCCGCCGCGCCATTTGCTCGAAGCGGGTGTTGGCATAGAAAATCCGCACGTCCGGCTGGCTGTTGTCAGGCATCTTGCGCATCTGTCTTGGCTGCTTTGAAAAGGCTGTCGATGTCGTTCTGGGCGAGGGCAGGACCGACTTCCTCCGCGACCTTGATGATCTTGTCGCCTTTACGCCGGCCGACGCCACCCGGATAGCCTTCGATCTTGAAGCGGCGGTCCGGTCCGAAATAGCTCGGACAGTCGACGAAGGGACGCGGATTGAACGCGATCCAGCAAAGTCTGTCGTAAAGAATGTTGGGCGACATCAGCTTCGCCACCACCATGTTGGCGCCGGCGTCGCGCGCATCCTTGACGATCCGCTCGCTGGTGTCGTTGGACATCAGCAGGATCGGCACGGTGCGATTTTCGTTGGTGGCATTGCGGCGGATCATGTGCGTGAGCTTGTGCCAATTGTGCGGATGAATCTGCGTGTCGACGATAAGAATATCGATCTTCTGGCTGGACAGGATGCGGATCAGGTCCATCGAATGCTCGACCTCGAGCACCTTATTGGCCCCGAAGCTGCGCAAAATTCCATAGATGGCGCGGCGCCAGTACGAGCTCGGGTCGGCGACGACGATCACGAGATTCCGCAGATTGACGGTGGCGTTCTTCATGCCGCGCCCTGCGAAATTTCCGGCCGTCGAACGCGGGCTGGTACGGTCAGGGCGCTTTGATCTGCGGCGCGGTCAAGCGGCTTCTTGCAGCATGCGAGCGGCAAATAACGCGAACGTGTCCTTGCGCGTGCCGATTGTCTGGCACGAGTGAAGCCAATTCGATCAAACATTTTTGTATAGTTATTGTTGACGCTACTTGGACATACATCTGCCCGTGAGCATCGACGATCCGGGATAAATCGCGATTAAAAATGGGTGCGCTAAAAAATAACAATCTAAGATAACAATCGAAATGGCGGTTGGCGGGATTGGCGATCCGTCAGCGCGTGTGGAACGCGGCTGCGTCGCGGTGCTCCGGGCCACACGTTCAATATTCCAAAATAACAATCTAGATTGAATTAATTGTACTATACACGATCTGTATATTACGAATAGATATTCTTGCATGTGATTCGAAGATAAGTCTCCTCAAAATTGATGCAAGTCAAGGCGAGCCAGCAGGCAAGTATATACAAATACCCCAACATCCATCGAGGAGAACAGTCGCGCCTACTTCTGCGATCCAGTGTGACAATTCTTGATTTGTTCGCTGGTAGAGCTGTACCCGTTAGTCGCGATGTCTTAAAGAAAAGGAAACAACACTTGGCAACTCTGGCCACCCAAAAAGTCGGAAGAAAACAGCCACTCGACAGTCAGGCCAACATCGCAAGCACCGAGTTCTCCTCCGAACCATCGTCCTTCGACGCCGGCAATACCACCCTTCTAGAGCCAGCGAGCGTCGCCAAACCCGATGCGGGCGAAGCCGCAGCGTCTGCGCTGCCGAACGTCGCGGCATGCGGCGTCTGCGCGGCTTACCAGTTGAGCCTGTGCGGCGAGATCAGGAAGAAATTAGCGGGAACCGAGAGCCTGCCGGGCCCGCCGCCGCTGCACTCGACGGTTCACCGCATTCCGGCGCGGCACACTATCTTCCACCACAAGGAATGGTCGGAATTCGTCCCTTTCATCTGCAGCGGCTGGGCCGCGACCTCGATCACGCTGGCGGACGGCCGGCGGCAGACGCTGTCGTTCCTGCTGCCGGGCGACATCGTGTCGGTGGCGGGCCTGTTGGAACCAATGTCGGGCCGAACGGTGGAAGCGATCACCGAGGTCGAATACCGCAAGTTCAAGCGCAGCGAGCTCAAGGCGCTGTTGTTCAACCACACCGACCTCCTGGAAAAAGTGTCCAAGCTCTGGGCGGAGGAGCGCATTCAGTTCGACCAAATGGCGCTCGATCTCGGCCGCCGCACGGCCGACGAACGGATCGCCCGGCTGATCATCAATATCGCCGATCGGCTGGCCAAGCGCGGCATGCGCCAAGGCGACACCATGGAGTTTCCGTTGCGTCAGCGCCACATCGCGGACGCGACCGGGCTGACCCCGGTGCACGTCAGCAAGGTGGTGGGCGAATTTCAACGGGCGGGCATGTTTGAAATCCGCGGCCGCGCGCTCACCATCTTCGACGAGGCCGAATTGCGCCGCGCCGCCGAGTGGCGCTAGCGCCCACCGGTTTCATCCGAGCGATGAGGCTGCCCTCGTCGTTCCGTCAACAGCGGAGCGGCCGGCGGCCCTTTAGCCAACACTCGCGGCAACCCTCGCCAACCGCCTAAAAACGGGCGAGCGGCCATCGATTCATGCGTGAATCGCCTGGCGAATCCGGGATTTCAGCCGGCGGCGGCGTCACGCCGCAATCACAAACCTGTCAAATGCCTGCTCCGCAGCGATTCCAGGTTGCTCCCGGCTGTCTGCGATGGAACAATTGCGTCCATAATTCGTATCCGTACGTACGTCGACTGCAGCAGCCGTTTGCATATCGTTACGGAGTCAATCCATGGCGCGCACCGCGCTTTCGCCCGCCCTGCGCAGCGTCGGCGGCGGCGAGCCACTCGCATCGGCGGAAAGTCTGGATCAAGCCCGGCTGCACTGGCGCGACGCGTTTTGCCGCGTGCGCGCCGAGACCGAACGCCGCGCCGCGTGCCTGTCGGCCGAGGACCAGATCGTCCAGTCGATGGCCGACGCCTCACCGACCAAATGGCATCGTGCCCATGTCACCTGGTTTTTCGAGCAGTTTTTGCTGGTGCCGGATGCGCCCGGCTACCAAATCTTCGACGAGCGTTTCCCGTTTCTGTTCAACTCCTATTACGTCGCTGCCGGCCCGCGCCACGCGCGCCCGCAGCGCGGCCTGATCACCCGGCCGAACGGCGCGGACGTCGCCGCCTATCGCGCCCATGTCGATGCGGCGGTCGTGCGGCTGATCGAGACCGTGCCGGCAGACAAGGCGGCGCGGGTGTTTTCGATCGTGGAGATCGGGCTGCATCATGAGCAGCAACATCAGGAGTTGTTGCTCACCGATATCCTGCACGCGTTCGCGCAGAACCCGACCGACCCGATTTACGATGCCGCCTGGCAGCCGCCACACCCCACACGCGGGCCGCGCGGCTATGTTGACGCCCCTTCCGGCATCCACCTGGTCGGTCACGAGGGGGAGGAGTTCTGCTTCGACAACGAGACGCCGCGGCACGAAGAGCTGATCCCTAACGTTCGCATCGCCCGCCATCTGGTCAGCAACGCGGAATGGCTCGAATTCATCGACGCCGGCGGTTACGCGACGCCGTCGCTGTGGTTGTCGGACGGCTGGGCCACGGTGCAAGCGGAAGGCTGGCAGGCGCCCGGCTATTGGCGCAAGCTGGACGGTGCCTGGCAGTCGATGACGCTCGCCGGCTTAAGGCCGATCGACCCGAACGCGCCGGTCACCCATGTCAGCTACTACGAGGCGGACGCCTTCGCGCGCTTTGCCGGCAAGCATCTGCCCAGCGAAGCCGAATGGGAGGTCGCCGCTCGCGCAGGCGTGATCGCCGACGCCTTCGGCATCGCTTGGCAATGGACGCGCAGCGCCTATCTGCCTTATCCAGGCTACCGCGCGGCCGACGGGGCGCTCGGCGAATACAACGGCAAATTCATGGTGAGCCAGATGGTGTTGCGCGGCTCCTCGCTGGCGACGCCCGAAGGGCACGAGCGCGTGAGCTACCGCAACTTCTTCTATCCGCCGGCGCGCTGGCAGTTCAGCGGGCTGCGGCTCGCCGAGTTCGTTTGAGGGAGCAGCCATGGTCGCGCTTGCCCGATCCCCGCGTATCCAGCCGAAAACCGACGAGTCCTCCGCCTTCGAAGCCGACGTGCTCGCCGGCCTGCATGCGACACCGAAGCGGCTGCCGCCGAAGTATTTCTACGACGGCCTCGGCTCGCAGTTGTTCGAACGCATCACCGAACTGCCGGAATATTATCCGACCCGATGCGAAATGCGCATTCTGCGCGAGCAGGGCGCCGACATCGCCAAGCTCGTTCCAAAGGGTGCGGCACTGGTCGAATTCGGCAGTGGCTCGAGCAAGAAGGCGCGTATTCTCCTGCGCGCCTTGCCGCCGCTCGCGGCTTATGTGCCGGTCGATATTTGCGGCGAGATGATCGAGCAGGAGGCGCGCGAACTCCGGCCCGATTTCCCGGGCCTGAAGGTGCTGCCGGTGACCGCCGACATCACGCGGAAATTCGTGCTGCCGCAGCCGGCGTTGACGGCGCCGGTGCGGGCCGGCTTCTTTCCTGGCTCCACCATCGGCAATTTCGAGCCGCACGAGGCGGCCGCTTTTCTGCGCAATGCCGCCCGCATCCTCGGCGCGGGCGCGACGCTGATCGTCGGCGCCGATCTGATCAAGCCGGCCGAGGTGCTCAACGCCGCCTATAACGACGCCGCCGGCGTTACCGCCCGCTTTAATCTCAACCTGCTGGTGCGTATCAATCGCGAGCTCCGCGGCACCTTCAAACTCGACACCTTCGAGCACCACGCCTTCTACAACCGCGAACGCAATCGCGTCGAAATGCATCTGGCCAGCCTGAAGCGGCAGAAGGTGAAGGTGGCCGGCGAAAGCGTCGATTTCCGCGCCGGCGAGACGATCCACACCGAGAACAGCTACAAATACAGCGTCGACTCGCTGGGCGCACTGGCGCGCGGCGCCGGCTGGCAGCCGGCGGCGGCGTGGACCGACGAGCGCGGATATTTCTCGATCCAGGCGTTCACATTGGCCAAGTAAATCCGTCTCGTCGTTCCGGGGCCCGCGCCGCGCAAGAATGACAAAGCTAGTTGGCTGCGCTAAGCCTTGCGCCCGTCGTGACAAGGCAGGAATTCATCTTATGAAGATCGTCGGTTTTGCAGCGAATAATAGCTTGCGGTTGGGCGTGGTCGACGGCGATGCCGTCATCGATCTGCAGGCAGTGGACGCCAATTTGCCGGGCGACCTCGGCGAGGTCTTGCGCCGAAGCGGTGGCGACCTCTCGGCCCTCGCGGATCTCGCCAAGCGCGCGCCCGCCTCGGCCCGCCGCCCGCTTGCCGGCTTGACGTTCGGCCTGCCGGTGGCGCGGCCGGGCAAGATCATCTGCCTCGGCCTCAACTATCTCGACCACGTCAAGGAAGGTCCGCAGCGCGACAACATCCCGAAATATCAGTCGATCTTCTTCCGCATGCTGACGTCGTTCACGCCGCATTTGACGCCGCTGATGCGTCCGAAAAAGTCGATCCAGCTCGATTACGAGGCGGAGTTGACGGTCGTCATCGGCAAGCGCGTCAAGCATCTGACGCTCGAGAACGCGACCGACTGCATTGCCGGCTACACCTGCGCCAACGAAGGCTCGGTGCGCGAATATCAGCGCCACACCACGCAATGGGGCATGGGCAAGAATTTCGACAAGACCGGCAGCCTCGGTCCTTGGATGGTCACCGCCGACGAACTGCCGAAGGGAGGCAAAGGCCTCAAGATCGAGAGTCGTCTCAACGGCAAGACGATGCAATCGTCGAACACCGACAATTTCATGTTCCCGGTGCCGGAATCGCTGGTCTATCTCACCGAAGGCATCACGCTGGAGCCCGGCGACCTGCTGCTGACCGGAACGCCCTCCGGCGTCGGCCACGCGCGCAAGCCCGAGCCGGTGTGGATGAAGCCGGGCGACACCTGCGAGATCGATATCGAAGGCATCGGCGTGCTGCGCAACC
The DNA here is from genome assembly GCA_035515455.1 of Xanthobacteraceae bacterium. GTDB lineage: Bacteria > Pseudomonadota > Alphaproteobacteria > Rhizobiales > Xanthobacteraceae > BOG-931. The sequence continues at coordinate 16,881 of DATJBH010000067.1, forward strand.
CGATCGAAGACGAGAAGTAGCTTTCTTCACCTCTCCCATAGGGAGAGGTCGACGCGCGAAGCGCGGCGGGTGAGGGGTTAGGGACTATCGTGAGTCATGAACCCCCCTCACCCCAACCCTCTCCCCACCGGGGAGAGGGAGTCCGTCTGAGGCTGTCGCGCCACGCCGAATTCCATCGCCGTTGATCGACCCCCGTTGACACGACCGCGCCCGGGCGTGTTCCTAGAGGCTCACGACAAGAACAGCGCGCCAAAGCCGCGCGCAACGCAGGGGGAGACACGATGAAACGCAGTTGGATCGCGGCCGCTTTGGCGGCGGGCTTGTTGACGGCCGTGGCGGCGCCGGCGTCGGCCGAGTGGCCGAACGATCGGCCGATCCGCGTGCTGGTCGGCTTCGGCGCCGGCGGCGGCACTGATATCGTCTCCCGCATCATCGCGGTGCCGCTTGGCGAGGTGCTGCACCAGTCCGTCATCGTGGAGAACAAGATCGGCGCCGGCGGCACCATCGCC
>DATJBH010000068.1:0-33820 GCA_035515455.1 Xanthobacteraceae bacterium
GTCTGGTTGATGAGCAAATACGCGACACCGACCCATGTCGGCGTCGCCGAAACCTTCATCACACTTGGGGTGATCTACCTGATCTTCATGTGGGTCGGGGCGGCGATCGTGCGCATACCGGCGCCGGGCTGGAAACCGGAAGGGTATACGCCGCCGGTCGTCGAGCAGAAGCTCGTCACACGGAGCGACGTCTACGTGTACGACGCGATCAAGACGCCGCAGTTCTGGCTGATTTGGTGGGTGCTCTGCCTCAACGTCACCGCCGGCATCGGCGTGCTCGGCCAGGCGTCCGCCATGACCCAGGAAATGTTCCCGGGCAAAGTCTCGGCTCTCGCGGCGGCGGGCTTCGTCGGCCTGCTCAGCCTGTTCAACATGGCAGGGCGTTTCTTCTGGGCCTCCACATCCGACTATATCGGACGCAAGAACACCTATTTCTGCTTCTTCGCTATCGGAACGGTGCTGTACGCGCTGGTGCCATGGACGGGATCAATCGGCAGCGTCGCCGGATTCGTGATCTGCTTCCTGATCATCATCAGCATGTACGGCGGCGGCTTCGCCACCGTACCGGCGTATCTGAAGGACATGTTCGGGACCCGCTATGTCGGCGCCATCCACGGCTGGCTGATCACCGCATGGTCGGCGGCCGGCGTGTTCGGGCCGGTGCTGGTCAACTACATCCGGGAGTACCAGATCGATCACGGCGTGCCGAAGGCTCAGGCCTACAATGTCACCATGTACATCATGGCGGCTTTGTTGGTCATCGGCTTCATCTGCAACTTCATGATCAAGGCGGTACACCATCGCTTCCACATGAAGCCCGACCATGAGGCCCTGCTCGGCCAAGTGGCCGTCGATGCCGCCGGCGAACCGGCCGGCGCCTAAGGAGCAAACATCATGGCTGACCAAACGCAGACCGGAACGACCACCGTGGAGCTCCTGCTCGCCTGGTGCTTCGTCGGAATTCCGCTGGCATGGGGTGTTATCCAGACGCTTGAAAATGCGATGAAGCTGTTCCAGTAGAATCGCTTCAGGCTTGCAAAACGAACGGCGCGGCCTTTAAAGCTGCGCCGTTTTTGTTTGGCGGCGGTTGCGCCATCCGCATCGACCTCATATGTCCGCTCATGGCCGCAAAAACCGTTCTCATTTCCGGAATTGGCATAGCCGGACCGACCCTGGCATTTTGGCTGCGAAGAGCCGGCTTCGCGCCGACGCTCGTCGAACGGGCGCCGGCGTTGCGCTCCGGCGGCTACGTGATCGATTTCTGGGGGCTGGGCTTCGATATCGCGGAACGCATGGGACTGGCCGCGGCGATCGATCGGGCCGGCTATCACATGCGCGAACTGCGCATGGTCGACCGCCGGGGGCGGCGCGTAACCGGTTTCGGCACCACGGTCTTCAGCGACCTGACCGGCGGCCGTTACGTAACCATCGGCCGCAGCGACCTGTCGCGGCTGATCTTCGATCGCGTCAAGGACGATTGCGAAGTGACCTTCGATGACGAAATCGTCGCGCTGGAGCAGCATTCGGACGGCGTGCGGGTTCGCCTCAAACGCGGCGGCGAGCGGCGGTTCGACCTGTTGATCGGCGCCGACGGACTGCACTCGGCGGTGCGCCGGCTGGCGTTCGGGCCGCCGGATCGCTTTGAAAGGAAGCTCGGCTACATGGTCGCGGCGTTCGCGTGCGGCGGCTACCGCCCGCGCGACGAGATGGTCTACGTCATCCACACCGAGCCCGGCCTTCAGCTCGGCCGCTTTGCGCTGCATGGCGACCGCACCTTGTTTCTGTTCGTCTTTGCCGGCGATACGGAGCAACCCGCCGAGACCATTGGCTTGGACAAACAGAAGGCGCTGCTGCGCGAACGCTTCGGCGGCGTGCAATGGGAAAGCGCGCGCATCCTTGACGAGCTTGATCGCACGCAGGAGCTTTACTTCGACCGTGTCAGCCAGATCGCGATGGAGCACTGGTCGAGCGGGCGCGTGGCGCTTCTCGGCGACGCGGCGTTCTGCATTTCGCTGTTGGGCGGACAGGGTTCCGCACTGGCGATGACGGCCGCCTATGTGCTTGCCGGCGAACTCGCCAGGTCCGGCGGTCAATACGACGCGGCGTTTCGCAATTACGATGCTTTGTTGCGCGACTACATCGCCGAGAAGCAACGCGCCGCCTTGCGCTTTGCCGGCTTCTTTGCGCCGAAGACCCGGCTGAAATTGTTCCTGCTCGAACGGGCGATCAAAACGTTTCGCATTCCGGGCGTGGCGCGATACGCCATCGGTCGCGACATCACCGACAAACTGAAACTGCCCGATTATCAATTTGCGGGCGGCGGCCAATTGGCGGCTTAAGGCAGGACGGCGCGGCCTTTGAAGGCCGCGCCGTTTGCCTGCCTTTTGCGAATGACGCGGCGGCTAGGCGACCTTTTCCTTCAGATGCGGGAACATGGCGTTGCGCGCTTCGTCGTCCATCTCGGTCTTGAACTGGTGGCGGTCCTTCAGCGTCGCCGCCTTTTGCGCGGCAGGCCGCGCGTTGATCTCGTCGACCAGGCGCTTTAAGTTCTTGAACTTGTCGAGGCCGCCGTCACCGAGCACGGTCGGCAACAAGCGCGCCCAGCCCCACACGTTCATGTCGACGATCGTGTAGACGTCGCCGAGCATGTATTTCTGCCGGCCGAGACGGGCGTCGAGAATGCCGGCGTGCCGCTGCGACTCGAAAGCGTAGCGGTTGAGCGCGTACGGAATCTTCTCCGGCGCATAGACCCGGAAATGCACCGACTGGCCGAAATACGGCCCGACGCCGGAGGAGACGAAGAACATCCATGACAACAGCTCGCCGCGCGCCTTGTCGGTTTTCGCCGGCAGGAACTTGCCGGTTTTCTCGGCGAGGTAGAGCAGGATCGCGCTCGAGTCGAACACCGTTACGTCGCCGTCGACGATCGCCGGCAGTTTCGCGTTCGGATTGATCGCCAGAAATTCCGGCTTGTGCTGCTCGCCCTTGCGGGTGTCGACCGGGATGGCCTCGTAAGGCAGGCCGGCCTCCTCCAGAAGCAGCGCAACCTTGGTCGGGTTCGGCGCGCCGCTGTAGTAGAATTTCAGCATGTGTCACTCCTTGGCAGGTTAGAACAGACCCACGATCTTGCCGTCGGGCCCGACGTCGATCGAGTCCGCGGCCGGCACCCTGGGCAGGCCCGGCATTGTCAGGATCTCGCCGCAGATCGCGACGACGAACTCCGCGCCGGCGCTTAGCCGCACTTCCCGCACATTGATGACATGGTCGGTCGGCGCGCCTTTGGCGTCGGGATTGGTGGTGAAGCTGTACTGCGTCTTGGCCATGCAGATCGGGAACTTGCCGGCGCCCAGCGCCTCGAACGACGCCAATTGATCGCGCACCGATTTGTCCATCGAGATGTCCTTGGCGCGATAGATTTCCCGGCAGATCGTGCGGATCTTTTCGACGAGCGGCATGTCGTCGGGATAAAGGAATTTGAGCTTGCTCTTGCCGCTCTCGGCGATCTTAACTACTGCGCGCGCGACATCGGCGGCGCCCTCGCCGCCCATCGCCCAGTGATCCGCCATCAGCGCCTCGACGCCGAGCGCCTTGCATTTCTCCTGAACCAGCTTGATCTCGGCCTCGGTGTCGGCGGAGAAGCGGTTGATCGACACCACAGGCTGGACACCGAATTTCTGCATGTTCTCGACATGGCGCTGCAGGTTCGCCATGCCGGCCTCGAGCGCTTTCAGGTTTTCCGCCTTGAGGTCTTCCTTCTTGACGCCGCCATGCATCTTCAGCGCGCGGATGGTCGCGACCAGCACGACGCAATCGGGCGCGATGCCGGCCTTGCGGCACTTGATGTCCATGAATTTCTCGGCGCCAAGATCGGCGCCGAAACCGGCCTCGGTCACGACGTAGTCGGCAAGCTTCAGCGCCGTGGTCGTCGCCAGCACCGAATTGCAGCCGTGCGCGATATTGGCGAACGGGCCGCCGTGGATGAAAGCCGGCGTGCCTTCCATGGTTTGCACCAGGTTCGGCGCCAGCGCTTCCTTCAAGAGCACCGTCATGGCGCCATTCGCTTTCAGATCGCCGGCGCGGACGGGCTTTCTGTCGCGCGTATAGGCGACGACGATATTGCCGAGCCGTTTCTTGAGGTCGTCGACGTTGCGCGCCAGGCAGAAGATCGCCATGACTTCGGATGCAACCGTAATGTCGAAGCCGTCTTCGCGCGGGAAGCCGTTGGCGGTGCCGCCGAGCGAATTCACGATCGAGCGCAGCGCGCGATCGTTCATATCGAGCACGCGGCGCCAGGCGACACGGCGCGCATCGATGCCGAGCGCGTTGCCCCAATAGATGTGATTGTCGAGCAGCGCGGCGAGCAGATTGTTGGCCGAGGTGATGGCGTGGAAATCGCCGGTGAAGTGCAGATTGATGTCTTCCATCGGCACGACCTGCGCGTAGCCGCCGCCGGCGGCGCCGCCCTTCATGCCGAAAGACGGGCCGAGCGACGGCTCGCGGATGCACAGCATCGCCTTCTTGCCGATGTGATTGAGCGCATCGGTCAGACCGACGGTGGTCGTGGTCTTGCCTTCGCCGGCCGGCGTCGGATTGATGGCGCTGACCAGGATCAGCTTGCCGTTCGGCTTGTTCTGCAGTGACTTGATGTAATCCATCGACACCTTGGCCTTGTAATGGCCGTAGGGTTCGAGATTTTCCGGCGCGATGCCGAGCTTCTCGCGGGCGATGTCGATGATCGGCCGCTTCTTGGCGGCCTGCGAGATTTCAATATCCGATTTTGGCGACTGGTGTTGTGAGGCGGGCATGTCAAAGGTCCATTGATTGCAACAAAACTGGCGGGGCTGGGAAGGTTGGAACGTTGTCAGATCATGTGAAGCGGGCTTTGGCGGCGACGTTCGCCGACTTCGCCCATTCGCCGGCCTCGATCTTTTTGCCGTCGGCCGGCTGCACACGGGACACTTTGAAGCGCCCGTCGGCGCAGACCACCGTGATGCCATCGGCTTCGACGGCGACGATTTCGCCGAGCTTGCCGCCGATACCCTTCGGGTCTTTGGCCGGCGTGGGCGTGGCGTCGAAAATCCTCAGTTGCTTGCCGTCGAGTGTCGTCCACGCGCCGGGCGCGGGATTGCAGCCGCGGATGAGACGATCGATCTGCTCCCACGGCTTGCCCCAGTCGATCCTGGCGTTCTCCACGGTGCAGCGGCCCTCATAGGTGGCCTTGGCTTCGTCTTGCTTGATGCGCGGCGCCTTGCCGGCTTTGACAAGATCGACCGACTCCATCATGGCGTCGACACCCATCGGAAACAGCCGCTCGAAATACACAGTCCCAAGCGTGTCGGTATTGGAGATCGGCGTCTTCTTCTGGATCAGGACATCGCCGGTATCGAGGCCGTTGTCGGGCCAGAAGATCGAGAGCCCCGTCTCCTTCTCGCCTTTGATGATCGGCCAATTGATGGCGCTGGCGCCGCGGTAGGCCGGCAGCAGCGAAGGGTGATACTGGATCGAGCCGTGGGTCGGGATATTGAGGAATTCCTCCGGCACGAACAGCGTCACGAAAGCCATCACCTGAAGGTCGGGCTTGAGCGCTTTGAATTCCGCCCAAACCTCGGGCTTGCGGTAATTGTCGGGCTGATAGACGGGAAGCTTGGCGGCGAGTGCCGCCTCCTTCAGCGGATCGGCCTTGGCGCCGGGCTTTTCCGGCGCGACATAAACGGCAATCACGTTCTCGCCGCGCTTGATGAGCGCTTCCAGCACCGCCTTGCCGAATGCCTGCTGGCCGTGAACCACGATGCGCATTGTAAAAATATCTCCCAAATCCTTCTCCGTCATGCCCGCGAATGCGGACATTCAGTCAACACCGATGGTTCGGCGATTACGGGGGCCCTGCCGCCGCGGGGACAGAAACAGTTTACGCCGCCTCCGCCTTGGCGGGCTTGTCCGGCGCGGTGATTGCGCCTGATAGCTTGAGCTCGGCAACCTCCTTCTCCGAATAACCGAGGACTTTGCGCAAAATCTCGTTGGTGTGCTCGCCCAGCAGCGGCGAGCGGCGCACGTCGGCCGGCGAGTCCGACAGTTTGACCGGATTGCCGACGGTCAAATACTTGCCCCGCCCCGGATGATCGACTTCGACGATGGTGCCGGTCGCGCGCAGCGACGGCTCCTCGGCGATCTCCTTCATCGACAGGATCGGCCCGACGGGAATGTCGTGCGCGTTGCACTTTTCCATGACTTCGAACTTGGTCATGGTCTTGGTCCATTCCTCGACGGTATCGAAAATGTGCCGCAGCCGCGGCAGCCGCGCCGGCGGCGTGGCGTAATCCGGATCGGTCTTCCATTCCGGCTTGCCGATCAGGTCGCAGATCGCGGCCCACACCGGAGCCTGGGTGATGAAATAGATGTAAGCGTCGGGATCGGTCTCCCAGCCTTTGCATTTGACGATCCAGCCGGGCTGGCCGCCGCCGGAATCGTTGCCGGCGCGCGGCGTCGCCACGCCAAAGGGTACGCCCTCGCCGTATTGGCTGTATTCGGTCAAAGGTCCGTGCTTGAGGCGCTGCTGATCGCGCAATTTCACGCGTGCGAGATTGAGTACGCCGTCTTGCATGGCGGCGAGCACCTTTTGGCCGCGGCCGGTGCGCGTGCGCTGATAAAGCGCGGCGCAGATACCGAGCGCGAGATGCAGACCGGTGCCGCTGTCGCCGATCTGCGCGCCGGTGACGAGCGGCGGACCGTCGCGGAAACCGGTCGTGGAGGCGGAACCGCCGGCGCATTGCGCGATGTTCTCATAGACTTTGCAGTCCTCGTACGGACCGGGACCGAAGCCTTTGACCGAGGCCACGATCATGCGCGGATTGAGCTTGTGGATGTGCTCGAAGGTCAGCCCCATGCGATCGAGGGCGCCCGGCGCGAAATTCTCGACCAGCACGTCGCACTGCCTCACCAGGCGATCGAGGATTTCCTTGCCCTTGGGAGTCTTGGAATCGATGGTGATCGAACGCTTCGAGCCGTTGAGCATGGTGAAATAGAGGCTGTCCTGCCCCTTCACGTCGCGCAATTGCGTGCGGGTGATGTCGCCGACGCCGGGCCGTTCCACCTTGATGACGTCGGCGCCCATATAGGCAAGGAGCTGCGTGCAGGTCGGCCCCGATTGCACATGGGTGAAGTCGAGGATCTTGACGCCTTCGAGCGCCCGGCCGGCGTGTCCCCATGGCTTGGTCGAAGGGCGCCGCAGGCCGTCGCCGTTGCCGGCTTTTGCGGCCGGCTTTTTTGCCGCGAGCTTCACGATTTTCCTGGTCGATTTCTTCGCAGTTTTTTTGCTCTTTGCCTTGGCGGCACTTTTGCGCGTTGCCATCGTTTCCTCTCCTAGTCTTGCTTTGTCCCGAATCTGCGGTGCGTCACTTCTTGCCGAGCGCACTTTTCGGGTTGAGGTTGCCGATCCGGCCGCTCTCGCTGCCGGCCGCCGGATCGATCACCGCGTTGATCAGCGTCGGCTTGCCCGAGTCCATGGCGGAATTCACCGCGCGCCTGAGCTCGTCCGGGGTCGTCGCGTTGACGCCGGCGCCGCCGAACGCCTCGATCATCTTGTCGTAGCGAGCGCCTTTGACGAACACGGTGGTTGCCGGATCGGCGCCGCCGGTATTGACGTCGGTCCCGCGGTAGATGCCGTCATTGTTGAAAATGACGACGCAGACCGGCAGCTTGTAACGGCAGACGGTTTCGATCTCCATTCCGGAGAAGCCGAAAGCCGAATCGCCTTCGATCGCGAGCACCGGCTTACCGGTCTCCACCGACGCCGCGATCGCGTAGCCCATGCCGATGCCCATGACGCCCCAGGTGCCGACGTCGAGCCGCTTGCGCGGTTTATACATGTCGATAACGCCGCGCGTGAGATCGAGCGCGTTGGCGCCTTCGTTGACGAGGATAGCGTCGGGCCGTTCCTTGATGATGGTGCGGAGCACGCCAAGCGCGCCGTGATAATCCATCGGCACGTTGTTGTTCATCAGCCGCGGCGCCATCTTGGCGACGTTCTCTTCACGCTTTTTGGCCACCGCGCCGGTCCAATCGGCCGGCGCTGCCGGCCACTTGGCGTCCATGCCGGCGAGCAGCGCCGTGACGGCCGAGCCGATATCGCCGACCACCGGCGCGACGATTTCGACGTTGGAGTCCATTTCCTTGGGCTCGATGTCGATCTGGATGAACCTCTTCGTATGCGGCTCGCCCCAGGCCTTGCCCTTGCCGTGCGACAGCAACCAGTTGAGCCGCGCGCCGATCAGCATGACGACATCGGAATCTTTCAGCACCGTCGAACGCGCCGCGCCGGCACACTGCGGATGGCTGTCCGGCAAGAGCCCCTTGGCCATGCTCATCGGCAGGAATGGAATTCCGCTTTTCTCGACCAGCGCACGGATCGCGTCGTCAGCCTGGGCATAAGCAGCCCCTTTGCCGAGCACGATCAACGGCCGCTTGGCGCTTTTGAGCACATCGAGCGCGCGCTTGATCGCCTCGGGCGCGGGAATCTGCGCCGGCGCGGCGTCGATGACCTTGACCAGAGACTTCTTGCCTTCCGCCGCGTCCATCACCTGCCCGAACAGTTTGGCCGGCAGATCGAGGTAGACGCCGCCCGGGCGCCCGGACACCGCGGCGCGGATGGCGCGCGCCAGACCGATGCCGATGTCGGCTGCATGCAGGACGCGGTAGGCCGCCTTGCACAACGGCTTAGCGATGGCGAGCTGATCCATCTCCTCGTAGTCGCCCTGCTGCAAGTCGACGATCTCGCGCTCCGACGAGCCGGAGATCAGGATCATCGGAAAGCAGTTGGTCGTGGCATGCGCCAGGGCCGTCAGTCCGTTGAGGAATCCGGGCGCCGACACCGTGAGGCAGATGCCGGGCTTCTTGGTGAGGAATCCGGCGATCGCCGCGGCATAACCGGCATTCTGCTCGTGCCGGAAGGAGAGCACGCGGATGCCCTCGGCCTGCGCCATGCGGCCGAAATCCGTGATCGGAATGCCCGGCACGCCGTAGATCGTCTCGACGCCGTTGAGCTTGAGCGCATCAATGATGAGATGAAAGCCGTCCGTCAGCTGTTGCGCCGCCGTTTCGGTTGTGTCCGGGGCTTTCGCCTTTACTGCCGCGTCTGCCATGGGAGTTCTCCCTATACTCAATCCAAATAGTCCGCGTATTTCGCCACGTGCTCGGCAAGGCCGAGCGCGTGATCGCGCACCAGCATCTCCGCGCGCACGGTGTCGCGCGCCTCCAAAGCCGCGATGATGTGAATGTGGTCGCGAATCGAGCGGTCGGCACGATCCTTCTCGCCGATCGTCTTCCTCCGGATCATTCGCATATGGGTGAAAAGATTCTCGGCGAGCGCCATCAGCACGCTATTGCGCGACAACCGGATGATGGTCTGGTGGAACTCGATGTTGATTTCGGAGTATTCGTCGAGATGGGCGCGCACTTCGCCGTTTTCGAAAGTGGCGAACATTTTGCGTAACGAGGCGATCTCGTCGTCGCCGGCGTTCTCCGTGATCAGCCGCGCCGCCATGCTTTCGAGCGCCGCCCAGGCGGTGATCAGCTCGATCACCTCGCGCTTGGTCTTGCGCACCACATAGACGCCGCGCCGCGGCACCGACCGGACAAAACCTTCGCGCTCGAGCTGCGCCATCGCTTCGCGCACCGGCGTGCGGCTGATGCCGAAGTCGCTCGCCAGGCTGCGTTCGTCGAGCCGAATTTCGCTGCGGCTGCCGTAGACGTCCATGCCGACGATGACGGATTTCAGCGCGGCATAGGCCTTGTTCTTGAAACTAAACGAGGTGTCGATCCGCTGCAGCCGCGGCCGCTCGACCGTGTCGGCGTCATTGGCCGCGACATCGCCCTTGGCGACGGAAAAACGATGAACGCTGGACGACATGAACGCTCGCGAACCTCAAGACGCTCTCACCCCGGCCGGACGCGGTCTTCCGACGAAGTCTTTGGCCGCGTTCCGAACCTTACCCATAGCGCACTGTAATACATTATGCCAGAGCCGGAATACCGCATTTTATAAGGGCTAGCGCGCAAATAGATCGGGCGCGGGACTGCGCCCGCGCCCGAGTTCTTGCCGCAAGCTTTGCGGCAGAATTTCCTCGGCTCAGCCCTTGGCCAGGAACTGCGCCCGCAGCGGCTTGAGCACGAAAAGCGCGAGCGCCACGACGATGAAATTCATGATCGCCGTGACGACGAAGACCATGTGCCAACCGCCTGTCGCGTTCTTTACCAGGTTCGCCACCGGAACCAGGAAGGCCGATGCTCCCTTCGCGGTGTAGAGCAGGCTTAGATTCACGGTCGCGAACTTGGTGCCGAACGTGTCTGTGCAGGTCGACGGGAACAGGCTGAAAATCTCGCCCCAGGTCAGGAAGATGAGACCCGCGAACAGGACGAAGGCCCACGGCGCGTGGCCGAGAGTTCCCAACAGCCAATAGGCGATACCGCCCAGACCGAACGCGATCGCCATCGTATATTCGCGGCCGATGTTATCGGAAATCCAGCCGAACAGCGGGCGAGCGCCACCGTTACAGAGATTGTCGATGATGCCTGCCGTCACCAAGGTCGTCAGACCGAACATGATCACGACTTTGCCGACGCCGAAATCTCCCGCAATCGGCGCCAGCTGTGCGGTCGCCATCAGACCCGAGGCCGACACCATGATGAACATGATGTAGAGGACCCAGAACACCGGCGTGCTCAATGCTTGCGCCGGGGAATAGTTCTGCGCGGTCTGCGTCACCTTCGGCGCGCCGAGGCCGGCCAATTCACCCGGATCGGGCGCTCGCATCAGCCACGCCAGGACGAAGACGATGCCGCCTTGCACCAGACCAAACCAGAAGAACGCGGCCTCATAACCCGAGGAACTGATGACCGCGGTAATCGGGATAACGGTCAGCGCCGTACCGGCGCCGTATCCGGCCGCGGTCAGACCGACGGCAAGTCCGCGCCGGTCGGGAAACCACTTGACCGCTTGGCCGACGCAGGTCGCGTAAATCGCGCCGCCGCCGACGCCGCTGATTGCCGCGCCGAGGTAGAGCATTTCGAGCGAGCCGGCCATCGAATTAACGATCCAGCCGAGCGCAACCATGATGCCGCCGAACGCGATCATCAGCTTCGGTCCGCGGCGCACGCCCAGACTATCGACGAGCCATCCCTCGATCGGCGTCAGCCACGTCTCCAGTGCGATAAAGATACTGAAGGCAAACTGGATCGAGGCCTTCGACCAGCCGTGCGCCTGATTCAAAGGATTGACGAAGAACGTCCAGCCGTATTGCAGGTTGGCAATCAGCACCATGCAGATGATGGCGATGATGAGCTGCTGCCAGCGCACCGCCTGCACCGACGCACCGGATCCGACCATCGTGGTTGTTGTAGCCATGGTTTTCGTCCCCATTGAGGCTTTTGCTTATCGTTCAAGTTTAGAACATGTCAGGACAATTTACGAGTGCATCAAGGAACTTTTGCCGTTCCGTGGCCATTCGTCACACCAAACCGCGCTGTGATGAAAAACGCTAGCTGAATTAAAGATGTGCGGTGCAACAAAAGCTGATTGAACCAATCGCGGCCGTTGGGCGTTCGCTACGAGAGGAGTTCCATTTCATTTCATCGGAGTCCTGGCATGGGGAGTCTTCGCATGGGGAGTCTTGGCATGGCTGGCCCGATCCGCTTTTGGCCTTTGGTGGTGCTATCCGTGCTCCTCGGCATGCCGAATGCCGACGCGCAAAGTGCGGGAACCGACGAAGCGGTCACCTCGCAGGGTGCGGTAACCCCGACGGTCTCGTTCACTGCTGCACAGAAGAACGCAATTTATAATGCCATCGTGAGGCAGCGGGTACGTGCTGCCACTGCGCGCATTGAACCGACCGTCGGCGCCGCGGTGCCCCGCTCGGTTCCGCTGGCCGAATTGCCCGGTCACACCGGCCTCGCCGAATCAGCTTTCCTCAAATATGCCATGGTGGCGGACGACGTGGTGGTCGTCGATCCGATCGAAATGCGTGTTGTCGATGTCATCCATGGCAATGTCGGACCCTAAACAGCGATGGCGGCGACGGCCAAACATCGAGCGACGTCCGCCCAATCGGCGGCGATAGCGACGGTTGCCAGAGTGCCGGTCCAGAGCGCGGCATCGATTACCGACGAAGGGCCGCCCGAAGCAGCCTTCACCATCACCGCGACGCAGCCGGACCGCCCGCCGCGCGCGCTCAAATGCGGCGATACTTTCGTCGTCCTCGACAACCACGGCGATATCGGCGGCGCGTCCGGCGGATTGTTCCATCAGGACACGCGGCATTTGTCGCGCCTGGAATTGCAGGTCAACGACGGCCCACCGCTTTTACTCGGCGCCAATCTGCGCGATGACAATTCGACGTTCTTCGTCGATCTGACCAACCCCGATCTGATGGACGGTCAGCGCATCGTGATGGAAAAGGATCGCGTTCATATTCTGCGCACGATCTTTCTCTGGCGCGACACTGCCTATCAGCGGCTGAGCGTGCGCAACTACGGCGACAAGGCGATCCGTCTGCGCGTATCTCTGTTATTCGACAGCGACTTTGCGGATTTGTTCGAGGTCCGCGGCGCGCATCGCGACCGCCGCGGCACCGCTACCGCAAGAATTCACAGCGACGATCGCGTGCTGCTGGTCTATGATGGTCTCGACCGCAAGCTGCGGCGCACCGCGCTCAATTTTGATCCTGCGCCGGACGAGCTTACGACCAACTCCGCGCTATACGAACTCCATCTCGAACCCGGCGAAGCGTGTCCGCTCTTCCTCGCGGTGAGCTGCGATCGAACCGATTCGCCGCCATTGCCGTTTTTGCGCGGGCTCATTGCAGCGCGGCGCGAAATGCGCGAGTCGACGCGGCAACGAACCTCCGTGCAGACTTCGAACGAGCGCTTCAACGCGGTGCTGTGCCGATCGGCCGCCGATCTCGCGATGCTGATGACGGACACGCCGCAGGGCCGTTACCCTTATGCAGGCATTCCCTGGTACTCGACCACCTTCGGCCGGGACGGGCTGATCACGGCATTGCAGATGCTGTGGTGGTCGCCCGACGTCGCGCGCGGCGTACTGCGGCGCCTGGCAGCTTATCAGGCCACGACCACGGACCCGCTCGCCGATGCCGAGCCCGGAAAAATCCTGCACGAAATGCGCTGCGGCGAAATGGCGGCGCTGCGTGAGGTGCCATTCGGCCTCTACTACGGCAGCGTCGATGCGACGCCATTATTCGTCTTGCTCGCCGGGCTTTATCTGGAGCGCACCGGCGACATGCAGACGGTCGGCGAATTGTGGCCGAATATCGAAGCGGCGCTGGCCTGGATCGACGGGCCCGGCGATCCGGACCGCGACGGCTTCGTCGAATATAAGCGCGCCAGCGAGCAAGGTCTGGCCAATCAGGGCTGGAAGGACTCCTACGACGCCATCTTTCATGCCGACGGACGCTTGGCCGAGGGCGAAATCGCGCTCGTCGAGGTGCAAGGCTACGTCTATGCGGCCAAGCGCATGGCGGCGCGTTGCGCGCGGCGGCTCAAACGCGGCGCTGCGGCGCGGCGGCTCGATGACGAGGCGAGCCGTCTTGCCGAACGATTCGAGGAAGCCTTCTGGTGCCCGGAGCTCGACACTTACGCGCTGGCGCTCGATGGCGCCAAGGAACCCTGCCGAGTCCGCACCTCGAATGCCGGCCAAGTGTTGTTCACCGGCATCGCCGCCTCCGACCGCGCGAAACGCGTTGCCGGGGAGCTATTGCGGCCGAGATTCTTTTCCGGCTGGGGCATCCGCACCGTGGCGAAAGATCAAGTGCGGTTCAATCCGATGTCGTACCACAACGGATCGATCTGGCCGCACGACAATGCGCTGATCGCGCTTGGTCTCGCGCACTATCAGTGCAAGCCGGCGATCGATACGCTGTTCAGCGGCCTGTTTGACGCCGCCACTTATATGGATCAAAGCCGGCTGCCAGAGTTGTTTTGCGGCTTCCGGCGGCAGCACGGTCACGGCCCGACACTTTATCCGGTTGCTTGCTCGCCGCAGGCGTGGGCCAGCGCGACGCCGTTTTCGCTGCTTGACGCCTCCCTGGGGCTCGAATTCGATCCGTTCAAGGGCGAAATTCGGTTGCGCAATCCCCGCCTGCCGTCCTTTCTCGATGAAGTGACGCTACGCGACCTTAAGCTTTCGTCATCAAGCGTCGACCTGCGCGTGCGCCGTCACGGCGACACGGTTTCGCTCGATACGACCAGGATCAGCGGCGATATCAGGGTTTCCATCGTCTTTTCGTCTTGATTGGATGGGAATGCCGCAGACGCCTGCGACGACGCATCTTTGGCCGGCCAAAGTGGAACCAGTGCGGCCGCCTCGGTTTAGTGGAGTGAGTTCCAAGCGCGGGTTCCAGGACGCGGAATTCTCGCCAGGACTGCAATCCCGGAACCGCGTATGCCCGGCAAAAAGCTCCTGATCATTACGGCGGCGCTGGCAGCCTTGGCGCTGTCCCTGGCGCTGACCCCAGTCTCGCCTTACGCAGTCGGCAAAGCCTTCTCGGAAGACGCGCAACCGCCGCCGGCGAGCAATCAGCCGGCCGGAACCCCGGCAGGCGCACCGCAGCCGGCAACGCCGCCGGCCGCGGTCACCATCCTCAACGATCACGAAGTCGAAGGCATTCTCGGCCGCGAAGTGGTCAGCAGCGCCGGCGAAAACATGGGCCGCGTTGTCGACGTCCTGGTCGACAGGAGCGGACAAGTCCGAGCGGCGATCATCGATTTCGGCGGCTTCCTCGGGGTCGGCAGCCGCAAGATCGCTGTGGACTGGAACGCGTTGCATTTTCCGCCGCCGAAAAAGGCTAACGCCAAGATCACGCTCGAATTGACGCGCGACCAAGTCAAAGCCGCGCCGCAATATCAGGAGGGGAAGCCGATTGTCGTGCTCGGTGCGCTCGGCAAGCTCGAGCCACTACCGGAATAACCGCACACAATCTCGCAACGATTCGTATTCGGACTTTGGTCCAGGCGGCCATCGTTGTCGAACGACATCGCGCCGCATGAACCGACCGCTGGAGGCGTATCCTGGCCGCAAATCCGTCACGCCGTTTCCGCGATCGGCCGGAGCCGCCCGGCGCGAACGACGACAGCTCCTCCGCCCCGCAGCCAGAGCGCGGCCTGCCGCCGCTCGCGCCGTCGCCGCGCAGCTTGCGCGGGCTCGATTGGTTCATCTTTTTCGTCGCCGACGTGCAGACCGGATTTGGGCCGTTCGTCTCGGTTTATCTCACTGCGCAGCGTTGGACCCAAGTGGATATCGGGCTCATCCAGTCCGCCGCGGGCTTCGTGTCGCTGATCGGACAAATGCCGGGCGGCGCCTTGGTCGATGCCGCCCGGTCCGAACGTTTTGTTGCCGGCGTTTCCATTGTCGCGATTTGCATCAGCGCCTTGAGCTACGCGGTGCTGCCGATCTTTCCGGTGGTGTTGGCGGGATCGGTCCTGCATGCGCTCGCAAGCTGCGTGCTGGGCCCCGCGATCGCGGCGATCAGCCTTGGCCTCGTCGGTCACGCGGCGATCGGCGAGCGGCTCGGCCGCAATGCGCGCTTCGCGTCCATCGGCAACGGGCTGGCGGCCGCCGCCATGGGCGCCTGCGGCTATCTGATTTCCGCGCGCGCCGTGTTCATCGTTACCGTGCTGCTGCTGGTCCCGGCGCTGATCGCGCTGCGCACGATCGCCGAAAACGAGATCGATCCGGAGCGGGCGCATGGCGGGCCGGCGCATCGCAAGGTCGAGAGCCCGCCGATTAAGCCGGGCGCCTTGATGCACAATCGGCCACTCATGGCCTTCGCCGGCTGTCTGCTCATGTTTCACCTCGCCAATTCCGCGATGCTGCCGCTGGTCGGCAGTGCGGTAACCATGCGCTCGGCGCATTGGGCGACCGTCATCATTGCCGCTTGCATCGTCGTGCCGCAACTCATCGTCGCGGCGCTGTCACCCTGGATCGGCCGGCGCGCGCAGATTTGGGGACGCCGTCCGTTGTTGCTGATCGGCTTTGCCGCGCTGCCGATTCGCGGACTGCTGTTCGCCCTGGTGACCAGTCCGTCGCTTCTTCTTGCCGTGCAGATTCTCGACGGCATTACCGCCGCCGTGTTCGCCGTCATGGTGCCGTTGGTGGTGGCCGATCTCACGCGCGGCACCGGGCATTTCAATCTCGGCCAGGGCATTCTCGGCACCACGACGGGAATCGGCGCATCGCTCTCGGCGACGCTCGCCGGCTACATCACCGACCGCTTTGGGGCCTCGGCGGCCTTCACTTCGCTTGCCGCAATCGCCGCCGTCGGCTTTTGCATGCTGTGGCTTTTGATGCCGGAGACCAGGCCGGCGGACGACGAAGAATAAGGGCGCGCCTCGCGGCAACGATTGCTCGCTTGCCGCTTCGCACGCCCCCCGCCGATCGACGAAATGCTACAGTGCCGGCGCGTCGTCGGCGACGAGGCGAAGATGCGGCGCCACCGCATCGGACAAGCTGCGGTACACTGCAAGGTAATCCTGTGCCATGCGGCGCGCGGTGAACCGTTCCTCGAAGCGCCGCCGGACTTTGTCCCGCGACAAATGCCCGAGCCGGTCGACGGCGCCGATGGCGCCATTGATATCCTCAACGACAAATCCGGTGACGCCGTCTTCGACGACTTCGGGTACCGAGCCGCGGTTGAAAGCGATGACCGGCGTGCCGCAGGCCATGGCTTCGATCATGACCAGGCCGAACGGCTCCGGCCAGTCGATCGGAACCAGCAGCACGACCGCGCCGCTTAAGAACTCCGATTTCTCCTTATCGCTGATCTCGCCGATATATTCGATATTGCCCGACCTCATCAGCGGCTTGATCTGCTCGTCGAAGTAATCCTGATCGACCTTGTCGATTTTGGCCGCGACCTTAAGCGGCATGCCGCAATGCTGCGCAATGCGGATGGCGCGGTCGAAGCCTTTTTCCGGAGCGATGCGGCCGAGGAAAGCGAAATAGGACGGTTTGACGGGCTTGGGAACTAGAAGCTGCGCCGGCAGCCCGTGATGGACGGTTCGCACCCAGTTCGCCTGCGGCAGTGGCCGGCGCTGCGCGTTCGAGATCGATACGACGGGAACCGACGAGAACGTATTGAAGACCGGCTGATGCTCCGGCAGATCGAGCCGCCCGTGCAGCGTCGTCACGAAGGGCGTCGCCTGGCGGGAGAACAATGAGAACGGATAGTAATCGAGATGGCAGTGCAGGAAGTCGAACTCGGACGCCGACTGATAGACCCGCTCCAGCATCATCATATGCAGCGCGTTGGGGTCGCGCACAGCGCCGTCGAGCCGCAACGCGCGCGGCCACACGGCCTCCAACCGCGCCGCCGTCACCGAATCGCCGCTGGCAAACAGGGTCACCTCGTGGCCGAGCGCGATCAGCTCTTCGGTGAGCCAAGACACCACCCGCTCGGTGCCGCCGTAAAGTTTGGGCGGGATGGCCTCGGTCAACGGCGCAACTTGTGCGATGTGCATAGAAAGACCCTCGTTGTTTTGAAAGTTCCTCACCCGGCGACTACCGACAACGTTGCAAACGCGAAAAATTTCAGATCATGGATGGAACTTAATTTTGCGCGATGAAGGGAACTTTTTTCGCGCCAAAGCGTGAACATCAAAGGCCTAAACGGAGGGTATTCCGACGACCGCGCCGTAATGAACGGTCGCTGAAATTGATATGCGCTGAACGGAGTGGGGCGGAACATACGAAAGCGGCCCTCGTTCCCTTCACGCTGCCTCCCCTCAACCAAGCCTGCCAGAACCCTGGGAGAGGATCAGCGCGCGCTCCGCCGGAGATCGAAATCTTATGGCCGAACTCACGGGTTACGTCAGTTCCCCTCTCGGTTTCGTCTATCGTTACATCCGCTTGCGGCCGGTTTCGCATGCGGTCATTCTCACCGCCGTCCTTGGCGCGGTGGCCTGTTCCGTCGGCACCCAATACGGCGTCAAGTTCCTGGTCGACACGCTGTCCGGCGGCGCCAATGCCGCGGTGTGGACGGCCTTCCTTCTGCTCGGTTCACTGATCGCGGCCGACAATCTGTTGTGGCGAGTCGCCAGCTGGATCGCCAACTACACTTTCGTCGGCGTCACCGGCGATCTGCGGCGCGATCTGTTCCGCCACTTGACCGGACATTCGCCCGGCTACTTCGCCGACCGGCTGCCCGGCATGCTGACCAGCCGCGTCACCGCGACATCGAACGCGGTATTCACCGCCGAAAACATGTTCGTCTGGAACGTGCTGCCGCCCTGCGTGGCGACTGTCGCGGCAATCGTGCTTGTTTGTACGATCAGTCTGCCGATGGCGGCCGCGCTTGCGGTGGTCGCCGGCATCATGGTCTTTGTCCTGTTCCGCCTCGCGGCCGCCGGCCGGCCCTTGCACCAGGATTTCGCCACGAAGGCGGCCACGGTCGACGGCGAAATGGTCGACGTTGTGACCAATATGCCGCTGGTGCGGGCGTTTGGCGGCTTGTTGCGCGAGCATCGCCGCTTCGACGCCACCGTCGATCGCGAGCTCGGCGCGCGGCGCCGCAGCCTCTATTATCTGGAAAAGCTGCGCATCTTTCACGCCGTGGTCACGATCACATTGACGCTCGGCTTGCTGATTTGGTCCATCATGCTGTGGACGCAAGGCGAGGCGACCACCGGCGACGTGGTGCTCGCCTGCACCCTTTCGATCTCGGTGCTGAGCGCCACGCGCGACCTCGCCGTGGCTCTCGTCGACATGACGCAGCATATCGCGCGGCTTGCCGAGGCCGTGGCGACGCTCTTGGTGCCGCACGAGCTGCGCGACCATCCGGAGGCGGAGCCGCTGGTGCGCCGCGGCGCCAGCGTCAAATTCGAAGCGATCGATTTCCGCTATTCCGACGGCCGGCAAATATTCAAGGCCTTTAATCTGAGCTTTCGTCCCGGCGAACGGGTCGGTCTCGTCGGCCGCTCCGGCGGCGGCAAATCGACTTTGTTCGCGCTGCTGCAGCGCTTCTACGACGTGCAGGCCGGCCGCATTGCCATCGACGGACAGGATATCGCGCGGGTGACCCAGGACAGCTTGCGCGAGGCGATCGGCGTCGTGCCGCAGGACATTTCGATGTTCCATCGCTCGGTCATGGAAAACATCCGCTACGGCCGGCCGGAGGCGACCGACGACGAAGTGATGGAGGCGGCGTTCGCGGCGCGCTGCGATTTCATCGAAGAGCTGCCACAAGGCATGCGTACCATTGTCGGCGAGCGCGGCGTCAAGCTTTCCGGTGGCCAGCGCCAGCGCATCGCGATTGCGCGCGCCTTTCTCAAGGACGCGCCGCTCCTGCTGCTCGACGAAGCCACGTCCGCGCTCGATACCGAATCCGAGGAGGCAATCCGCGAGGCGTTGGGCCGGCTGATGAAAGGCCGCACCGTGATCGCCATCGCGCACCGGCTGTCCACGGTGCGCAATTTCGACCGCATCGTCGTCTTGCACGCCGGCTGTGTCGCGCAGGACGGCCCGCCGGATCTGTTGGTGCGCCGCGAAGGCCCTTACCGGGAGCTGCTGCAGCGTGAGATGGATCGCCTGGTCCGGCAGGCGGCCTGACTTACCCGCCGTAAAACCAGCGCGCCGATAATTCGCAGTCGGCGTCAGCGGCCGAGAATGGCCGATGCCATGGCGCGCGGATCGCGCTTGGGCCACGCGCCAACGTCGACGCTATGAAAGAAGTTGGCGATATGCGCGTTGAATGCCGCCGGATCCTCGAGATTGATGGCGTGTCCGGCGTTCGGCATGACGACCAGCGCGGCGGTCGGGATCGTGCGCTTCATCAGCAGCGCCGGTTCCAGGCACGGCCAGTCTTCGTCGCCGGTCATGATCAGCGTCGGCGCGGCGATGGTTTTCATTTTTTCGACCAGATCGAATAGCGACGGACGCCGCGCCTGCACGCCACGCATGGTGAGCGCCGAGCCTTCGGTCGAGTGTTCGGCGAGCTGAGCGGCAAATTCCGTCCAGCCGCGCCGGTCCTTATTCTGAAACTGCACCCGCGTCGGGCCGAGCGCGTAAGCCGCGGCAGCTTTTGCCATGCTCTGGCTTTCGAACTGCGCGGCCGCCGCTTCGGCTTCGGCGGCGAATTTCGCGCGCTGGTCTGGCGCCGCGCCATAGCCGCAGCCGGCTACGACGAGCGAGCGCGCCCGCGCCGGATAGGTGAAGCCGAAATGGAGCGTCGCAAATCCGCCCATCGACAGTCCGACAATGTGAGCCTGCTCGATCTTCAGGCCATCGAGCACGGCGCGGATATCGTCCCGCGCGCGATCTTGCGAATATTTCGCCGGATCCTTCGGCACGTCGGACGGCGGATAGCCGCGCGCGTTGTAGGCAATGCAGCGGTAGCGCTGGCCGAAATAGCGCATCTGCGTTTCGTAAGAGCGATAGTCGCCGGCAAACTCGTGCACGAAAACAACGGGCAGCCCGCTGCCGGTTTCCTCGTAGTAAAGCTTCACATCGTCGTCAGTCGTAATGTGCGGCATGCATGGTCTCGCGTGGACCGCGGATTGACTTTATTCGCGCGCTTACGTCCGGGGTCCCTGCAGGCGCGGCCTTGCGATATCATCATAAAATAAAAACGCCGCCAAGCCATTGACTTGACGGCGTAAGTTGGTTGCGGGGGTAGGATTTGAACCTACGACCTTCAGGTTATGAGCCTGACGAGCTACCGGGCTGCTCCACCCCGCGTCAACTGTGTCGGCCCCGGGGTCCGGGGCCATGTCCCTTGTGGTGCGCTAAGCGCAATGGCCTGATTTTTCGAAGCTTGATGTAGCAAGCGTCCCCCCATAAGGGAAGTGCGCCGAGCCGGATTTTTCGCCATACTGTCATAAAGAACCGTGTCGAAACGTCATGGACGCGCTCCTAGAACCGGCGATGGCCGAAAAACCCGCTCTACAGCCCAAATCCGCTATTGGGCCCGTGATGCGTGCGATCGCGGCCAATAATCTGGCCGAGGCCCGCACGGCCATCGGCGATCCGGAGCGTACGACCGAGGACGCCGTCCACGAATTCCGCCGCGCCATGAAGGAATGGCGCGCGCTGATGCGACTCCTTGCCCCGTTCATCCCGGACGCCGTCCGCTGGCGCCATGACGCGCGCGACTATGCCCGCACGCTGGCGCAGGCCCGCGACGGTGCGGCCGCGCTCAATGCTTTCGACGTCCTCATCGATAAAGGCATCCTCGTCATCTCGGCGCGCTCCAGTGCGACCATTCGCGGCCGGCTCGAAGCGCTGCGCGCCAGCGAGGAGAAGTCGGTGCTGACCCCGGCATTGCGCGACCAGATCGTCGCCTGGCTCGATACCGCCGCTGCGGCCGTCGAGCAGTGGCCGCTCGATCCATTCGACTTTTCGTCGATTGCAGCGCAGCTCACCCGCGGGTATCGCGACGCGCGCCGCCGCATTCCGGCCGACTGGGCGGCAGCGCGCGCCGCCGATTTGCACACGCTGCGCCAGCGCGTCGTCACCCTGCGCTACCAGATGGAGCTGGTCGAGCCGCTATGGCCGCGCTTCGGCCGGATGTGGACGCAGGAAGCCGAGCGGCTGCGCGGGCGGCTTGGCCAATGCCAGGATCTCGAAGTGCTGCAGCGGCTCACCGAACCGCATCAGCCGCTGGCGCATTGGCGCTCGCGCCTGGCGCCAGCCATCGACGAGCGCTCGACGGCGCTGGCGCATCGCGCCGCGCGCATTGCGCACCGGCTGTTCGCCGAGCGGCCGAAATCGTTCCGCCAACGGCTGGAAAGCCTGTGGGAGCACGCGCGATGACGCGCGAGGTGTGAGCTTCTGTCAGTCCGCCGGCTTAAACCGCGCAAGATTTTCCGCCACCCGCGCGATGACGCCATCCCAATCGCCAAGCCCGGTCTGCCGGAATAGCCGCGCCGTCGGATACCATGGCGTCGTTTCGCCCTCGCGCGTCCAGCGCCAGTCCGGCGCGAAGGGCAGAAGCACCCAAAGCGGACGGCCCATGGCGCCGGCGAGATGCGCCGCCGCGGTATCCACCGCGATGACGAGATCGCACAGCGCCAGCACGGCGGCGGTGTCGCCGAAATCTTCCAGCTCAGATCCGATGGACGTCACACGCGATGCATCGAGCGGATCCACATCCTCGGACCGCACATCTTTTTGTATGCCGACGAAACTCGCCGGCGCGGCGAATAGTGGCGCCAGACGCGCCAAAGCGATCGAGCGGTTGCGATCGTTATCGTGACTCGGATTGCCCGACCAGACGATGGCGATGCGCGGGCGCGGCAGCGCTTCGAACCGCGCCGACCATTTGGCCAAGTGAGCTTCGTCGGCGGAGAGATAGGAAATTTGCGCCG
The DNA here is from genome assembly GCA_035515455.1 of Xanthobacteraceae bacterium. Lineage (GTDB taxonomy): Bacteria > Pseudomonadota > Alphaproteobacteria > Rhizobiales > Xanthobacteraceae > BOG-931. The sequence continues at coordinate 22,366 of DATJBH010000068.1, forward strand.
GCACCGTGGCCGGTCCGGTGTGCAGAGCAAGCGGCAGGCTGCCGAGCGGGCAGTGCACGTCGAAGGGCGGACTTGGCTCGCCACGGCCGACGACCGCGGCGGCGCCGTCGAGCCGACGCATCAGCGCCTGCAACTCGGGCTGTACTTCGAGCACCACCTTGGCGCCGCTTGCCGCGACCAGCGGCACGTAGCGTGCGAACTGAATAGTGTCGCCGAACCCCTGCTCGGCATGGAGCAGCACGGTCTTGCCGGCGAGCGAATATTCGCCGAGCCACAGCGGCTTGCCGCGGCTCTTTTGCGCCGGCATGCCGGTGCGGCGCCAGCGCCATTCGTATTCGGCAAAGCCGCGCGCGTAATCGCCGCGCGTCAACAAGGCCAGCGCATTGTTGAAATGCGCGTCGGCTAAATCCTTGCGGATCGCGAGCGCCGCGGCAAAGTCGGCGAGCGCCTCGTCGACGCGATTGAGCTGCATCAGCGCTTTGCCGCGGTTGAGCCGGGCGTTGGCATAGTCCGGCGTGATGGCGAGCGCGCGGCTATTGGCTTCGACCGCTTCGGCGTAGCGTCCGAGGCTGAGCAAAGCGACGCCGCGGTTGTACTGCACCCCGGGATGACCGGGCGCCAGCTGCAGCGCGGCATCGAAATCGGTCAGCGCCAGTTCCGGAAATCCGAGCATGGCCCGGGCGAGGCCGCTATTGAGCCGCGCCTCGATGTGCTTCGGTGCCCGCGCCAGCACCTGCTGGAATTCGTCGAGCGCATCGGCCGGCCGCCCCAGCGCGAGCACCGTGTTGGCGTGCGCGTTGAGAATGCCGGCATCATCCGGTGCGAGCGCTCGCGCCTTGTCGAGACAGTCGAGCGCTTCCGGCAGGCGCTTGAGCGCATGCAGCGTCTGACCGAGATTGCACCAGGTTCCGGCCGCGCGCGGATTGGCCTTGACGGCGGCGCTTAGAAGCCGCTGCGCTTCGCCGATCTGACCCTGCCGCAGCTTGACCGCGCCAAGGAGATTAAGCGCGTCGAAATTGTCCGGTGCCGCCTTGAGCACGCGGCTATAGATTTTTTCCGCCTCACGCAGCTGGCCGTCGCGCTGCAACGCGACCGCTTCGTTGAGCATCTGACCGACAGTGAACGGCCGCGAACTCATAACCGGTTGATCCGCGCGATGTGCCGCGTCACTTCCGCCGGCGTCGCATCGTCGGAGGCCGCTTTCAGCTGCAGCGCTGCGCGCGCCGCCGGCCGCTCGAGGCAGCGCGTGAGCCAGTTTTTCAGCTGCGGCCATGGTGCAAGATCCATGTCGATAGCGCGGCTGATGACGGCGGCGACATTCAGATCGGCCACCGTGAACTCGTCGCCGAGCAAATAGGGCTGCATTGAAACCGCCGCGTCGAGCACCGAAAATGGCGCCGCCAACACTTTCAGCGCCTCCTCGCGCAGCGCCGCGTTGCGCTCGGCCGGCGGCAGGCGGACTGCATGGAGGGACCAGATATTGACGGCACGGTCGACCTCGGCGATCGCCCAAAAGCTCCATTGCCAGGCGCGGGCCTCGCCGTCGAGTGCCGCCGGATAGAGCTTGCCGAAGGAATGCTTCTTGGCGAGGTAAAGCGTGATCGCCAACGACTCGAACAGCACGAAGCCGTCATCGACGATGACCGGCAGCCGCCCGTTCGGATTGAGCGTCAAAAATTCGGGAGTGCGGGCGCCGGCATCGCCGATCTCGATCGGCAGATGCCGGTATGGCACCCCGAGCTCCTCTGCCACCCACAGCGCGCGGAACGCGCGCGTGCGGGCGACGCCGTAGATGCGCAACTCCGTGCTCATATGCGTGAATTGGCGGGCTCGTCCGCCCGCTGTCAAGGCGCGTTGTCAAGCCGCGGCAAGGGTCGTAACGTGCCGCCAAGAACTTTAAGGAATGGACATGGAATTCGGCCTTTTTTCCAACGGTTTTCGCCCGCACACCACCGCAGCCCAGACCTACGAAGAGGACCTCGCCGAGATCGTGCTGGCCGATCAGCTCGGCTTCCGCGATTGCTATATCAGCGAGCACCACGCCGAGCCGGTCTATATCGACAAGGTCGACACGTTGCCGGTGCCGGAATTGCTGATGTGCAAGGCAGCGGCGCTGACCAAGCGCATCCGCATGGGCGCCGCGGTCAAGCTCATCCATCTTCACCATCCGGTCGACATCGCGATCCAGGCCGCGGTCGCCGATCACGTCATCGGCGGCGGCCGCTTCATCTTCGGCTTTGGCTCCGGCTTTCCGAGCCCGCTGTTTTCCGATGAGCGGGGGCTATCCTATGCCGACCGCCATGAGCGTTTGCGCGAAGCGCTCGATCTCATTCTCAAATGCTGGGGCGCCAAGGAACCGTTCGACTGGGACGGCAAGCATTGGCGCGGCAAGAGCATCGTTGCCCTGCCCCGGCCCCTGCACGCGCCGCACATGCCGATGGCGACCGCGACCGATACCGATGTGATGATCGATCTTGCCGCAGCGCGCGGCTATACCATGCTGCGAGCCCAGCTTGAGCCGGCCGGATCGATCAAAAAAATCGCCGATCGTTACATGCGCGCCGCCAAGGCTGCCGGTCAGCCGGCGCCGCTCAGCAAATTTGCAGTGGCGCGCTACGTCTATCTTGCCGATTCCCGCCGCCAAGCGATGGACGATCTGCGCGCCGACATCAATTACGAGCTGACTTATCAGATCAAGCGCGGGCTGATACGCATTCTCACCGCGAATTACGGCCTGTCGCTCAAGCCCGAGGAAGTCACGTTCGATCAGCTGGCCGAAGCCGGCGTCTATCACCTCGGCGATCCGGATACGGTGGCGCAGGAGCTGCGGCAATTCTATGAGGCGTCCGGCGGCTTCGGCACCCTGTTGATCGTCACCGGCAAGAAATGGGCGACCCGCGAGAAAGTGTTCCGCTCGATGCGGCTGTTCATGGAGCAGGTGGCGCCAAAGCTTCGCGACCTGGTGCCGGCGCGCGAGCCGGACACCGTCGCCGCGTAAAAACGAGCGGAGGATCGCATGCGTCTCGGGATGTTCATGATGCCGGTGCATCCGCCGGCCCGCTCGTTCACCGAGACCTTGGCCGAGGACGAAGAGAAGGCGCTCTACGCCGATCAGCTCGGCTTCGACGAATTGTGGCTCGGCGAGCATTTCTCCGCTTCGAGCGAGCCGATCCCCTCGCCGCTGATGTTCATGGCGAGTCTGTTGCCGCGCACCAAGAATCTCACTTTCGGCACCGGCGTGATCTGTCTGCCTAACCACGATCCGGTGACGGTCGCCGCCGAGGTCGCGCAATTCGACCATATGAGCCGCGGCCGCTTCATGCTCGGCATCGGCCCGGGCGGGCTGCTCTCCGATTTCGAATTGTTCGGTAATGCCGATCGCGGCGTGCGTGCGCGCAAGACCATGGAAGCGATCGCGACGATGCAGCGCATCTGGGCGCAGGATCCGCCCTACGATTTGCCCGGCGAATTCCGCTCAGTCCAACTCAAGGAAGCGATCATTCCGGGGCTCGGCATCGGTTTTATGCCGAAGCCGTTTCAGAAATCCGGCCCGCCGGTCACGATGTCGGTTTCCAGCCGCAATTCGCCGACCGCGCGCGTCGCCGGGCAGCACGGCTGGGGCATTCTGTCCGGCAACAATATGCCGGCCAATGCGGTGGCCACGCATTGGCAGAGCTACAGCAAGGCTTGCGCCGACACCGGGCGAACCGCGCGCAGCGATAACTGGCGGGTGTCGCGCAATATCATGGTGGCGCCGAGCGACGCCGAGGCGCGCGATCGCGTGTTCAGTCCTCAAGGCTCGAACCATTACTTCTATACTTATATGCGCGAGGTGCTGTCCCGCGTCGGCATCCTCTCCGTGATGAAGCCTGACCCGAACATGCCGGACGACGACGCTACCGTCGACGTCATCACTGAAGGCTGCGTGCTTTACGGCTCGCCGAAGACCATGCTGGAGAAGCTCGTTGCCTTCCGCGACGAGGTCGGTCCGTTCGGCACGCTGCTGATGACCGGGCTCGACTGGAGCGGGCCGAACCGGGCGTGGGAACGCGACTCGATGCGGCTTCTGGCGCAAGAAGTGATGCCGAAATTCCGGCAGCACGCGACGGCGCAGGCGGCGGAGTGACGGATGCCTGCCCAACTTTCAGGTGAGGGTTGATGTCGACGCAGCGCGGTCGCGTCGTACTGCTGACCGGCGCCGCCGGCGGCATCGGCCGCGCGATGACCGACGCTTTGCTCGCCGCCGGGCACGCGGTCGCGGCGGTCGATCGCGACCAGGCCGCGCTGGAAAGGCTTGCGGCACATCACGGCGCGGCCAAGGATCGCCTGCATCCGATCGTCGCGGATCTCGCCAGCGAAGCCGGTTGCCAAAACGCCATCGCCGCCGCCTGCGCCCGTTTCGGCGCCATCGCCGCTGTCATCAACAATGCCGGCATCGGCATGTCGAGCATCCGCCCCGACGCCGAAGTGCGCGCGCCCGGCATCGAAGAGCTGACGCCGCCGATCTGGGACGGCTTCATGGCGGTCTTCGTGCGCGCGCCGATCATGCTGGTGCGCGCGGCGTTGCCCGACATGAAGCGCGGCGGCTTCGGCCGCATCGTCAATAACACCACGAGCTATGTGACCATGCTGCGCGTGCTGCCCTATGGCGCGGCCAAGGCGGCGCTGGAGTCGATGTCGGCGGTATGGGCCAAGGAGCTCGACGGCTCAGGCATCACCGTCAACGTTCTGGTGCCGGGCGGCCCGACCGATACGGCGCTGATCGCCGACGAGGCCGGCTGGCCGCGCGACAAGATGCTGCGCCCGGAGATCATGGGCCCGCCGGCCGCATGGCTCATATCCGACGAGGCAGGCTCGTTCACCGGCCGGCGCATTACCGCGGCGCGCTGGGACGTAAAGCTCAAACCGGCGGAGGCCGCGGCGCGCTCAAGTCGCGCCATCGGCTGGCCGGAGCTTGCCGCGGACGCGGTGTGGCTGACGGGCGGCAGGGCTTAAAGCGACTATCGCGTTCGCCAATCAGACAGTGCTGACGAGTTTGGCGGTCTTTTCGGCGGACCGCGCCGCGACTTTTCCGGGTTGCGTCATCCCAGCGCTTGCGCCACGGCCTTGCCGCACGTGACGGTATCCGCGGCGCCGCCGAGGTCGCGGGTCCGCAGTTTCGGCTCGGCCAAGACTTTCTCGATCGCTTTCACGATCGCGGCGGCGGCTTCCGCCTCGCCGAGGTGCTCCAGCATCATCGCGCCGGACCAGATCTGGCCGATCGGGTTGGCGATGCCCTGCCCGGCGATGTCCGGCGCCGAGCCGTGCACCGGCTCGAACAGCGAGGGGAAGCGGCGCTCGGGGTCAATGTTGCCTGACGGTGCGATGCCGATGGTGCCGGTGCAGGCCGGCCCGAGATCGGAGAGGATGTCGCCAAACAGGTTCGAGCCGACCACCACGTTAAACTTGTCGGGGCGCAGCACGAACAGCGCGGTGAGAATGTCGATGTGGTATTTGTCCCACTTCACGTCGGGGAAATTCTTCGCCATCGCTTCGACGCGCTCGTCCCAATACGGCATGGTAATCGCGATGCCGTTCGACTTGGTGGCCGAGGTGACATGCTTCTTCGGCGTCTTGCGCGCGAGCTCGAAGGCGAATTTGAGCACGCGGTCGACGCCGATGCGCGACAGCACCGTCTCCTGCACCACCACTTCGCGCTCGGTGCCGGCGAACATGCGGCCGCCGATGGCGGAATATTCGCCTTCGGTGTTCTCGCGCACCACCCAGAAGTCGATGTCGCCAGGCTTGCGGCCGGCGAGCGGCGACGGCACGCCGGGCATCAGCCGCACCGGCCGCAGATTGACGTATTGATCGAACTCGCGACGGAACAGAATGAGCGAGCCCCACAGCGAGACGTGGTCGGGGATTTTCGCCGGCCAGCCAACCGCACCGAAATAGATCGCGTCGTGTTTGCCGATCTTCTCCTTCCAGTCCTCCGGCATCATGCGCTCGTGCTTGGCGTAGTAATCGTAGGAGGCGAAGTCGAAGTGATCCTGCCGCAACTCGAAGCCGAATTTCCTGGCCGCGGCTTCAAGCACGCGCACGCCCTCCGGCATTACCTCTTTGCCGATGCCGTCGCCCGGAATGACGGCAATGTTGTAGACGCGGTTGGTGGGCATGTTTCCTCCAGCGATGAGTCCTGAGCGGCGGGTTAGCCGCAGGCGTAACCCACTGCGAGCCGCCTGGCAAATAGCTGATTTCGCTCCGCTAATCCGCTCGACGGCTTACTAGCCGAGGCGCTGGAAAATGACGCTGAGATTATTGGCCGGCATCTCGACGGTTTCGGTGAGCGCCAAGCCGCGGCTTACAGCCAATGCCGTCACCTCATCCAGATCGCGGATGCCCCACTCCGGATTGCGCCCGCGCAGATCGGCATCGAACGCCGCATTGCTGGGCGCGGTATGCTGGCCGCCGATTTTATAGGGCCCGTAGAGATAGAGCGTGCCACCGGCCGGCAAGACGCGCGCCGCGCCGCCGATCAAGCCTTCGCAAGCTGTCCACGGCGCGATGTGGATCATGTTGCAGCAGACGATCGCATCGGCGTGCGCGATCGGCCAGGTCCGCGCCGTCACGTCGAGCTGCAGCGGCGGCAACAGGTTCGGCGCATCGGCCGCGGCGCGGTGCGCGGCGATGCTGGCCAGCGCGTCAGGATCGGGATCGGTCGGCTGCCACGTCAGCGACGGCAGCGCCTTGGCAAAGTAGACCGCATGCTCGCCGCTACCGCTGGCGATTTCCAGCACCAGCCCGCGCGGCGGCAGCACGCGCCGCAAGACGGCAAGGATCGGATCGCGATTGCGCGCGACATGCTGATAGCGAAGGCGCGGATCGGCAGCTTCGGACATTTTCTCAACCCACCACGAACACGGTCCGCGTCGTCGCGCCGTCGATCGCCCACTGGCTTTCGACCTCCGCCAGAGGCACGGCTCTGGTCGCGATCGTGAACTCGTGCACGGTTGCCGCGTCGAACACTTCGGCGATGGATTGCAGCATCAGCGCGAGTGGCACGCTGCCAAGGCCGCATCCCATCATCTCCATCGGATGGGACCGCAGGTCCGAGTAGTGCAACGAAACGGCCGGCCCGCCGGCCGAGCCGATCTGCACAAATCGCGTCGGACGACTGGTGTTTGCCACCTTGGTCGCCGCCGCGAGCAAACGTTCCGCGCTCGGTCCCCAGAGATAGTCCAGTATGATGTCGACACCCCGGCCGCCGAATTCGCGGACGAAGGCCTCATCGAGCGCGTCGTCCTCCTGACGGAGCGAAATGACGACATCGGCGCCGACGGCGGTCAAGGCATTAAGGGTGTCGGTGTTGCGGCCGGTGGCGATGACCTTTCCGGCGCCGAGATGCTTGGCGATCTGGACCGCCAGCCGTCCCGACGTTCCGGTGGCGCCGTTGATCAGCACGACCTCGCCGCGCGCGAGCTTGGCGCGCAGCTTCAATGCCGCCCAGGACGACATCGCCGGAATCGCGATCGCCGCCGCCGTCACGTCGTCCATCGCTTCGGGCAGTGGGACGCACAGGGATTCTTGCACCACGGTCCGCTCGGCCATGCTCCCGAACGGCGGCCGCGGCAGAAAAAAATAGGTGCGCGTACCACCCCGGCGCCGGCCGACACCGTCGATGCCGACGACGAAAGGAAAGACCGTAGACGAACTGTAATGGGTGCCGGACGCCCGCGCGCGCGTGACTTGGCTAAGCGGCGCCGCCGCCACGTCGATGACGACTTCACCCTCCGCGGCGCGCGGCTCCTGGAAATCCGCAAAGATGGGGACTCTGCCCGCAGCCTCGACGATAGCAGCTTTCATGGCAGGTTCCCGCACACTCTCGACCGCAGTCATAAGACAAAAGGCCTCGCCGGCAAATCGCCTCGGGCGCGCGTGTTCAAGATCCGGCGTGCTTGCGCGGCGGCAGCGCGCGGGGAACGGAGAGCGGCGCGCCGGTGTGCTGGTCGAAGAACGGATTGGGCCGACCCAACCCGCGCAGCCACCAGTTGAAGACTTTGGAGCCCCGCCGCATGAACGTTCGGAACGACGGCGGCGGCGGTGCATCAATTGGCAGTGGCGCGGTCGCCGAGCGTTCGTAGATCCGGCACAGCGGCGGGCCGAGAACCTCGTCTCGCGAGCGGTTAACGGCTCGGCAGTCCATGAAAGAATGAAGGATCGCGACGATCGGAAAGCGCGCCGTAGCGGCGGTATTGACGATCGGCGTGCGGCAGCAGTTGGCGTACCAGCGCAGTACCTTGCCGGAGAAGGTGAGGCAGCGGAGCGCATCCGCCCCGGCGGTCAGCGTCACGCGGCCGGCCGGCATCTGGAAAATGTCGGTGCCACCGGCGGCGTCGAGCACGTCCGGCGTCTCAAGCAATCGTGCGAACGCCTGGCAGTCCGTGCAATAGCAGATCAAGCGAACGCCGGAGGCTCGTGACACCTCCCGCGCAACGCCGCGCACATGACCGCAAAGGCAGCCGAGCGGGAGGCTCACGGATGCCATGCTCGCACCTCGGTGGTTTGGGTTCAAGCATAGCGAAATCAGCGGGCACCAGCAGACAATTTCCGCGCTTCTCCGCCGCTTAATCCGGGTCCCGCTTGCTCGAGGGCCGATAAGCTTCGGCGCCTCAGGAGTTGTGCGTCCGATCTATAGTTCTCAGCCAGCCCGATCCGAAGCCTGCGAGATCTTGACGTCCACCGGGCCGTACATGACTGGCGCCGGCAGTTCGCCGCGCTTCTCGAATGCGGCGATCCGGTCGTCTCGTTCGAGGATCGCCCCGATATCGTCGAGGCCCTTGAGCATCCGGTTGCGGCGGTAGGCGTCGAGCTCGAACGGGATGCGCAGCTGCCGATCGTCGGTGATCGTCATGGTGTCGAGGTCGACCGACAGCCGATAGCCGTCGATTTCTTCGCAGCGCCGGAATAGCTCGTCGACCTGCGCCTTCGGCAAGGTGACGAGCACGACGCCATTGTTGAACGCGTTGGTATAGAAAATATCGGCAAAGCTTGGCGCGATGATGGCGCGAAAGCCGAAATCCCGCACCGCCCAGGCCGCGTGTTCGCGGCTCGAACCGCAGCCGAAATTCTCCCGGGCCAGGAGGATAGTCGCGCCCTGGTAGCGCGGAACGTTGAAGACGAAATCGGGATCGGGCGAGCCGTCTTCGCGATAGCGCCAGTCGTAGAACAGGTCGCGCCCGTAGCCCTCGCGCGTGCCGCGCAGGATGAATTGCTTGGGCACCATCTGGTCGGTGTCGACGTCGATACGGTCGAGCGGCACGGCGAGGCCGGTGTGTTCCTTGAACGGCTGCATGGCGGGAGTCCTTTAGTTCGCTGGCGTCATGGCGCGCACGTCGACGAAGCGACCGGCGACCGCCGCCGCCGCAGCCATCGCCGGGCTGACGAGATGCGTGCGGCCGCCCTTGCCCTGCCGGCCCTCGAAATTGCGGTTCGACGTCGAGGCGCAGCGCTCCCCCGGCGGCAGCAGGTCTTCGTTCATGCCGATGCACATGCTGCAGCCCGACTCGCGCCATTCAAATCCCGCGGCGATGAAGACCTTGTCCAGGCCTTCCGCTTCGGCTTTCGCCTTGACCTGCGTCGACGCCGGCACCGCCAGGGCCTGCTTGATCGTCGTCGCGACCTTCTTGCCGGCGAGCACGCGGGCCGCCTCCCGGAGATCCTCGATCTGGCCGTTCGAGCACGAGCCGATGAAAATCCGATCGAGCGCAATGTCGACGATCCGCGTGCCCGGTTGCAGGCCCATGTAGTGCAGCGCGCGTTCGACGGATTCGCGTTCTTCCACATCGTCGAACGCGGACGGTTCCGGTATCGCGGCGTCGATGTCGGCGACCATGCCCGGATTGGTCCCCCAGGTGACCTTCGGCTTGATCGATGAAACGTCGAGCTCGACCACTGTGTCGAACACGGCGCCAGCATCGCTCGCCCAGGAGCGCCACTTGTCGACGGTCGCTTCGAACGCGGCGCCGCGCGGCGTGTAGGGCCGGTCCCTGAGGTAGTCGAATGTGGTCTCGTCCGGGGAAACCATGCCGGCCTTGGCGCCGCACTCGATCGACATGCTGCAGAGCGTCATCCGCTCTTCGATCGAAAGCGCCTTGACCACGGCGCCGCCATACTCAATCGCATAGCCGGTACCGCCGGCGAAGCCGATCTTGGCGATGATCGCGAGCATGATGTCTTTGGCGGAGATTCCGGCCGGCCGCCTGCCGTCGATGCGCACCAGCATGGTCTTGGCGCGAAACTGCGGCAGACATTGCGTCGCCAGCACGGTTTCCACCTCGCTGGTGCCGATCCCGAAGGCGAGCGTGCCCAGCGCCCCGTGCGTCGAGGTGTGGCTGTCGCCGCAGACCACGGTCTGGCCCGGCTGCGTAATGCCCATCTCCGGGCCGATGATATGAACGATCCCTTGATTCCTGCTGTTCAGGTCGAACAGCCGCACGCCGGTTTCGCGGCAGTTGCGGTCGAGCGCTTCGAACAGCCTGGCGCGGTTGCCGGTAACCGCCGCCACGCTGCGCCCGACGGTCGTGGGCACCGAGTGGTCCATCACCGCGAAGGTCAAATCGGGACGCCGCACCTTGCGGCCTGCGGCTTTGAGCCCGGCAAACGCCTGCGGCGAAGTCGCCTCGTGAATGAAATGGCGATCGATATAGATGAGCGGCACCGGACCGTCGGCGGCAACAACGTGGGCGTTCCAGATCTTGTCGTACAAGGTGCGAGGCGGCATCGGCGCTTCCCAATTGCGCGGCGGCGGCATCGATCGCGCCGCAATTGCCGTGGACTATGCGCAAGGAGGCTTACGCAAGGCAAGTTTGCCGTTTGCAATCAGCGGTTTGCAGCAACGCTTCGGCCGCCACGGTGCGAACGAAACGAGCGCGCTCCGGTCGCGCCTCAGGATGAGGTGAAAAAAGTCCGGGTCACAATTTCCAAACAAAAAAGCCCCGCGGTTTCCCACGGGGCTTTGTGTCGAGGATCGTGAAGAGGATGTTCCGTTCTTGGCAGACCTGGCAGCGACCTACTCTTCCAAACCTTGAGGTTTAGTACCATCGGCGCAGAGGACTTTGACGGCCGAGTTCGGGATGGGATCGGGTAGAGGCTCCTCGCTATGACCACCAGGTCGGCGAAGAACGGAACGGTGAAGCAAGCAAAAGGCGAATGGCGAAGTGGCGAGTAGCGAAGGGGAAAGCCCGCCATTCACCGCTCATACTCGCTATTCGCGTCTGGTCTTTCGCGCCGCGCCCGGACGTGAGGGCGACGAGCATTGACTAATGAGAGACGATCAAGCCGAACGAGCGATTAGTACCGGTAAGCTGAACGCGTCGCCGCGCTTACACACCCGGCCTATCAACGTGGTGGTCTACCACGGCTCTTCAGGGAGAACTCGTTTCGAGGTGGGTTTCCCGCTTAGATGCCTTCAGCG
>DATJBH010000069.1:0-2300 GCA_035515455.1 Xanthobacteraceae bacterium
GTTGCCGGATGTCGCTACAATGCCGAGCATAGCCGTCATTGTGACCACCGGGGGAGGGATCAATGCCCATGCGCCAACCATCGCACAGCCGACGAATTTTTCTGCGCTCCGCCGCCGCCGCGAGCCTATTGATTGCGACCGGCGCGCGCGGCCAGACGACCTGGCCCGACCGCGCGGTGAAGATCATCGTGCCTTATCCGCCCGGCGGCTCGACCGACGTCTTGGCGCGCATCCTCGCCGAGCGGCTCAACCAGATGTTCAACCAGCCCTTCGTCATCGAGAACCGGCCCGGCGCCGGCGGCAATATCGGCATCGGCACGGTGACCGCGAGCGCGCCGGACGGCTACACCATCGGCGCCGCGACCATCGGCCATTTCGCCATCAACCAGTTCCTCTACAAGAGCATGCCCTACGATCCGGAACGTGACATGATCCCGGCGTCGATGACCTGGGAACTGCCCAATGTCTTCGTCGTCGCCAGCGATTATGTGCCGGCGAAAACGGTCGCCGAATTTATCGCCTGGGCCAAGCAGAAGGGCCATGTCAGCTTCGGCAGCCCGGGCGTCGGCACCTCGCCGCATCTGTCCGGCGTGCTGTTCGCCAAGCGCGCCGGGCTCGACGCTGTGCACGTGCCGTTCCGCGGCGCGGCGCAGACCATTCCGGCGATGCTGTCGGGCAACGTCGATTTCGCCATCGACAACCTCGCTTCGTACATTGGCCAGATCCAGACCGGCAAGATGCGCGCGTTGGCGGTGACCTCGGCGACGCGTTGGCCGACGCTGCCGGAGGTGCCGACCATGGGCGAGGCGGGCGTCAAGGACTTCGTCGTCACCTCCTGGGCGGCCTACGTGCTGCCGATGGCGACGCCGCGCGCAATCGTCGACAAGCTTTCCGCCGCGCAGAAGACGATCGCCGCCGACATCGCCGTTCAGAAGCGGTTCTTGACCGCCGGCGCGCGCATCCTGTCGAGCACGCCGGAGGAGGCGACCGCCTTTGCCAACAAGGAGCGGGCGATGTGGAAGGACGTGGTGGCGCTGTCGGGGCTCAAGCCGCAGTAGGCCGTGCGAAACGCGCGCGCTTGTGCTATGTGGCGGCTCAACGGTCCCGTAGCTCAGCAGGATAGAGCAGCGGTTTCCTAAACCGAAGGTCGGAGGTTCGACTCCTCTCGGGACCGCCAGCAAGTTTGGGTCCGTTCCGGACACATGGGTTACGGTTTATTCCGGAGACATAGGTAACACTTTCGGTCCGAAGGGATTGTCGAGAGGTTCCAGTCTGCATGTCTCGTCGTCGAAATAGTCTGACCCCGTTTGGGGTAGCGCCGACTGTCAACAAATTTTGCATTTCGGGGTAGCAACAGGGTAGCGGCAAAATTTTTGACAAGTCGTGCAAGCGCACTAGCCGCCGTTTGTTTCGCCGATCTTGTATGGAGCGGGGGTTGAATTCGTACAGCCGGTTCGAATCCCACTCCCTCCGCCACTCCATCCGAGACCAACTTTCTCCGGCCGGTTTTTGGCCGGCTCAAACGCCAATAGCAGCGGGCATTCGCGGCGAAACCTCCGCACTGCGCTGACCCGGTCGGAGCCTGAAATTCTCTGTCTCGGCCCGTTTCTCTCCAAACCTTCCGACTTCGCGGATTTAGTACGGTTCGCGTAAGCACCTGATTTTGGAGCGGCTTCGGGGATACCGACCTCCACACTTTGAAGAATTTTCGCGGGGTAGCGAGAGAGTCTGGCAGCGAACTGCGGCGTTGATATAGCTGGGTTTTGGAGTCATCCCGGGGCGGAGCGTCACTCGCTCTCGCCGATCCACTGGAGCGCAGTGCAGTTTGCTCGGCCGAGTCACCACTTGGGATCTGACCCGCGACAAATACGACGGAAGCATATTTGGCTCGGTGAGCGACGCGAATAGAGCCGGTCCGCAACAACCGGATGCGCGGCGTAGGCACCGCGCAGGTTGCGGTTATTGTAGTTGCTCCTCAACAATATTGAGTGAACATCATCAACGACCCGCGCAGATGTTCGATGGTGATAGTGTATTTAGCACCCTTTCCATTAACCGCAGCTACCTTCGATTCACCTCAAGACGGGCTTGATTTTCGGACTGCAAACGCCGGATGATCTGGACTTTCACGAAGCCTCCTGGGCAAGACGGCTGCCCTCAGGCGATAGTTCCAAGAACCAAGAAAAGCATGGTTGGCCACCGAGCCAGCCGGGAGGAATGAATGGCTTCAGTTGCAATCCGCGAGGTGCGGAAAGCCTTCGGCACGACGAGCGTTTTACACGGCATTGATATCGCGATTC
>DATJBH010000070.1:0-2786 GCA_035515455.1 Xanthobacteraceae bacterium
GCGCTCGCGGCCCTTGAATCGGAAGGCCCCGCCGCTCCGCTGTCATTTGCCATGCGCGGCACCGAGTCGCGCGCGGCCATGGTCGGACATCTGGTGCCGATCTGCGGCGCCGCGCGCGAGCTGTTTTCGCGCTGTGCCGGCGTTCTGGTTCTCACGCCGGCCACGGCGCCCCACGCGCCGCCGATCGAATTGATCCAATCGCTGTTCGATCTCACGCCGGCCGAAGCACGCGTCGCGCGCGGCCTTGCCGCCGGCGACACGCTCGACGACATCGCCATCGCAAGCGGCGTCTCCCGCAACACGATTCGCAGTCAGTTGCGCGGCGCGCTGGAAAAAACCGGCTGCGGACGTCAGGCGGAGCTGGTCGCGCTGCTTGGCGGTATCATGCCACGGTTCGTCGAGCCGAATTCATAGCAAAAATTTCCCAAGTTCATCCGTTTGGATGAAGCTTATGGAACCGCGTCGACTATCATCCGCGCGATCGTTGGCGGCAACCGCGCCATTTGCGGCGAGAGCCAGCGCGTGATCGATGACCAGTCTTAGCATCCGCCATACGAGACAATGTCATTTATGACTCGGCCGCTTCCGCCAGAATGCCGCGCGCGGCGCGGTGGAAGTTTTGACGACAATCGGCCTGCCGGCATTAATCGTCGGCACCGACGGCAACGTGATCGCCGCCAACCGGCTGATCGAAGCGATGAGCGATGTCATTCAGTGGCGCGGGCCCGGTCGCGTCGCGCTTAGGGACGCCGGCAGCGATGCCGTCTTCCACTCCGCACTCGCCACGATCCGCGCCGAACCGGCGGCCGTGCCGCGGCCTTTCGCGATTCCCGCCACGGCGCAGACTCCGGCGATCGTTGCGTGTCTGGTTTCGATCAGCGGTCCGGCCCGCGATTATTTCCCGGATTGTGCCGGTATCTTAGTGCTGACGACGGCGGCCGCGCCGGAGCCGCCACCCGTCGATCTCATTCAGTCGTTGTTCGATCTGACCTCGGCGGAGGCGCGCGTCGCACGCGGCCTTGCTGCGGGCGACACGCTCGACGATATCGCCGCAGCCAGCGGCGTCTCGCGCAACACCGTCCGCAGTCAGTTGCGTGGGGCGCTGGCGAAAACCGGATGCAACCGGCAATCCGAGCTGGCGGCGCTCATCGGCGGTATTACGGCACGGATTGTTCGTCCGTCATTGTAGCAAAAATCCCACAGTGCCGATCGAACTGAATTGGTTTCATCCGTTTGGAGGAAGCGCCCGGCCCTCGTGCCGAATAGCACTATGGCCATCGATGGGAGGGCACGATGCGCCATCGCCAGATCGCCTCTCTTCTATTCTCCGTGACAATGGTCGCGGCGGCGCCAGCCGCCGTCGCGTCTGATCTCGCCGTTCCTGCGGCGCCCCGAGCCGCTTACGATTGGGGCGGCTTCTACGCCGGCGTGAACCTCGGCTACGGCGTCGCCAACGATCCCAGCGTTTACGCCATCGCCGGTCCCATCACGACCTTCCAATCTGAAACGTACAAAATTGTTCCTTCGGGGATCACTGGCGGCGGCCAAGCCGGTTATAATTTCCAAACGGGGAGTTGGCTTGCCGGGCTCGAAGCCGATTTTCAGGGCGCGGGCCAGTCCGACGCGGCGTGCATCTCAAATTGTTTCAACAACGGCGGTATCTTCAGCGGCACCGCTTCGCAAAGATTGTCATGGTTCGGCACGGTGCGTGGCCGTGTCGGCGTCATCGCCGATCGCGTGCTGTTCTACCTCACCGGCGGTCTGGCCTACGGCCGGGTGCAGACTAGCGCCACGGCGGTTGACACGTTTCTGCCCCCGGCGGCGCATCGAGCGCCGGCGTTACCGCCACTAAAACCGGATCGGTATTCGGCGGCGGCATAGAAGCTGCCGTGGGCGGGCCGTGGACGGCGCGGATCGAATACCTCCACATCGATCTCGGATCGCAATCGCTCGTGTTCCCCGATCCGGTTGCTCTGCAGACCGACGCAGCCTCTGCAGCCATACGCGAAAATGTTTTCCGTGCCGGATTGAACTACCGCCTCGGCACGACGCCTGAACGCGGCGCTCCGACTATGGCGGTCAAGGCGCCTTACGCGACCACACCCGTCTCCGGTTGGACCGGATGGTACGGCGGCATCAATGCCGGCTACAGCGTCGCCAATGATCGCAGCACCTACGTCGTCTTTGATCCGCCGCCCGACGGGCTTTTCAATGCGGAGAACTACAAGCTCGCACCGGCCGGAGCAGTCGGCGGCGTCCAGGCCGGCTACAATTACAGGGTAGCGGATTGGGTCGCGGGCCTGGAAACTGACATTCAAGCCACCGGCCAAAAGGACACCGCTTGCGTGTTCGGATGCTCCACCAACATCTTCATGAACGGCGATACCGGCGTCGTGCAGCAGAAACTGCCCTGGTTCGGCACGGCGCGGGCCAGGCTCGGCATCGTCGCCGGCGAAACGCTGTTCTATGCCACCGGCGGCCTTGCCTACGGCAACGTGCAGATGACGGTCACGCAAGACGCCGGACTGCCTTTTGCAGCCACCGCCAGCGTCAATCAGACTAGGCTAGGAGGTGCAGTGGGCGGCGGCATCGAGGCGGCGCTGGGTAGAAATTGGACAGGGAAGCTCGAATATCTCTATCTCGACCTCGGATCGCAGTCGGCCACCTTCTTCGATCCGCCTGCTGTTCGAACCGCGACGGTCACCGCCGCATTTCGGGACAATGTCGTGCGCGCCGGCCTGAACTATCATCTGCCATAGCCGAATGTTGCGCCGTTGCGCTGTTCC
>DATJBH010000071.1:0-9247 GCA_035515455.1 Xanthobacteraceae bacterium
GAACTCGTTCCCGATGCCGCGCGTCCGCCCGCGAATCTTGGCGATGCTCACGACCGGCGCGGACGAGAGGCGCAGCACAAAGTCGCGCCAAAGGCCCAACACTCCTTGCTGCGCGGCCGCCTTGGCGACGTCGAGATGAGCTACGAAAAACTCCGGATTCGCGGACTGAAACACGACGACCTTCACGGAAGTGTCCGCCTCGAGATCCGTCATGAGCGCTCCCAATTCGACGATCGTTTCGGGAACGAACATGTTGATCGGCGGATTGCTGAAGGTGATCGTCCACCGGCCCGGATGGGTGCGGTCGATGTTGAACTGCGAAGGCTCAGACATGGTGCATCTCCCGTTCGTGTACGTACGACAATCACCGCAATTCCGAAACACGCTAACTCAGTTTGAATATTTTGTGGCGTTCTTCGACAAAAGCACGGCGCGGATTTCCGGCGAGACATCCATCGCGTCAATCGAACTCAACGTCTCCGATATAAACGTCCGGCCGCCATTGATGCCAAACGGCGCATCCGTTCCAAACAAAGCACGATCGGGCCTAAAAAAAGTCGACCGCGAGTTCAAGCGCTTTCGGTGAAAGGCCCGAGGCGGCCGTGTCGCAATAGAATTTCCGGAAGTGATCGATATAGGGCTTGGGAATTTTCATCGGCATCGGGTGCTCGGCGTGGGGCACTCGCTCGGGATGAAAGTCCTTACCGCAGCGATCGAAAGCCCGCGCGAAGCTCTTCCGAAAAGAGCTGCGGCTGCTCCCAGGCGGCGAAGTGCCCGCCCTTGGCGACCCTGGCGTAATGAATGAGTTTTGGATAGGCCTGCTCGGTCCAACTTTTTGGAGCTTGATAGAGCTCGTCAGGAAAGACGCTCACGGCTGCCGGGACGGAGACGCCTTTGACGCCGAAAAATGAAATCCTGTTCGTAAGACACTCCCAATAGAGGCGCGCCCCGGACATAAACGTGTCCGTCAGCCAGGTGAGCGTGACGTTGTGGAGCACATCATCGCGTGTCAGGCCTTCGCGTTGCCCGTCAAACACGCGAGAGATGAGCGCCAGACTCGCCGCGTCATGATCGAGGAAGTAACCGGCGATGCCGACCGGAGAATCGGCAACGCCATAAAGCGCCTGCGGACGCAACCCCATCTGGAAGCCGTAGCCGATGCCCTTGGCGTATTCCAAGGCCAGCTGCTCGTAGGCGTGTTTCTCGTCCGCGGTGAGCCCGGACGGCGCCGGCGCGCCGGTGAGGGCGGCCTTGTCGATATCGGGCGAAAACACGCCGGGCATGTTGGAGTGAATGCCGAGTAGTTCCGGATGCCCTTGGGATCCCATCAGGTCCGTGATGATCGCGCCCCAATCGCCGCCCTGTGCCACGAACTTCGTGTAGCCGAGGCGCTTCATCAGCAGGACCCAGGCGCGCGCAATGTGCGCTGGATCCCAGCCCGTCATCGTCGGTTTGCCGGAGAACCCGTAGCCCGGCATCGACGGGATCACGACATCGAACGCGTCAGACTCTTTCGCACCATGGGCTGTGGGATTGGTCAGCGGGTCGATGATCTTCAGCTGCTCGATGATCGACCCGGGCCAGCCGTGGGTGACGATGAGCGGCAATGCGTTCTTGTGCTTCGAGCGGACGTGAATGAAGTGGATGTCCAGTCCATCGATCTCGGTGATGAACTGCGGGTGGGCGTTCAATCTCGCCTCTATTTTGCGCCAGTCGTACTCTGTCGCCCAATAGCGCGCGAGTTTCTGCAGGGTCGCGAGCTGCGGGCCTTGCGACTGATCGGTGACTGTTTCCCGGTCGGGCCACCGCGTCGCGCTTACGCGTCTGCGCAATTCAACAAGCTCTGCTTCCGCTACGTCTACACGGAAAGGACGGATTGGAGCGCCCTCTGATGTTGCGGCCGAAAGCGCGGCTGATGAAGCTGCTGCGGACATGATTACCTCCCTGAAAAATAAGCTTAGACGTCAGTGAAAATCGCTTGAGGCGGGAGCAAGCCGCAAATAGTGCCACGGATTTGTGACGCGTTGCTCGACGCACAGCCGAAGTAACGCTCTTGTTACTCAGAGAATAGGCCGTGTGGAATCAGCACGGTGTTCGAAATGTTTTCAAATGGGAATCAGAAGGTTATGAATTGCGTAATCAGTAGAGCGCAGCCCGCAAACGTCCGAACGGAGACCGCTCGACATGCGCGGCACATAGGCGATAAGTCGGAAACTAGACATTTATCTTTGGCGTTGCTGGCACAATTGCCGGCCTGTCCGCCAAGCGCGAATACCGCAAGCGGGCTCTATTCGATGACCTCATCGGCGATCTGCTGGAGGCTCACCGGCACCTCGAGGCCCAGTGCCTTCGCCGTCTTGAGGTTGATCACGAGTTGATACTTCGTCGGAGCCTGCACCGGCAGATTGGCGGGCTTCTCGCCTTTTAAAATGCGATCGACATAGGTCGCGGCGCCGCGTTGCTGCTCGGTTGTATCAAAACTATAGGACATCAGACCTCCTTTCTCGGCGTCCAGCTGAAATGGGTAGATCGCCGGTGACTGAAATCGGGCGCATAACTTTATGATCGCCTCGCTGTTTCTGGCGTTGAGCGGATTTGGCGTCACGACCAGGCCGCTGTTCGGTTCTTTTGCAAATTGCCCGATAACAGCTTCGATGTCGGCGGTGTTGTGCAGTTCTACACCCGCCACCGCCAGCCCCGCCGCGCCGGCAATGGCCTGCGCGGTGTGCACAAAATCGACGTTCGCAGCAATGGATTGATTATAGAGAATGCCTGCGCGGTGAAGCTGCGGGGCAATCTCCTTCAACAGCTCCACCCATTTTCCGGCGACTCCCGGCTCGAAATTCTGAAAGCCGGTGAGGTTGCCCCCCGGCCGTGCCAGCGTCGCTACAAGGCCGCTTCCAACGGGATCTCCTACCAGCGCGAACACGATCGGGATGGTCCCCGTCGCCTGCTTCATCGCCGCCAGACCGGGATTTGACCAGACTACGATCAGCTCCGGTGCGCTTGCGACCAGGTCGACGGCGCCGGCGCGAATGCGGTCCAGGTTTTGCGTCGTGAAGCGCACGTCGAGTTTGATGTTGCGATTTTCGATCCAGCCAAGTTCACGAAGCCGTTGTTTAAACGCCGGCCAGAGGGTCCGCACCGGGCCGTCATTTTCATTGTCGAACGGCAGTAACGCGCCGACGCGCCGAATGCGGTCGGCCGCCTGGCCCTGCGCGATTGCGGCCGGCACGATCGCCGCGCTCGCGAAAAGTGCGATGAATGATCTTCGCTTCATGCCCGACTCCGGGGCTGGCAGAAGGCGAACGGCGACACCCTACCACGTTCGCCGCAAGCTGTCCGCCTCGGTCGTAGCGCTCCTGCGATAGGGTTTAGCCGCGCGCGCCGATCTTGTCCTGCGTCCCGGTCGCGAAATTGCCGGCGTCATGGCGCGAGATTGAACCGTGGCGGCGTCAGGCAGCCTGCTCGATCCGCGTGTCGATTTCGCCACGGAGCGCCACGAAATCGATTGGCTTGGTGAGAAGGGTTTCAGCTCCGCCCTCGAGCGCTTTGCGCTTGGTCTCGGCATCGCCGTAGGCGGTGATCATAATGACTGGAACGTCCGGCCGCAGCGCCTTGGCCTTGGGGAGCAGTTCGAGGCCGGTCATTCCGGGCATGTTGATGTCGGATAGAATCAGTATCAGTGAGACGCCTTTCGCGTCGCCAATGCGCTGCAATGCCGCTGGAGCCGACTGGGCAAACTCCATCACAAATCGTCCGGCACGAAGATCGCGCCGGAATTGCTGACGAAACAGCATCTCCACGTCAGGCTCGTCGTCGACCACGAGAATAAGAGGGTTCACGCGCCATCCCCCTGTTTCGAGTTTCGCAAATAGCTAGGCTGTCGTTCGCGGCAGGATAATTCTGAATTCCGTGAACTGGCCGGGCTCGGTGTCGACTTCGATAGACCCGGAATGTTGCTTGACGATGATGTCATGGCTGATGGAAAGGCCAAGGCCGGTACCCTCGCCGGCAGGCTTGGTGGTGAAGAACGGATTGAACATCTTTTCCTTCACCTCCGGCGGTATCCCGGTGCCGTTATCTCGAATCCTGATCTCCACCCGGTCGCCAAGGTTTTTGGTGGCCGCAGCCAAGGTGGGCACGTAGCCATCCGCCATGTCCCGCTGCCGCTTTGCCGCGGCATAGAACCCATTGGTGATGAAATTCAACAGGGCCCGACTGATCTCCTGGGGGTACAGATCCGCCTGCCCGGCATCAGGGTCGAAGGAGCGTTCTAACGTGATGTTGAAGCCCTGCTTTTCCGCCCGAGCGCCGTGATAGGCAAGGTTTAGGCTCTCTTCGACGATCGTATTGATGTCGACTGCCCTTTGCTCGCCCGAGCCTTCGCGTGAGTGCAGCAGCATGTTCTTGACAATGGAGTCGGCGCGTTTGCCGTGCTGCGCGATCTTGTCGAGGTTGCCGCGCAAGGTCTCTGTCAATTCAGCGATCTCTGTGCGCCTGTTGTCGTCGAATGTCCCACTCTCTACCGCCTCCCGGAGTTCATCGAGCAATTCGACTGACAGTCCCGAGAAATTGTTGACAAAGTTGAGCGGGTTTTTGATCTCATGGGCGATGCCAGCGGTCAGCTGACCGAGGGAGGCCAGCTTTTGGGTCTGAACCAAGCGGTCCTGCGCGGTACGCAAATCCTCAAGCGAACTTGCCAGTTCCTGCGTTCGCTGCTGCTCGGCCTCGAACAGGCGCACGTTCTCGATCGCGATCGCCGCTTGGTCGGCGAATGTCGATACCAGCTCGATCTGTTTATCGGCAAAGGGGACTGCGCTCCTGCGCATGAGCGTCATCACACCCACTGGCACACCGTCGCGCAACATGGGAACGCCGAGAAGTGCACGAAACACCGGTGCCGCGCGATACGTGCGTATATTCCGGATCCGCTTCGATATCCTCAATGTGGATGACCTTGCCCTCAAGCAAGGCGCGTCCCGATCCGCTATCGCGGCTCAATTCCACCGGTTGATCCTCAATAAGTTTGCCGAGATTGTCGGGCAGACCATAGGCCACTGTTCGATAAAACCGGTCATCTTGGCGCCGCGCGATGACCCCCATATCAGCCTCGCACAGTCGGCCGGCCGACCGTAACAGCGTATCCAGGACCACCCTGAGATCGAACGCCGAGCGGCTGATGACCTTGAGCACGTCTGCAGTCGCCGTCTGTCGTTCCAGGGATTCGCGTAGCTCGTTGAGCAGCCGGGCGTTCTCGATAGCGATGACCGCCTGCGCGGCAAAGTTTTGCAACAGTGCAATCTGCTTTTCGGAGAACGGCTCTACTTTCTGCCGGTAAAAAGCGATCGCCCCAATCAGGTCGTCCTCTCTGAGCATAGGCACGCCGAGCGCAGTTCGCGCGCCGCCGACTTTTGCCAAGGGAGAACTGGCATAAGGCTCCTCGGTCGTAATATCGGTGACGTACGTCAGGCGCTTGGTTCTAACCAAAGCGCTGAGAATCGATTTTTCTAACGGAATATACGGGTCGCGCTGCCGCATTTCCGCGAACCCAGGCGGAGCGTTTTTCATGGCGACCACACGCATGCGCCCGCCCTCGAACAGCAGTAGTACCCCAAAGTGGGTCTTACAGATGCGGACGGCGTTATCGAGGATCGCCTCGAATACTGGTTTCAAATCGGCGGGTGAAGAGCTGATGACACGCAGCACCTCGGACGTCGCCGTTTGCTGCTCTAAGGACTCCGACAAGTCATCGGTGCGTTGCCGCAATTCGTTAAGCAGCCGCGCATTCTCAATGGCGATGACGGCTTGGGCGGCAAAGTTTTTCAGCAGCTCGATTTGTCTATCGTCGAATGGCCGAACCTCCTGCCGATAAATGGCGATAACCCCGCCGACCTCACCGTCCTTAATCATCGGAACTGCGATCAGACTGCGCGCTTTCATTATCTCGATCGTCGCCACCCTCAGCCGCGAGCCATGCGTCGGTGCTTTGGAGACGTCTTCGATTTGAAAGGGCTCGCCCCTCGCGACGGCACGCATGAGGGCGGATGCAGGATCCGATTGGAGGAACGGATCGCCGAGTACGGCGGCGCGATATTCTGCGGAAGCGCCATAGGTCGACGCGATGCGAAATTTATCGCCTTCACGAAGCCACAGGTTGCCGAACTTCGCTTCACAAATGCGCGTGGCATTTTCCATCATCGCGTTGAACACCGGCTCTAACTCTCCGGGAGACGAACTGATCACGCGAAGCACGTCGGCGGTTGCGGTCTGTTGCTCCAGTGCTTGCCGCAATTCATTGAGCAGCCGCGTATTCTCGATGGCGATCACGGCTTGGGCGGCAAAGGTCACAAGCAAATCGATTTCGGACTGCTTGAACGGCGTCGGTGCGGAGCGAGTAATTGACATTACGCCAAAGGGACTTCTTTGCCGTAACATGGGAACGCCCAACATCGCTCGGTAACCGCCCCGCCTTTGCGCGCCGGTCCAGGTATATTTCGGGTCGGCCAAAGCGTCCGGGATATGCACCATTCGGCCCTCAGCGGCGACACGTGCGACGATACCCTGTCGGTTCGGATCGCCGGGCAAGATCGGATTTTCGCGGAGATACTTCTCGTATTCCGCTGTGAAGCCGCAACTGGACTCCAGTCGATAGTACTCACCCTGCCGAAGAAAGATGTGCCCGTGGTCACCGTGGCAAAGCCGCGTAGCTGAGCTTACGAGCGTGTCGAGAACGCTTTGCAGGTCGAAATCAGACCGGCTCAAGGCCCCGAGGACTTCGGCGGTGGCAGTTTGCCGCTCCAGCGCTTCGTCGCGCTCGCGGGTGAGCCGCAAGGTTTCTGTTTCCTTGCGGGCCGTTGACGAGCGGCGGCCAGCTGCGGGCCGATGTCGGCGTTTTGGCGGCGCCGCCCTGCGCCGTTTCGCCTTTACAGTTTTGCCCCGTGCTTTTGACCGCCGCTTCATGCCTCGCCCCTGGCCTGAACACGGCATCGTAGCCGGTCAAACCTGCGGACTGAAGCGACTTCGCCATGCAGCAAGTTTAGTCGCCTTACTTCCGATCACGGTCAAACGCGGACGTCGCCCGGCATGCGCGCCAAGTCGGCTTTGGCTCCGAACCTGACATTGCCCGCACTGCGGACCAATCTCTCACGCCACCAACTGCACCACCGCTTCAGCCAGCGAGAGCGACGACGTCAGCCCCGGCGATTCGATGCCGAACAGATTGACGAGCCGCGGCAGGCCGTGGTCGGCGGGGCCTGCGATCAGAAAGTCGGCTTGGCCTTCGCCCGGCCCGGAGAGCTTCGGCCGGATGCCGGCATAATCCGGCACCAGCGAACCGTCGGGCAGCCCCGGCCAATAGGTGCGGATGCGGGCATAAAAGCTTTCCGCGCGGCGCGGGTCGACGGCGTAGTTCTCTTCCTTGATCCACTCGACGTCGGGTCCGAACCGCATGCGGCCGGCGAGGTCGAGCGTCACATGCACGCCGAGGCCGCCGTCGATCGGCGTCGGATAGATCAGCCGCGAAAACACCGGCCGCCCGGCGAAGCCGAAATAATTGCCCTTGCCGAGCACGAGCCGCGGCACCTTCTCCGCCGGATAGCCCTCGATATGGCGGGCGAGATTTTGTGCGCCGAGCCCGGCGGCGTTGATCGCGGCATCGAACGCCACGGTGCCGGCGTCGCGGCCGCCGAACTGCACATGCCATTGGCCCGCCTTGAAGCTCATCCGCTCGACCGGCGTCTCGAAGGCGATCATGCCGCCGCGGTCTTCCAGCTCACCCCACAGCGCGCGCATATAAGCGTGGCTGTCGATGATGCCGGTTTCCGGCGACCACAGCGCGCCGATGCAGAACAATTCCGCCTCCATGGCGCGGGCGGCGTTGCCGCCGATCATCTCGACGCCCTCGACGCCGTTCTTCTCCGCTTGCGCCAGGATGGTTTCGACCTTGGCCAGTTCCGCCTCGTTGGTGGCGACGACGAGCTTGCCGCATTTGCGGTGCGGCACGCCGTGCGTGGCGCAGAAGTCGTAGAGCATGCGCCGGCCGCGCACGCAGTGGATCGCGCGCAAGGTGTGGGTCGGATAATAGAGGCCGGCATGGATCACTTCGCTGTTGCGCGAGGAGACGCCGTTGGCGATGCCGCCGGTCGCCTCGGCCACGGTTACGTCGTGGCCGGCAAGCGCCGCGGCGCGCGCGATGGCGAGCCCGACCACGCCGGCGCCGATCACCAGAACCTGCATTGCGCTTCCACCCTCGTGTTTTCCCGGTTACAGGAAACGACTATATAACAGGCGCGAAAAGGGGAGGGCCATGTCTCGTAGCGTGGCCGGCAATATGGCGGAAAATATCGTTCGGGTTTGCGCGCAAGCCGACGTCGCGCCGGAGAGCGTGAAGGCGTTCGAGGTCGGCGACACCCGGCTCGCGGTCTACAATATCGGCGGCGCCTTTTACGTCACCGACGATGAGTGCACCCATGCCTCGGCCAGCCTCGCCGACGGCATGCTCGAAGGCGACGTGATCGAATGCTGCGTGCATTTCGGCGCCTTCAACGTGAAGACGGGTGAGGTGACCGCGCCGCCCTGCGCGGTGCCGCTACGCACCTATAAGGTGCTGCTGCAAAACGGCGATATTTGCGTCGATCTCGACAAGAACGCGGCCGGCGAGCCGGCGTGAATTGATCGACCGTCAATCGAGGGTGCGGATTCATCAATTCGGTTCTTTAAGCGCGGTTCGCTGAATGTCCGCTTCGTTCCGAAAGCGACCGAATTGTTCATCGCCACGAAACGTCGCGATGGGCCAATAACGAAAGTATCAGCTGGGCGCCGCAGTCAAAAATGGGCTGGGATATTGGCGGTCCGCCTGGCATCAGATAAGGCTCACGGCGGGGGTGCCGATGAACAAGGAAAGGTAGTTCCAGCCCGACATGATCGGTAAGCAGTTCGGAATTTTTCCGTCGCAGCCCCCGAATTGCATGGCGACTGCGCCATCCGGGTCTTTCTTCGCGGTAACATTGTTCAGCGAGTAGGCATTGTAAGCGTTTTTCTCGAAATAGCCTTCGACGTTGTACACGCCGACCGGCCGAGCAAATACCTCTCGGGAGTTCGGTTCAGGGCCGATTTTGTTGCAGAAGTCAGTTGATGTTTGCCACGGACCATGATTCACCGGCGATGAGGTGATCGAGGACGGAGGCGGACGATGATGGGGCAGCTCAATCGGGACCAAGAGCAGCTTTTTTATTCATTTCGCCTC
>DATJBH010000072.1:0-3538 GCA_035515455.1 Xanthobacteraceae bacterium
TGTCCAGCTCAAACGAATAAAAGAATTGACCTTGCCCGACGCCCCGACGACCCATCATGCGCCGCCTCCGCGAATCATCGCTCATCGACGGAATCACGGGTCGTCGATCGTCTCAACAAGAGTTTTGCAACAGAATCCGGGCAAAGCGGACATGATCCAGGTGATCGGCGGTGATTTACAAATGCGCCGGCCACGGGGACGGACCAAGCCAAGAACTCACATATCCTTGCGCGGGTCGTAGGGCTTGTCCGTCCGCCACTTTTTCATCAGCGCGTCGAGTTCGGCATCGCTCTGCTCGGGAAGGGCGATGCGGACGGTGGCAAGAAGATCGCCACGGCGCGCTTTCGCGGGAAAACCCTTGCCCTTGAGGCGGAAGGTTCGCCCGCTCGACGTCCAGGGCGGGATCGTGATCTCGACCGGCTTGTCGAGCGTCGGCACGCGCACCTTGGCGCCGAGCGCCGCTTCATAAAGCGTGATCGGCAATTCGAGCCGCACGTCCGCGCCCTCCAGCGTGAACATGGGATGCGGCGCGATCGACACGGTGATCAGCAAGTCTCCGGCGCCGTGTTGGCCGGGCATGCCCTGACCCTTGAGCCGGATCTGCTGGCCGCTGGTGATGCCGGCGGGGATTTTGACGTCGACGTCCTTGCCGTTCGGCAAATGCAGGCGCTGCGTCGATCCATTGGCGGCCTCCGGCAGCGACACCGACATTTCGGCGTGCATGTCGGCGCCGACGCCGAAATCCTCCGGCTCAAAATTGGCTCCGGCGCCGGCGCCGCCGCCGCGGGCGCCACGGCCGAAGGCTTCCTTGAGAATATCTTCAAAGCCGCCGAAGCCGCCGCCTCCGCCACCCCCGCCGCGACCGCGCCGCGTGGCGCGGGTGAACCCCTCCGGACCGAAATTGAAGTTCTCGAAATTGACGTCGGGACCGAAACCGGCACCGGCACCCGGCCGCGGGCCGCCGCCGCCGAATCCGCCGCCGAATCCCTGGAAGCGCGGCTTGCCCTCGGCATCGATCTCGCCGCGATCAAACGCCTTGCGTTTGTCTTCGTCGGCCAGCAACTCATTGGCGGCATTGAGCTCGGCAAAGCGCGTCGCCGCTTTCGGATCGTTCTTGTTGGCGTCGGGATGCAATTTCTTCGCGAGCTTGCGATAGGCGCTCTTGATATCGCCCGCGCTCGCCTTGCGATCGATGCCCAAGACCTCATAGGGATCACGCATCCCTGCCGAACTCCGTCTCGATTTTCGGGCCGGCCCCGCCTGCCCACCTGGTTCCCAGTGCCTACAATGTGGGAATAAATCGCTTGTCACGCAATGTAACAAGCGAATCGGCTCGAACTTTGAACGATGATAGCCCGCTTCAGCTCGGTTTGAGCGGCGTCAGCCGCGTCACTTCCCAGGCCCCGCTCGAACTGCGGCAGCCGGCCCCTTGCAGCCAATCCTGCGCCGGCCCATGCAGGTAGCTGGCGAGAAAATCCCGGCACGGATGGCCGTCTTCGCTGTAGGAGGTGTCCAGCGGCGTGATATTGCCGCTGGCGCCGCTCTGCGGATTTCGCCACGGCACGCTGGCGTCCTTGCCGCCGCTGGCGAGTACGCTCGAGGCGGCGGCGCGTGCATAAGCGAGGTCTGTTTCTTCCGCGCCGGAGCGAACGGGTATGGCAAGCGCGCGGTCGGCCGGTTTTGCGAGCGAGCCGGTCGGCATCGAATCGTCCTGCGCAACCAGCGAGGCCAGCCGATACGAGCAGCCGGAAACGGCGAGCGCGCACACGATTACCGCGATGAGCGCAACTCCCGGCAACCGCCGACATAGGCGCAAGCCCGCCGTTCCATTATATTGAGACCGGCGGCACGCTTCCCGATCGCCGCACGCGAGCACTGGGTACTCCGAGAATGTCCGACGCGGCGTCCATAGAACACCCGGCAGGGTTAACGGGCGGTGACTTCACCGCGGCCGACGAGCCGTTGCGCCTGTTCGACGCATGGTTTGCCGAGGCCAAGCGCGCCGAGCCGGTCAATCCCGAAGCGATGACGCTCGCCACCGTCGATGCCGAGGGGCGGCCCAATGCGCGCATGGTGCTCCTGAAAGCCTTCGATGCGCGCGGCTTCGTATTTTACTCGAACGCCGACAGCGCCAAGGGCCACGAGCTTGCCGCCAGACCGCAAGCGGCGTTGACGTTCTACTGGAAGGCGCTGGCGCGCCAGGTGCGGCTGCGCGGGCATGTCGAGGCGGTCTCCGACGCCGAAGCCGACGCCTATTTCGCCACGCGCTCGCGCATGGCGCAGATCGGCGCCTGGGCCTCGAAGCAATCCTCGGCGCTGGAAAGCCGGCTCGCCTTCGAAAAGGCGATTGCGCGCTTTACCGCGAAATATGCCATTGGCACCGTGCCGCGGCCGCCCTACTGGGTCGGCTACCGCGTGGTGCCGTCCGCGATCGAGTTCTGGCAGGAGCGGCAGTTCCGGCTGCACGATCGCATCGTCTTTACGCGCGAGGCCGCCGACGCGCCGTGGCGCAAAACGAGACTCTACCCTTAGATCATTTCGATTGGAAAAATTGATGCCAACCAGCAATCAGCCGCGCCGCACGCTCCTCCTCACCGGAGCCAGCCGCGGCATCGGCCATGCCACCGTGAAGCGCTTTTCCGCCGCCGGCTGGCGCGTCATCACCTGCTCGCGCCACCCGTTTCCGGAAAATTGTCCGTGGGAGGCGGGGCCGGAGGATCACATTCAAGTCGACCTCGCCGATCCTGAAAATACCGAAGCCGCAATCACCGAGACCAAGCGGCGGCTCGACGGCGAGCTCCACGCGCTGGTCAACAACGCCGCGATCTCGCCCAAGGCGGCCGGTGGCGCGCGGCTCGGCTCCATCGAAACCTCGCGCGACGACTGGCACCACGTGTTCCAGGTGAATTTCTTCGCGCCGATCATGCTGGCGCGGGGGCTGCTCGACGAACTGCAAGCGGCCAAGGGCTCGGTGGTCAACGTGACTTCGATCGCGGGCTCGCGCGTACATCCGTTCGCCGGCGCCGCCTACGGCACGTCCAAGGCGGCGCTCGCCGCGCTGACGCGCGAAATGGCGGCCGATTTCGGCGCGCGCGGCGTGCGCGTCAACGCCATCGCGCCGGGCGAGATCGACACCGCCATGCTGTCACCGGGCACCGAGAAGATCGTCGAGCACATTCCGATGCACCGGCTCGGCACGCCCGACGAGGTGGCGAAGATCATCTATGTCTTGTGCACCGACACCGCGTCCTACGTGAACGGCGCCGAGATCCACATCAACGGCGGGCAGCACGTGTAACTGAGGCGTGTACTCATAAATCGAGTTTAGTTGGCGGTTGGTCAATGCTGCTTCACCCGCGAAAGCAGACATCAGACCGCAGTTACGGAATGTCCGCTTAGGGCCGATTTTGTTGCAGAAGTCAGTTGATGTTTGCCACGGACCATGATTCACCGGCGATGAGGTGATCGAGGACGGAGGCGGACGATGATGGGGCAGCTCAATCGGGACCAAGAGCAGCTTTTTTATTCATTTCGCCTC
>DATJBH010000073.1:0-46395 GCA_035515455.1 Xanthobacteraceae bacterium
ATTACGATCCGAATATTCTCGCCGTTCAGCTTGAACTGGATTTCGCCTGGCATTCGAGCTGGCTTGAGCCGGGCAAGGAGATCTTCCAGCGGGCAGTGGGAGACCGACCCTGGCGGACGCCGCGGATTCCGGTCGTCTCGACGGTGACTGGCGTGCCGGAGACGCGCTTCGACACGGACTATTGGTGGCGCAACCTGCGCCATCCGGTCCGCTTCGACCGCGCGGTGGATTGCGCGCTGGATCTCGGTGCCGAGTATTTCGTCGAGCTGGGGCCTTCGCGCACACTGTCGAGCCCGACCGCCGCCTGCGCGGCGGCGAAGAGCCGCGAGGTCGTCGCGGTGACGACGCTGCACCGCGAGCAGAACAACTTCGATTCGTTCAACCAGGCACTGGCCGAAATCTATGTAGCGGGCCGAACGGTCGCGTGGACCGCCTCGTTCGGGGCGGAGGGCGAACGTATTGCGTTGCCGCCGATGCCTTGGCTCGAACAACCGTTGTGGAAGGCACCGGAAGAAGCCAAACGCGCGTTCTTCTCCAACAGCCCCCATCCATTGCTCGGACATCGCGAAGCCGGACCCGGCCATAGCTGGTCGAGCGCGATCTCGCTCGCGGAGTTTCCGGTGCTCGGCGACCACCGGATCATGGGCTCGTGCGTGCTGCCGGGTGCCGCCATGATCGCGATCATGCATGCCGCGGCCGCAGATGTATTCGGCGCGCAGGCGGTTGAACTCTCCGATGTGTGGCTGCCGGAGGCTCTGTTTCTTGCGGTTGACGACCGCGTGGCCCTGCGCACGGAGTTCGACGCGGAGCGCTCGCGCATCCGCATCTGGAGCCGCCACAAGAATGGCAACGAGCAGTGGACCTTGCGCGCGCAAGCGCGGCTGTTCGCGCGCGGCCACGATTTCAAATTATCGGGAGCGCCCCACGTCGCTGAAGCATCGAACGCCGTTGATGTTGCCGACTTCTATCAAATGGCAGCCGAAAAGGGTTACGGGTTCGGACCGGCCTTTCAGGGGCTGCGCCGCATTACGTCCGGCGAGAACGCGCTTAGTGCCGAGGTCGCGTTGCCGTCGGAGAGCGCTATCGATGACGGCCCGCTCGGCATTCGTCTGCTCGACTCCTGCTTGCAGGCGATCATCGCCATGCTCAAGGATGATGCGGGCGGGCCGTTTCTCCCTGAGCGCATCGACCGGATCCTGGTCGCCGCGCCGATCGGGCGATCGGTGCACGTGGGTGCCGCGAGCCGTTTGACGGCGCGAGAGGGCCGCGCCGAATTCGAGCTCTCGATCGCCGATAGCGGGGGACGACCATGCCTGCAGATCGCAGGCCTGCATGCCACTGCAATCGGCATGCGCCGCGCTGAAACGGGCCGGCAGACGTCTGCTTATATCGCGGAAGAGTTTCTCGAACTGTCCCCCGTGCCGGCGCGAACGAGCACCGGTTGGTTCGTGCTGGCGTTACCCGGCGGCGAGCGTGGTGATGCGCTCTTTCGCGTTGTGGCGGCCGGCGACCACTCCAGCGCGGTTGAAACGGAACCGGATGCTATCGCGCAGCGAGTCGAAATAGCGAGCGCCGCCGGAGCGCAAACAGCCAACATCGTCTATGCGAGGCCGCTCGACTTGCCCGAGACTGAGGACTGGCCGGCCGCCGAGGCTATCACCAGAGAAGTGACGCGGCTGGTCGCGTTCGGCCAAATCCTGGCGTGCCTCAAAGGGCGCGCACGAGAGGATACCACGGTCTGGCTACTGACGCGTAACGCGCGCAGCGCGGGCTTCGGCAACGCCATTGACTCCGGCGGTCTTGCGCAAAGCGCGCTTATCGGCGCGGCACGCACGCTGGCCATCGAGTGTCCGGGCATCGCATTCCGCCTCGTCGATTTCGATCGCGCGACCCTCATGCAGGCAGACTGGCCGCGCATCTTGTCGAAAGCGGGCGACACGCGCGAGCTCATTGTCCGGAACGGCAGAATTTTTGCTTCGCGCTTAAAGGCACTGCCCACCGATGAGACGCCGCACGCCCGCAAGCCGCCGGCCGATGGCAATTTCGTATTGCGACAGGAGGGCTCGCGGACCCTCGATGCTTTATTCTGGCAGGAAGAAAAGAAGATTGCGCCGGGGCCCGGCGAAGTACGCGTGCGTGTCGACGCTGCAGGTCTGAATTTCCGCGATGTGATGGCGGCCGCAGGAATGCTTTCGAAGGAGGCGGAAAGCGGCGACGCCGGAGGTGCGCTCGGCTTGGAATTTTGCGGCATTATTGATGCAGCCGGCGAAGGCGTCGATGCAAGACCGTCCGCGCGCGTGCTCGGCATGACGCGCGGCGCCTTGTGCCGCTATTTGACGCTTCCGGCACAACACGTTTACCCGGCACCCGCGGGGCTTAGCGATATCCAGGCTGCCAGCGTATCGTCGGCTTATCTCACGGCTCATTACGCACTCGGGCACCTGGGCCGCGTCTTGCCGGGCGAGAAGGTTCTGGTTCACTCCGGCGCCGGCGGTCTCGGCGTCGCCGCAGTCACGCTGGCCAAGCGGCTTGGCGCTGAGGTCTACGCCACGGCCGGCAGCCGCGAGAAGCGGGAGTTCCTTAGGTCGCTGGGCGTGCAGCACGTGATGGATTCGCATTCACTCGGGTTTTCCGATGAGGTGCTGCGCCTGACCGGCGGCAAAGGGGTCGATCTGGTCCTCAATGCCTTACACGGGCCGTTCATCGACAAGGGGCTCGCCTGTCTTGCGCCTTACGGCCGCTTTGTCGAGCTCGGAAAGCGCGATGTTTACGATGACCGCGCCATCGGCTTGAGGGCGCTACGCCGCAACATTTCACTGCATGTTGTCGACGTTGCCGCGCTGACCGACGAACGTCCCGCTCTCGCGCGAACGATGATGGCCGAACTATTGGACCTGTTTGCGGCGGGCGAAATTCCGCCGCCGCCCGTGACCGTCTTTCCGGCCGGCCAAGTGGCCGAAGCATTCCGCTATTTCTCGGATGCGCAGCACATCGGCAAGATCGCGCTCGATTTGCGCGATCCCCATCTGAGCTTGCGCCAAGCCCGCAACTCCGATTTCCCGGTCGACCCGCAAGGGACTTATCTGGTGACGGGCGGGCTTTCCGGGTTCGGCTTCGCCATCGGGCAACGTCTGCTTGAGGCGGGCGCCGGTCGTGTTGTCTTAGCGTCTCGTTCCGGCGTGGCGCGCAGCGACGTGCACGACACCATCGAGCAGCTTAAGGAGCGCGGTGCCGACGTCGCCACCCTGGCGCTCGACGTGACAGAGGCTTGCCGGGTCGAGGCGACAATTCGTGCGCTTGCTGCGGGGCCGAAACCGCTCAAGGGAGTGGTTCACGCCGCCGTCACCTATGCGGACGCCGCACTCGAACAGATGAACTGGGACAAAATCGAATCTGTTCTGGCCACCAAGGTCGGTGGCGGCCTTAACCTGACCCAGGCCGTGACTGCGACAGGGGCCAAGCTTGATTTCTTCATCTCGATCTCTTCGCTGGCGCAGGTCCTTGGCTGGCGGGGCCAGATCAATTACGCGGCGGCAAATGCCTTTCTCGATGGCCTTGCAAACGCGCAAAGATCGCGCGGCATTCCGGGATTTTGCGTCAATCTCGGCATGCTTGGCGACGCGGGCCATGTCGCCCGCAGCCCCGCGACGAAAAATTATCTGCAAAGCGCCGGGTGGCTGCCGATCAGCAATGAGGGCGCGCTCCGCGCCATTGCAAGGGCATTGTCGAGCAAGGCGGCTGTGACCACCTACGCAGCGGCCGACTGGAAACGACTGAAGGCAAGCGAAGCTGCCATCGCTGCATCACGGCGCCTTGATGCACTCGTGGGCGAGCCGGCCGAGCAGGCGAGGACCGCCGCGAACTTGGCTCAAATAGAGGCGTCCACGCGTAAAGTCGTTGCTATTGACGTTGTCTGCGAGGAGGTTGCCGCCGTTCTCCGGCTCGAGCCGGAACGGATTGGGATACGCGAGCCGCTCGGCGACCTGGGGCTCGATTCGCTCTCGATCTTCGAATTGCGAAACCGGATCGAGACCGCTAGCGGGACAGCAATACCGCTCGCGCGATTCATGGAGGCAGCGACGATCGAGGCGCTCGCCGATTTGGTGTGCGCGCTGGTCGAAGGCGCAGCCCGCACCGACACCGGCACCCCGTCGGCCGAGCCATCCGCGCCACCTGCATCTGGTCCCGAGTCTGCAGCAACCCTGCTACCGCGTGAACGCCGGGCTATTGCTATGCGCGCGGCGCGGATGACATCGGACCACGGCCGGCGGGCGCTCGAGGTGGCTTTCATCGTCACACTGGATCGAGTCATCGGCGATGTGATGATCGAAAGAAACTGGAAGCTGCTTAGGCAACAGCATGCGGTCTTGCGAGCTTTACCAGGCATCACGCAGCAGCCAGCGCAAGAGGACTGGTCCTGTCGGCCTGCTTCAGCGTCGGATTTCGCAGGGGCGGCCGACTGCGCGCTGGCCGACGGTGAAAGCATCCGCCTTGTCTGCGCGCATTCCAATGCTGGCACGCAAATCGCGCTTCGCGCTTCGCGCGCTTGTCTTGATCAATGGGCTGCCGCGCTGCTGATGGAGGACCTTCTCCAGAGGCTCGGTGAGGTACCGATCCGGCGCAAACCGCTGGCCATCACGTGGCCGACGGTACGCCGCGACGAACTCGCCCGCTTGAACGGTCCCGAACGAGTGGCGCATGCGGCGTTCTGGGCTGAAATGCTCAAGAGTGCGCCGCCAGCGGCTTACTTTCCCAGGCGAGCCCGCGCGCTTGCCCCGGCCGGTTTCGGGTTGAACCGCGGCCCGACCGCCCGTCTGCACGCCGAATTTCGCCGCACGGCCGCAAGCAGCGAAAGCGATATGCTCGCGAATTTCGCTCGGGCGCTCGGGACGCTGACAGGCGTCGGCGAATTCATCATCGCTTGCGATCTCCATGGCCGGGAGCACGGAGCGACCGGCGAGGCTATCGGACCGGTTGCGACAACGGTACCTGTCGTCTGTCGCCTGCCGGCGCTCCGCTCGTCTCAGATTTTGACGGAGCGTCTTGCCCGCGAGTTGCAGCATATCAAAACGCATGCGGTCTTCGACTTGGCGGTCTGCGAGGAAATCTTTGCGGGCGATTGGCGAGCCGAAAATATTAGTCCCGCCCAATTCGGCTTCTGTTGTTTCAATGAGACATTTTGGCATCCGTCGTTGCTCACCTCGTCGCGAAGGGGGCGCCGATTTGGAACGCTCATCGCCTATCCAGGCAACGAAATTAACGCAATCGAGAACGACGTCCGTCTTTCCATTCGGCTCGACAACAGGGCTGTGCGTGCCGAACTCGCATACGATTGCGACGCGGTGGAAGCGGAATTCGCCGAATCGCTATTGGAGGCGTTCCTGACTGAAAGCTCGTGCCAAGTCGCGCGCTCCAAAATCCTGAACCGGAGCGCCAATTGACTTTGACGATCGGGGATTTGGCATTCTTCGAGAAGCTCGATATCATTTGTACCAAAGGTTGAACTCCAACCGAGGATTCTCAATGTCTGCAGCTAACAACCCTCAGGGAGGCCGCTCGTGATCACCGCCATTGTCCAATTTTCACTCCCGAAGCCCATCAACCTGGAGGAGGCGGCACGCGCCTTCGAGTCGACCGCGCCGAAATACCAGGGCCTGCGCGGACTCATACGCAAATATTATTTACGCAGCGAAGACGGTCGTCGCGCGGGCGGTGTTTATCTGTGGGAGACGCGCGCCGCCGCTGAAGCGGTCTACAACGGCGAATGGAAGGCGAGAGTGAAACAGCTCTATGGCTCAGAGCCAGAGATTAGCTGGTTCCACACTCCGGTGATCGTTGATAACCAAGCCGGCGGCGCCATCACTAAGGCGGCGTAGCGTTTTTATCGCTACGATAACCAATTGTTATCGAGATGACTGGAGCTCTGATAGCCGCGTCCGCCGATGGGCTCTTTGGCTTTGCATTTGCACTGTGCCGATGATCGAACGCGCTTGCGCTTCGGACGTGCGCCCGGCGCGAGAAATATAGAGACAAGTATTCGCGGTCCGGGTTCCGGCCGTGATAGGGTCTTGCGTTTGCCACCAGCGGCAGAGGAGACGATGCAGGACGCCCGTCGCGTTGAGATCCGCAGCCAAAGGCGCTTGTTCCGCGATTTCTTCAAAATCGACGAAGTGACGGTCTCGCACGAGCAACATGACGGCACGATGAGCCCCGACCAGCGGCGACTGGTCTTCGAACGCGGCGACGCCATCGCCGTGCTGCTGTTCAACATCGCGGCCCATTCGGTGGTCCTGGTCGAGCAATTCAGGGCGCCGGTCCTGATCGGGCGCCGCCGCGACCGTCCAGCGACCACGGACGGCTGGATCACCGAGGTGGTGGCGGGCATGATCGGCGCAAGCGAGACCGACGAGGGGGCAGCCGTGCGTGAAACATTGGAGGAGACCGGCTATCGGATCAAAGACCTCGAGCTGATCTGCAGTGTATTTTCTTCTCCCGGCGGCTCGTCGGAGCGAATCTTTCTCTATTTCGCGGAAGTCAACGAAGCGGCGCGACCAGGCAAGGGGGGCGGAACAGGCCATGAGGACGTCAGGGTTTTGCAGATACCTGTCGATGAATTGTACGATCGGCTTGCAAGAAATCAGATTGAGGATTCAAAGCTCGTTATCGCGGCCTATTGGCTGGCGGCGCGTCTGGCAGCAAAGAAATGATCATCGCCCGCTGGGCGTACGCAGACCGAACCAAGAGTCCCGCACCTGCTGATAGTGCACCATGGGATCGTAGATCGAAACCGGAAGTCTCAATTCCTCCGCGGAAAGCCGGCCCACCGCCGCCAACAGGCTGTACGAGGCGACCACACGGTCGTGCTGCGCGACGATGAGATTTTGGCGTGCATTGACCAAAGCCTGCTCGGCGTTGAGCACATCCTGCGTTGTGCGTTGGCCGGCCATGGCTTCGTTCCGAACTCCGGTCAGCGCACGAGCGGCTGCATCATTCTGGCGTTCGGCGGCTTGGATTTGCGCCTTCGCCGCCTGCAACTGTCCCCAGGCCTGAACGACATCGGCGCGGGTTTGATCGCGCACCTGATCAACATTGAGCCGTTGCTGGTCGACATTTTCCTTGTTCGAACGAATAGTGGCGTATTCAGCTCCGCCTTGGTAGAGCGGAACCGAAAGGTTCAGACTCACCGTATCGGTGAATGATCGCGGCGTTGTGATCGTCGGAAAAATCTGCTGTTGGACGTTGTATTGGCCGGTCAGGGTAGGCCACAAGGCACCCTCCGCGATTTTGACTTGCAGTTGCGCGACATTGACGCCGTACAGCGCTCCGAGCACGTTGGGGTTTTGCGCTGTCCCGGCCGCAATTGCAGCGGTGAGCGTCGACGGGGCGAGCTTGTCGACGGGCGAAGCTGGTGCGAGGTTGTCCGGCTCGACGCCGATGATACGCCGGTAATTTGCGCGTGTCGTCATCAGCGTCGACTCGGCGGCGTGCATGGTGGCCTCGCCGGCCGCCAATTGCGCCTCCGATTGCGCGACGTCGGTGTCGGTCACTTGGCCGGCGGCGAAGCGGTTGCGGGTGTCCTGCAGCGTTCGCTGCAGGACACGGACATTGTTCTGCTGGACTTCGAGGTTCGCGCTGTCGCGAGAGACGTCCATATAGACGCTCGCCGCGGCCAACAGCACGGATTGCTCCATCACGCGAAGCGTCTCACGCGCGGCGGATATCTTGCTTTCCGCTTGCCGCACGCTGTTGGCGGTTCGCTCGCCATTGAAGAAAGTCTGCGAAGCGGTGGCGCCGACGGAATACGGCGTCGTCAGTCCCTTGGCCGAGAATGCCGCCCCATTGGGGATGATCGGCGGCGTCGGCGGGATGGTCTGGTGGATGTTGGTATATTGTCGGCCGACGCTCGCGTTGGCTGTGACCGTCGGACGGTAGCCGGACAGCGCCTCCGGTACGCTCTCGTCGGTTTGGCGGACGATGGCGCGCTGGACATTAAGCTGCGGGTTGTTCTCGTAAGCTCTGGCGAGTGCCGCTTC
The DNA here is from genome assembly GCA_035515455.1 of Xanthobacteraceae bacterium. Lineage (GTDB taxonomy): Bacteria > Pseudomonadota > Alphaproteobacteria > Rhizobiales > Xanthobacteraceae > BOG-931. Next base: position 8,034 of record DATJBH010000073.1, read on the forward strand.
GATCGTTTCGGCCAGAGCCGGGTGCGCCAATCCGGCAATGAATGCCATCGCTACCGGAACTGTGGCCAGTGGAATTGCCGTTGCAAAAAGGCCTTTACCCCATCTCCGCGATCGCCTCAGCCGCTCTGTTGGAGCCATAATCTCACTCGCCACCGTCAGCCCCAACTCGACCGGCAGCGACCTTAACGTGAGGGCATTGGCCTTACAAGATTATGGGAGTTCCGGTGCGGCGGCTTTGCGTGCGTCGCGCCAGAAGGCGCAACTCGCGCAGCCCGAACATCAACGTGGCGAGCAGTAGCGGAAGGAAGAAATCGAGGACGCGGAAGGTCAGAAGCGTGGCGAGCAGGTCCTCGCGTTGATATTGCGGCAGACCGATGAGTATCGCTGCTTCAACGACGCCGAGGCTGCCCGGCGTGTGACTGACCGCGCCGAGCAGCGTGGCGAGCACGAAAACGACGACGACCGTCGAGAAACCGACACTGGGGCTGTCCGGGAGCAGCATGAAGATCGAAAGCGACGCCAAGCAGCGGTCGACCGTGCCGATACCGATCTGCAAAAGTGTGCCCCGCAGACGGGGCAGGGCGATGCGCCAATTGGAGTGGCCGACGACGCGCGGCCGCGCTACGAGCCAGATCAGGTAGCAGGCGATCGCGACTAAACCCGACAGCCCAATCAGGCGGTTGATCCAAGGAGGCAGGTGATCGACCACCGAAAGAGCGGCAGGCGCATGGGCCACCGCACCGCCGAGCACGAATACATTACCCAACCAGAACGTCATGCCGGTGACGAAGGCGATCTTGGCGATGTCGACGGCGGTGAGATCCCAAAATGAGTAAACGCGAAACCGCACCAATCCGCAGGTCAAGGTCGCGGCTCCGAGCGAGTGGCCGATCGTATAGCTCGTGAAGCTCGCAAAGGCGGCAACGCGCAGCGGAATTTTGTGCTTGCCAATCGTGTGCAGCGCAAACAGGTCGTAGCAGATGAGATTGGCGTATCCGGCGACTACCAATGCCGCTGCAATCAGAATACGCAACGGCGGCTGCGCCTTGAGCGCGATGACGACCTTATCAACGTCGATCCCGCGCAACAGGTGATAGAGCGTAGCGATGGCGATGCCGACGATTACGAAGCTGATCGCAAGACTGATCTTGTTCCGGCCGACGCCGCGGACGATCGTCTGCGTAAAGGGAAACGATGCTGCCAGGGCCAAATCAGCTCCGCCGAACGAATCGCGGTGGCAAAGTCCCACTACTTTGTAACAGCATTGTTACGCCTGGAACCCGATGCACCGGGCGCACTTCGTGACCGTCACACGAATGAGATATGAAATCGTAATTCTCAACCCATGCGATTCGAAAATGCACAATTCGAAGACATGGCGGCCGCGAAATGCGGGCCGAAAGCCTAGCGATGAAAGTCTTGGTCGCGACGGATGCTTGGCGTCCGCAAGTCAACGGCGTGGTGCGGACTCTGGGCTCATTGGCGCGCGCCGCGGCCAAGCTTGGCGTCGAGATCGATTTCCTGTCGCCGGACGGGTTTTGGACGTTTCCGGTGCCGACGTACCCAGGGCTGCGGCTCGCCATGCCGCGGCGCAAACGCATCGCCGAACGTATCGAAGCGGCGAGGCCGGATGCAATTCACATCGCGACCGAGGGACCGATCGGTCACGCTGTGCGGGCTTACTGCATCAGAAATAGCTGGCCGTTCACGACCAGCTATACGACGCGGTTTCCGGAATATATCTCGGCGCGTTCGCCGATCCCGCAGCAGTGGATCTACAACGCGTTGCGGCGCTTCCATGCCGCGGCAGCAGTCACGATGGTGGCGACGCCTTCGCTGATGGCCGAGCTTTCCGAGCGCGGCTTTGGCAATCTCGGTATGTGGACCCGCGGTGTCGATATCGATCTGTTTCGGCCGGATCGGGCCATCGATCTCGATTTTCCACGCCCAATCTTCATGACAGTAGGGCGGGTCGCCGTCGAAAAAAATCTGCCCGCATTCCTCTCCCTCGATCTGCCGGGCTGCAAGGTCGTTATTGGCGCCGGGCCCCAGGAGGGTGAGCTGAAGCGGCGTTTTCCGGGGACGAAATTCCTCGGTCAATTGGACAACGGCATCCTTGCGGCGCATCTCGCCGCGGCCGATGTTTTCGTGTTTCCGAGCCGCACCGACACGTTCGGAGTGGTGCAACTGGAAGCGCTCGCCAGCGGCGTCCCGATCGCCGCCTTCCCGGTGACCGGCCCGAAGGACGTCATCGGCAATCACCCAATCGGCGTCTTGAATGAGGATCTTCGCGTCGCCTGCATGCAGGCGCTCTGGATTTCCCGCGAATCGTGCCGGGAATTCGCGCTGCGCTATTCCTGGGAGAACAGCGCGCGGCAATTCATCGGTCATGCGCGGAAGATCGCTCTCGGCGCCGCTGTCGAATCCGAGACCGCCATGCCAATCGCCGAGGTCGGGCCTCCCGCGGCCGAGCAAACACTGGTGCCGGGTTGCAACACAAGGATCACGCATGAGCACTCTGTCTGACACGGATTTAGACCATCAGATGGTCACCAAAGCCTATGCGCGGTGGGCGCCTGTTTACGACTTGGTCTTCGGCGCGGTGTTCGAGCGCGGCCGTCAGGCTGCCATTGCCGCAGCGGAGCGCATCGGCGGACGCATTCTCGAAGTCGGCGTCGGTACCGGAATCTCATTGCCGCATTATTCGAAGGGGTGTCGGCTTTGCGGCGTTGACATTTCTGCGCCGATGCTGCGCAAGGCACAGGAACGCGTCGACGAACTAAGGCTGACCAACGTCGAAGGCCTGTGGGTCATGGATGCCGAGCATCTGTCCTTTCCCGATGACTCGTTCGACGTGGTCGTTGCCCAATACGTCATCACGACGGTGCCGAATCCGGAAGCCACGCTCGACGAGTTCGCCCGGGTGCTGAAACCCGGCGGCGAGATCGTGCTGGTGAGCCGCGTCGGCGCCGAAGCGGGATTGCGGCGCTCGCTGGAGCACTGGTTCCAACCCGCTGCGCGCAAGCTCGGCTGGCGCACCGAATTCTCCTTCGAACGCTACTCGCGCTGGGCTGAACAGACTTCCGGCATGCGGCTGATCGAACGCCGGCCCATGCCGCCGCTTGGACACTTCTGCCTGATCCGCTTCGGCAAGGATGGCGGAATCGCGCGTGCGGACGACAGCGAGCCGGTCCGCGCCGTCGGCTGATCGTGCCATCAATTCAAGCAAACGACAGTCACGCCACTGTCACGAATATATGCGCGCAACCGCAGGACCCGATTCCCTGTCACAAGGGATTCATCGAATCGCCATACCCAGACCGGACGGCTGCATGACGGGGAAACACAGCAAATGGAAAACTTTTTGGATGCTCTGCGGACACAGCGTTGGGACGATCATCGCTATTATCATCATAGCCGGATCAACCAGTCGCTTCATTTCGTCAGTGCGTTGAGCTTCCTATTTTCTTATGTGATGATTTTCAAGGATCCGGCGATTTCGGCGATGGCCGGTTGGCTGGTTGCCATGACGACCCGGCAAACCGGCCACTTCTTCTTCGAGCCAAAGGATTACGATATCGTCAACAAGGCCAGCCACGAATACAAGGAGGAGATCAAGGTCGGCTACAATCTCCGCCGCAAAGTCGTGTTGTTGTCGATTTGGGCGCTGTCGCCGCTGATGCTGTTTCTGAGCCCGCGCTTTTTCGGACTGTTCACGCCGGCCGCCAACAAGACCGAGTTCGTACGGCAGGTCGCGATCATCTGGCTTGGCCTCGGCGCCGGCGGCGTGCTATTCCGCACCATTCAATTATTCATCGTCAAGGACGTGCAGACTGGCCTGGTGTGGGCCACCAAAATTCTGACCGACCCGTTCCACGACATCAAGATTTATCATAAGGCTCCGCTCGCGCTGCTGCGCGGCGAGCTCATCGATCCCGAGATCGGTCTGCATCATTGGGACGAGGACGAGGCCGAAGAACTGCCGCGGACCAGCTGATCGCAAACCGGCTGCACCCGGATCGGCTAATGCGCGCTAGGGCCAAGGGAGGAGAACAGCCGGCGCATCAACATCTCCTTCAAGACGGTCCGCTTGATCGTCTTGTTGGTAAGCGCGGGATTGCTCCACCACCAGCCGTCATCTTGCATAGCCTTTGCCGCAGCGACGAAGCGATCCATCACGGCGGAAAAATCAGCTTCCGTGTAATTGAGGCTGAAGGCGAGCCGCCCCGTTCCGGTCCAGGTCAGGGCGAGCCCTTCGGCGCGCAGATAGTACTGGAGCATCCAGTTGTAACGCGAGGGCTTAGTATAGCAGATTGTCCAGATCGAGGACATGTTGGCGACCTCGACCGGCAGCGCTTCGTTCGCCAAACGGGCATTGAGCCGCCGCGCACGCTCGTTCCATCTATCATCGAGCCCCGCATAAAGAGCATCAGCGTCCGGCGTCCGCAAAAAGCGAAGGAATTCGTTCATCGCCGCCATGACGTAGGGATGCGAATTGAACGTGCCGCGCGCAAAGCAGATGTCGCCAGGGCGATCATCGCGGAAGCGCTTCATCAGCTCAGCTTTGCCGCAGACCACACCGATCGGCAGTCCGCCGCCGAGCGTCTTGCCGTACATCACCATGTCGGCGCGTACGCCGTAATAATCCTGGGCGCCGCCCTTGGCGAGGCGAAAGCCGACGAAGACTTCGTCGAAGATCAGGACGATGCCGCGCTCGGTGCAGACGGCGCGCAGGCGCCTGAGCCATTCCGCATAAGCCTCGCGATCGAAATGCGCGCCGCGGCCGCTGTCGATGAGCTGCGAATCGGTCGCATCAGAGGCATTGACATGAAGCGCCTGCAGCGGATTGACCAACACGCAAGCGATATTGCGGCGGGTCCGCAGGACGCGCAGCGTGTCCTCCGACATGTCGGTCAACGTATAGGTCTCGTGCGCCGGCACTGGATTGCCGATGCCGGGTTGAACGTCGCCCCACCAGCCATGATAGGCGCCACAGAAGCGGACCAGATGCGAACGCTTGGTGTGATAGCGGGCAAGCCGCACCGCCTGCATGACCGCCTCGGTGCCGGACATGTGGTACGAGACTTCGTCAAGGCCCGAAATCTCTTGGAGTATCTCGGTGTTCTCAAGGACCATCGGGTGATAGGGGCCCAGCACGGGACCAAGCTCGCGCACGCGCGAGATGCCGCGGTCGATGGCGTCCTTGTAGAAGTCGTAGCCCAGGAGATTGATGCCGTAGGAGCCACCCAGATCGTAAAAGCGATTGCCGTCGAGATCGGTCACGGTCACGCCACTCGTCGATTGGACGAACGCGGTCGATGGCAAATCTGCCCTGACCTTGCGGCTGAACTGAAATGGCACCCGATAGGCATCGGTGAATTTAAGGTCGGGAATGGCCTCGGCTGCTTCAACCGTGCGGCGTATTGTTTCGGGGAAGCGGGTTTTGTAGAGCGCGGAAAGCCGGGTGAAGCCGTCACGCCGCCGCGCGGCGACCTCCGCCGGTGCGCCGTCGACGCAAAAGAAACGATCTTCGCCGTAATCGTAGAACGGCACGAATGCCGCAAGGCGCCGCGCGATCCGCGAATGGCCGGCGAGCGATTTGTGCTTAGCTTGCGACAGGTCGAATCGCTTCTTCAAGGTCGCGACCGACGTCGCCACCGCCGCGACGCCCAAGCCATAGAAGGCGAGACTCGTCGAGCCCCATGTCATTTAGAGAGCCCATGTCATCAAGAGAGCCCATGTCATCGAATCGGGGTGTATCCGGGAGATTTAACAGTCGCATGACGGCGCGCACGCAAATCCTTCGGATTTTGCAGCAAGAGGACATTAACTTCCTGCTGACCAACCGCATTCCGCGGCGGCTGGCGACGCAGTTCATCGGCTGGTTCAGCAAACTTGAGCAGCCGCTCATCCGCGACGTGTCGATTGCGATTTGGCGGATGTTTTCCAGCCTTGATCTTAGTGAGGCCAAGAAAACCGAATTTTGCAGCCTGCACGATTGCTTCGTTCGCGAGCTCAAGGATGGCGCGCGTCCAGTTGACCCCGCGGCCGATATTCTGGTCAGTCCGTGTGACGCTATTATCGGGGTCTGCGGTGACATTGCCGGAACCCGGCTCTACCAAGCCAAGGGTTTTCCGTACACGCTGGAGGATCTGTTGTGCGATCCGGATCTTGCGGCGGCGCATCGCAACGGCCGCTACGTGACGCTACGCTTGACCTCGAGCATGTATCATCGCTTTCACGCACCGCACGATGCCCGCATCGAGCAGGTAACTTACATCTCCGGCGACACGTGGAACGTCAACCCGATTGCGCTAAAGCGGGTCGAGCAGTTGTTCTGCAAGAACGAGCGCGCGGTGCTGCGGCTCAGGCTTGCCGCGGGCGGCCAGACCCTGACGCTGGTGGCGGTTGCGGCGATTCTCGTCGCCAGCATCCGCCTACACTGCCTCGAAGATTTATTGGACGGCAATTATCACGGACGCGACGTCATCGCCTGCAGCAACGACGTTGACAAAGGCGATGAGCTGGGCTGGTTCCAGCATGGTTCGACCATTATCCTGTTCGCACCAGACGGCTTTGCGCTTTGCGAGAACGTGCATGAGGGCGCTGTCATCCGCATGGGACAGCCGCTGATGCGCCTGCCTTCCAGAGTTGGTTCTCACTAACCAGCCTTCTTCAGCTCCGCCGCTTTGGCGTCGTCGAGTTCCTTCGCGCGTAGGCAGGCCGGCCGACTGCTGATCCGTTGCCAATATTGCTCGAAGACCGGCCGTTTTTCGATTGTGCCGAACATCATGCCGAAGCCGAGTTGCGAACCGGCCACGAGATCAGCTGCAGTGAAATTGTTGCCGGCCAGATAGTCGGAGTGCGACAGTGCCGCCTCGATAACGTTCAGAACCTGGGAAACATTGCCGTAGCCTATCATCCGCTCGCGGTCGGGCGGTACGACGAAACCCAGCGCCCTATTGCTGACGGCGTATTCGACGGGGCCGGCTGTGAAGAACAGCCAGCGGTAATACGGCGCTCGCAATTTGCTTCCCGACGGCGGAGCAAGGCCGGCTTGCGGAAAACCGTCGGCGAGATAAGCGCAGATCGCCGCCGTCTCGGTCACAACCGCTTCGCCATGCCGCAAGGCCGGCACCTTGCCCATCGGGTTGACTGCCAGATAGGCCGGCGCCTTCATCGTCGAGGCATAGTCGAGCACCTCGGTGCGGTAGGGCTGGCCGACTTCTTCAAGCATCCAGCGGGCAATCCGGCCGCGTGACTGGGGATTGGTATAGAGAACGAGTTCATCGGCCATTGCCGGCTCCTTTTTGAGCGAACGCTTGCGTCGAGACGCGACTATGCGTCCTCATCATCCGGCCGGCAATTGCTCCTGCAATCAATCAGCCGTGAGAATGCAATACATCTCGCCGCCGTCGCGGGCTTTGCGTAGCTGCGCTGCAATTTTCGCATTGCGTAGCTTGCGCGCAATGCAAGCCAGAGCTCCGAGCTGGTCGCCGGCGGCGGCCGCCTCCGGCAGCAGCAGCAGAAAAACAATGTCGACCGGCTCGCCATCGACGGCATCGAAGTCGAGCGGTTTGCGCAGGCGGACCATCATTCCGAACGGCCGAGTGATCTGGTGAAACCGCGCGTGGGGAATCGCCACGCCGCCGCCCATGCCAGTCGAACCGAGTTCCTCGCGTTTGATCAATTCGGCGAGGAGCCGGTCGGGCAATATGTCGACAATCGCTCCTGCCGTGCGCGCAAGCTCCGACAGCAGCTTTTTCTTGTCGGCGGCAACGACGTCGACGGTGACGTTATCCGCTGAAAGAAAATCCGGGATTTTCATGATACTTGCCGGCGTACCGGGAGGGGTCAATCGGGAGCGCGCAGCCGATAGCCTATACCGGTTTCAGTGAGAATATACTGCGGCCGCTCCGGATCGGCTTCGATTTTTTGCCGCAGTTGGCGCACGTAGACCCGAAGATACTGGGCGTCGGTCAGGTTGTCCCATAGTTCGCCGAGGAGGAATTTATGCGTCAAAACCTTGCCGGCGTGCTGCACCAGCACGCGCAAAAGTTCGTATTCCTTGGGCGAAAGCTTGGCCTCCTTGTCGCCGACTTTGACGATGCGCCGTACCAGGTCGACGGAAAGCTCGCCGACCCGAAAGATCGGACGCTCGCCTTGGGTCTGCAATTGATGCCGCAGTGCCGCGCGCATCCGCGCCAACAACTCGTCCATGCCGAAAGGCTTGGTCACATAATCGTCGGCGCCGTAATCGAGCGCCTGCACCTTACCGGCCTCGTCACCGCGGCTCGACAGGACGACGATGGGGACTCTCTCGTTGCGGGCGCGGATTGTGCGCAAAAGTTCAAGACCCTGCACATCCGGCAAGCCAAGATCGAGGATGATCAGATCCGGCGATTGGCTCAAAAGTTCGAGCGCGGTTTTGCCATTGGGCGCTTCAAGCGTCTGATAGCCTTGCGCGGTAAGCCCCATCCGCAACAGCTTGCGGATCGGCGGCTCGTCGTCGACCAGCAGCACGCGGAGCGGTGCAGCAGTCATGCGGCGGCATCCAGCTGCTGACGCTGGCGCGGGACCGGCAGGTTGATCGTAAACATCGCGCCAGAGCGGTCGGAGCGGTTCGCGGCGACGATCGTGCCGTGCATGGCCTCGACGAAGCCGCGCGAGATGGCAAGTCCGAGGCCCGTGCCGGCGCGAACCTGGTCGGTCTTCTGAGCACGATAGAACTTGTCGAAGATATGCTCGAGGTCGGCGGGCGGAATGCCGCTGCCTTCGTCGAGCACCCGCAGGCATACCGCGTTCCCGCTGCGCCACGCCTGGATGCGGATCGTCGTCTGCGGCGGGGCGTATTTGGCGGCGTTGTCGAGAATATTGAACAGCACCTGCTCGAACAGCACGGCATCGAGCTCGAGCATCGGCAAATCCGGCGCCAGATCCAGCTCGATTTCGTGCCGGGACAGGATGCGACTCGCTCGGCGCAGCGCGCTGCCGACGATCTCGCCGAGATCGTGCAGCGCGACATTCGGGCTGATCGCGCCGGATTCGAGCTTGGTCATGTCCAGGAGATTGGCGATGAAGCGATTCAGCCGCTCCGATTCGTCGATGATCGTGCCGAGCAGTTCGGCTTTCTCGCTAGTCGAAAGTTTCTCCGCGAGATCGCGCAGTGTGCCCGCCGATCCAAGCACGGCGGCGAGCGGCGTCTTGAGGTCATGGGAAATCGAGGTGAGAAGCGCTGAGCGCAGGCGTTCGGTTTCGGCGTTGCGCTCGACCCGATCCATTTCTTCGACCAGCCTGACACGCTCGATGGCAAGCGCACCCTGGTCGGCGAGGGCGTCCAGCAGACGCCGCTGATCGGGGGTAAGCAATGGGCCGGGCTTGTCGCTGTCTATGCCCATTACGCCAATGGCGCCGCGCCCGGTATGCATCGGCAGGAAGAGGCGCTTGGCGCCGGGCAAGGTATCGGAGCCGCGGCCGGCGACGCGATTGTTCTCCCAGGCCCATTTTGCCGCGGCTATGTCGGCATCGTCGAGGATGTCTTCGGGCGGATAGCCCGCCTTGACCGCAATCGTATCGCGCTCGGGCAACAGCAGGACGACGCGCACCTTCAACATCAGGGCGGTCTGATAGGCCGTTGCCCACAATACGTCATCGAGCGTGCCGGCCCCAGCGAGCTTGCGGCTGAAGGCGTAAAGCGACTCGGTGGTTCGCGCCCGTTCCATGGTCGCGACGGCTTGCGTGCGCACGCGCGCAGCGACGCTGGAGACGATGACGGCGACCAGCGTGAAGAAGCCGAATGCCGTTACGTTGTGCGGGTCGGCGATGGTAAAGGTGTAGATCGGCGGCAGGAAAAAGAAATTGTAAGCCAGTGCCGAAACGAGACTGGCGAACAGCGACGGCCACAGACCGAAGCGAACGGCGACGGCTACGACGGCGGTCAGGAAGACGAGATCGCTGTTGGTCGAGCCGATCGCCGCGCCGATCAGTTCGGCAATGCCAAGCGCGACAGCGACGGCGATCAATGCAGCGCCGTAAGGACGTGGGTCGAAGCCATGATCGCGCTCGGCCGCGCGCGTCGACTTTTTCGGAATCGGCTGGCCGGCCACCGTATCGCCGGCGATGACGTGCACACTGATATTGCCGGAACGGCGCACCAGATCGTGCACCACCGAGCCGTGCAAGATCTCGAACCACCGCGTTCGCGCCGATTTGCCAATGATAATCTGGGTGACGTTGTTTGCCAGTGAATAGCTGATCACATCTTCGGCGATGCGGTGGTCGCTCCCGGGCAGCGTGATGGCTTCGCCGCCAAGCGCCTCGGCGAGCCGCAGCGTATCGGCGACGCGATCGCGCTCTTCCTCGGTGAGCTGCAGCGCGCGCCGGCCTTCGACATAAAGCGCGACCCACGGCCCGTGCAGCCGGTCGGCGAGCCTTTTGGCGTAGCGCACGAGCCCCGCGCCGCGGGGGTCCTCGCTGATGCAGACCAGGATGCGCTCTCCCGCCGCCCACGGGCCTTGGATGGCATGGGCCTGCATTTGCGACAGCAGTTGCTCGTCGACACGCTCGGCGGTGCGGCGCAAGGCGAGTTCGCGCAAGGCCGTCAGATTTGCGGGCGAGAAGAAATGTTCGAGCGCGCGCTCGGCCTGCTTGGGAACGTAGACCTTGCCTTCTTTCAGCCGCTGGATGAGGTCGTCCGGCGTCAGATCGACCAGTTCGACGGCGTCGGCGCGATCGAACACGGCATCCGGTACGGTCTCGCGGACGCGCACATGCGTGATCTGCGCGACGACGTCGTTGAGGCTCTCGATGTGCTGGATATTGACCGTGGTGTAGACGTCGATGCCGCGACTCATCAGCTCTTCGACGTCAAGGTAGCGCTTCGGGTGGCGGCTGCCTTCGACATTCGTATGCGCAAGCTCGTCGACCAGCACGATCTGCGGCCGCCGCGCCTCGATGGCATCGAGGTCCATCTCGGTCAGCGACTGGCCCTTATATTCAACGCGCCGGCGCGGAACGATCTCGAGCCCATCCAGCAACCCTTCGGTCTCACGGCGGCCATGGGTTTCGACGATGCCGACGACCACGTCGTAGCCGTCTTTCTTGCGGGCGTGCGCCTGCAGCAGCATCTCATATGTTTTGCCGACGCCGGGCGCGGCGCCGACGAAGATTCGCAGCTTGCCGATGCGGCTCTCTTCGCGGCGCGCCGCCTCGAGAAGCGCTTCCGGTGAGGGCCTATTTTGGGATTCGCGCCTTTGCTCCGCCATCGGCGATGGATCTCAAGCTACGGGCGCTCGCCCCATTAGCCGGCAGTCAACCGATCGAGGGCCAGATTGAGCTGCAGGACGTTCACGCGCGGCTCGCCCAGAAGGCCAAGCCATCGGCCTTCGATATTATCGTCGACGAGCTTGCGGACTCGATCTTCCGGCAGATTGCGGGCTTTGGCAATACGGGGCACCTGGAAGCGGGCGCCCTCCGGCGAGATGTCGGGATCAAGCCCGCTGGCCGACGTCGTAACCAAGTCGGCGGGAACCGGCATCGACGGGTTCTCTTTTTGCAGCTTGGCCATATCGTCCTTGACGCGATCGATGAGTGCCTTGTTGGAGGGTCCAAGGTTGGAGCCGCCGGAATTGGCCGCGTTATACGGCGCCGCGATCGTCTTGGTTGGGTCTTTGGGGTCTGGCGCCGTCGTTGCCGACGGCCGGCCATGGAAATATTTGTCGCTGTCGAACTCCTGGCCGATCAGTGCCGAGCCTACGACTTTGCCGTCGCGTTCGATCATGCTGCCGTTCGCCTGATACGGTAACAGAACTTGGGCTATCCCGGTCATCGCCAGCGGATAGGCGAGGCCGGTGATCAGAGTGAGAGCGACCAGAACCACGATCGCCGGACGGATTTCGCGCAACATGACGGGTCTCCTTAAACCAGATGCAGGGCGTTGACGACGACGTCGATCGCCTTGATGCCGACGAACGGAATGATCACGCCGCCGACGCCGTAGATCCACAGATTGCGGCGCAGCAGCGCCGCGGCGCCGATCGGTCGATAGCGCACGCCTTTGAGCGACAGCGGAATGAGCGCGATGATGATCAGCGCGTTGAAGATGATCGCCGACAAAATCGCGCTCTCCGGCGTCGACAGCTTCATGATGTTCAGCGCCTGCAGTTGCGGATAGAAAGCGACGAACATCGCCGGGATGATCGCGAAGTATTTCGCCACGTCGTTGGCGATCGAGAAGGTGGTGAGCGCGCCGCGGGTCATGAGCAGTTGCTTGCCAATCTCGACGATCTCGATGAGCTTGGTCGGGTTGGAATCGAGATCGACCATGTTGCCGGCCTCGCGCGCGGCTTGCGTGCCGGTGTTCATCGCCACGCCGACGTCGGCCTGCGCCAGTGCTGGCGCGTCGTTGGTGCCGTCGCCGCACATGGCGACGAGCTTGCCCTTGGCCTGTTCGTCGCGAATGAGGCGCAGCTTGTCCTCCGGCGTCGCCTGCGCGAGGAAATCGTCGACTCCGGCCTCCGCCGCAATCGCCGCTGCGGTCATCGGATTGTCGCCGGTGATCATGACGGTGCGGATGCCCATGCGCCGCAGTTCGGCAAAGCGCTCGCGGATGCCGCCTTTGACGATGTCCTTGAGGTGGATGACGCCAAGCAGGCGGCCATCTTTGGCGACCGCGAGCGGCGTGCCGCCGGCCTTGGCGATGGTGTCGGCGATCGCGGTGACCTCGCGAACTGTTTCGCTGCTCACGCTCGGCCGCAGTGCCTGCACGGCGCCGCCTGCCGCGACTGCGGCCGGCGATCCGTTGAGAAAATTCAAGATGGCGTCCACCGCGCCCTTGCGGACCCAAGACGAGCCGATCTCGACGCCGCTCATCCGCGTCTGCGCGGAGAACGGAATGAAGCTTGCCTGCAATTCGTGCAGTTCGCGGCCGCGAATGCCGTATTTTTCCTTGGCCAACACGACGATCGAGCGCCCTTCGGGGGTCTCGTCGGCGAGCGACGCAAGCTGCGCGGCATCCGCCAATTCCTGCTCGGTTACACCGCGTACGGGCTTGAACTCGGTGGCCTGGCGATTGCCCAGCGTGATGGTGCCGGTCTTGTCGAGAAGGAGCGTGTCGACGTCGCCCGCCGCTTCGACGGCGCGGCCGGACATCGCCAGCACGTTGAAGCGCACCAGGCGATCCATGCCGGCAATACCGATGGCGGAAAGAAGTGCGCCGATCGTGGTTGGGATCAGCGTGACGAACAGCGCCACCAGGATCACGACCGAGATCACGCTGCCTGCATAGTACACGTAGCTCGGGATCGTTGCCGTTGCGAAGACGAAGATGATCGTCAGACCGATCAAGAGAATGTTCAGGGCGATCTCGTTCGGAGTTTTTTGCCGCTCGGCGCCCTCGACCAGCCGGATCATGCGGTCGAGGAAGGTCGAGCCGGGCGCGGCGGTGATACGCACGCGAATCCAGTCGGAAAGAACCTGCGTACCGCCGGTGACCGCCGAGCGGTCGCCGCCGGACTCGCGGATGACCGGCGCGGATTCGCCGGTGATTGCCGCCTCGTTGACCGAAGCCATGCCTTCGATCACCTCGCCATCCGACGGAATCATGTCGCCGGCCTCGACCAGGACGATGTCGTCCACCTTGAGATTGGTGCTCGGCACCAGCCTGAAATTCTGAGTGTCGCCGGCAGCGGCCAGAAGCTTGGCCTGCGTCTCGGTGCGCTGACGCCGCAGCGTATCGGCTTGGGCCTTGCCGCGTCCCTCTGCGACGGCCTCGGCGAAGTTCGCGAACAACACGGTGAACCACAGCCAGATAATGATCTGGAACTCGAACAGGATGTGCCCGCCACCGACGATGAGGTCGCGGATCAGGATCACCGTCGTCAGGGCGGTCACCACCTCGAGCACGAACATGACGGGATTCTTCACGAGCGTGCGCGGATTGAGTTTGACAAAGGCGGAGCCGATGGCCGGCACCACGATCTTCGGATCGAACAGCGCCGATACGGGCATGCGCTTGCGCAGGGTTGAGGTTTCCATCGAAGTTGCTCCGAGCCCTTAATTGGATGCGAAGACGGTGCCGGCGTGGATCGCGAGCTGCTCGACGATCGGGCCGAGCGCCAGCGCCGGAAAGAAGGTGAGGCCGCCGACGATCACGATGACGCCGACGACGAGGCCGACGAACAAAGGCTTGTCGGTTGGGAAAGTGCCCGCGGAAGCAGGCACCAGTTTTTTGGCGGCGAGCGAGCCGGCAATCGCCATGGTCGGGATGATCATCCAGAACCGGCCGACGCCCATCGCGATGGCGCCGCTCAGGTTGTAGAACATGGTGTTGCCGTTCAATCCGGCGAAGGCCGAACCGTTGTTGCCGTCCATCGAGGTGTAAGCGTAGAGGACTTCGGTGAAGCCGTGCGGGCCGGGATTGTTCATCGAGGCCACGGCTGACGGCACCAGCATGGCGACGGCGGTCCAGCCGAGATACATCAGCGGCAGGACCAGGATGGCGAGCATCGCCATCTTGACTTCCTTGGCCTCGATCTTCTTGCCGACATACTCCGGCGTGCGGCCGACCATCAGACCGGCGACGAAGATCGAGATGATGACGAACAAGAGCATGCCGTACATGCCGGAACCGACGCCGCCGACGATGATTTCGCCGAGCTGGATGTTGATTAGCGGGATCATGCCGCCGAGCGCGGTGAAGCTGTCGTGCATGGCGTTGACGGCGCCGCAGGATGCTGCGGTGGTGATCACAGCGAACAAGGCCGAGGCAACGATGCCGAAGCGGGTTTCTTTGCCCTCCATATTGCCGCCGGTGAGGCCGAGCGCGTTGAGAAGATCGTTGCCGTGGGCTTCCGCCGCATAGCAGGCGGTGACGCCGGCGATGAACAGGACGCCCATCACCGCGAGAATCGCCCAGCCCTGGCGCTGACTGCCGACCATGCGGCCGAATACATTGGTCAGCGCGGCGCCAAGAACGAAGATCGAGATCATCTGCACGAAATTCGACAGCGCCGTCGGATTCTCGAACGGATGCGACGCGTTGGCGTTGAAGAAGCCGCCGCCGTTGGTGCCGAGCATTTTGATGGCGATCTGCGAGGCGACCGGGCCAACCGCAATGTGTTGCTTGATGCCTTCAAGCGTGGTGGCGTCAACATAAGGGCCGAGCGTCTGCGGGATGCCCTGCCAGACCAGGAATAGCGCGTAGGGCACGCAGATCGGAATCAGGATGTAGAGCGTGCAGCGGGTGATATCGACCAAGAAATTGCCGACTGTTCGCACTGAATGCCGCACGAAACCGCGTATCAATGCCATCGCCAGCACAATGCCCGTTGCCGCCGAAAGATAGTTCTGGTGCGTCAGGCCGAGCATCTGCACCAGATAGGACAGCGTGCTCTCGCCGCCGTAGTTCTGCCAGTTGGTGTTGGTGATGAAGCTCATCGCCGTGTTGAACGACAGGCCTTCCTCGACCGCGCCTTGCCCTTCCGGATTGAACGGCAGCGGCGCCTGGAGCCGCATCAGCCAATAAATGATGAGCAAACCGCCGACGTGGAACAGCAGCATGGCGACCGTGTAAGTCAAAGCATGCTGTTCCTGGCGCTCGTCGACGCCGGCGATCTTGTAGATCGCAATCTCGATAGGGCGCAGGACCGGGGAGAGCCAAGTGCGCTCGCCGCTGAACACGTGGGTCATATAAGCGCCGAGAACTGGCGTGATCACGATGATGATCGCGCAATAGAGTATAATTTGAGCCCAGCCGATGGCGGTCATGGTCGCTATCCCTTCAGAACAATTCGGGCTTGAGCAGCGCGTAGATCAGGTAGACAAGCAGGCCCACGGTCACGAGACCGGCGAGCGAATAGTCGAAGATCATGGCGTCCTCCTCAGAGCCAATCGCAGGCATAGGCGTAGGCGATCGACAGCGCAAAGAAGACGAAAGTGATCGCCATCATGACGGCGTCCATCATCAGAGTTCTCCGGATAGAAATTCCCCGGGCAGCATCAGATGCCCATCGGCGGAGCGCTGACTTGATTTGGATCAAGCTCGAGCAAATAAACTGCGCCCTTCACGCACGATTAGGTGTCACCAATGACATAGGAATTCGAGACGTGAGCGACGAAAAAGTTATAGGAATCCCATAAAGATCTTTCAGCATTAGGAAGATAAGCCCAGCGTCGCAAATGGCTGAGCGGAAACAGTCTCTCTGAGCAAATTCGGCGGCTTTTGGTTGAATTTCGCTCGGTCGGATGAGACCCTCAATCGGCTTTGAGCCGAATAGGGCATCCCCGCAATGCTTGATCGCCTGCCCGTCCTAGCCCGCTCCGCGATGTACGCGCTTCGCGGGGGCTTCCTCATTCGGCCATTGGTCATCGCATTGATCTTGGGAACTGCGGGCGCCGTTCTCTCGTCGCTGGAAGAAGCGACGCCCCAAATCGGCGCCTGGATCCCGAATATCCTTTTTCCTTCGCATCAGGATGCTGGCGTGGCGCAGGTGATCCTGAGCAGCATCGCGACTTCGATAATGACGGTTGTATCGATCGTGTTCGCGATCCTGCTGATGACACTCACGCTCGCATCGACGCAATTCTCGCCGCGCATCCTGATCAGCTTCGTCAGGGACCGCACTACGCAGTGGACACTTGGTGTGTTCCTCGGAACATTCTCTTACTGCATGGCGGCATTGCCTGCCGCGCGTGCGTTGCCGCATCCATTCGTGCCCGTCGTGACTGTGACGGGGGCGATGCTCCTCGCGCTGGTGTGCGTGGGCTGGCTGATTTACTTCATCAACCACATTTCCCAATCAATCAGCGTCAACCACATCGTCGATCGAGTTGCGCGCGAAACTGAGCTGGTCATCGAGGAACTCATGCCCTACCCGCGGGGGCCGTTCCCGTCATCGGATCGGAGCGAGGCGCCGCCGCCACAAGACGGACCCCTTCTTAATCGGCGCTCTGGCTATATCCGCTATGTCGATATCAAACACCTTATTGCCCTGGCGCAGACCTACCGCATTTCCGTGCATTTGGAGCGTCGCGTCGGCCAGTTTGTGCCGGCCGGCGTTCCGCTGGCACGCGTGTCGAAACCGGAGCGCGTGCCGGCCGACCGCGCGCTCCATCTCATCGCGGCCTTCGATATCGGTCCGACGCGCACCATGCAGCAGGATGTTGAGTTCGGCATCATCCAGATCGTCGACATCGCGCTGCGTGCGATGTCCCCGGCGGTCAACGATCCCAGTACCGCGATCAGCTGCGTGGACCAACTCAGCCGAATCATGATCCTTTGGATCAATCGTATGCCGCCGCCGTCGCACTATTACGCGCCGCCGCACGTATTGCGGCTCTTCGTGCCGTGGATGAGCTTTGATGGCCTGCTCGATACGGCGTTCGAGCAGATCAGACACTACGCCGCTGCCGATATCGCGGTAAGCTTGCGGCTAGCGCGCGCTTTCCACGATATCGCCATCGCTACCGAGCATCCTGATCTTCGTACCGAACTGGTCGAGCGCGCGCGGCGTGTGGCGGTTGGATGCGCCGGGCATCTGCCCAAAGACGAGCTGGTAAAATTAGAGCAGCGTGTCGCAGCGATCGAAACCACTATCGTGGCCAAGGGGTGAGATGTTGCCGAATGCAGTCGCCCAATAAACGCTGTCGGCCTGCGCGACGCAGGTAAGGGCAGCGCCCGAATGAGAAACGGTGGTCTCAGCCCTCCGCTCGTTCCACAATACTTATAGGAATCCGGCCGCATGAGCGTGCACGATGTGAAACAATTGTGTCGCCGCGGCGGCCTTGGCGACGGCCGTGGCCGCCAGCAGCGCCAGGACCGTCAGCAAGGCTGAAAGGTCCGAGCGCTTCTTGCCACCTTGGGATTCAACCTTGGGAGTCTGTCTCATCAAAGCAGCCATCTCACCGACATCAACTCGCATCTTTGCGGGCTGAATTCCGAGACAGATGTGACGCCTGGCTCATAGGAATTCGAGGGGATAGGCGAGAACACGGTGTAGGAACGGCATAAAGGCTGAAGCTCTGCGGTCGGGCCAGTTCCAAACGCGGAGACCGGCCTATAACCAAGTGACATGGTGTTGCTTGCGGGAGGAGTCGACCTAGGATATCGCCCCGGATTGTCCCGGGATATGGTGTCGGCTTGAGGGTCAAAGTGATCGCCAGGACCTGGTCGGCCCGGAGGGGGAATGAGTAGCGACGACCAAAATCTGACGACGATCTTGAATCACGCGCTCGACCGCGCGACGCAGAATCTCACGTTCGACAAGCTGCTCATTCAGGTCGGTCTCGATCCCAATAACGTGACGCTTCACGCGATATTCGTGCGCTTGATCGAAATCGCGACGGCTGACCTCAATTTTGCGAACATTTGCGCGCTGATCGGCGCGGGTTTCTATGCGGCGACCTTGCTGATGCGAACGATGGTGCCGCTGCGCGTGTTCGGCATCATCAGCGCCTTGTTCTTCGTAGCCTATGGCGCGCTCGCCGGCGCCATGTCGACCTTTTTCATGTATTTGCTCCTGCTGCCGATCAACAGTTGGCGCCTGTTTCAGATGCGCAGCCTGGTCAAGAAGGCGCGAGTCGCCGCGCAAGGCGATCTGTCGATGGACTGGCTTAAGCCGTTCATGAATCGTCGCATCTATCGCCGCGGCGACGTGCTGTTTCGCAAAGGACAAACCGCCAATGAAATGTTCCTGACGGTGACGGGCAAATTTCTGGTGCGCGAAATCGGCGTCGAGCTGCCACCGGGCCGCTTGATGGGCGAACTGGGTTTCGTCACACCCAACAACAAACGGACGCAGACGGTCGAATGCATCGAGAACGGCGAGGTGCTGTCCATCACCTATGACCGGCTGCTCGAAATCTATTTCGACAATCCGGAGTTCGGCTATTTCTTCCTTCGTCTGGCCAGCGATCGCTTGCTGCAGAATATCGCGCGGCTCGAGGGAATCATCGCCGCCGGAGCCGCCATAGAGGATGCTAATGCTGCGGCTTCTCCGGCGAAACTTACCGCTTCCGGCGACAGGCTGGACGTCGAGACCGAATTCACGTCGGCGGTGGCGGATGTCGATGCCGTGGAGCCCGCAAAGGGTGCGCCTGCGACGGCCGCGGCGGTGACTTTACCCGACGTTATCGTGCCCGCCGTAGATACTCGGCGCGCCATAGCGGTGAAAGTAGTCGAACGCTTCGCGTTATGGTCGGGCGTCGCGGGAATCATTCCGCTGCCATTTGTCGACCTGGCGGCGGTCGGCAGCGTCCAGGTTCTCATGCTGCGGCGCATTTCACAGATTTACAATGTTCCGTTTTCCGCGAATCGCGGCAAGGCGCTCATTGCCAGCCTGGCCGGTTCGGTGATCCCGGCGAGCAGCGGGATGGGAGCCGCCAGCATCACCAAAAGCGTGCCGGTCGTCGGAACGGCAGTGAGTGCGGTAGTAATGCCGGCTCTGTCCGCCGGCGCTACATACGCGATCGGCATGGCTTTCATCCAGCACTTCGCTTCGGGTGGAACGCTGCTTGATTTCAATCCGCAAAAATATCGCGAGTTCTTCAAAGCCCAGAAGGAATTTTGGCGCGCTCGATCGGCAGCCGGGCGCGCTCGGGCTGAAGACGCCTGTGCGGCCAAGTCCGAGCCATCGGCACGATCGAATTGGCGACGCTCCGGATCATTCCTGAATTGGCGCCGCCTTTTTCATTTGCCGAAATAGCCGGTAGCCGACCACGGCCAATCCTTATGAAAGCGCCGCCGGTTTCCTATGCGCGCTTTATATCGTTCTACCCCGAGCCATCTGGTTTCTTTACGCCCTCCGATTCCATCTTACGAGGCAGGACCGAAATGCGGGTTCGCTATCGTGAGGTCGCGGTGTCGTTTGAGTCTGACCAAACGGTTTTGCTCGATCGGCTGGACGAGGCAGTTCGCTTCGCGTCGCAGCCATCACATGACCTCATTTCGAAGCTCATCGCTGGCGCGTGCACCCGCATTCCCGTGCTGACTAAGTCAGGAAAGAGTGCCGCAATGGACCGCTTGGTGGAATCCGGCGCCTGGGCTGATGTCGCCTTGGCTTTGATTGAGCTCGAACTACCTGACTGGACGGTTCGGCGGCTGATTCGCGAAGATGGGCAGTGGCATTGTTCGCTGTCGCGGCATCCCAACCTGCCTATCACCCTCGACGATACCGCGGACGCCAGCCACGAGATCATGCCGCTTGCCATTTTTCTGGCGTTTCTCCAGACGCGTCGCCTGACGACGCCTGCGGCGCAATCCATTCTGGTCCAATCCGTTCCGACGGTGCGGTCTGCCGACGCATCGTCGGCGGGCCTGATCTGTTGCGAGAATTTCGCGTGATGCCTGCGCTTTTCGTTCCGTTTGCGCTCCTATGCCGCCTTTATGAGAAGGCGCCGCGCTCGATCTCGAATTTATATGGCCGAAAGCGCAAATTCGGTTCGCCCAAACAACAAGAGGAGAGGGCCCATGAGCGTCCTTTCTGATGATTTCAGGCGTAAGCCGGTTGGCCACGCGGTCAAGCGGCGGCGCTTCTGGCGCGGCCTTGCGGAGCGGCTCGATGCCTTGGCTGCTTTTCCAACCAAGCACGCGGTTTCCGAACAGGAACTGCGCAAAGTCGACGCCGATATCAAGCGCTGCCGGCAACTGATGTTCAACACGCCGCAGCAGAAGCGAGACGGCAAACGTGCCCGACTCACAGTCGCGCGTGGAACTCCCATCCGAAGCACCTAACGGAATTCGAATCGAAGCCGAATAAAAAAGAACGATAATGGGCGGCTTATTCAAAAGCTCCGGTCTCGCCGGGTCCAATGCGCCGGAAGGACCACGGCTCGGCATCGCCGATTCCGGACAGAATTTCGGTCTCCGTCCGCAAATCAACGGGCGCGTCGGCACTGTGGTCAAATTTCCCAAGCGGCCCGATCTCAGCGTGCTCAGCGAAACCATCCCGCTGTTCTACATCGCCCGGAATAAACACGGCTTCTGGGTGGCGCGCGAGGCGGAAGGTCGACGCGGGGGCGTGTTTCTGTTGCGGCGTTCGGCGGTGCGTTTTGCCCGGCAACAAAGCGCACCAGTCGGCTGCGCCATGATGTTTCTTAGTGACGCGCTTGAACTCGACATCGAAAACGCGGGCAGTCGCGTTGTCGAGCCGGTTACGGCGTTCATCGATGCGATCGCGCGGCGAGTGCCGAAACTCGCAGCCTTTGTCGCATTGTCAATTGCCGAATGGCGCAAACTGGTCGCCCAGCTTTCGCGCGCTTTGGCTGGCGAGCGGAGAAATCGCGACGCGCTCGAGCGCGAGCTGTTTCGCAGCCAGTACACGCTGTCGTCGAAGAACGACGACGACCTGCCGGTTCCGTAGTCCGGCACGACAGCGCGGCTGCCATTCGACCGCGACATTTTTCCCGGCGTTCCCGATTCCGGAACTTCCGCCGGTTCCGGTCGTTCAGCAAATATCAGCAACAACATTACTGGTCGGAACCCCGCCCAGCGTTCCGCCAAGGTTCCTGCTATGTCACAGACAGTTGGCGATTTTCTGGTCGAGCGGCTCCATGCCTGGGGAGTGAAAAAAATCTTCGGTTACCCCGGCGATGGGATCAATGGCGTTTTCGGCGCGTTGCGGCGCGCCAACGGCAAGATCGAATTCATCCAAGCGCGTCATGAGGAAATGGCGGCGTTCATGGCTTCGGCCTACGCCAAATTTACCGGGGAACTCGGCGTCTGTATCGCGACCTCGGGGCCCGGCGCATCCCATCTGCTGACCGGGCTTTACGACGCGCGGCTCGATCACATGCCGGTGCTCGCCATCACCGGCCAGCAGGCGCGCACCGCGATCGGCGGCCATTACCAGCAGGAAGTCGATCTGCCGAGCATGTTTAAGGACGTTGCCGGGGCTTTTATCGAACAGGCGTCCGCTCCGGCGCAGGTGCGCCACCTGGTCGACCGTGCGGTGCGCATCGCGCTCGGCGAGCGCCGCGTGACGGCGATCGTGCTGCCCAACGATCTTCAGGACATGCCGTATCAGGATCCGCCCCGCAAGCACGGCACGATCCATTCGGGCGTCGGCTTTTCCAAGCCGAAGACGATACCCTATGAGGCCGATCTGCGCCGGGCCGCCGACGTGCTCAATAGCGGCAAGAAAGTCGCCCTCCTGGTCGGTGCCGGCGCGTTGCGCGCCACCGACGAAGTCATCGCGGTGGCCGATCGTCTGGAGGCCGGCGCAGCAAAGGCATTGCTCGGCAAAGCCGCTTTGCCGGACGATCTGCCTTGGGTGACCGGTTCCATCGGCATGCTCGGCACCAAACCGAGCTACGAACTGATGATGGAATGCGACACGCTGCTGATGATCGGCTCTGGTTTCCCCTATTCCGAGTTTTTGCCGAAGGAAGGCAAGGCGCGCGGCGTGCAAATCGATCTCGCTCCCGACATGCTGTCGCTGCGCTACCCGATGGAGGTCAATCTGGTCGGCGACGCGGCGGAGACGCTGCGTGCGCTGTTGCCGCTGCTCAAGCAAAAGGGCGACGGAAAATGGCGTCAAAGCATCGCGAAAAATATCGCCGAATGGTGGAAGACTCTCGAAGGACGGGCCATGGCGTCCGCCAATCCGGTCAATCCGCAGCGCGTGACCTGGGAACTGTCGCCTCGTCTGCCCGATCGCGTGATCGTCACCAGCGATTCCGGCTCCTGTGCCAATTGGTACGCGCGCGATCTGAAAATACGGCGCGGCATGATGGCTTCGCTCTCAGGAGGGCTCGCCTCCATGGGGGCGGCCGTGCCTTACGCTATCGCGGCGAAATTCGCGCATCCCGACCGTCCGGTGATTGCGCTGGTCGGCGACGGTGCCATGCAGATGAATAACATGGCCGAGCTGATCACGGTCGCCAAATATTGGCGGCATTGGTCGGATCATCGCTGGGTGGTCTGCGTCTTCAACAATGAAGATCTCAATCAAGTGACGTGGGAGCAACGCGTCATGGAGGGCGATCCGAAATTCAACGCCTCCCAGCAGATTCCCAATGTGCCGTATCATCGCTTCGCCGAGCTCATCGGACTTAAAGGAATTTACGTGGATCGGCCCGAGGCGATGAGCGCCGCATGGGACCAGGCACTCGCGGCCGACCGCCCCGTCGTGCTCGAAGTCAAGACCGACCCCGAAGTGCCGCCGCTGCCGCCGCATATCACCCTCGAGGAAGCGAAACATCTCACCGAGACGCTGCTCGAGGGCGACCCGCGCGAGGGCAGCATCATCAAGGAGACCGCGAAACAGGTTTTGGCCTCGCTCGTTCCAGGAAAATAAAGTGGCATGCACGAATAGCGGCGGAGCCCCGATCACGGGGCTTAAAGCGGCGGCATATAGAATTCCTACCGATTATCCGGAGGCGGACGGGACATTCGCCTGGGATGGCACGACGCTGGTGTTAGCTCAGATCGAAGCGAATGGTCTCTGCGGCATCGGGTACACTTATGCCGACAGCTCCGTAACGGCGCTCATTGGCGGAATTCTCAAGACGGCGATCGACGGCAAGGACAGTTTCGATATTCCAGGATGCTGGATGGCGATGCAGCGCAGCGTCCGCAACCTCGGCCGTTCCGGGCTTGCCGCTTGCGCGATCGCGGCGATCGATAACGCGCTTTGGGACATCAAGGCACGCGCGCTGGACTTGCCGCTGGCGACCTTGCTCGGCCGCTGTCGCGACAACGTGCCGATCTACGGAAGCGGTGGTTTCACCAGCTACTCGGACGAACATTTGCGCCAACAGCTTGCCGGTTGGGTCGATCGCGACGGTTGCCGTTTCGTTAAAATGAAAATCGGAAGCGAGCCGGAACGGGATCCGGATCGCGTTCGGCAAGCCAGGGCGGCGATCGGCGATAGCGAACTGTTTGTCGATGCCAATGGCGCGTTCTCGGTCAAGCAAGCGCTCGACTTTACCCAAGCCTGTGCCGACGCCGACATCCGCTGGTTCGAGGAGCCAGTAACGTCGGACGACTTGCCCGGGCTGCATCTGATGCGCGAACGGGCGCCTGATCAGATGGATATTGCCGCCGGGGAGTACATTTATACCGCTGACGATGCGCGCAGCATGCTGGAAGCCGACGCTGTCGACGTGCTGCAGGCCGACGTCACGCGATGCGGCGGCATCACCGGGTTCTTGCAGATCGGTGCGCTGTGTGAAGCGCATCACATTGACCTGTCCGCACATTGCGCGCCAGCGATGCACCGCCATGTCGCCTGCGCGGTGCCGCGGCTCCGCCACCTGGAATGGTTCCACGATCACGTCCGCATCGAACACATGCTGTTCGACGGCGCGCCGGTCGCGCGCGACGGCGCGATCGAGCCGGATCTTGGCCGGCCCGGCCATGGTCTCACTTTCAAACGGCAGGACGGAGAGCGCTTTCGCGTCAATGGGGATGGCCCATGAGCCGGGCGGATGCGGCGCTCGATCTGGTTGCGAACTTGGCTATGGCCGGTGCCGTAGCGGCACTCGTGCTGCGGCCGAAAGTTGTGTCGCGGATCGCGGCCTCG
Source organism: Xanthobacteraceae bacterium (assembly GCA_035515455.1). Classification (GTDB taxonomy): domain Bacteria; phylum Pseudomonadota; class Alphaproteobacteria; order Rhizobiales; family Xanthobacteraceae; genus BOG-931. Next base: position 32,552 of record DATJBH010000073.1, read on the forward strand.
CCGGTCTTGCCGAAGGCCATGGCGCTGACGCGTGGAGCGGGCAGCACCCTCATGCGGCGTCCGGCGCCGCCGCGCCCCGTGACGGCGGCGAAGGAAAAGGCCGACGAGTTGGCGCGGATGATTTCGCGATACGCGCCGCAGGCGCGCCGACGCCGGCAGGAACTGACGCGTGGCGCCGGTCGGCGTCTCAACGGCAGCGCCGCCATGCTGGCGCTCTCCGTTCTGGCCGATAGTGCGGTCGAGCATTACCGCGGTTCGTTCGAAAATCGCGCGATGTATACGCCGCTGGTCGCGGCAGCGCTGACGCTCGGCGCAAGCCTGTTCGGTGCGGCCGACGCGCGCCCCAGCAAGCATGTCGCGCGCGACACCATCTATGCTGCGGCGGCCGCGACCGGCTGCGCCGGTTTCGGATTCCACTCCTATAATATTCTCAAGCGCCCGGGCCATTGGTCGTGGCTCAATCTGTTTTATGCCGCGCCTATCGGTGCGCCGATGGCGCTGGCGCTTGCCGGTCTTCTCGGCCGCGGCGCCGAGCGGGTGCGCGATACCCGGCCACATCGCCGCGCGTCCGTCCTTGGACTGCCGGCGGGACGAGCGCTGGCCGGTGTGACTGCGGCGGGACTTGCCGGCACGGTCGGGGAAGCCGGTCTCCTCCACTTCCGTGGCGCTTACCACGATCCTTTCATGCTGCTGCCGGTCACCGTGCCGCCAATCGCCTCGGCGCTGCTCGGCGCATCGGCACTGCACCCACATCGCACATTGCATCGCCTCACCCGCTGGTGGCTCCGCTTGACAGCACTCCTCGGGTTCGCCGGCGTCGGATTTCACGCTTATGGCGTGGCGCGCAATATGGGCGGCTGGCGCAATTGGAGTCAGAACGTGCTCAACGGCCCGCCGCTGCCGGCGCCGCCGAGCTTTACCGGCTTGGCGCTTGCCGGCCTTGCCGCACTCTCGCTCATCGAGGAGGCGGAGACCGATGCCTGAGCGGTATCCCGGCTACGATGTTTTGAACAAGCGCGACTCGCCTTCCTGGAATGAGCAAACCCGGCGGGTGATCGACGCCCGCTTGGCCATCGATCCGAACCGGCACCGCTTCTTCACCGACGACGAATGGCCCACCATCCGCGCGGTGTGCGACCGTATCGTGCCGCAGACCGTGGCGCGGCCGCGACCGGTGCCGCTTGCCGCCATGGTGGATGAAAAACTGCATAGCAGTGGCGGCGACGGCTATCGCTATGCCGAATTGCCGCCGATGCGTGAAGCGTGGCGGCGCGGGCTCGCGGCGCTCGATGCCGAGGCCAAAGCGCGTCATCGGCTTCGTTTTCACGAGCTTGGCCCGCTGCAGCAGGACGCGATCCTCACCGCGGTTCAGAACGGCGATGTTCGCGAACGCGCCTGGCGCGATCTGCCGCCCAAAAGCTTCTTCACCAAACGCGTGCTGCACGACATCGTCAGCGCGTATTACGCTCATCCGACATCCTGGAACGAGATCGGTTTCGGCGGGCCGGCGAGCCCACGCGGCTATGTGCGTATGAATTTTGACCGGCGCGACCCGTGGGAAGCCTCGGAGGCGCGGCCGGGCCGCGAGGCGCGCGCCAGACGGGAGAATGCGCGTGTCGGATGACCCGCAACAAACCCCGCGCGCGATCGGCGGTCGCGCGCCCGATGTCTTCCATGCCGGCGGCTTTGTGCCGATGCGCCAATATGCCGATGATGCGATGGTTGATTTCGCCATTGTCGGCACCGGGGCGGGCGGTGGCACGCTGGCCTGCAAGCTTGCCGAATATGGCTTCTCGGTGGTGGCACTCGATGCCGGCCCGTATTGGCGGCCGCTCGAAGACTTCGCTTCGGACGAGCACGAGCAGGCCAAGCTCTATTGGACCGACGAACGGATCACGGATGGCGAAAATCCGATTCAGCTCGGCGCCAACAATTGCGGCAAATCGGTCGGCGGCTCCACCGTGCATTTCGCCATGGTGTCGCTGCGCTTTCGGCCCGAATGGTTCAAGGCACGCAGCAAGCTCGGTTACGGCGTCGATTGGCCGCTCGATTGGCGCGAAATGTGGACCTATTATGCCGAGGTCGAGCAGGCGCTGAAGATTTCCGGACCCGTGAACTATCCATGGGGTCCGAAGCGGCCGCGCTATCCGTACCGCCCCCATGAGCTCAACGCCGCGGCGTTGGTGCTGGCGCAAGGCGCCGAAGCGCTCGGCATCGATTGGTCGCCGACTCCGCTCGCGACCGTATCGGCGCCGCGCGGGCATTCGCCGCCCTGCGTCTATCGCGGCATGTGCGTGATCGGCTGCTCGACCAATGCCAAGCAGAGCGTGCTCATCACCTGGTTGCCGCGCGCCCTCGCTGCCGGCGCCGAAGTTCGCGATCTGGCGATGGTCGGCCGCATCGAACACGACGGCGACGGCCGCGTCACGGGCTTACATTATATGCGGCAGGGACGCTGGCGCTTTCAGCGCGCCCGCAATGTCGTGGTCGCCGGCTACTCGATCGAGACGCCGCGGCTTCTTTTGAACTCCGCCACAAGCCGCTTTCCCGATGGTCTTGCCAATTCGTCCGGCTTGGTGGGCAAAAATCTGATGGTGCAATCCAACCAGGCGGTCTGGGGCCTCATGGATCGGGAAGTCCGCGCCTACAAAGGTCCTCCATCCCTCGCCATTACCGAGCACTGGAATTACACCGATACCGGCAAGGACTTTTTCGGAGGCTACGCTTATATGAGTCAGGGACCGCTACCGACCGTCTGGTCGGGGGTCCAATCGAGCAAACGCGGACTGTGGGGCCAGCGCCTGCTCGATGCGATGGAAAAATATAATCATCAGGTCGGATTGAAGATTGTCGGCGAGTGTCTGCCGCAGGAGCGCAATCGCGTCACATTGACCGACGACAAGGATCAATACGGCTTGCCGGTGCCACGCATCACTTACTCGTTCTGCGATAACGACAAGAAGCTGATCGAGCATTCACTGGCTTTCATGCGGCGGGCGCTCGAAGCCGTGGATGCGCGCGAAATTTGGGATGAGACCGACGATACCTGCCATCTCAACGGCACCGCCCGCATGGGAACCGATCCGCGGACCAGCGTGGTCGATGCCGACTGTCGCTCGTGGGATATCCCTAATTTATGGATTTGCGACGGCTCGGTGTTTCCGACTGTGGGCGGCGTCAATCCGTCGCTGACGATCCAGGCGATTGCCTGCCGTACTGCAGACCGCATCAAGGCCATGGCCACGCGCGGCGAACTCTGAAGCATTTTCCCCGAAATCTGTCGAAGCATTTCGGCGCACGCCGCCGATTGCTTATCGTAAGGTTAGCAAACAATCGGGCATTTAAGCTGCGCTTTCGCAAAAGGCGACGCAGTGAAGAAGCAATTCGTCGGTGACCGATTTCACGCCATCTTTAGGAATGCCACGGCAAAACACCCTGCGAAGAGCCGGGCAAGTCACGCTTTTAGGCTGGGCGGCTTCGGCGGCCATACTAACAAAACGCCTGCAGCAATAAGGGTTTTGTCCGATGACGAATGTCGTTCGCTTGCTGGTCGGCATAACGCGCCAAGTGCGTCGGTTCCGCCGTGACGATGGCGGCAGCATGGCGATCATGATGGGCCTTACGGCAGTGCCGCTGATCTTCGCGGTCGGCGCGGGCATTGACTACGGCACTGCCAATATGGCGAAGGCAAAGCTGGACGCGGTCGCCGACACCGCGGCACTGTCCGCGGTCGACCACCAGGCCATCACCGGCACCCCCGATGCGGCGCAGACCACGGCGCAAGACACCTTTAATGCCGAAGCCGTCAATATCCCCAATGTCAGCGTAAGCAACGTGACCGCCACGGTGACCGATACGACGACCGGACGCACCGCCGTGGTCAATTACACGGCGACGAAATCCAATCTGTTCATGGGCATTTTCGGCTATCCCACGATCACCATATCCGGTTCATCGACCGCGCAAGCCGGCCTGACGACGAACATCAATTTCTATCTGCTGCTCGACAACTCGCCGTCGATGAATATCGCGGCGACCTCGGCCGGCATCCAGACCATGGTCAACAACACATCGGCACAGGGCGGCTGCGCCTTCGCCTGTCACGAGTCGCATCCGTCGTCGGACAACCTGGGCAATCCGGGCGGCGAGGATAACTATACGCTCGCAAGAAATCTCGGCGTCGTGACCCGCATGCAGAATTTGGCGAGCGCCACCCAGTCATTGATGAGCTCGGCGGCATCGATGGAGGGCTCAAACCTGCAATATCAAATGGCGATCTACACGTTCAACAATTCCAGTCTCGGCACGATACAGGCGTTGACTTCGAATCTGGCGACCGCCAAGACCGCCGCCGGCAATATCAACGTGCAGGAAGTCTATTCCAACAACTGGCTGACGAGCACGAACAAGAACAACGACACCGATACCAATTTCGAATCCGCAATGTCGGCGATCAACACGATCATGCCGGCACCGGGTCTCGGCACGCCGGCCAGTACCCCTCAGGAAGTGCTGTTCATCGTCAGCGACGGCGTTGATGACGAGGTATCGTCCTCCTGCTCGCAGACGCTTGACGGCAACCGCTGCCAGCAGCCGTTCAACACGACCTGGTGCACGACGATCAAAAATCGCGGGATCCAGATCGCGGTGCTGTACACCGCCTACCTGCCACTGCCGACAAACTCCTGGTACAATAACTGGATCGCGCCGTTTCAGGATCAGATCGTCTCCAATATGGAAAGCTGCGCTTCGACCGGGATGTTTTTCTCGGTGACCACCGACGGCGATATTTCGGCGGCGATGCAGACCCTGTTTCAGCAGGCCGTCGCGGCGGCGCGGCTCACGCACTGACCGGAACAAATCTGCGGCAATACCCCGCTTTCGCTTTCGCCCTTGCCGCTCGGCGGAGATGCGCTATTTTCACGGCGTGTCGCCAAGGCGGCGCGGGTGTAGCTCAATGGTAGAGCAGAAGCCTTCCAAGCTTATGACGAGGGTTCGATTCCCTTCACCCGCTCCAACTTACGCCTCAATTCCCGGTTCCCTCAACGGCTGAGCAGTCCGCGTAAGGTGTCCGGTTTGCCATCGTGCGACCAGACAACGTCGCTGATGCGCCAGTTGGCCTTGACCCGGACCAGATCGAGGACGACCGTGGTCGGCGCGCCTTGATTGACGAATTTCACGGTCGCGGTTGCCTTGCCAGGTCCGGCGTTCACTGCGGCGATATCGAAGTCCGCAATGTCCCAATCCTGAGCGTCGACAAACGGGTCGCCATCGAGCTGGGGCGCTTCATTGCGGCGGGCGGCGTTCCGTTGGTCCTCGAGGATCAGCGCCGCCAGCGACGGATCGAAATACCGCCGGAGAACGGCGGTATTGTCGAGGGGAATGCCCTTCGCGTTCTTGCCCCTGTAAGCGGCATATATCTCTTTCACCAGGGCCAGCGCCAAAACCTCGTCGGCAAGGGCGATACGGGAGGCGGGGAGGTAGACAGCGCCAATACAGACAGCGCCAAGGATGATGGTGCGTCGGGTTAACATTTGTCGATAAGACGGCCGGCAGCGCTGACCGGTTCAAGGCCTTGCTTTGGCGCCGGCGAAGAGGCATTTCTGCACCTCGGCCGTCTAGGAGTGTAGCTCAATGGCTAGAGCACCGGTCTCCAAAACCGGGGGTTGGGGGTTCGAGTCCCTCCACTCCTGCCACCTTTAGACCACAGTAAAGAGACGGCAGGGCGGACACTGGTCTGAAGTGCCCGCAATTCGACCGCCGCGGTCGTCGTCCGCTATCTTGACGATTTGATGCGCCGGCAGTAGGTAAGCGCTATCGTCAGCGGCCCGGTATCGGACTTCCGCGACGAGCATATTCCCCCAAAACGAACCGCGGTGCCGGTCTCGTCCTTAAAGTCGGGCGGGGGATGACTATTGGATCAGGCGATGGCGAAGGTCAGTCCGTTCAAGTTTTTGCAAGAGGTGCGCGCCGAGACGCAGAAGGTCACTTGGCCGACCCGCAAGGAGACCACGGTGACCACCATCATGGTCTTCGTCATGGTGTTCGTCGCGTCGATCTTCTTCCTGCTTGCCGATCAGGTCATGCGCATCGCGGTGAGTTTTCTGCTCGGCATCAACACGTGAGCTTTGCAATTCACCGGCTGATCACGGCCCCAATTCATGCGGAATTCATAACATGACGAGCCGATGGTACGCCATCCACGCCTACTCGAATTTCGAGAATAAAGTGGCGGAATCGATCCGCGAACAGGCCAAGCAGCGCGGGCTGTCCAGCCTGTTCGAAGAAATTCTCGTGCCCAAGGAAAAGGTCGTCGAAGTTCGGCGCGGCCGCAAAGTCGACGCCGAGCGAAAGTTCTTCCCCGGCTATGTGCTGGTGAAGATGGAAATGACCGATGAGGCTTACCACCTGATCAAGAACACGCCCAAGGTGACCGGATTCCTCGGCTCCGACAACAAGCCGATGCCGATGTCGGACGCCGAAGCCGAGCGCATCATCCATCAGGTGCAGGAAGGCATTGAGCGGCCGAAGCCGTCGGTATCGTTTGAGGTCGGGGAGCAGGTGCGCGTGTCGGACGGGCCGTTCGCCTCGTTCAACGGCACGGTGGAAGAGGTCGACGAAGGCCGCTCGCGCCTCAAGGTCGCGGTGTCGATCTTCGGCCGCGCCACCCCGGTCGAGCTGGAATTCGGGCAGGTCGAGAAGCTATAGCATTGAGTGAAGGCGTGGGAGGTGAGGCGGCTGCCAGCCGTCAACAGCCGGACCACTAACAGGAGTAGAGGAATGGCAAAGAAAATCACCGGATATGTAAAGTTGCAGGTGCCGGCGGGAGCGGCCAATCCATCGCCGCCGATCGGTCCTGCGCTCGGTCAGCGCGGCCTTAACATCATGGAGTTCTGCAAGGCGTTTAACGCGCAGACCCAGAAGCTGGAAAAGGGCGCGCCGATCCCCGTCACTATCACTGTCTATGCCGACCGATCCTTCACTTTCGAAATGCGGCAGCCACCGGTGTCGCACTTCCTCAAGAAGGCGGCCAAGCTCGAGAGCGGGTCAAAGACGCCGGGCCGCGACTTCGCCGGCGCGGTGACCAAAGCGCAGGTCCGCGAGATCGCCGAACAAAAGATGAAGGACTTGAACTGCGACACCATCGAGGCGGCGATGCGCATGATCGAGGGATCGGCACGCTCCATGGGGCTAGAGGTGAAGGCATGAGCACGATTGGAAAACGCACCCGCAGCGCGCGCGAAGGGGTCGATCGCGAGAAGCTTTATCCGCTGCCAGAAGCCGTGAAGATGATCAAGGATCGCGCCAAGGCCAAGTTCGACGAAACCGTCGAAGTGGCGATGAATCTCGGCGTCGATCCCCGCCACGCCGATCAAGCGGTACGCGGGGTCGTCAATCTGCCGAACGGCTCGGGGCGTTCGGTGCGGGTTGCGGTATTCGCCCGTGGCGCCAAGGCCGACGAGGCCAAAGCAGCCGGCGCCGACGTCGTCGGCGCGGAGGATCTGGTCGAGAAGGTGCAGGGCGGCACGATCGATTTCGATCGTGTCGCCGCCACGCCCGATTTGATGCCGCTGGTGGGCCGCCTCGGCAAGGTTTTGGGCCCGCGCGGACTGATGCCCAATCCGAAGGTCGGCACCGTGACCATGGACGTCACCAACGCGGTCAAAGGCGCCAAGGGCGGGTCAGTGGAATTCCGCGCCGAAAAGGCCGGTATCGTCCAAGCCGGCGTCGGCAAAGCCTCGTTTTCCGCGGAAAAGCTGATCGAGAACATCATGGCGTTTGCCGACGCCGTGCAGAAGTCCCGGCCGCCCGGCGCCAAAGGTCACTTCATCAACCGCGTGGCAATTTCATCGACCATGGGGCCGGGGGTCAAGGTCGAGCCCGGAAGTCTGTTCCCGGGCTCGCAGCAGCCGCATTAAGTGGTCATTCCGGGGCGCCGGCTTTGCTTGCGAACCCGGAATCCATGCCCATAAGTCGGCGAATATGAATTCCGAACTTACCGCTTTGCGGCAGTTCGGAATGACGCGGGGCAAGTCGTTAAGCCGCAGCGCTCTTTCCCCAGAGCACCTGCGTGGCGATGCGCGCCCCTTCGACCAGTGCTTTAAACTTTGCCCACATGATTGAGGGGTGAACCCGGCGCGCGAACGGGCTTTGCGCAAAGCCGCAATCAGTGCCGGCCATGACGTTCTCGCGCCCGACGATTTTGGCGAGCCGGATGATCCGTTCGGCGACCAGTTCCGGATGCTCGACGATGTTAGTGGCGTGACTGATCACGCCCGGGATCAGGATTTTTCCGGGTGCGAGCTTCACGGTTTCCCAGACGCGCCACTCATGCGCGTGCCGAGGGTTAGCGGCTTCAAACGAATAATGACCGACGCGAACCTGCAGCACGAGATCGACGATCTCCTTGAGCGGCACGTCGAAGGCGTGCGGGCCGTTCCAGCTTCCCCAGCAGATGTGATAGCGGGAGCGCTCCTCCGGAATATCGCGCAGCGCATGATTTAGCGCAGCGATCCGCAGCTGAGCCCAGCGCCGATACTCGGCGTTGGACATCGGCGGCACCATGCGCTCATGCATGTAGGGCAGGAACGCGTCGTCAACCTGGACGTAAAGCCCAGCGTCGACGATTGCCTTGTACTCCCGGTGGAGCGCGTCAGCGAGCGCCGTCAGAAATTCTTCTTCACTCTTGTAGTGCTCGTTTTTGGCGCCCGGCAACGCGCTGGCAGGGGCGACCACGGGCAAGAACGCTTGCAAGGACGGGTGTGCCGCTTTGGCCTTAGCGACGGCGGACTTCAGATTTTGGATATCACGCAGCACCTGCCTGTCCGAATAGGTGATGGGCCCATTGACGACGACACGATTGCCTAGGCGTTTCGCCAGCCCGGAGGCCGCATCGTATTCGGCGTAGAATTCAGGAAATGCCTTGTGGTCGCGCCCCCCGCCCATGGAGGCCATCGGATCGCTGGCCTCCTCGGGAGTGACCGGTCGTACCGTGATGCCGGATAGCCGCTTGTGGACATAGAAGGCCCAGTTGGCGCCTTTGCTGAATTCGCCGTCGCTGACGATGTCGATGCCGGTGTCGGCCTGTTGCTGCACGACGTCGGCGACGGAGGCAGTAAGACACTCCTCGAAGGCGGCCTCGTCATAAGGCTTGCCGTCTTCGATAGCGCGCCAGAACTCGATCAATTTCGGCGGCCGGATCAGGCTGCCGACATGGGTGGTCCTGATACGATCGGTATTTTGCGGCATAATATATCCTCCCCCTGCGTTCTCGCGGCATGCTAAGCCGCGCGCCAGTCGCGGCAAAGGCGCGGAAAACGCTTGGCAAGCGCGCGTTTGCGGGCTAAAAGGAGTTATGGGCGTGCCGGCCCGGTTTGTCGGCGCGCCTTTGCGCGTTTCTCGAAAATCAAGTGAGCGAAGCTTCTTCTTAGAGCATATCCCGTTTGGATTTTTCTAAGAGGCTGAATAGCTTAGTGAATTCGAAAAGCGCGTCCTGTCCGAGACTGCAGGCGCCGGCAACGGCTTAATTCGCAAGAGCCAGCATAGACGGGTGAAGGACAAGGGTTAGGCTTCTCACGAAAGTCTATTGCCCTTTGGTTCTGACCTCGATGGCCGGAAGGGCGAAAGCTCATCCGGGGGCAGGGTTCAATGTCGTCCTGCCTGGTTCGTCGATGACCTCGATGGGTTTGTGCGGGACGGCCGGCAGCAACCCGGCGGTCTTTCGCATGACGGACCGCCAACCGGAGAGAGCTCTTGGATCGCACGGCAAAAAGCGAGCTCGTCACTGCCCTTGGCGAGGTCTTCAAGACCACCAAGGTCGTCGTCGTGGCTCATTATTCCGGCCTGACGGTTGCCCAGATGCAGACTCTGCGTCGGCAGATGAAGCAGGCTGGCGCCAGCGTAAAGGTGGCGAAAATCCGTCTCGCCAAGATCGCTCTCGAAGGTTCCGACGTCGCTTCGATCGCACCGCTGCTCAAGGGGCCTGCCCTGATCGCCTATTCCGGCGATCCGGTCGCGGCACCGAAGGTCGCAGTCGATTTCGCCAAGACCAATGAGCGTTTCATCATTCTTGGCGGAGCGATGGGCACGACCTCGCTCGACCCGAACGGGGTTAAGGCGCTTGCAGCGCTTCCCTCGCTCGACGAACTGCGGGCAAAGATCGTCGGCCTCATCCAGGCGCCGGCGACCAAGATCGCGCAGGTGGTCAATGCCCCTGCCGCCAAGGTCGCTCGCGTGGTGCAGGCCTATGCCAGCAAGACGGAAAGCGCGGCTGCCTAGGGCATCAATCTCAAAGGTTAGAACCAAAGGACAAATCTCATGGCTGATCTGCAAAAAATCGTAGACGACCTTTCCAGCCTCACCGTGCTTGAGGCGGCGGAACTGGCGAAGCTTCTCGAAGACAAGTGGGGCGTCTCCGCCGCCGCCGCGGTTGCAGTGGCGGCAGGCCCTGCCGGGGGCGGTGCGGCTGCTCCGGCGGCCGAGGAAAAGACTGAATTCACGGTCGTTCTGGCCGCTGCCGGCGACAAGAAAATCGAGGTCATCAAGGAGGTTCGGGCCATCACCGGCCTTGGCTTGAAAGAGGCCAAGGACCTGGTCGAAGGCGCGCCTAAGAACGTCAAGGAGGGCGTCAGCAAGGATGACGCCGCCAAGATCAAGGCGACGCTCGAAAAGGTCGGCGCCAAGGTTGAGCTTAAGTAAGCAGTGCTTATCTAACGGAAATCCCCGGGCCAGCCCGAGCGAGGCCCGGGGATTCCGAGAGTTCAAGAGGTGCGCAATTCGCGGTGGTTCGGAACTTTGGCCGAATCGCTGGAAAATAGGCGCAAGGATGGGGCGTGTGACGCCTGTCCCGACGGTCGCGATGGATTGCGGCCCTCTGGAGAGTCGTCTTGATCGCCTCGGTAAACTCGAGCCGCCGGGCATTTTGCCCTGCGGCGCGAGCGTAATGGTTTGAACGGACCGTGTGACTGCCGGCGGTTCGAGCCCGATGGTTCGATTGAGCGAGAGGACATGATGGCGCAGACGTTTATCGGTCGGAAGCGCGTAAGGAAGTTTTTCGGAAAAATCGAGGAAGTCGCGGAGATGCCGAACCTCATTGAGGTTCAGAAGGCGTCCTACGATCAATTCCTGCTGGTGGCGGAGCCGCAAGGCGGCCGGCCCAACGAGGGCCTGCAGGCCGTCTTCAAGTCGGTGTTCCCGATTTCCGACTTTTCCAACACGTCGCAGCTGGAATTCGTCAAATACGAGTTCGAGCCGCCGAAGTACGACGTCGACGAGTGCCGCCAACGCGGCATGACCTACGCGGCGCCGCTCAAAGTGACGCTGCGTCTGATCGTGTTCGATATCGACGAGGAGACGGGCGCGCGATCGGTCAAGGACATCAAGGAGCAGGATGTCTACATGGGCGACATTCCGCTCATGACCAATAACGGCACCTTCGTCGTCAACGGCACCGAGCGGGTCATCGTCTCGCAGATGCATCGCTCGCCCGGCGTGTTCTTCGACCACGACAAGGGCAAGACGCATTCCTCCGGCAAGCTCCTGTTCGCCGCTCGCATCATCCCCTATCGCGGCTCTTGGCTCGACATCGAGTTCGACGCCAAGGACATCGTCTATGCGCGCATCGACCGGCGGCGCAAGATTCCGGTCACGTCGCTGCTTTACGCGCTCGGCATGACCGGCGAGGAAATTCTCAACACCTTCTACAAGCAGGTGCAATACAAGCGCGCCAAGGATGGCTGGCGCGTGCCGTTCGATGCCAACCGGCTGCGCGGCTACAAGGCGATCAACGATCTGGTCGACGCCGATACCGGCAAGGTGGTGCTCGAAGCCGGCAAGAAGCTCACCGTGCGCCAAGCCCGGCAGCTCGCCGAAAAGGGGCTCAAGGCGCTGCGGCTGTCCGACGAGGAACTGATCGGCCATTACATCGCCGAAGACCTCGTCAATCCCAAGACCGGCGAGATCTACGCCGAAGCCGGCGAGGAGATCACCGAGAAGAATCTCAAGCTCCTCATCGAGGAGGGCTACAAAGAGCTGCCGCTTCTCAACATCGATCACGTCAATGTCGGCGCCTACATCCGCAACACGCTGGCGGTCGACAAGAACATGACGCGCGAGGACGCGCTGTTCGACATCTACCGCGTCATGCGTCCGGGCGAGCCGCCGACGATCGATACGGCTTCGACCATGTTCAACTCGCTGTTCTTCGATCCGGAGCGCTACGACCTGTCCGCGGTCGGCCGCGTCAAGATGAACATGCGGCTCGACCTCGACGCGCCGGACACGATGCGTATCCTCCGCAAGGAAGACATCATCGCGGTGATCCGCACGCTGGTCGATCTGCGCGACGGCAAGGGCGAGATCGACGACATCGACCATCTCGGCAATCGCCGCGTGCGCTCGGTCGGCGAATTGATGGAAAATCAGTACCGCATCGGTCTTCTGCGCATGGAGCGCGCCATCAAGGAGCGCATGTCGTCGGTCGACATCGATACCGTGATGCCGCAGGATTTGATCAACGCCAAGCCGGCGGCCGCCGCCGTGCGCGAGTTCTTCGGCTCGTCGCAGCTGTCGCAGTTCATGGATCAGACCAATCCGCTGTCGGAGATCACCCATAAGCGCCGTTTGTCCGCGCTCGGGCCGGGCGGACTCACGCGCGAGCGCGCCGGCTTCGAAGTGCGCGACGTGCACCCGACGCATTACGGCCGCATCTGCCCGATCGAGACGCCGGAAGGACCGAATATCGGCCTGATCAATTCGCTCGCGACCTATGCGCGGGTGAATAAATACGGCTTCGTCGAGACGCCCTATCGCAAGGTCAAGGACGGCCGCGTCACCGACGAGGTGATCTATCTCTCGGCGATGGAGGAGGGGCGCTACACCGTCGCCCAGGCCAACTCCGCGATCGACGCCAAGGGCCGCTTCACCGACGACCTCGTCGTGGTGCGCCATGCCGGCGACGTCCAGCTCATTCCGCCGGACAAGGTCGATTTCATGGACGTGTCGCCGAAGCAGCTTGTTTCGGTGGCGGCGGCGCTCATCCCGTTCCTGGAGAACGACGACGCCAACCGCGCGCTGATGGGCTCCAACATGCAGCGTCAGGCTGTGCCGCTCGTGCGCGCCGAGGCGCCGTTTGTCGGTACCGGCATGGAAGGCGTCGTGGCGCGCGATTCCGGCGCAGCGATCGCCGCGCGGCGTACCGGCGTGGTCGATCAGGTCGACGCCACCCGTATCGTTATCCGCGCCACCGACGAGCCGGATCCGACCAAGCCCGGCGTCGACATCTACCGGCTGATGAAATTCCAGCGCTCCAACCAGAACACCTGTATCAACCAGCGGCCGCTGGTGAAGGTGGGCGACCAGGTCAAGAAGGGCGACATCATCGCCGACGGTCCGTCGACCGATCTCGGTGAGCTCGCGCTTGGGCGCAACGCGCTGGTCGCGTTCATGCCGTGGAATGGCTACAACTTCGAAGACTCGATCCTGCTGTCCGAGCGCATCGTCAAAGACGACGTCTTTACTTCGATCCACATCGAGGAATTCGAAGTAATGGCGCGCGACACCAAGCTCGGACCCGAGGAAATCACCCGCGATATTCCGAACGTTTCGGAAGAGACGCTCAAGAACCTCGACGAAGCCGGTATCGTCTATATCGGGGCCGAAGTGCGCGCCGGTGATATCCTGGTCGGCAAAATCACGCCGAAGGGCGAGAGCCCGATGACGCCGGAGGAAAAGCTCCTGCGCGCCATCTTCGGCGAGAAGGCCTCTGACGTGCGCGACACCTCATTGCGCGTGCCGCCCGGCGTGCAGGGCACCGTCGTCGAAGTCCGCGTCTTCAATCGGCACGG
>DATJBH010000074.1:0-28618 GCA_035515455.1 Xanthobacteraceae bacterium
TGTCCGGCCCGGGCCGGCTGCATGACCTGTTCGTGACCCACGAAGCGATGTCGCCGGGTGAATGGAAGTCAGGCGGCGAAGGCCTCACCATCCGGTACGGCTTTCATCCGTCGCCGTTCGGCACCGCGCTGGTCATGGCGACCGACCGCGGGCTCGCCGGCCTCGCCTTCGCCGACGCCGGCGAAGAAGGCGCGGCACTCGCCGACATGCGGAGCCGCTGGCCGCAGGCGGCTTGCGTCGAAGACAGCGCCCGCACCGCGGCGGTGGCCCGGCGCATTTTCGATCCGTCGCAATGGCAGCCCGAGCAGCCGCTGCGCGTGGTGCTGATCGGCACCGATTTTGAAGTCCGCGTCTGGGAGGCGCTGCTGCGCATCCCGATGGGCCATTTGACGACGTATTCGGGCATTGCCGGAAAGCTCGGCGCCCCCAACGCGGCGCGCGCGGTCGGCGCTGCGGTCGGCAAGAACCCGGTCTCGTTCGTGGTGCCGTGCCACCGCGTCGTCGGCAAATCCGGCGAGCTCACCGGCTACCACTGGGGCATCACCCGCAAGCGCGCCATGCTCGGCTGGGAGGCCGGCAGGATGGGCGCCGCGGCGTAGCACCTCTTGCCGCACTCCTTTTTGATCGTCATCCCCGGGCTCGGACCCGGGGGTCTATGCTCAATCGCCGCAACCGCGGCAATGCCGCATGGATTCAAGTATCTAGCCCGGCAATGACGACAAAGCGGATGGCGGTTGCGCGCATTGACGCTCGCGCCGATCCGCAATACCGCTGCGGCGTTATTGAGGCGAAAGGCAACGACATGCAGCGGCGCCGGCCGGTCATGCTGGTCATCCTGGACGGCTGGGGTTGGCGGGAGGATCCTGCCGACAATGCCGTGCGCCAGGCCAAAACACCGACCTTCGAGCGGATGTGGTCGACCGGCCCGCACGGCTTCCTGCGCACTTCCGGCACGGACGTCGGACTGCCCGAAGGACAGATGGGCAATTCCGAGGTCGGCCATCTCAATATCGGGGCCGGGCGCGTGGTGGTGCAGGACCTGCCGCGCATCAGCGAGGCCGTCGCCAATGGCGAGATCGCGCACGCTGCCGGGCTGACCGATTTCATCAAGAAATTAAAGGCCAGTGGCGGCAGCTGTCATCTGCTCGGCCTGGTGTCGCCCGGTGGCGTGCATTCGCACCAGGATCACGCCGCTGCGCTGGCGAAAATTCTGGACACCGCGGGCGTGCCGACGCTCGTGCACGCTTTCACCGACGGACGCGATACGCCGCCGCAATCGGCGGGCGACGACATCAAACGTCTTGTTGCGGCGCTGCCGAAAGCCGCCCCGATTGCCACGGTGTGCGGCCGCTACTACGCGATGGATCGCGACAAGCGCTGGGACCGCGTCGAAAAAGCCTATAACGCGATCGTCGAGGCTGATGCACCGCGTTTCCCCGACGCGCCCGCCGTCATCGCCGACGCCTATGCCAATAAAAAGTTCGACGAGTTCATCGTGCCGGCGGTGGTCGGCGGTTATGCCGGCATGAAGGACGGCGACGGCGTGTTGTGCTTCAACTTCCGCGCCGACCGCGTGCGCGAGATTCTGGGCGCGATGCTTGAAGCGGATTTTTCTGGCTTTGCACGCAAGCGCGTCGTGAAGTTCGCCGCCGCGGTGGGCATGGCGCAATATTCCGACGCGCTCGACAAACTAATGGCGACGATCTTTCCGCCGCAGACGCTGCACAACATCCTCGGCGAGGTGGTGGCGGAGGCCGGGCGCACGCAATTGCGCATGGCGGAGACCGAGAAATATCCGCACGTCACCTATTTCCTCAACGGCGGCCGCGAAGAGCCTTACGCCGGCGAAGACCGCATCATGGTGCCGTCGCCGAAGGTGGCGACCTATGACCTGCAACCGGAAATGTCGGCGCCGGAGCTCACCGACAAAGCGGTGGCCGCGATCAATTCCGGCAAATACGACCTGATCGTGCTCAATTACGCCAATGCCGACATGGTCGGCCACACCGGCAGCCTGCCCGCGGCGATCAAGGCGGTGGAGACGGTCGATACGGGGTTGGGCCGCATCGCCCAGGCGATCGAGAAAGCCGGCGGCGCGCTCCTCGTCACCGCCGACCACGGCAACAGCGAGATGATGCGCGACCCGGAAACCGGCGGCCCGCACACCGCGCATACCACCAACCCGGTGCCGCTGCTCCTGCTCGGCGCGCGCAACCGCGCGCTGGTCGGCGAAGGCAAGCTCGCCGACATAGCGCCGACTTTGCTCGAACTGATGGAATTGCCGAAGCCGAAAGAAATGACCGGGACCTCGCTATTGCGCGCGGATTGAAGCCGCAGCGGGCCAACTGGACAACAGCGGGCCCGTCTGTAACAACACGACCCGAAAAAGACGCGATCCGAAAAGGGAGGACGACGTGAAGCTCGTACAAGGAAAATTCAGGATAGCCGCCGCCGCAGGCGTTTTGACCCTGGCGGCGGCGCTGAGCTCTGGGGCTGCGCAGGCGCAGGGCCAGACCTATGTCATGAAAATCACGACGCCCACCATCCATGCAGTGCTCGATCAATACGGCAAGGCCTTCGGCGACGCGGTCGAGAAAGACTCGGGCGGCCGCATCAAGGCGCAGCTCTATCCGGCGAGCCAGCTCGGCACCATCCCGCGCCAGATCGAAGGCACGCAGTTCGGCTCGATCCAATGCGCGATCATTCCGCCCGAGTTCTTCGTCGGCATCGACGAACGCTTCGAAGTGCTGGCCGCGCCGGGTCTCGTCACATCCGCGGACCAAGCCGAGAAGGTCGCCGCCGATCCGCAAGTGCTGAAATTTTATCTCGGCCTCGGCGCCAACAAAGGGCTGCATGGCGTGGCCGTCGGCTTCGCCGAACAGTCCGAGGTGGTCGCAAAGAACGCTATCCGTCATCTGGACGACTTCAAGGGGAAGAAACTGCGCATCTTCGCCTCGGAGTTTCAGTCGGCCTCGTTCAGCAAGTTGGGCGCCACGCCGGTGGCGATGTCGCCCGGCGACGTCGTGGCGGCCCTGCAGCAGGGTGCGCTCGACGCCTCCGTTGCCGGCGTCCAGCTTCTCAGCGGACTGCATTTCTTCGATGCGGCGAAATACATCACGCTCACCAATCACGCCGCGATCTTCTACGTCGTCGAAATCAGCAAGAAATGGTACGACTCGCTGCCGCCCGATCTGCAAAAGATCGTCGACCGCGACGCCGCCTCGACCGCGCTCAACTTCAGCCCGCGGCAGAAAGAGATCGAGGACGCCTCGACCAAGGCCTGGACCGCCGGCGGCGGCGAATTCGTCAACCTGCCGCCCAATGAAGAGGCGGAAATGATCAAGACCATGTCGAGCGTCGGCGCCGAGATCTCGAAGAAAAAGCCGGACGTGGCCGAAGCCTTCAAGATCGTCAGCGACGCGGCGCAGCGCGCCAAGTAGGACGCCTCGTCATTGCGAGCAGCCAACGGGCACGCGAAGCGCGGCCCGCTGACAAGCTCCGCGATGAAGCAATCCAGGCCGCGCGGCCGCCTGGATTGCTTCGCTCGCAATGACGACCGCTGGCCTGATGCTCTGACGTAAAATCCGGCAGTGCCGGCTCCTTCAGGCCATCGAACCGACGCTTCCGGCCGGAGCCGAAATCATGGAGTTTCGGCGTCCCGGCGGAGAAGCGCTTTTATGTGACGCCAATCACATAACTTCTTGCCGGAACGCCTATTCTGCCTGATAGCCGGATATGGGAGATTTTGCCATGACGACCATCGCTCGCAAGTTGACAGGCTTCAGCTTTCTGGCCCGGCAGCGCGCCTTTGACGATGCGGACCTGCATAGCTTGAGCGACCGTTGCCTCAAGGACATCGGCTTCAAGCTGGAGCGGCGCGACCTGAACGCGGTAAAGCCGTTCTGGGTGGCTTGAGCGCTGCTGGCTACCGCTGCGAAACTCTGTTTTTAGAAAGGCGGTCGGCCGTGGCGGGATGTACGTAGCCAAAAGCACGTAACGTCATTTTCTTGATACAGGGGATGTCCTACCTTTGATCGTTGGGTCAAAGGATGGCCGGCTTGATTACCGTTCCCGAGCTTGCGGCAGAGGCGCTCGGCGCCCACCTCGGCGAGCACATGGCTCGCAGATTCGGCACCGCCGATGCCCGCTTGACCGAGCTCATTCCGCTGGTCGCCAGGATCGCGCTCGAATGCATCGGCACCAGCGATGCGCTGTACCACAACGTCGAGCATACCATGCTGGTGACGCTGGTCGGTTACGACATCATGAAGGGGCGCGCCCTGATGATGCCGACCTATCCGAGCGATTTCGCTCATGTCCTGGTCGCTTGCCTGCTGCACGACATCGGCTATGTGCGCGGCATTCTCAAAGACGACGGCTCCGACGGTTACGTCATCGACGACCAGAACAACAAGATAAAATTGCCGCGGGGCTCGTCCGACGCGGCGCTGACGCCGTATCACGTCGATCGGTCCAAGCGATTTGTCCAGGAACGCCTCGGCCATGCCAAGCGGCTCGATGCGGTTCGAATTGCCCGCGCCATCGAATTTACCCGCTTTCCATCACCGGCCATGGTCGACGACGCCGACAACGAAGAGGGCTCGCTGGTGCGCGCCGCCGACCTCATCGGGCAGCTCGGCGATCCGCATTATCTGCGCAAGGCCAACGCCTTGTATTACGAGTTCGAAGAGGTCGGCATCAACAGGCAACTGGGCTATGCGACGCCGGCCGACCTCACCGAGCAATATCCGCAGTTTTATTGGAAGAGCGTTTCGGCGCACATCCAAACGGCGGTCCGCTATCTCAATGTTACGTCAAGCGGGCGGCAGTGGATCTCCGGGCTGTACAGCAACGTGTTCCGCGCCGAGCGCGATCTCACGTTATGCGGGCCGCAGCGCTGACGACCTTCGCCTAGACGTCCTTTAGCCCCAGCACGTCAGCCATCGCATAGAGGCCCGGCTTCCGGCCGCGGGCCCACAGCGCCGCATGCAAGGCACCGCGGGCGAAGATCATGCGGTCCTCGGCGCGATGCGTGAGCTCGATGCGCTCGGCCGGACCGGCAAAGATCGCCGAATGGTCGCCGACCACGGTGCCGCCGCGCAGCGAGGCAAAGCCGATGTCGCCCGCACAGCGCGCGCCGGTCATGCCGTCGCGGCCGCGCACGGAGCGCTGAGCGAGATCGATGGCGCGGCCTTCGGCGGCGGCACGGCCGAGCATCAGCGCGGTGCCGGATGGCGCGTCGATTTTCTTGTTGTGGTGCATCTCGAGAATTTCGATGTCGTAATCGTCGTTCAGCGTCCTGGCCACGCGCTTGACCAGCGCCGCGAGCAGGTTGACGCCCATCGAGAAATTGCCGGCTTTGACGATCGTGGCGCGGTTGGCGGCCTTGGCGATGACCGCTTCCTCTTCGGTGGAATGCCCGGTGGTGCCGATGATGTGCACCTTGCCGGCAGCGGCGGTGAGTTCGGCAAAGGCGAGCGTCGCCGCCGGGATGGTGAATTCGATCAGGCCGTCGGCGCCTTGGAGGACCGCGGCGGCATCGGCGGTGATCTTCACGCCATTGGCGCCGAGGCCCGCCAGCTCGCCGGCATCGCGGCCGATCACCGCCGAATCCGGCGCATCAACGGCGCCCGCGAGCGCCATTCCCTTGGTCTGCGCCACGGCATGGATGAGCGTCCGCCCCATGCGCCCGCCGGCGCCGGCGATCACCACCCGCATGTCGGAACCGGACCCGGCCATCGCTGAGCTCTCCCGTGCGCCGGGTATAGCGTGCCGGACGCCGAATTAAAACTTCGGGCCGTCGTAGCCCTCGACAACGATGAGCGTAACCTCCGCCCTGCCCTGGCGAAGCTTCTTGACCGGCTGATAATCCGGCGAACGGTAGCAGGCGCTCGCCGCCTCGTAGCTCGGGAATTCGATCACCGCGGTGCGCGGCGGCGCTGTCCCTTCGGTGACTTCCTGCGCGCCCGCGCGCACCAGGAAGCGTCCGCCAAATTTTCCGAGATGCCCCAGAAGGGCGGCGACATAAGCCTTGAATCCTTCCGGGTCGGTCACATTGATCTGCGCGATCCAATAGCCCTTGCGCGACGATGGCGCGGGCGGCTCTCCCGATGGCGGCGGCTGCGGCCCGTCATAGCCTTCGACGATGATGAAATCGCATTGCGAGTGCGGCAGACGCAGCGGACGCGCCCGCTGATATTCCTCCGAGCGGTAACAGGCCAGCGCCGTGGCATAATCGGGAAATTCGCGGATCACGCAGCGCGAGCGGGCGTGACCTTCCACCACTTCGCTCCGGCCGCCGCGCGCCAAGGCGACGCCCTGGTATTTCTCATGGGCCAGCGGGGTCGCCGCCATATAGGCCTTGTAGCCCTCCATGTTGCTGACATCGATCTGCGGCAGCCAATAGCCCTTGGGCATCGCGCGCCTCCCTGCAAAAGCGGCGGCAATAGTAATTGTCATGGCCGGGCTTGTCCCGGCCGGGCATGACGGAGGCAGAACCTTCGGTATTGAGCCGAGCCTACGGCTGCGGGCCGCCGTAGCCCTCGATCACGATGAGATCGACGTCGGCGTTGCCGAGCCGCCGCTTGATGTTCTCCTGATATTCCGGCGAACGATAGGCGGCGAGCGCGGCGGCGTAGTCGGGAAACTCGACCACGATGTTTCGCGAGCGGCTCGATCCCTCCATCGCTTCGAACTTGCCGGCGCGCGCCACGAAGCGGGCGCCGAATTTCTTGAAGATCGCCGGATTGGCGGCGGCGTAGTGCTTGTAGCCATCCTCATTGGTCACATCGACGCGCGCGATCCAGTAACCCTTGGGCATGTCAAACCTCCCTCTTTGTCTGTTGCGCGATCTCGGCGACGATCGCTTCGGCGGCGGCCTTGGGATCGGGCGCGGCGACGATCGGCCGGCCGACGACGAGATAATCCGCGCCCGCGGCGATGGCGGCCGACGGCGTGGCGATGCGTTTCTGGTCGCCGGCGTCGGCGCCCGCCGGGCGAATGCCCGGTGTCACCAGACAAAGCTTGTCGCCGACGACGCCGCGCACCGTGGCCGCCTCCTCCGGCGAGCAGACGAGCCCGTCGACGCCGAGGTCGCGCGCCTGCGCGGCACGGTGGGCGACGAGCTCCTTCACCGTTGTCGCGTAGCCGGCGGCCGCCAGATCGGCGTCGTCGAGCGACGTAAGCACGGTAACGGCGAGGATCCGCAGCTGCCCCTCGCGCGCCCCAACGGCCGCTTTCAGTGTTTGCGGATAAGCGTGCACGGTGAGGAACGTCGCGCCGAGCCGGGCGATACTTTTGACGCCCTGGGCGACCGTATTGCCGATGTCGTGCAGTTTGAGATCGAGAAAGACCTGCTTGCCGGAGTGGGTCAGGGAGCGCGCATAGGGCAGTCCGCCGGCGAAAGCGAGCTGATAGCCGATCTTGTAGAACGACACCGCGTCGCCGAGCTGCCTCACCAGCGTCTGCGCCGCTTCGATCGAGGACACGTCGAGGGCAACGATGAGGCGGTCGCGCGGCTTTAACGGCATGGCCCAGTGTCTCTACGGCATGACGGCCGCCAGCTCCACGAGCCGACGTACCATGGTCTTCATCGACGCAGCCGTCGCTTCATCCTTCAGATTATCGCCGTCGTCAAACGCCTCTCCGGCGCGCGGCACCGAGACTTGCTCGGGAATGACCAGGGCGCCGCAGCCCAATTCCAGGATCTGACGCAATGCCATCAATGAGCGCAGCCCGCCGGTGCCGCTGTTGGTCGCCGACCCCATGGCGAACACGCGGTTCTTGAACGCGGCGTAGGTCGGTTCGGCTCCCTCGCGCACGCGCGACACCCAGTCGATGGCGTTCTTGAGAAGCGGCGTCACCGAGGCCGAATATTCGGGGCTCGTTATGAACACGCCCTGGTGCCGCATCAGCATGCGCTTGAGCCGCAGCGCCGACGGCGGCATGCCGGACGACGCCGCGAGATCGGCATCGAACAGCGGCAGCGGATAATCCTCGAGCGATATGCGCGTGACGTCCGCTTCGGCAAGCGTCAGTTCCTTGGCCGCGAGCGCGGCCAGCCGCACGTTATGCGAGCCGATGCGGAGCGAGCCGGGGATAATGAGGATTGTGGGAGCGGGCATGGCGAGAAGTCGGATATCGGCAATCAGACTAGTAAAGCAAAGTTCTGATTTCTGACATCTGTCATCTGACTTCCGATTTCCGGTACACCCACACGCGCGCCGGCGGAATATTCAGCCAGATGCGCTCGGACGCTTCGGCGGTGAAGCCGCCCATGCGCTTGGGCAGCGGGGACGCGACCGAATAAGTGAACTGCACGAAGGGCGCGCCCGGCAGCATCAGATCGAAGGCGTCGCGCAGAAGCCGCATCCGCATTTTCAGCGGCTTGGTGATCAGTGGCAGGCCGGAGACCACGGCGGCGGCGGGCTGAATGAGCAGCGTCTCCAATAGCCGCCGCAGACTGTAGGCGTCGCCCTGCACCAGGGTGGCGTCGGGATAGCGCGAACGCAGGACGCGGCAGAACGCCGGATCGAATTCCACCAAAACCAGCCGCGAAGGATCGACCCCGGCCTCGACCAGGGCTTCGGTGACCGGCCCGGTGCCGGGGCCCAATTCGACGATCGGCCCGGTCGAGTTCGGATCGACGTAGCGCGCCATGGCGCGGGCCAGGATCTTGCCCGACGGCGTCACCGCGCCGATGGTGAGCGGCCGCTCGATCCAGGAGCGGATGAAGCGTACCTCGTCGTCGAGCCTGATGCCCTTTTTGCGCTCGAACAGCTTGATCTGCTGATCGATCTTCTTGCCGATGCCGCCGCGCTTTTCCTCGAACAGCCGGATCTGGCGCTCGATCTTGCGCTCGATGAGATTCTTCCGGACTTCGAGGAGGCGAAGCTGCCGCCCGATCTTCTTTTCGAATTTTTGCAGGGCCGGCAGCGGCATGAGGGTCACACAAAAAGCCTTGCACAAACTTTTGCACGCGACAAATTCATGTCGCTTTTAAAACATCCCGGCGGCAAAAACCATATCGATTCAGGCGGAGCCGGTGCGGGCGCCGAGTCCGTCAAGGAAGTCCTTGACCTTGCCGAGAAATCCGGAGGACTCGGGCTGGGTTTCGGTCGACGACAGCCGGTCGAATTCGGCGAGGAGCTCGCGCTGTTTCTTGGTAAGCTTCTGCGGCGTCTCGACCATCACTTGCACATACATGTCGCCAGACTGCCGCGCGCGTAACACCGGCATGCCTTTGCCTTGCAGGCGGAAACGCCGGCCGGACTGCGTGCCCTCGGGAATTTTCACCTTGGTCTTGCCGCCGTCGATGGTCGGCACCTCGCACTCGCCGCCCATCGCCGCGGCGACCATGGACACCGGCACCCGGCAATGCAGATCGGCGCCTTCGCGCTGGAAGAACGGATGCGCGCCGATCGAGAGAAAAATGTAGAGATCGCCGGCCGGACCGCCGCGCACGCCGGCCTCGCCCTCGCCCGCGAGCCGGATGCGGGTACCGTCCTCGACACCGGCCGGGATATTCACCGCCAGCGTACGCTCGCGGGTCACCCGGCCCGAGCCGGCGCATGACGCGCAAGGGCTGTCGATCGACTGGCCGCGGCCGCCGCAATTCGGACAGGTGCGCTCCAGCGTGAAGAAACCTTGCGCGTGGCGCACGCGGCCGTGACCGCCGCACATCGGGCAGGTCTTCGGCTTGGTGCCGGCCTTGGCGCCGGAGCCGGAGCAGGCCTCACAGGTCACCGACGTCGGAATGCGGATCTGCGCGTTCTTGCCGGCGTAAGCCTCGGTGAGGCTGATTTCCATATTGTAGCGCAAGTCGGCGCCGCGCTCGCGGCCGCCGGCGCCGCGGCCGCGCGCGCCCGCCATGCCGAAGATGCCTTCGAACAGGTCGGAGAACGTGGTGCCGAAATCGGCGCCGAAGCCCGGGCCGCCGCCCATGCCGTGCTCGAAGGCGGCGTGGCCGAAGCGGTCATAGGCCGCGCGCTTGTCCGGGTCCTTCAAGACCTCGTAGGCTTCGTTGATTTCCTTGAAGCGGTGCTCGGCATCCTTGTCGCCGGGATTGCGGTCCGGATGGCAGGCCATGGCCTGCTTGCGAAACGCCGCCTTGATGTCGCCGTCAGTCGCGGTGCGCTCGACCGAAAGAGATTCGTAGTAGCAGCGCTTGGCCATCAGTCCTCACCCCAAGAACCGATAGAAGAACCAACAGAAGTACCGGCAGAGCACGCGATAAGAAAAGATGTCCGATTCTTGATGAACAAGCACCCCCGTTTTGCCTCCGGGGGTGCCATTCTGACAAGCCGCAACGGCATTAGCGCCTCGCTGCATCAGGCCGATTTCTTGTTCTTCTTGTCGTCGTCGACTTCGGTGAACTCCGCGTCGACGACGTCTTCCTTCTTGCCTTCCGTGCCGCCGCCAGCGTCGCCGCCGCCCGGCTGCTGCTCGGCGGATTGCTTATACATGGCCTCGCCGAGTTTCATCGAGGCTTGCGCCAGCGCGTTGGTCTTGGCGGTGATCGCTTCCGCATCGTTGCCCTTGAGCGCTTCCTTCAGATCCGCCATGGCGTTCTCGATGGCGCGGCGCTCGGCTTCGCCGACCTTGGAGCCATGCTCGGCCAAGGTCTTCTCGGTCGAGTGGACCAGGGCCTCGGCGTGATTCTTCGCCTCGACCTGGGCCTTGCGCTTCTTGTCGTCCTCGGCGTGCGATTCGGCGTCCTTGACCATCTTATCGATGTCCGACTCGGACAGTCCGCCCGACGCCTGGATGCGAATCTGCTGCTCCTTGCCGGTGCCTTTGTCCTTGGCCGAGACATTGACGATGCCGTTGGCGTCGATGTCGAACGTGACCTCGATCTGCGGCACGCCGCGCGGCGCCGGCGGAATGCCGATGAGATCGAACTGGCCGAGCATCTTGTTGTCGGCCGCCATCTCGCGCTCGCCCTGGAACACGCGGATCGTCACCGCGGTCTGGCCGTCCTCGGCGGTCGAGAACACCTGGCTCTTCTTGGTCGGGATCGTGGTGTTGCGGTCGATCAGCCGGGTGAACACGCCGCCCAGCGTCTCGATGCCGAGCGACAGCGGGGTGACGTCGAGCAGCAGCACGTCCTTGACGTCGCCCTGCAGCACGCCGGCCTGGATCGCGGCGCCCACCGCGACGACTTCGTCGGGATTGACGCCCTTGTGGGGCTCCTTGCCGAACAACTGCTTGACGACTTCCTGGACCTTCGGCATGCGCGTCATGCCGCCGACCAGAACGACCTCGTTGATTTCGGCCGCGGACACGCCGGCGTCTTTCAGCGCCTGCTTGCACGGATCGATCGTCTTCTGAATGAGGTCATCGACCAGCGCCTCGAACTTGGCGCGGGTGAGCTTCATGGTCAGATGCTTCGGTCCCGAGGCGTCCGCCGTGATGAACGGCAGATTGATCTCGGTCTGCGTGGTCGAGGACAGCTCGATCTTGGCCTTCTCCGCGGACTCCTTGAGCCGCTGCAAAGCGAGCTTGTCGCGGCGCAGATCGATGCCTTGTTCTTTCTGGAATTCATCGGCCAGGTAATTGACCAGCCGCATGTCGAAATCCTCGCCGCCGAGGAAGGTGTCGCCGTTGGTCGACTTCACCTCGAACACGCCGTCGCCGATTTCGAGAATGGAAATATCGAAGGTGCCGCCGCCGAGGTCGTAGACCGCGATGGTGCCGGTCTTCTGCTTGTCGAGCCCATAGGCGAGCGCGGCCGCGGTCGGCTCGTTGATGATGCGCAACACTTCGAGGCCGGCGATCTTGCCGGCGTCCTTGGTGGCTTGGCGCTGCGCGTCGTTGAAATAGGCGGGGACGGTGATGACGGCCTGTTCGACCTTGGAGCCGAGATAGGCCTCGGCCGTCTCCTTCATCTTTTGCAGGATGAAGGCTGAAATCTGCGACGGCGAATAGGTCTTGCCCTCGATCTCCACCCAGGCGTCGCCGTTAGACGCGCGCGTGATCTTGTAGGGAACGAGCTTCTTGTCCTTCTCCACCATCGGGTCGTCGTAGCGACGGCCGATCAGGCGTTTGACTGCGAAAATCGTGCGCTCGGGATTGGTGACCGCCTGGCGTTTTGCCGGCTGGCCGACCAGACGCTCGCCTTCGTCGGTGAAAGCGACGATGGACGGCGTAGTGCGCATCCCCTCTGCGTTCTCGATGACCTTCGGCGTCTTGCCTTCCATGACGGCGACGCAGGAATTGGTGGTCCCGAGATCGATGCCGATGACCTTGGCCATGGTTTAGAATCCTCTCATTTGCGGCAGGTCGGCTGGCCCGGAAAGGCGCCGAAAGTCCGACCCCCTTATTACTCAATCGTTTCCAGGCGCCGGTCTTTGGACCATTGGCAACAGACCGCGCCACGGGACGATTTCCCTTGGCTCATATAGGAGGGCGTCACCGCCCCGCAAGGCAGGATTGCCCGTTGCGCGCCTATCGCGCCGCGATATTGACGGCGGCGATGGCGGTCGCACCCTGCGCCTGGCCAAGCGCCGGCGCGCCATGCGCCAAGCGCCATGCCAGCCGCCCGGCGAACACCGGCAGCACCAGCATCGCGAAGGGGATATGGAGCGCGCCGAACAGCAGCATGGTTACCGGCAGCGACCAGACCGCGATGGCAAGTCCATCATCGGCTGCCGTGTTGTCGGTCCGCTCGCGCAACAGCGCGACGACCCAGCCGAACACCACCATGTCGTAATTGAGCATCCAGGGCGAGAACAGGAAGGTCGCGGTGACGAACAAAGCGAGCGACGGCACCGGATCGCGGCGGCGCCAGAACGTCCACACCACGAGCGCCAAGGCGCCCGCCGAGCACACCGCCTGCACCGCCCAATCGGCGCCGACCGGCAGTCCGATATTGCGCGCGTTGACGAAGGCGGACGACACCATCGGCACCAGGAGGCCGCCGCCGTGGATCAAGAGCCAATGCTGCTGCGGGGTGACCTTGCGAAGGTACTCCGCCCAGACATCGGCGCCGAACCAGAGCGAGGTGGCCGCGACAAGGATCGCGGTGGTCGCGACCGCCGCGAAAATCACGCGCCAGCGCCCGGTCAGCACCAGAAGCACCGGCAACAGCAAACCGAATTGCGGCTTGACGGTGAGGATGCCGAACAGGATGCCGGAGACAAGCGGCCGGCGATCGAGATTGGCGAGACCGCCGACGAGCAGCGCGGCGGTAATAAATCCGTTCTGGCCAAAAAACACGTTGACGGCGACGCCCGGCGCGACGGCGAGAAACAACATGTATTTGCGCTCGACGCCCCCCGCCCTTGCCGCCCACAGATATAGCGCCAGCCCGCCGGCACACCACAGCGCAAAGGCCGGCAGATAGGGCAAGAGCCCGAGCGGCCAGGTGAACAGCAAAAGATGCGGCGGGTACGACCAGAAATAATCCGGCAATTCCGGATGCCCGGAGATCTGCCGCAGCACGCTGTTATAGGTCGCAAAATCGAACAGCGGGGTCGGTCCACCGCTCAACGCGGCGCGGCCGCCGATCCAGGTGTTGAGAAAGTCCCGGCCGATCGCGGCGTGGAAGCCGTCGAGCGGAATGCGGGCGAAGAAAATATGCGACCCCGCCAACGCGAAGTAGCAAACCTCCAGCATGACGAAAAACACGGCCGCCGCGATCGTCAGCTTGGCGTAGAGCTCGTCGGGCCGCGGCGCGGCGCCGCCAGAGGCACCGAGGACCTGACCGTCGAGGGGCTGGCGCATGACGGCAAGCAACTTGGCCGGTACTGGTAAAGACCGGATGAAAGACGGCTTCGACCGGCCGACCGTCGCTATCCGTCATCAAGGTTCATTAATCATCCTTTGTTAGGACGCGCGCATGCCGGCCATACCCGATGCCACGGCCATCAATCCCAATGTCCTGCGCACCGGCTCGCGCCTGGTCTGGACGCTGATCGCGGCCCTGGCGATCGCCGCGGCGTTGGCCTGCTGGGCGGCCGGACTATCGGTCGATTGCCGCAGGCTGCCGAGCCTCGCGGTCGCGGTCGCGATCTCAGCGCCCGTGGCATTGTTCTATCGCCTGTTCCGGCCCGATCCGGGAATCTTCTACAGCACCGAATCGATCACCCAGATTTTCCTGATCAGTATTTTCGGCGCGCTGCTGGCTTACGGCGCGGCGGCGTTCGGACTGCCGCTGCATGACGCCGAGCTGCTCACGGCCGACCGTTGGCTCGGCTTCGACCCCCGCGCTTATCTTGATTTCGTCTATGCGCAGCCCTTGCTGACGCTGCTTTGTCCGATCGCCTACCTCTCGATGATCTATCAGACCGTGATCGTCTTCGTCGTGCTGAGCCTGATGCGCCGCATCGACCGGCTGCACGACTTTTGCGTCGCGCTCGTTGTCTCGCTGGCGATCACGATTGCGATCTTCGCGCTTTATCCGGCGCTCGGCTGGTACGGCTATCTCGCGGTCGATCCTGCGGACTATCCCAAGCTGCCGCTGTTCTGGAACTTCGTTCCGCATCTGGAAGCCGTGCGCGCGGGCACGCTTCACGTCATACCGCTCGGCGACCTCCGCGGTATCATCAGCTTTCCGAGCTATCACACCGCGGCGGCAATGCTCGCGGTCTGGGCGATCTGGCCGGTGCGTTTGGCACGCTGGCCGATGCTCGCGCTCAACGTGCTGATGGTGGCCTCGGCGCCGATCGAAGGCGCGCATTATCTCGTCGACCTTGGCGGCGGGCTCGTGGTGGGCGTGTGCGCCATACTGGCCGCCTCCGCGGCGCGGAACGCGATCCGCCTCCATTGGGCCGGGCGAACGCCGGCAATGGCGCCCGCCGCATCGGCATTGCCGGCGCGGCGGACCTGGGAAGGGCTGCACGCCGCGCACTCGATCTAGCGCGCCACGGCGCGCAAACTGCCCGGCCGCAAAACTTGCTCAACAATGCTATTGAGGCTCAAGCGAGAAAGTCGCCATGAGCCCGCACACCGACGGCACCGGATTCCGCTTCTATCCCGGTTATCTCGACCGTAGCCGCCAGATCGAGGCGGTGGAAGTATTGCGCCAGGTCGTCGCCGCAGCCCCGTTCTTTAGATCGCGCATGCCGAAAACGGGCCGGCCGATGTCGGTCCGCATGTCGAACTGCGGTTCGCTTGGCTGGTTGTCGGATGAAAGCGGCTACCGCTACGAGCCGGTGCATCCGCAGACCCGCCGGCCATGGCCGGCGCTTCCGGCTGGTTTGTTGCAACTGTGGAACGCGGTCGCGGCCTATCCCCATCCGCCGGAGGCCTGTTTGATCAATTATTACGGCCCGGATGCGAAAATGGGGCTGCATCAGGATCGTGACGAGGAGGATTTCACCGCGCCGGTGGTCTCGCTTTCGCTCGGCGATTCCTGCCTGTTTCGCATCGGCGGCCTCAAGCGCGGCGATCCGACCCGCTCTTTTCGCCTCAATTCCGGCGACGTGCTGGTCCTTGGTGGCGGCGCACGGCTTGCCTTTCACGGCGTCGATCGCATTTATCCCGGCACCTCGACCTTGCTCGCCGAAGGCGGCCGGATCAATGTAACCATGCGGCGGGTGACGCGCCCGGCAGAGTCGCGGTCTTGAAAGACGCGCAACGGGTTTCCAGGTGATTCCAGGACCGGTGACGATGAATTGGACCAAGATCTCCACCCGGACGCTCGCAAGTCTCGCGGCGGTGGCTTTCGCCGTCGTGGTGGCGGCCGCACCGGCGCAAGCCGGCGACGCGATATTTCCGACCGGCTCGCGCATCGGACTGGTACCGCCGCTGAACATGCCGCTCAGTCCTCATTTCATGGGATTTGAAGATACCCAGGGCGGCGCGGCGATTCTCCTCTCGACGTTTCCCGGCGACGCCTTCCATTATTTGGATAATTCCATGGTTCCGGAAGCCTTGAAAAAGCAAGGCATCGACAAACGCGAGCCATTCACGGCCCGCGCAGGCACCGGGTTTCTCTTGAGCGGCAAGCAGACGGTCGGCACAACGTCGCTTCGGAAATGGATGTTGATCGCGCCCGCGGAAAACATGACCGCGCTCGTTACGGTGCGGGCTCCGGAAGACAGCAGCAAATACACCGATCAGGTGATACGCGCCGCGCTGGCGACGGTCGCCGCCCGCCCGCAAGTGCCCGATGCAGAGCAGTTGAGCCTTTTGCCGTTCAAGGTCGGCGACCTTGCCGGTTTTCATATCGACGATGTTTTGCCTGGCCGCGCCGTGATGCTGGTGGACAGGCCCGCCGGCGCCGATCAATCCGCCAAGCCCGCGCAGGACCCCAATAAGGACCTGGAAGGACAGGCGGTCGACGCCCGTTTCCTCATCGCCGCTTTGCCCGGCGGGCCCACCGACGCCAAGGACAACGACAACTTCGCCCGGGTGACGTTCGCTCAGATCAGCGGGATTGGCGACGTTCGCGTCCAGGATGCCGAACCCCTGCGCATCGGCGGTCAATCGGGCTATGAAACCATGGCGACGGCGAAGGATGCGCAGGGCACCAAGCTGATGGTGGTGCAATGGCTCCGCTTCGGCAGCGGCGGCTATATGCAGATGACCGCCATTTCGCACGCCGACCTGTGGCCCGGCATGCTGATGCGGTTGCGTAAAATTCGCGACAGCATCAACGCTGAGTGAATTCGGCGGCCGGCTCATAACGATGGAGCCTTTCAGGATGTTGCGCGACGAAGGCGCCGCGCCGCGGAAGCGATATCGGCTGGGCCGTCGTCGCTAGTGTCCTCTGCTTCCAGATGAATTCGGAACGTTTGCAGCCGTTCTAATTTTGCCTGGCGCCCAGTTTAGAAGCGCTCGCAACAGAGCGCCGATTAGAATCCTTCTAACATATTGAATTTGCATGCTTTTTTGTTGACATCGGCCCGCCACCGCCGTTTGTTGCGTGGCTGCTGCGGCAGCAAGGTGCGGGGGAAGAACTGATGTCATTGCAGACGATCGACACGGCGATGCGATCTTTGACGATCGGTCTCGTCACGGCCGCCGTCGCGGCGGTCGCCATGGCCACGGGCTCCGTCGCGGCGCGGGCGCAGGACGCGGGCGAATTCCACGAGCTCGAAACAAAATATATTTTCGGAAATTTCACCGTGGGTTCATCGATCGATGAAGAGGGCGAGAAAGCGTTCGAGCCGGAAACCGAAGCGGATTTCGGCAAGCGCGGCGGCAAATACGGAGTGTCTGAAACCGAACTGGAGTTCGAGTATACGCCGACCCAGTTCATGCAAGTCGCATTCGGCCCGACGGTCTCATATTACAACATTCACGGTGTGCCCGGTCTCGACGATCTCAATGCGGTCGCCGTCAACGGTTTTGAAGCCGAATTCCGGCCGATCATCGTCGACCGGGGGCCGTCGATGCCGTTCGCCATCACCGCTTCCATCGAGCCGGAATATCACAGTCGCGATGAAACCAGCGGCGCGCAGGTCGCCAACTTCGGCGTGGAAAACAAACTCGAGGCCGACACCGAGCTTATCAAGAACCGCCTGTTTCTTGCGTTCAATGCTCTGTACGAGCCCGAGACAACGCGCGATCTCGGGATGTGGACGAAGGAGTCGACTTGGGGAGTGTCTTCGGCGCTCGCTTACCAGATCATTCCGAAGGTCGTGGTCGGCGCCGACCTCTGGTACCTGCAGCACTATGACGGTCTCGCCTTCAACAACTTCACCGGCGACGCCGTGTATTTGGGCCCGACATTCTATTGGCAGATCGCGCCGAAGATTCTGATGAGCGCGGCGTGGCAAACGCAAATCGCGGGGCGCGAGGCCGGCATCGTTCCCGCCAATCTCGATCTGGCCGATTTTTCCCGTCAGCGCGCAAGGCTGCTGTTCGAGTTTGAATTCTAGAGACAAATGAATCGTCGTCGTTAGTCCCCTCAAGCAGAGAAAAGCCGACTGGAGGCATCCATGAGAGTGAATTCGCCTTGCACGAATTTGATCGCAGGCTCGTTCGTGCTTGCGGCGGCAATCTTCACCGCCGGAACGCCCCTGCGCGCGCAGCAAGCGCATGCGCTGGCGATAACGGTCAAGGGCAATCATTTCCAGCCGGCGTCGCTCAGCGCGCCGGCCAACCAGCCGCTGAGCATAACCATCAAGAACCTCGACGCGACGCCTATGGAATTCGAGAGCGTCTCGCTCCGGGTCGAAAAAGTGATTGGCCCCGGGGCTAGCGGCACCGTCCACGTGCGGCCGCTGGCGGCCGGCAGCTACGAGTTTTTTGACGATTTCCATCAACAGACGCGAGGCGTTTTGGTGGTACGGTGAGACGCCACACTTTGCCGGCTGGCAAGGCTCCCGGCGCGGGAGGATGTTCGGCCCGGATGAACACATCCCGGCCGTCTCCGCGTTCACTTAGCACGCCTGTTGATAGGTCTGCTGCGCATTGAGCAATGCCAGATAATTGACATCGCCCAGCTCCCAGCGTTTGCGGACGATGGCGAGGCTCTTGCCCGATGCAGCTTCCGAGGCGACCGCTTTCTGCAACGGTCACCGCGGCGCGTCAGGAATTGTCGGCGGCGGCCTTGCTGTTGGCCGGCGCGCCAGGCGCGACCTTGGGCCCGCCCTTCGACACCCCGACCAGTGCCGGACGCAGCACCCGCTCGCCGATCATGTAACCGGGCTGCACGACCTGCACCACGCTGCCGGCGGGCACCGTGGCGTCGGGCACTTCGAAC
Organism: Xanthobacteraceae bacterium; assembly: GCA_035515455.1. Taxonomy (GTDB): domain Bacteria; phylum Pseudomonadota; class Alphaproteobacteria; order Rhizobiales; family Xanthobacteraceae; genus BOG-931. Next base: position 18,653 of record DATJBH010000074.1, read on the forward strand.
ATGGCCTGATGCAGATTGGGATCGAATTTTTCACCTTGCGGCGTGAACTGCCGGACGCCGTGCTTTTCCAGCGCCTTGAGAAGCTCCCGTTCGGTTAGTTCGACGCCGTCGACCAGGGCCCTGGCGCCGCTGTCTCCGCTTGCCCGCAATTCCGGCGCGACCGTTTCAAGCGCGCGATGCATGTTGTCGGCGACCCCGAGAATGTCGCGCGCAAACGAAGTGATGCCGTAGAGCCGCGAATCGGCGACCTCGCGCTCGGTGCGCTTGCGCAAATTCTCCATCTCGGCGAGCGTCCGCAACAGCCGGTCTTTCATCTCGGCGTGCTCGCGTTCGAGCGCGGTCGAGGGCGCGGTGTGAGCGGCCTGCGCGCCGGCCGGAGGGTCGCTCTGCTCCGCCGCGGCCGCTTCGTCCTCAGCGCGAGCGGTCTGTTTCGTCATGGTTTTCCATCCTGTGACGCCCCGGATATCAGGGTTCGACCGGCAAAAATCAAGCGCCGGGTCAGCCGCCCAGTGAGCCGCCCGGTCAGCCGCCCAACAGCTTGCTGACGACCTTGGCGGTGTAATCCACCATGGGAACGATCCGCGCATAATTGAGCCGCGTCGGTCCAATGACTCCGAGCACGCCGACGATATGGCCCGCGGCGTCGTGATAGGGCGCCACGATGGTCGACGATCCCGACAGCGAGAAAAGCTTGTTTTCGGAGCCGATAAAGACCCGCACGCCCTCGGCCTGCTCGGCGCGGCCGAGAAGGTCGATCACCTCGCGGCGGGTTTCCAGATCGTCGAACAGGAGCCGCACCCGTTCCAGGTCGGCGACCGCTTTGAGATCGTCGAGCAGATGGGCCTGGCCGCGCACGATCAGCTTGCGCTCGTCGCTCTCGCCGCCGGACCAGCTCGCCAGACCCTCGGCGACGACTTTCTTGGTCAGTTGATCGAGCTGGGCTTCGCTTTCCTTGAGCGTGCGCGCGATCTCCGCCTTGACCTCGTCGATGGTGTGGCCGCGAACGCGCGCATTGAGAAAATTGGACGCTTCGGTGAGCGCCGAGGTCGGCAGACCGATCGGCACGTTGAGCACGCGGTTTTCCACCTGCCCGTCCTCGGCGACCAGGATCACCAGCGCGCGCTCGGGCTCGAGCCGCACGAATTCGATATGCTTGAGTCGCGGATTGGATTTGGCGGTGAGCACGACGCCGGCGGCGCGGCTCAAGCCCGAGAGCAACCCCGACGCTTCGGTCAACACCGCTTCGAGCGATTTCGGCTGGCCTGAGCCGGCGACCTGCGCCTCGATGGCCTTGCGGTCGTTTTCGGTGAGATCGCCGATCTGCATCAGCGCGTCGACGAAGAAACGCAAGCCGATCTCGGTCGGCAGCCGGCCGGCCGAGGTATGCGGCGCATAAACCAGCCCGAGCTGTTCGAGGTCGGACATCACGTTGCGCACCGACGCCGGCGACAACGTCATCGGCAGAATGCGCGACAGATTGCGCGAGCCCACCGGCTCGCCGGTCGCGAGATAGCTCTCCACGATCAAGCGAAAGATTTCGCGCGAGCGCTCGTTGAGCTGGGCGAGCCCCAGCTGGTTCACGCCCAGCGGAAAATCATGGCTGGCCAAGTGACGCTCCCAACCGATTGCCGCAGTCAGATCAATATATCACTCGGCCGCCGCCATCGCACGGGCGGGCGGCGCGCCGCGCAACAGCTCCAGAAGCTGGCGCACCGAGCCGAATTCTTCCAGCCGGTCGACTGCCGCGATGACATCGTCGATATGCGCATTGGCGATGACCCCTGGCGCATAGCTGCGGAATTTTTGCTCGATCTGGCGCCGCGACAGCGGATTTTCCGGCGAGCCGAGTGGATGCCGGCAATATGCCGACAACGTTGCGCCATCGTCCATGACGACGTCCACCTTGGCCTGCGAGCCTGTAAGCGATGCGTCGGCGCGCACCTCGACCTTCTCGGCGGCGAAGCGGCGCAGCCGCGGATCGTCGTAACGGCCGGGTTCGAACTGCGCCAGGGTCAGCGCACGGTCGTGCAGGATCACCGCCGCCGCATAGTGCGCCGACAGCAGTGCCTCGAATTTCGCTTTGTAACGGTTGAACCCGCCATGAAAGTCGAAGGTCGGCTGGCTGAGCGCGATTTCGACTTTGCGCACATGCGCGGGGTCGATCTTGTGCTGCTCGACGAGGTCGAACAGCGCGGTGTTGAGACCCTGAATGAGCGAAGCCGACGGCCAGAGCCGCAGCGCGATCTGCTCCAGCTCGAAGCGTCGGCCGAGATCGGCGGTGGCCGCATCCGGTTTGCCGCCATTGACATAGGCATTGTAGAGGCCGCCGTCCTTCGCGGTCAGAAACTCGCGCGTGGCGACAAAATTTTGCTGGGCCAAGAGCGCCGCCATCAAGCCTGAGAGCGCGCCGCGGCACTGATGGAATTTCACCGTCGGCGTGCCCCAGGCCGCGAAGGTCCCGGCCGCCTGGCTGCCGGCAAGACCGAAAGCGCGCGCCATGGTGTCGGCGTCGAATTTCAGAAGCGAGCCGACCGCCGCCGCCGCGCCGAACGGACCGAGAATGCCCGGCCCGTGCCAGCCGCGCGCGCGAAACACCGGATAGTCGAGACCGATGCCGATCCGCGTCGTGACCTCGCAGCCGGCGGCGATGGCGACCAGAAGATCGCGGCCTGACAGGTCGTCACGCTCGGCAATGAGGAGCGCCGGCGGCACGATTTCCGGCGTGACATGAGTCATCGTCGCGCGATGCACGTCGCACATCGTCACCGCGGTGACGAGATAGCCATTGAGCAGTGTCGCGCCGGCCAGCGACAGATGCCCGCCACCGATCACGCTCGCCTCGCGTCCTTGCGCCAGCGCCGCGGCGAGCGCCGCCATCTGCCCGGTCTCCTCGCCCTGATGGCCGGCGACCGCGCATGCAAGCGCATCGAGAAGCAGCAACTTGCAATGCTCGCGGACCCGGTCCGGCAAGTCGCCATAACACAGCGTCGCGGCAAATTTCGCCAAAGACTGCGTCGTTTCGTGCGTGGTCTCCGGCATTGCTTGCGCCGCCATATCGACGTCCTCCCGCCAAATCGGGCGCAAGGTTAGGGTCAGCGGCGGCGGCTGGCAATCAGCCGCTGCCCTTGTGGGCACCATGGCCGGCCACTACAAGCGACGGTGCGTCGAGCACCGGCAACCGGGAGAACGGCATGCGGCCAAGCCGCCGACAACCTGACGAATTGCGCCCCGTCTCATTGGAGCGGGGCGTGGTGAAATATGCGGAAGGCTCCTGCTTCGTGAAATTCGGCGACACCCATGTGCTGGTCACCGCCACGCTGGAAGATCGTTTGCCGCCCTGGCTCAAGGGCCAGGCGCGCGGTTGGATCACCGCCGAATACGGCATGCTGCCGCGCGCCACGCTCGAGCGCACGCGGCGCGAAGCCTCGGCCGGCAAGCAGAACGGCCGCACAGTCGAAATCCAGCGCCTGATCGGGCGGTCCTTACGTTCGGTGGTCGATCTCAAGGCGCTCGGCGAACGGCAGATCACCATCGACTGCGACGTGATCCAGGCCGACGGCGGCACCCGCACGGCGTCGATCACCGGCGCCTGGATCGCGCTGTACGATTGTCTCGGCTGGATGAAGGCGCGGTCGATGATCGACGCCGAGGTGTTGCGCGACCATATCGCGGCGATTTCCTGCGGCGTCTGCTCGGGTGTCGCCGTGCTCGATCTCGATTATGCCGAGGACTCGCAGGCCGACACCGACGCCAATTTTGTCCTCACCGGCTCCGGCAATATCGTCGAAGTGCAGGCCACCGCGGAAAAGGAGCCGTTCTCAGAAGCGCAGTTTTCGGCGCTGCTCGCACTGGCGCGCAAGGGCATCGGCAAGCTCGTCGACCTGCAGAAAATGGCGGTGATGTGAGTGGCACGTCGCATCGCCGCATAACCGGGCGTCTCGTGATCGCGACGCATAATCCCGGTAAGCTTGCCGAAATGCGCGACTTGCTTGCGCCCTATGGAATCGACGCCATATCGGCGGGCGAGCTTAAGCTGAAAGAACCGGACGAAACGGGCATGACGTTTCGCGACAACGCACGCATCAAGGCGCAAGCGGCCGCCAAGGCGACCGGGCTTGCGGGTTTCGCCGACGACTCCGGGCTTGCGGTCGATGCCCTTGAAGGCGCGCCGGGAATCTATTCGGCGCGGTGGGCAGGGCCTGACAAGGATTTTCGCCACGCGATGCAGTCGGTCGAAGACAAGCTGCAAGCGTGCGGCGCGAGCACCGCTAGCCGCCGCAAGGCGCACTTCGTCTCGGCGCTGTGCGTCGCCTGGCCCGACGGCCATGTCGAGGAATTCGAGGCGCGTGTCGACGGCACGCTGGTCTGGCCGCCGCGCGGCGACAAGGGCTTCGGCTACGATCCGATGTTCCTGCCCGAGGGCCATGACCGCACCTTTGGCGAGATGGACAGCAATGAAAAGCATGGCCTGCCGCCGCGCGGCAAAGGACTGTCGCACCGCGCCCGCGCCTTTCTAAAACTTGCGGAGGCGTGTCTTGAGCGAGCCTGAGCAAGCCTTCGGCGTTTACGTGCACTGGCCGTTCTGCCTGTCGAAATGCCCTTATTGCGATTTCAACAGTCATGTGCGGCGCGAGCCGATCGATGAAGAGCGGTTCCTGCGCGCGTTTCACGTCGAGATCGGCAGGATTGCCGAGCGCGTGCGCGGCCGCACGGTGTCGACGATCTTTTTCGGCGGCGGCACGCCGTCGCTGATGCAGCCATCGACGATTGCCGGCGTGCTCAATTCGATCGCGCGGCAGTGGCGGGTCGCGGACGACGCGGAAATCACGCTGGAGGCCAATCCGACCAGCGTCGAGGCAACGCGGTTTCGCGGCTATCGCACCGCCGGCGTCAATCGCGTGTCGCTCGGCGTCCAGGCGCTCGACGACCGCGTGCTCGCCGAGCTCGGCCGGCTGCATTCGGCGCGTGAGGCGCTCGACGCGGTCAATGTCGCGCGCACAGTGTTCGGCCGTTATTCGTTCGATCTGATCTATGCGCGGCCGAACCAGGAACCGAAGGCTTGGGCGAGCGAATTGAAGACCGCGCTCGGCGAGGCCGGCGAGCATCTTTCGCTCTACCAATTGACCGTCGAGCCGGACACGCCGTTCGCCGCGCTGCATGCCGCGGGTAAATTGCGCCTGCCGGACGATGACACCGCCCGCGCCCTCTATGACACGACCCAGGAGATTTGCGCGGCCGCCGGACTGCCGGCTTACGAGATTTCCAATCACGCGCGGCCCGGCGGCGAATGCCGGCACAATCTGGTTTATTGGCGCGCCCAGGAATATGCCGGCATCGGCCCCGGCGCTCACGGCCGCCTCAACGTCGATGGCGAACGCCATGCCACCGCGACCGAGAAACGGCCCGAAACATGGCTGAGCCTGGTCGAGAGCCAGGGTCATGGCGTTATCAGCGACGAGGTGCTGACCCGCGAGGAACGCTCCGACGAGTTTTTGCTGATGGGCTTGCGGCTGGCCGAGGGCATCGATCTCGCCCATTACGCCGAGATCTCCGGCCGGCCGCTCGATCCGGTGCGCATTGCCACGCTGCAGGAGCACGGCCTGATCGAAACTACCGGCGACGGCCGCCTGCGGGTGACGCTGCCGGGCTTCCCCGTTCTCGACGCCGTGGTCGCCGATCTGGCGGCGTAATCCGCTCGGGACGCGCAAAGTGGCCCGATTTTCGGCCGGAAAATTAATAAGCTTGCTTACTATCCGGCGACCGAATTGCCGCTAAAGCTGCGGGGCGCCGGTGAAACGATTTGCGGCCCACCGGCCGCCACGCGCAGCACCGCCAAGCCGCGCTGATTGGTGCCGTCGGGCATGAAGCGGAACAGGCCGTCAATGCCGGAGAACCCCGACGGATTGGTCAGCACCTGCGGGGTAAAAGCTTGGGGGCCCTGCGTCTTCACCAAAGCCGCAATCAAAGCAACGGCATCGTAGGACAACGTCGCGGTCCGCACCGGATCCTGATTGTAGCGGGCACGATAGCGCGTGGCGAAGTTGCGATAGCCGGTGCCGTCCGGGGCGGCATACCAGCCGCCGGCGAGCGACGGCGCCGCATAGACCCGCGGGTCGTCCCACAACCCGGTGCCGAGCAATTGCAGCCGCTTGAGATTGACGCCATCGGCGACCAGGCCCTGCACCACGTCCGGCACGATGTCGCCGCTGTCGGGAATGAACAGGCACTCGGCGCGGGCCGAGCCTTGCGCCATGGCGCGGATCGGCCCGGCCATCGCGGCCTTGTCATGCGGGTAGCGCTCCAGCGCGACGATCTGGCTGCCGGGACGGCGGGCAATGGCCTGCTTGAACGCCGCTTCGACCACCGTGCCGTAGGGATTGTCGGGGATGAGCGCGGCGTAGGAACGCTTCCCGACCGAACCCGCATATTGCACGATGCGGTCGACGTCGGATTCCGGCAGGAAGCTCAAGAGATAGACGCCGGGCGAGGCAACAGTGGCGTCGGTCGAAAAGGCGATCACCGGCACATTGCGCGGCCGCGCCGCCTGGGCGACGAAACCGACCGACTGCGAAAACAGCGGCCCGAGAATGATCTGAGCGCCGTCGTCCAGCGATTGCTGCGCGGCGAGCTGAGCAGCCTGGGCAGTGCCGCCGTCGTCCTTCACCAGGAGCTGGATGTTCGGATTATTGAATTCGGCGATCGCCATTTCCGCGGCATTGCGCATCGACTGGCCGGCGACCCCGGCATTTCCCGGCGCCGACAACGGCAGGATCAGGCCGGCTTTGACTTGGCCGGCGCCGATGGTCGCGCCCGGCGGCACCTGCGTACTCTGCGGGCCCGGCGTCGTCGACAAATACTGCGAATTGCCCGAGCAGCCGGTCAGCAACGCACCCGCGGTGGCAAGCAAGCCCGCAATCGAGCGGCGCCGCGTTGGCATAGCCGCCGACCCCTGAACCTGCATTTGCGCGGACACGGCGGTTCTCCCCACGACGCCCCGAACGTCGATGCTACGCCAATCAGACATATTGGCGGCGAATGGTTAACTAAATGAAAAGGATAAGGAATTTGCCGCGGCATGACGCCACAAGGCGACCCCGCTAGAGTGGTTGCGATGAGCGACAAAGTCCGCAATTCACCCCATGGCCGGGAGGGGACGCCGCGCCGCTACCGCCTCGGTGGCCAAGCCATTGACGTCGAAAACCTCACGCCCGGACTGCATATCGTCGCCACCCCGATCGGCAATCTCGGCGATATCACGCTGCGGGCGCTGCAGACGCTGGCTGGCGCCGACTTGATCGCCTGCGAGGACACCCGCGTCACGCGCAAGCTGCTCGACCGCTACGGTATCGCCCGGCCGCTGACGCCCTATCATGAGCACAATGCGGCGCAGGCGCGGCCAGCGCTGCTGCGCCGGCTGACCGAAGGCGGAAGTGTCGCCTTGGTCTCCGACGCCGGCACGCCGCTGATCTCCGATCCGGGCTACAAGCTCGTGCGCGCCGCACAGGAGGCCGGCCACACCGTCACGGCGCTGCCCGGCGCTTCCGCCGTGATGGCGGCACTGACGGTGTCCGGTTTGCCGACCGATCAATTCATGTTCGCCGGTTTTTTGCCGCCGAAACAAGCCGCGCGGCGCGCCCGCATCGCCGAGCTTGCCCGCATTCCGGCGACGCTCATTCTGTTCGAGACCGGCCCGCGGCTTGGCGCGATGCTTGCCGACCTCGCCGAGGGGCTTGGCGGACAACGCGAGGCCGCGCTATGCCGCGAACTGACAAAACTGCACGAGGAAATCCGCCGCGGCGAACTCGCGGCACTCGCGGAGGACTATGCCCGGGACGCTCCGCGCGGCGAGATCGTTCTGGTCGTTGCGCCGGCGCCGGCCAGCGAGCCTGTCGGCGCCGCCGAAGCCGAGACATTGCTGCGCCAGGCCTTGGCCCGCGTGTCGCTCAAGGACGCCGTCGGCGAAGTCGCCGATGCCACCGGCCTGCCGCGGCGCGAGGTCTATCAGCGCGCGCTGGCGCTAAGCAAAGAAACCAAGGAAGACACGCATGGCGCGGCGCGCTGAACCGTTGAAGCCTGCGAAAGGGGCGCCGCGGCCGGACCGGGTCGCCGCCTTCCGGCTTGGGCTGTCGGCGGAAAGCCGTGCCGCCATGTTCCTGGTCGCCAAGGCCTATCGCATCGTGGCGCGGCGCTGGAAAACCCCGTTCGGCGAGATCGACATCGTCGCCCGCCGCCGCCGGGCGCTAGTCTTCGTCGAGGTCAAGGCGCGCGACACGATCGAGGAGGCCGTCGAAGCGGTGACCGACCGCGGCAAGAGCCGTATCGTCGGCGCCGCCGAATTCTGGCTGGCGCAGCATCCGCAGGACGTCAATGCCGAGATCCGCTTCGACGTCATCGTGGTGGCACCCGGCAAAATCCCGCGCCATATTGCCAATGCCTTCGACGCCAGCCGCTAAACCCCTCAACGGAAATTCCGCAGATACCGCCAATGCCCCTGAACGTCGCCGTGCAAATGGACCCGATCGAGCGGATCAATATCCGCGGCGATTCCACCTTCGCGCTGCTGCTCGAAGCGCAGGCGCGCAGTTATGCGCTGTCGTATTACACGCCCGACCGGCTGGCGCTGCGCGACGGCAAAGTCTCGGCCAGCGTGCGGCCGCTCACGGTGCGCGACCAAGCCGGCGACCATTTCACGCTCGGCGAGCCGCGCCATGTCGCGCTCGATTCCTTCGACGTCGTGCTGCTGCGCCAGGATCCGCCCTTCGATCTCGCTTACATCACCTCGACGCATTTTCTCGAACGCATCCAGCCGAAGACGCTGGTCGTCAACGATCCCGCCCAGGTGCGCAATGCCCCGGAAAAGGTTTTCGTCACCGAATTCCCCGACCTGATGCCGCCGACGCTGGTGACGCGCGATCTCGACGCCATCAAAGCGTTCCGTGCCGAGCACGGCGACATCGTGATGAAGCCGCTCTACGGCAAGGGCGGCGAGGCGGTGTTCCGCCTCCAGCGCGAAGACCTCAATTTCGGCTCGCTCTACGATCTGTTCGCCGCGACCTTTCGCGAGCAATGGGTGGTGCAGAAATATCTGCCGGCGGTGAAGGAAGGCGACAAGCGCATCATCCTGGTCGACGGCGAGTTCGCCGGCGCCATCAATCGCGTGCCGGCGCCGGACGATCTGCGCTCCAACATGGTGCGCGGCGGCCTGCCGAAGGCGACCGACCTGACCGCGCGCGAGCGCGAGATTTGCGCCCGGCTCGCCGCGCCGCTGCGCGAGCGCGGCCTGTTGTTTGTCGGCATCGACGTGATCGGCGGCTTCCTTACCGAGATCAACGTCACGTCACCCACAGGGATTCGCGCGGTGAAGAATTTCGGCGGCGCCGACATCGCGGCGCTGATCTGGGACAAGATCGCGGCGAAGAGGAAAAAATCCTAAGCCCGTGCCGGCGCCGCCGCGCCGACCATCGCGCCCGACGACTTGCGCACCGTGATCACCGCCAAGGCCGCGACGATGCAGAGCGCGCCGGCGACGAAGAACGCCGGCAGATAGGTCGAATACTCCGTCCGCACCAAGCCGGCGCCGAAGGCCGCGCTGGCGGCGCCGATCTGATGGCCGGCGAACACCCAGCCGAACACGATGCCGGCGCGCTCGCGGCCGAAGCGGTCGGCGGTGAGCTTAACTGTCGGCGGCACGGTCGCGACCCAGTCGAGGCCGTAGAACATGCCGAACAAAGAGAGTCCGTAGAAGCTGAAATCGGTGAACGGCAGATAAAGCAGCGACAGGCCGCGCAGCCCGTAATACCAGAACAACAGCCAGCGCGGGTCGACGCGGTCGGACAGCCAGCCCGAGCCGATGGTGCCGACAAAATCGAAAATGCCCATCATCGCCAGCACGCTCGCCGCGAGCGTCGCCGCCAGCCCGTAGTCGTGGCACAGCGCTATGAAATGGGTCTGGATCAGGCCGTTGGT
>DATJBH010000075.1:0-30354 GCA_035515455.1 Xanthobacteraceae bacterium
GCGAGGCCGCAAGCGATCGCGCCCGGAGAAGTTGCGCTCGAGCATGCCGACGCCGCCTCGACCAGGGCAGCTTTCGTCGCCGAGGCCGATCGCATCGCAGCAGAACTCGCCCGCTACGCCATTCGCCGCGGGCCGGCCGCGGCCTGGATCGGGCTCGATTGGCTCGGCGACTCCGAGGTGTTTCAGCTGGTCTGCCTTGGCCCCGATCTCTACAACGGCGTCGCCGGCATTGCGCTGTTTCTTGCCGCGCATGCGGCGGCGACCGGGCACGAGGCTTCCGGCGAACTGGCGCTGGCGGCCGTCGCGCAGTTGCGCAAGAACCTGACGAGCCGCAATGTGCCGCGACTAGCGCGCGCGCTCGGCATCGGAGCCGCCACCGGCCTGGGCTCGATCGTCTATGCGCTCGCCGTGATGGCAAAATGCCTCGACAACGGCGACCTCATCGCGGACGCCGAGGCTGCGGCCGGGCTGTTCACCGACGAGCTCATCGCCGCGGACAAGCAGCTCGATGTCATGGGTGGCAGCGCAGGGGCGATATTGGGGCTGTTACGCCTCTATCGCGACACCCGATCCGCAGCGGCGCTCGGCCGCGCCGTCAAATGCGGCGAGCACCTTTTGGCGCAGCCCCGCAGCGGCGCCGAAGGCCGCCGGATCTGGCTCGGACAAGAGTTCCGCGCCCAAGCTGCAGGAAGAAATGATCTTGAAGGACAATCCATCACGCGCGGCTTGAACGGCATGTCGCACGGCGCCGCGGGCTTCGCTTACGCTCTTTCGTCCTTGGCGGCGGCGAGCGGCCGCGAGGATTTTGCCGCCGCAGCGGCGGAGTGCATCGCCTTTGAAGATTCGACTTATGACGAAGGGCATCACAACTGGCCCGATTTGCGCGGCGCCAACGCGCCGACCTGGCCCTGCCAGTGGTGTCACGGCGCCCCCGGCATCGGTCTTGCGCGTCTGGGGATGCGCCGATTCAGCGGCCAAGCTGCGACGCTCAAGGCCGAGCCGATAATGACCGATATCCGCAATGCCGCCATCGGCGTCGCGCAAGCTTCGTCCGGCGCCGTGGATACGCTCTGCTGCGGCTCGCTCGGCCGCATTGAATTCCTGGGCGAGGCAGCCAGCGCACTCGATCGCAGCGATCTTCGCGAGCTCGCCGCGCGGCGCCTGCTGGCGGTGCTTCAACAAGCGGCTGCGGCCGGCGACTACCGCTGGAACAGCGGCAAGCGGCAGTTCAATCTCGGCCTGTTTCGCGGTCTATCCGGCGCCGGCTATACGTTTCTGCGCCAAGCCTTGGCGCTCGACGGCGATGCATCGCTGCCCAATGTGCTGATCTGGCAATAGCGGCGCTTTGCGAATTCACTGCTGCTGCGCCGGCGCGCAGGACGCGACCAGCACCGCCTTGAACATATCGAAGGATTGCACCTGCACCTGACACTTGGTGGAGGAATCCGCGGCCACCTCGACGATTTGGCCGGCCTGCACCGATTGCGCCTTGCCGTTGATGTCGAGCGTGACGCTTTCATTGCTCGGCGCGCCGATCAGGCCGATCGTCAAGCGGCCATTGCCGACGACGATGGCCTGATTGGGCTGGATGTTGAAGGTGTTCTGCGAGGGCATGATGGCGTTGAGCGTCGCCTGCACCCTGTCGAGCTTGGTTTGCAACTCGGTCGCATCCGCGCTCTTGGCGTCAAGCTGTCTTTTCATCTTTTGATTCTGCGCGCGGAGCTGCTCGATGGCGTTGTCACGGCCGCCCAGATCGCGTGACGACAGATAGCGGCCGTAGAGATGGCCGCCCACCAGAATGCAGATGACGGCGATGATGCCGGCGGCGGCGATGACGAAGCGATTGTCGTCGATCGGAACGAGGCGCCGCCGCGAAGCTCCGGCGGCTGAGCGGCTCGTATTCGTTCGGTCGCTCACGTCGCGATCTCCCTCACGGTTTCGGCTTTGCCGCGGTTTGGGCGCCTGAGCTTGTTCCGGGCGGCAACAAGACCCCTGAGATTCGCGAAATGATCGATTGCACATCCGGCAAAGTGAGCGGACTCGACGATGCCTCCCGTCCTTCGTTATTTGCCGGCGGCGGCGGCGGCGGCGACGAGGCGGCGGTCGCGGTCTTGCTCGATGACGGCGGAGCGGCTTCGCCCGACGACCCCGCCGGCGGCTTGGTCGTGTTCGGACCACCGGTATTAGGCGGCGTCGCATTCAGTTCCGGCGGCGGCGGCGTTTCCCCCGGAACCGCAGGCGCGGCAGAGGACGGCCCGGCAGCGGACGCGCCCGCCGCGGCCGGGGGGGTCGCTGCATCGTTGCCGAGAATGATCGGCAGCCCATCTTTGCCCGAGCCGATGATCACGATCTTGGTGTTGGGCGACCGTGCCAAGGCCAGCGTCGCTTCGATGCCGCGCCAGCGCAGATATGAATCGGATATTCCTTTGCTCACCGTCTTCTGAAACGCGGCGATGCCGTCCGCTTCGATCTGCTTGCGTTTGGATTCTTCGGCTTCGCGCTGCACCCGGAATTTGTACTCATTGATCATGTAATATTGCTCGGTCTGGCGATTGATCGCCGCCACGATGTCCGGCGGCAATTCGATTGACAGCACCAGCGTATCGAGGATCTGGATCGCGTCCTGGAGAAAGCTGTTGTAATGCCTCGGGTCGGGCTGCTCCATGGCCTCGGGCTGCACCAGCTTGTTGAGATTGGCGGCGAGGCTCTTTTGCGCCGCGTCCCGGATTTGTTTCTGGATCGCCTCGCGCGACGTGTAAACTTCTTCCGCGGTGTATTGCGAAATCACCTGCCGGGCCTGACTGCCGATCTCCGGCTCGATGACCGAATTCAGGTAATCCGGTCCGATGAACTTGTGCAGCACGGCGACCGAATTGTGCAACAGCTGATAGCGCACGCTGATTTCCGCGCCGACGCTGACGCCGTCCTTGGAGATGGCATTATAGGTCTGGGTGTTGGACTGCAGGCGCAGGTCGTAAAGGTAGAGCTTGTCCCACGGCCAAATGATGTGCAGGCCTTCTTCCCGCAGCTCGCGCGGATCGAGCACGGTGCCGCGACCGACCCAGCACCAGCAATAAAGGTCCAGCCCGTTGAACCGTTTCCACAGCACGCCAACGCGGCCGCTCGGCACCGTGATCACGACATAGGGCCACAGCACGACGACGATGAGCAAGCCGACCATCACGATGACGGAAAGGCCCGGCAGATGCCGCCAGACCACACGCCACCATCCCCGCCGCCGCGGCGGTGGTGGCAGGTCATCAAGCGACTGCGGGTAGCTCGCCATTCCGTTCTCTCCGGCCGACCCTATCATCAGCCCATTGTGCGTTCTTCGACAATACGGCCTTCGTCCATTCGAATCCGCCGCGCCGGCAGGTGCAATTCGTCGAGATAGCGGTCGTCGTGGGTGATGACCACGATGGTGGCGCCTGCCCGCATCATGTCCGGCAGCAGTTCGTCATAGAATTTGCGGCGAAATTCGGGGTCTTGCTCGGCGGTCCATTCGTCGAGGATCATGATCGGGCGCTTCTCCAGCATGCTCACGATCAACGCCAGGCGGCGGCGCTGGCCGCCGGACAGATCCAGCGTGCGGAACTCGCCGTTGGTGAGCGAGGTCTTATCGGAGAGGCGGAACCGCGCCAGCAGGCGCTCGATCTCGCCGGGCGTGGCATCGGGCAGCCCGTAAAGCCGCTGGAACAGATGGTAGTCGAAAAAGATCGCCGACATCAGTCCGCGATACTGGTCGCGCGTGGCGTTGGTGACGGGCTGGCCGTCGAGCAGAACTTCTCCGGAATCCGGCGGATAGAGCCCGGACAGCACCCGCAGAAACGTCGACTTTCCCGATCCGTTGCCGCCGGTGATGAAGACCAGCTCCCCGGCGCGCAAGCTGAAATCGATCGGGCCGATCTTGAAGACCGTGTCGGAGAACTTGTCGACGTAGCGGAACGTGATGTTGTGCATTTCGATCCGCTCGAAGCGCTTCGGCGCGGTGAGCGCCGGTCGCTCGGTGCCTATGACGGTGGCGTGCAACGCGGCTTCCAGGCGACCGATACGATCAGCCGCCGCATTGGCATTGAGCAGGATCGGGATCGACTGCACCAGCCCGAAGCAGGCGCCGACGATGAACAAAAGCGCCGTCGTGGTCTTGGCGATCGAGGCGCCGCCGAGCGTGCCGCTCAAATTGGGCGCCACGAACACGACGGCGCCGAGCAGGACGTACATTGAAATCTGCGACGTCACGATCATCTGGAACGTTTCGGCCTGGGTGCGGATCTTGATGTTGGCGGCGGTCTTCGAGACCTCCAGCGCATCGTCGAACAGATCCTCGCTGCGCGCCGCGTTGAGCCTGACTTCCTTGAACCCGTCCAGGAAATCGACCAGCCGGTCGAACAGCCGGCGCTCCCAGGCTGCCGACTCGCCTTTCTGCGCGGCGAGACGCTTGTTTTTGAAGTGGAAGATGAAACCGGCGCCGGTGACGATGACGACGGTCAGGGCAAAAGCGGTCAGCGACAGATAGGCGACGTAAAGCCCGACGAAGAAGATCAGCACCGCGCCCTGCACGGTAAAGCACAGCATGTTGCTGGCCTGGGTCAGCACCGCGGTATCGCTGGTCACCGCGGCGACGATGCGCGAGCGGCCGATGCGCTCCAGTTCCAGGAGCTCCGAATGCCGGATCATGTCCATCAGCCGCACGCGGAGCTTATGGATGATGGCTTCGATCTCGGCGGTGGCGGTGATGGTGACGAATTGCTGCGACTTGTAGAACAGGAACAAGGCGATCAAAAAAAGCGAGGCGGCCCACAGCCCGGGCTTCTGCCCGGCATCGGCGTTCTGGACCCCGGTATTGATGGCGGCAAGGATCGACGCGTTGCTGATGCCGCCGACGCCGGACATGAAGACCAGCTTCGGCAGCGAGCCGTGCATTTCGCGGCGAACGAGCTGTAAAAAGGACATAGGCGCGCAGTCGTCCGTCTACATTCAACACGCGCCGCCGATGGCCTCGAGACGGATGCGCTTGCCGAGAGTTAATCCACGTTGCGGCGACGCCACTCGACCCGCCGCGATGGGCCGGTGATGAACAGCACGGGCAGTACCACCAGCGGAGTGATGAAAAGTGCGAGGATGAAGGTGCCCCAGAATCCCATGCGACGGTGGGTGCCGGCGAAACCCGTGAGCAGGCACACGGTTATGTAAGCCAGAATGGCTGCGGCCATGGGATTGGGATCCGGACTTAGGTCGCGTCGCTTGATGCAGTCGCGTTTTGAGGAGCACCCTCCTCATCGGCTTGCGGAACCCCCGCACCTGTCACGGGGTCGTCGTCGCCGCCCCGCTCGTGTCGGAGCGCTTGGCGCGTCGGGATTCCCACATCTCCTTCTGCGCCTTGACGAACTCGCGATAGTCCGGGGGATTGAAATCGAGCAGCGTGCCGCCCGATTCGAAATGCTGGATGAACGCCTTGCCGATGGCGAACGTGGCGCCGGCGGACAGCACCGGCATGACGAAGCCGGCGGCGAGGATGTTGACGACCGGAATGGCCTTCATGGCGCTCGCAGCGCCCATGCCGCTGGTCGCCGGGATCATGGTACCGGCCAGCGCCGCAATCAGCGCTTTGCCCCGGTTCTCGGAAAACTCCACCGCATAGATCTGCGACAGCCGGCGCAGCATCTGAATTTGCAGTCCGCCGACGGTGAGCACATCGACCACCGGAATCGGGATAAGCCCGGCCACGCCGGACCAGATCGCGAAACGATCGACCAGCTTGTCGGCTACTTCACGCCGCTCCGCCGTCGAGGTCGGTGCCGTCGCTTCGTTATGCTCAGGGCTCGTGGAAGCACTCGTTGTGTCGGCCATGGCGGATCCTTTCTCGACATCCCTTGGGGCTGGCTGGCTTGATAGGCGAACCGGTTTGAACTTCTTGGTGGGTCAATCCGGAGAGCTTTAAAAACGCTATCATGGTGGGGTGCCGGTGCCAAGCGCCCACGAACCCCCGTCGAGGCCGGCGCGGCCTAACTTTCATTGGAACGTCATGCGATTAGAGCGGCAAGCGCGGGCGTTGGCGCGTAACCCATTGGGGGGCTTGCCCGCGCCCGATGCGGATTTCGGTATCGGGCCGCAACCCAGGTCGCCTGGTCTTTCGTTCAAGACGCTGATGAGAGATTACTTCGTTGCCGTCGTCCCCCTCGACCATGCGCTCGCCAAACGCGATTCCGTCAATTTCGAAGAACTCCTGAAGCATTCGCTGGTGATGACGACCAGCGATACAAACGAGAGGCTCATCGTCGATCAGGCGGCCCAACGATTGCGGCGGCCGATTCGGCCGCGTTTCGACCTGGCGCACAATTTTTCCGTCGGTCGCTTGGTGGCAGTTGGACTTGGGCTGACGATCGTGCCGACGACGGCGATCCAGAGCCTTGGCGCGGAAAAGCTCAAGATCATCGATGTGAAATCGCCGCGCATCTTTCGCGAATTGGGCCTGATGTCGCGACCGAATTATAGGCCATCTCCGTCGGTTCAAGCATTCATGGCTGTGCTTGATGGCGCGGTTCGAGTGCAAGCCGGCCGCGGCTGACATCCGAGGCTTGATCATGCCCCGTGGATCGGGTGCAGAGGTTGCTCGATTTGGCCTCGACCGCAGGCTCCCCGCGAAGGTTTACCCAGGGTTGAAGGTCGTTCTTGAATGCCTTTGACACGCGCCGAAACTGGCGGAAAGTGCCTAAAATCATTGCATGGAATTCATCACAATGCTTGGTTGCAATTTTTGCGGAGTCGTGGCCAACTAGGCGCGCCGAGCGTGAGACCGTGGCTAAGGCCGCCGGATCGTCAGAACCGGGCGGCAGCCTCTTGCCATCGCCGGCGAGGGAGCGTCGCGCTGATGTGGGACATCGGGCATTGCGGCAAGGAGACCGCGGACGCGGTTTCCACGATGCCGGCGCAGCAAAGCCGCGGCCGTCCCGGCGCCGCGCGCGGCGCAGGCGAGGATGCCCCGAAGTGGCGCCTGGCGGATTGGAGCACGGCGGCGACGGTGCGTTCCGTCGCCGGGCGCCGCCTTGCCGACAAAGACCGCGGCCTGCCGTTCTCGCCGGAACTGGTGCCGCTGATGAACCACGAATTGGTGCGCAATCGCGACGACGCCGTTCAGAGAATGATTTTAGGCCAAAAATTGCACAGCTATTTCCGCTTCACTACCCATCTTGAGCTCAAGGCCGTGCTGCCGGCCTGCACTATGATCGGCTTGACGGAATCCGTCGTCCGCACCAGCGCTGAATTCGCTCACGATGGATTCAAAATCGCGGTCGACGAGGCGCACCATGCCTATTGCGCCGAGGACATGAAGCAGCAATTGACCGCAATCACCGCAATCCGCCCGTTTCGCGAGCGTCCGCCCGCGTTCTTGCGGGCGCTCGCCGTCGAACAGGACAGTCTCGACGGAAAATTCAGACAGCTCGCGCTGTTGGCCTTCACCTGCGTCTCCGAGACCCTGATCACCAGCAGCCTGGCCAGTGTGCCGGCCGACGAACGGGTAATGAGAGCGATCCGCGACGTGATTTTGGATCACGCCCGGGACGAAGCCAAGCATCACCTCTATTTCTCGTGCTTCATGGAAACCATGTGGGCGCAGCTCAGCCTCGCGGAGAAAGACGTCGTCGGTCCCTTGTTCGCCAAGTTTATCGGCACCTTCCTGTCGCACGATACGGAAGCGGAAATGGATTGGCTCGAGGCGGCTGGTTTCAGCGCCGGCGACGGGAAGCGAATCGCAGCGGAGAGCTACGAGGCGATCGATCTGCGCAAGGTTCATCGGCAGGCGTCAAAACCCACGATCACGCTCATGAGCCGGTTTGGAATGCTCGACCATGCCGCGACCTCCGACGCCTTGGCGGCGGCTGGATTGATGGAATGATCGTCAAAGCCTTGCGCTATTGCGTAGTCAAAGCCGTGCCGCGGCTTTTTGTTCAAGCACGATCATTCCAGGGAATCGATGTGCAGCTCTCTGGATCACGCTCCACGCCCCTTTATGGAACGCGATGCAAGTCCCAGCGTCCAAACGGCCAAGCAGTTTGACGGCTCTGTCGGATGAATTGGCGGAAGCCGTAAGGCAGGCCGGTCGATCCGTGGTGACGGTCCACTGTCACGAAGGTCTTGCCGCGAGTGGAGTGCACTGGCGGCGCGGCGTGATCGTCACCGCCGATCATGTGCTGGATCGCGACGCTGCGATTCGCGTCGAATTGCCCGACGGCAGCACTGTTCGCGCCACCTTGGCCGGGCGGGACCAAAGAGTCGACCTCGCAGTGCTGCAAATTCGCGCAGTCGGCCTGCCGACCGCCCAGTTCGGCGACGCCGCATCGCTTCGCGTCGGCCACATGGTGCTGGCCGTCGGCCGTCACAGCGAACGCGGCTTGAGCGCCAGCTGGGGCGTCGTCAGCGCCTTCGGGCGCGGCCATGCCACCGTCGCGCAGGGCAGCCGGTCGATTTATCTGGACTTGACGATCTATCCCGGCTTCTCCGGCGGACCGCTGGTGGCCGATGGCGGCCGCATCGTCGGCATCAATACTTTGGCAGCGCGCGGGGCCGCGCACAGCATTCCCAATGCGGTTGTCGAAGATGTCGTCGGCGATCTTCTGCAGAAGGAATACGCGTGGCGGCGATGAGATGCAGCGCGAAGCCGCGGTGCGTTCGGCAATAAAATGAGACCGGATCTGATCAATGCATCGCGGCCGCTGATGCTCGAGCTGGAGCACATCGCCAGGCGCCTGCGTGCCTCCACGGTGAAGGTGCAACGGCGACGCAGCGGCGGTGGAGCGGGCGTCATCTGGCGATCGGACGGCCTGATCGTCACCAACGCGCACGTGGCGCCCGGCGCGCAAGCCACGGTGAGGCTGGCCGACGGCAGCATGCTGACCGGAACGGTGACGGCGCGGGATTACGCGCACGATCTGGCGGCGTTGTGGGTGGAAGCCCACGATTTGCCGGCGGCGGCGGTCGGCGATTCCGACGCGCTCCTGGTCGGACAGCTGGTGTTGGCGCTCGGTAATCCCCGTCGCGCGGTCGGCGCATTGCGGATAGGCATCGTCCACTCCTTTGGCCGCGCCACCGGCTCCGGACGGCGCTGGGTCGAAGCCGACATCGACCTGCCGCCCGGCTATTCGGGCGGTCCGCTCGGCGATGCGGCCGGCCGGGTCGTCGGCATCAACAGCATGGCCGCCCGCGACGGGCGCGGCTTCGCCGTGCCGAGCAAAACCGTCGAGACTTTTCTCGGCGGCCTGCCGCGACAAGCCATGGGCTCGAATCGGACGGGGCCAACGCGACTGCGACGCATCACGTCATCCTGAAGGCCGCGCCGACCCCGCAAGTTCGGCCTCTTCTGCGGGTCCCCGACGGGGTGGCCGCGCACGCAGCTCAGGGATCGCTCCACTGGACCTGCAATCTTGAGTTTACTTTCTCGTGATTACAACTTATCGTATAGGTTCTGGGGCAGCGATCAGTTGCGGTGGTGCCCCGCCATCCAAGTCAGTGGTGCGGGTGCTTTTGTGAATCATTCGAGCCCAAAGACCGGCCCTGTCTTTGCCATCGCGCAGTCGGTCCTCGCCCCACGCCGGGAATACCAGTCGTTTCTCAACGGCGGTTCGCGCGGTGAATTCGCCGCTTTTTTGGATTCGATCGCGCCGAAGCTGATTGCCGCAGGACTGCCGCCTGACGACGTGCAATTCGCCAAGCGTTATCCGCAGTCGCAAGCGGCTTTTGTCGAAGACGCGCTGCGGCGGCTGACCAGCATCGGCGTTTTACCGCGCGCCGATTACGACGACGCCGGCTACGACGAGATCGCTGCCCAAATACGCAACGACTATCACCATGGGCCGTTTCGCACCTACATTTATCCGGAAGAAGCGCGGCTGTTGTTCGCGATTGCCGACATCCTGCGGCCGCGATCGGCGATCTTTCTCGGCTCTTATTACGGCTATTGGGCGCGAGCGGCGCTGCCGGTCATTGCCCGGCACGGCGGCCGCGCGGTCCTGGTCGACCCCGATCCCAAGGCGCAAGACATCGCACGGCTTAATCTGAAATCGGCGGGCCTCCTCGGCGGGGTCGAGTTGGCCGTGACGACGGGCCAGGACTATCTGCAGCAAACGTCGGACCGCTACGACCTCGTCGTTCTCGACGCGGAAACGCCCCGCGATTTCCCCGATCCGCAGCAGCGCGGCAAGGCGGTCTATGGGCCGCTCCTGCACCATGCGCTTTCGCGCATGACGCCCGACGCCGCTCTCGTTTGCCACAACTATTTGTTTGAGGACGTCGCCGGCTGCCGATTTTTCGATCGCATCATCGAGCGTAACCGCAATGAATTGGATGCATTTCTCGATATCGCCGCGCGCGAATTCGCGGGCCTTGTCGAATGCACCAGCACCGAAGGCGTCGGTGTCGGCAAGCGGCGACGCACGAATGGGCGGGCACAGCCGGCGGCAAATGGGAGGTCATACGATTCATGACAGGTCAGCCAAGACGCAGCAAAGCCAAGAAGGAGCGAGCCATGGAAAAAGGCACGAACAGAAGTACGGAAAAGCTTTCGGATGCGATCGATCAGTACAAGGCGTCGCTCGCGACCGGCGCCAAGATAACCGGGAAGGTAACCGAGGAGGACGACAAGCTCTGGGTGGTGTGCAAATCCGCGCTGGGCACCCCGCTCTGTGTCGAGTTCAAGCGTCCCGACGTGCTTGAGGTGCAGCAGCGGGGCGATGCCGAAACGGCAACCGTATCGGTGAAGGACAACGCCGATTTTACCGTGACGATCACGGGCGTGGTGGGTCACGAAGACGATTTGCCGCGCGGATTGCGTGACATCTTTACCGAGCCGTCCGGCGGCGGCGGCCGCAGGAGCTGACGGCCCGTCGATTCCCGCTAGCTAGGAGACCACACAGATGCTGTCGCGCGAAACCGCGGCATCGCCGAAGAAAATCGTGCTCGCTTATTCCGGCGGGCTGGACACCTCGGTGATCTTGCCGTGGCTGAAGGAGCGTTACCCCGGCGCGCAGGTCGCGGCGTTCGTCTGCGACCTCGGCCAGGGCGACGACATGAAACACGTCTTCGAGAAAGCCAAGGCGAGCGGCGCCGACGAGGTCGTCATCCGCGACTGCCGCAAGGAATTTCTCGAAGACTACTGTTTCCCCATGCTGCGCGCGCGGGCGGTCTACGACGGCGATTACATGCTGGGAACGGCGGTCGCGCGGCCGCTCATCGCCCGCCAGCAGGTCATGGTGGCGCGCGAACTTGGCGCCGACGCGGTGGCGCACGGCGCCACCGGCAAAGGCAACGATCAGGTTCGGTTCGAACTGACTTACATGGCGCTGGCGCCGGACCTGAAAATCGTCGCGCCGTGGAAGGACCCGCAATTTAAGCTCAACAGCCGCGAAGCCGCGCTCGATTACGCCAAGGCCCACAACGTGCCGGTAGAGGCCACGGCCAGGAAAATCTATTCGCGCGACGCCAATATCTGGCACATGTCGCACGAGGGCGGCGAAATCGAAAACGCCGCCCAGGAGCCTCTCGACGATTGCTACGTGCTGTCGCGGCCGGTGTCGCAAGCGCCGGACACCGCCGAATACGTCACGATCGAATTCGACGGCGGCGTACCGGTCGGCATGAACAATGAGCGGCTGGGCAGCATCGAGCTGGTCTCGCGGCTCAACGCGATCGCCGGCCGGCATGGCGTCGGCCAAGCGGTGCTGATCGAAAATCGCGTGGTCGGCCTGAAATCGCGCGGCGTCTACGAGACGCCCGCCGGCACCGTGCTGTATGAGGCGCACAAGTCGCTCGATCAGCTGTGCTGCGAGCGCGACCTGTTCCACTACAAACAGCACGTCGCGGTTAAGCTCGCCGAGATGATCTATTACGGGCAATGGATCCATCCGCTGCGCGAAGCGCTGCAGGCCTTGGTCGATCACGCCAAT
Source organism: Xanthobacteraceae bacterium (assembly GCA_035515455.1). Lineage (GTDB taxonomy): Bacteria > Pseudomonadota > Alphaproteobacteria > Rhizobiales > Xanthobacteraceae > BOG-931. Next base: position 11,940 of record DATJBH010000075.1, read on the forward strand.
CGCGTCGTCACCGGATCGGTTCGCGTCAAGCTCTTTAAGGGCCGCGCCGTCGCCGTCGGCGCCAATTCGCCGCTAGCGCTTTACGACCAGGAATTGGCGAGCTTCACGATGGGCGATTACGACATCACGGCGGCGCGCGGCTTCATCGATCTGTTCGGCCTGCCGATGAAGCTTTCCGGCAGGCGGCAAGCCAAGGCCGCGGGCGATGACGCAGCGTGGCGGGACCGCGGCGCATGAGGAATTTCATCGCCATCGCCGACGCGTCCGCGGCCGAGATCGAACGCATCCTGCGGCGCGCGGTGCAATTGCGCGAGGAGAAGCGGCGCGGCGAGCGTCATCGCTCGGCGCTGCATCACAAAACCCTGGCGCTGATCTTCGAGAAGCCGAGTCTGCGCACCCGGGTCAGCTTCGAGCAGGCGATCTACGAGTTGGGCGGGCACGCCATCGCGCTCGGCACGGAAGTCGGCCTCAACAAGCGTGAAAGCGTGCGCGATGTCATCGGCGTCCTTGAAGGCATGGTCGACGGCGTCGTGGCGCGGGTGTTCGAGCACGGCAAGCTCCTCGACATGGCGCGCTTCGGCGGCATCCCGGTGATCAATGCGTTGAGCGATCTTTTACATCCATGCCAGGCGATGGCCGACGCGCTGACGTTGCGGGACGAATTCGGCGAGGATTTGCGCGGCAAGACGCTGGCCTTCGTCGGCGACGGCAACAATATCGCGCGCAGCCTTGCCGTGCTCACCGGCAAGCTCGGCATGAATTACAGGATCGCCTCGCCGGCCGGATACGAAATCGAACCGTCCTTCATCGCCGAATATCTGTCGACGCCATGCCGCCCGCCGCCGAAATTCGTGCGCGATCCCCGCGAGGCCGTCGCCGGCGCCGACGTGGTTTACACCGATATCTGGGCCTCGATGGGCCAGGAGCAGGAGCGCGAGGCGCGCGGCAAGGCGTTCGCCGGCTATCAGGTCAATGCCGATTTGCTCAGGCTCGCGGCGCCGCATGCCGTCGTCATGCACTGCCTGCCGGCGGCGCCCGATGCGGAGATCGCGGACGACGTCAAATATGGTCCGCAGAGCCGGATTTTCCGCCAGGCGCACAACCGGCTTCACGTTCAGAAAGGCTTGCTTGCGGTGCTGTTCGAATAAGGGCGCGCCGCCGTGAAGGCCGGCGCGGTGGAGGAAACATGGCGTACAAGCTTGCGGTCGATCGCAAGATTTTCGATGCGTTTCCCGGCTACCAGGCCGCCATCGTCTATGCGTCCGATCTCGTCAACGGGCCGAGCAGCGCGCAGAGCGTGGCCTGGCTGCGCGACGCCGAGCGCGAAGCCCGCGACCGCTTCGACCGCGACTCCTACAAGGACGAGCCGCATATCCGCGCCTGGGCGGACGCCTTCGTCAAATTCGGCGTCAAGAAAGGCAAATACCCGGCTTCCGTCGAATCGCTGCTCAAGCGCGTGGCATCCGGAAAAGATTTGCCGCCGATCAATGCGCTGGTCGACGCCTATAACGCGGTCAGCCTGCATGACCTCATTCCCGTCGGCGGCGAGGATCGCGACCGGCTCGCGAGCGACCTCACGCTGCGCTTCATGGCCGGCACTGAGGCCTTCGACACCGTGAACTCCGGCGTGCCGGTCGTGGAACACGCCGATGCCGGCGAGGTCGCGTGGTGCGACGCGCAAGGCGTGACCTGCCGGCGCTGGAACTGGCGCCAGTGCCGGCGCACCGCGCTCACCGAAGGTACGCGCAACGCCTACTTCGTGCTGGATCGGCTGCCGCCTTATCCCGAAGACCGGCTGCTTGCTGCCGCGGCGGACCTCGAACAGCGAATCCTGCGGCTCTCTCCTTCGGCCAAAATCACACACGAGGTGCTTCGCGGCTGAGCGCAACGAAGCGCACACGGGCCGTGAAAGGATGCAGATGCGCGGCTATCTCGAAATTCCCGACGAGCGGACGCTGGCGGTGCTTGACGCCATGGATTTTGGCGCGCTGCGCAAAAATTTTTTCGGCGCCATTATCGACGACCGTTATCTCGGCCCGGACCTCGAGGATTTTTCGCTGGTGCCGCGCGTGTTTCCGGCAAGCTACATCCGCGTGATCGAGGACGCGGCGCAGCATCTCACCGCAGCGATCCTGACGCTGGCGAGCCGCGACAAGCAGTTTCTGCTCGACCGTCTGTCCACTGATGCGCGCTGGAACACGCTGATCGAGCGTCACGGCATTCTCGATCAAATGCCGGCGCGGCTCGTCGGCGAGCTGCGCTACGACTTCGCCATTGCCGGGCCGCTCACACCAGACAATCCGCCGCAACTGATGGAGATCAACGGCGCGGCGCTCGGGCTTTACGCTTTCGCGAGCTTCCTGCCCAGAACGCTCAAGACGCTCGCCGGCCTCGAACACCTGACCTACACCGACGTCGCCGAGAGCTTCGTCGAATTGTGCGGCCGCGTCGGGCCGCAGATCGCGAGTTTCTTTCCCGGCAATCTGTTCTGGGGCGATCATCTCTTGGCGGAGCGGATGGAGAGCCTGCATCTGATCACGCCGGTGGATATCCCCAACGCGCATTTATGGCCGCGGCTGCGCCACGCCGACTGGCGCTTCGACGAAGACGGCAAGTTGTCGCTCTACATCGACGGACAATGGCAGCGCATGGACGGCTTCCGCTGGGCCCGCGTGTTCACGCCGCGCGACGTCGAGCGATTCGGCGGCCTGCTTGCCGGCGTGATCAAGAGCCCGACCACCGTTTACATGTCGCATCCGCGCGTCGAGTTCGCCAGCAACAAGGGCGTGCTGCCGCTGCTCTGCGACGCGCGCTTCCTGAAAACCGAATTGCACGTCGCCGAGCCGGCAAACGTCATGCGCTATGTCACGCCGAGCCGCTCGCTCGCCGAGGCCGGCTTCCCGCGGCGCCGCGTTTGGAAGGATCTCGTGGTCAAGCACAATTTCGGCTCGGGCGGCGAAGGCGTTTTCGTCGGCGAGGCCATCGAAGGCGCCGCGGCCAAGATCGGCGATCCCGCCGGCTGGATCGTGCAGGACCGCCACGAGCTCAATCAGATGTATGCGCGGCTGTTGTTCACCAGCGACCGGCCGCTGCGCATGGATCTCGGCGTCTTCGTCAATTACGACTTTTACGACGGCAAGCTGCAGTATTTGCGTGTCGCCGGCGTCGTCGCCCGCGGTTCGAACCGCGCGCCGGTGAACGTGACGCAAGGCGGCGCCGCCATCCCGGTGTTCTGGCCGCACAGCGCCGCGCCCTAACCGCCTTCAGGAAAATTTCGATCGAGCAAACGCAAGCGTCACAGGAGCGGCCCGAATGACAACCATTGCGAGTACCTGCAGCGACGCCATCCTTGGGGATGTACGCGTGCAGTGGGATCGTTTTGCGGCGGCCTGCGGACTTGGGGGCTTCGACGACGGAGCGGATTTTTGCAAGCGGCAATCGCGGGTGATCCTGTTGCTCGCCGCCTCGCGCAGCGGCGGCAGTTGGCTCGCCGAACTCTGCGCCGCGAGCGCCCGCGTCAACTCGCTGCCGGGCGAAATCGATCCGTTTCTTCTGTTGGCGCTGGGCGCGCCGGACGTCGCGCGCGGGCAATCCGATGCGCTCGACGCAAGCCGCGCGACCGCCGCCGTCCGCACGCGAATGTCGCATTATCTGCGCGCCTATGCCGGCCATCAGTGGCCGGCCGGACAAGCGCTGACGCCGCCGCGGCGATTCCGGATCGCGATGCGCACGCTGCTGCAGTGGCCGGAGCTGCACGACCGCATGGACGGCGTGTTCGACGCCGTCCGCGCCGCCTTCGCGGCGCCGAACGGCGGCTCGCGCGAAGCGCGCATGGCCGCCTATCTGGTGCGGCTGAAGACGCTGCTGCCGAGCCTCAATGCTTATTTCTACGACATCGATCCGCAATTGATCCGCGCCCGCTTCCCCGACGAGCGCATCCCGGGCGGACCGCCGCGCGAGTCATGCGTCATCGAGGAGCCGCCCTTCGTCTGCGAGGCGCCGTGGGAGTCGTCGTGGACTTGCGCGCATGACGGCGCCGCCATCGATCGTCCGCTGCTCCTGAAATCGCCGAGCAATGCCTATCGCCTGGATTTCCTGCGCGCGCTGTTTCCCAACGCCGAGATCACCGCGCTCCATCTCATCCGCGATCCGGTGGCGAGCGTCACCGGCCTGATGTCGGGCTGGCTGCATCACGGCTTTCACAAGCACCGGCTGCCCGACGGCACGCTCGCGATCGAGCGCTACACGCGGCCCGACCGGCCGTGGACCGCGTCATGGTGGAAATTCGATCTGCCGCCCGGCTTCGGGCGCACTACGCATCGCCCGCTGGAAGAGGTCTGCGCCTGGCAATGGCGCAGCGCCAACGAGCACATATTGCATTGGGTCGCGCGCAACCGCGCCGACATTCATTATGTGCAGACCAGCACGGCGCGTCTCACCGCCGATCTCAACGGCGAGATGGCGCGGCTGTTCGCCGAGCTGGAGCTCGAGCCCGACGCCGGCCTTCTCCGCGCGGTCGCGCGCAACCGCCGCACCATGCTGTCCTACGGCGTCTCCGACGACGCCCGCATCAAATTGCGCCGCCTCGCCACGGGCGCCACCGCCGACGCCCGCGTGCGCGACGTGCTCGATGCTTTCGCTGACGCCGGCGGCGGGGCGGCGCTGGAGATCGTCGCTACAGACGCCAATGGAGACGCGAAGGCGGTTTACCGGTGACGAAAAACTCTTCCACGGTGCGGATCGCAACATCGCGCGGCAGCGTTTGACCGACCGGGAAATTCAATTCGATGCCGCAGGTGCATCGAAATGTTTCGGTTTCCTGATCGCGTCCGCCACGGGGAAAATCTCCGGTATAGAGGCCGGAGTCTGCCAGGTGGCGGGAATACATGAGCCAGCCGCGCCGCGCGTTGGTGTGAAGATCGAGCGAGTCCTCCTCGTAACGCTGAGGCTCAGGTGCGAAAATTCACGGCATGGCAACTCGGCCAAGAGGTTTCGCAGCGCATCAAGATCGCCGTTCTCGACTCGCGTGGTGCGGTGGTTCAATTCGATCAGCCAGCCGGGATAACCGCCGAGCCGCTGCCATTCCGGTCGCGGCAGTTTCTCGTATAAGGAAAAACTTGCCGACCGATCCGCAGACGCGCTGCCGGGCGGCGGCACGGAGTAGCTGCCCAAGTGCGCCCGGCCCGCATAGAAAAATTTGCCGTCGCCGGGCAAGCGAAGAAACATGTGATGCTGTTTGACGGGTCGGCGATCCGGACCGAAGACATCGCGAACCTTTCGCGGCAGCCATGGGATATCGGCAAGCGGCTCATAGTCGATCTGTTGTGGTCGCCACGTCACGTCGGATGGACTATCCAGATGCGCCGCCGACGCCGGATCGCCAGCCGCGAACATGCACAGGATTGCGTCAGGAAGAACGACAAATTGCCGGTCGCAAACGAACTCGACGGCGCCGTTGGGATCGAAAGCGGCCGTCGCTTCCGCGATCGAGTACGTTTTATGTAAGATTGCTCCCACGTGGCCTGTCCGCGATCCGCTAGACATTCGCAACTGACGCTCTTCCCGTCACGGGCCCCCGTCAGTACGACAGCACAGTAAATGCCCCTGGGGAAGACCGCCGCTGGAACGACACTGCTTGCTTGGCGGGAAATTTTGGCGCGCCCGAAGAGATTCGAACTCCTGACCCCCAGATTCGTAGTCTGGTGCTCTATCCAGCTGAGCTACGGGCGCGGCGGGTGGTTAGCTATAGGCTTAAGCGCCTGATGGCAAGGTTTGTCCGCCCTTCCCTGCCCCGCGGCACTCGGCGGAAGATGCCGGAAAATTAACCGCTCGCCCGCGCGCCGCGATGGGCGGCGAGCTCGACGGCGCGGTCGGGAATGGTCAGCCGCAGCGTGGCGCCGATGGTGCCTTCGACCAGGCGGATGTCGCCGCCGTGGGCGCGCACCAGCTCCGCGGCGATGGCCAGCCCCAGGCCGGTGCCGCCGGTGCGGGTCGAGCCCTGGAACGCCTCGAACAGATGGGCGCGCGCCTTGTCCGAGAAGCCCGGGCCGGTGTCGGACACTTCGATCACCACCACCGCGCCCTCGCGCCGCCCGGTGATGCGGATCTGGTCGCGGCCCGGATCGCGGTTCTCGCGGCTCTCCTTTTCGCGGTTCTCCATGGCGCCGACCGCGTTGCGCGACAGATTGAGCAAAATGCGGAACAGCTGATCGTAATCGGCCTCGACCACGAGGCCGCGCTCCACCGCGCCGATCCAGCGGATCGGCGCGTCGGGCCCGAGCCCGAGCGTCTCGTGCACTTCCTCGACCAAGGGCTCGAGCAAAATCGGCCGCCGCTCCGGCGGCGGCTCCTGCAGCCGGCCGTAGGACAGCGTCGACTGGCAAAACGCGATGGCGCGCTCCAGCGCATGCATCAGCTTTGGCGCGAAGCGCTGTACGCCGGGATCGGGGAGTTTGGCGAGCCGGTCGGAGAACAGCTGCGCCGAGGCGAGCAGATTGCGCAGGTCGTGATTGATCTTGGCCACGGCGAGCCCGAGGCTCGCCAGCCGGTTCTTCTGATGCAGCATCGAGGCAAGCTCGATCTGCATGGTGGCAAGCTCGCGTTCCGCGGTGCCGATCTCGTCGTTGCGCGCCGACGGCGCGATGACGCGGTCGCCGTTTTCCGGGTCGCCGCGGAATGCGATCATATTGGCCGTGACGCGCCGCATCGGCCGCACGAACAGATAAAGCAGCGCCAGATAGACCAGCGCCGCGGTGATGCCGGAGATCACCAGCGACAGAAACAGAATGTCGGCGGAATAGCGCAGCATCGCCTTGCGCAGCGGCTGCTCGTTCATGACGAGGTCGATATATTCGCCGCCCATCGGCGCCGGACCGACCACGCGGATCACGTCGTCCTTGGTGTCGAGCATGGTGGTAAACGCATCGACGATGGCGTCGAACACATAGACCGTGCGCATGTCGTAGGTGGCGGCGACCGCCGGCGGCATGTCGTCGACTGCCAGCATGCGCCGGCTGTTGCCCATCTTCATCGCCACCGCGCGGGCGCCGATCGAATTGAGGATCTTCTTGGCGAGCGCGTCGGACACCACGCCGTTCGGCGCGGCGTCGAGCACCAGCGCGGCGGTATAGGCGGTGGCGAGGCGGTCCTTGAGCCAGACCACGCGGAAATTGGCGACCGACGGCACATAGATCAGCACTTCCGCGATCATCACGAACAGGATCGTGAGGACGAGGAGCTTTCCGGAAAGGCCGAAGCGCGGCGTCCGGACCGGTTCCGGCCGCGCGGCGGTTCCATCGGTCATGGTCGAGCCTGCTGCGGCTAATCAGCCAAATCGACGCAGCCACCCTATGATGCGACGCACCAGGGGTGACGTCAAACCTCGAGTGAAATAGGTCATCGCGGCGCGTTTGCCCACCTCGGCATAGGTCGGGTACGGCACGATAACACCGGCAAAGGCCTCGATATTCAGCTTTTGGTTTATGGCGAGCGTCCAGGCGGCGATATTTTCCGCGGCCCCCGCGCCGACGATAGTCGCGCCGAGAATATCTCCCTTGCGGTCGGTGACGATCTTGATGTGGCCGTTGGTCGCCCCGGTGGCGCGGGCCCGGTCGTTTTCGCGATACGGCGCGCGCAACACGCGAATGATGCCGGCCTGCGCGCGGGCCGCGTCCTCGGTCAGGCCGACCTGGGCCAGTTCCGGTTCGGTATAGGTCACCGTTGGCACCGCATAGCGCTCGGCATCGACCGGCGTGCGGAACAGCGCATTGCGGATCACGAGCCCGGCCTGATGATGGGCCAGGTGGCTCAATTGCGGCGCGCCGGTGACGTCGCCGATGGCATAGACCTGCTTGTTGGTGGTGCGCAGTCCGCGGTCGACCACGATGCCGCTCGGCTGATAGCGGATGCCGGCGGCATCGAGATCGAGGTTTTCCAGATTCGGCCGCCGGCCCACGGCGACGAGCAGATGGCTGCCCTCGATGGTCTCTATTTTTTGCTCGGGCTCGTCGCCGGCGGCGATGTCGACCTGCACGCGCGCCAGCGATCGGCGCACTCGGCGGATCTCGATGCCCGCCCGCAGCGCCACGCCCTCGCGTTCGAGCGCGTCGATGACGACGCCGGCGCATTCCGGATCGGCGCCGGCAAGCGGCGCCGCCGCATCGAGCACCGTGACCTCGGCGCCGAAGCGGCGAAACGCCTGCGCCAGTTCGAGACCTATGGAATCCGCCCCGATAATAATGAGATGGCGCGGGCACTCGGCAAGCTCGAAGATCGTCTCGTTGGTCAGATGCGGCGTGTCGGCCAGCCCCGGAATGGCCGGCAGCGCCGGCGAGGAGCCGGTGGCGATGACGAAGCGGCGCGCTTTGACGTCGTAGCCGTCGACCGCGACCGTTCCGGCGTCGGTGAAACGGCCCTCGCCGGTGAGGACACGCACGCCAAGCCCGTTGAAACGCTCGCGCGAATCCTGCGGCTCGACCGCGGCAACGACTTCGCGCACATGGTCGCGCACTGCGGCAAAATCGATGCCGAAGCGCGGACTCTTGAGGCCGAAGTGGCTGGCGTTGCGAAATGCATCAGCATGCGCGGCCGCCGCGAGCAGCGCCTTCGACGGCAAGGCGCCGCTGTTGAGCGCTTCGCCGCCCATCTTGGCGCGTTCGATGAGCACGACATTGACGCCGAAAGCCGCGGCCGCCGAGGCCGCGGCCAGCCCCCCGGCGCCGGCGCCGATGACGCAGATGTCCGGTTTGATCTGTGGTCGCTGTTCGGCTGTCATTTTTCTGTCGGCCCGCCCGCCTCAAGACTTCTCGCACCTATTCTATAGTAAACGGACGGTAGGAAGGACATCGGCAGCGGCGCTGCGTCTTTGGCCGCGGCGGCCTGCCGGCAAAGGCCGGAATCGTCGGCAAAACGCGGGGAAGTCACGTTGACGAGCCGGGAGGGCTTGCGTATAAGCCGCGCCAATCGCGGCGCCTTCGACCTTTTCGGACCGAGGTCGAGGGCCGCACCAGCCCCGCAGCGGAGATCTTTCGGTGAAACGGACCTATCAGCCGAGCAAATTGGTGCGCAAGCGCCGCCACGGCTTCCGCGCCCGTATGGCGACCAAGGGCGGCCGCAAGGTGTTGGCGGCGCGCCGTAGCCGCGGCCGTAAGCGGTTGAGTGCGTAACCTGCATCGCTGAGAGCGCTTTCAGTTCTCGTTCTGCAGCCGATTTTGGAGCATGTCCCGCAAAAGTGGACGCCGGTTTTGCGAAAAGGACATGCCAAACCGAACGGCTAGATCGCGTCTCGATGCGATCCAGCCGGCCTTAAAGCCAAAGTCGTAATCATGGAACGGTTGAAGCGCCGCACGGATTTCAAGGCTGCCGCGAAGGGCGAAAGAGCGCCCGCCGCCGCCTTCGTCCTGCAGGCGCGCCGGCGCGCCGAGGATGGGCAAGCCGGCGGCCGGCAAAATGGCCAAAAAGGCAACCCCGCCCGGGTGGGCTTCACGGTGTCGCGCCAGGTCGGCAACGCCGTCGAGCGCAACAGGGTGCGCCGGCGGCTGCGCGAACTGGTGCGGCTGGCGCCGGCCGCAACGCTCCGTCCCGGCTATGATTACGTGCTGATCGGGCGGCGGGTCGCGCTAGGCGCCGATTTCGCCGCCATGACCCGGCAATTCGATGCGGCGATACGCCGAATTCATGCCGCCCCGCCAGACGGGCAAGAAGGCGTCCCCGGCAGCGGACAAGGCAGCGCCCGGGCAACTGGTGCCGGCCAAGGCGCACCCCCACATAGGTCGGGTTCGCCCCGTCAGGGGCTCAATCGGCGCTCCGACAACCGGTCCCTGAAATCCAAATCCTCCGGCAGCCAAACCCTCCAGAGCGATGAGCACAAGAGCAGGTAATGGGCGAGTATAAGAACACCATCATTGCCATCCTGCTGTCGCTGATCGTCGTCGTCGGCTGGCAATATTTCGTCGGCTACCCGCAGATGCAGCGCCAGGAAGAGCAGGCCAAGCTCAAGAAGCAGGAGCAGAGCCAAATCCAGCCCGGCGCGACGCAGCCCAACGCAGCGCAGCCGAACGCGTCCGCGGCGAGCGCGCCGCCGATGCCGAATGCGCCGGCAACCGAGCAGGCGGCGACCCGCGAGCAGGTGATTGCCGCGACGGCGCATGTCGCCATCGACACGCCGCGGCTTTCCGGCAGCATCGATCTCAAGGGCGGCCGCCTCGATAATCTGTCGCTGCGGCAATACCGCGAGGAGATCAATCCGACCTCGCCGCCGATCGTGCTGTTCTCGCCGTCGGGCGCACCCGACGCCTATTACGCCGAATTCGGCTGGGTGCCGGCGACCGGCGCCACGGCCGCCATGCCCGGCCCCGATACGCTGTGGAAGCAGCAAGGCTCGGGCGCGCTCGGCGTCGATCAGCCGGTGACGCTGACCTACGACAACGGCGCGGGCCTCGTCTTCAGGCGCACCATCGCGGTCGACGACCATTATCTCTTCACCATCAAGGACGAGGTCGCCAACAAAACCGGCGCGCCGGTCACGCTGTTTCCTTACGGCCTGATCTCGCGCCACGGCACGCCGCCGGTGCTCGGCTATTACATCCTGCACGAAGGCCCGATCGGGGTGATGGGCGCCGACGGCGAGAAGGAAGAGACCTACAAGAAGCTCGCCGAGATCAAGAGCGAGAGCTGGGACGTCACCGATGCCTGGCTCGGCTTCACCGACAAGTATTTCGCCGCGGTGCTGCTGCCCGCCACCGACGCCAAGGTGAAGACCCGCTTCTCCGCGCAGGACGTCAACGGCAAGGAAATCTACCAGACCGATTATCTCGGCCAGGCGCAGACCGTGGCGCCGGGCGCGACCGTATCGACCGACACTCGGCTGTTCGCCGGCGCCAAGGAAGTCTCGGTCGTCGGCATCAATTTCCCGCTCGGCCCCGGCGGCTACAATGCCGCGCTGCACCTCAACAAATTCGATCTCTTGATCGACTGGGGCTGGTTCTATTTCATCACCAAGCCGATGTTCCTTGCCATCGACTATTTCTTTCATCTGGTCGGCAATTTCGGCATCGCCATCCTGATCGTCACGGTGCTGGTCAAGCTTCTGTTCTTCCCGCTCGCCAACAAATCCTACGCCTCGATGGCGAAGATGAAGGCGGTGCAGCCGCAGATGGCGATGATCAAGGAGCGCTTCGCCAACGACAAGATGAAACAGCAGCAGGAGATGATGGAGCTCTATAAGAAGGAGCAGATCAATCCCATTGCCGGCTGCCTGCCGATCGCCATCCAGATTCCGGTGTTCTTCTCGCTCTACAAGGTGCTGTTCATCACCATCGAAATGCGCCACGCGCCGTTTTACGGCTGGATCCACGACCTCTCGGCGCAGGACCCGACCAACATCTTCACGCTCGGCGGCTTGATCCCGTGGGATCCGACGATCCTGCCCGTGCTTGGTGGCTTCCTGCATCTCGGTTTCTGGCCGGCGATCATGGGCGTGACCATGTGGGTGCAGATGAAGCTCAATCCGGCGCCGCCCGATCCGACGCAGCAGATGATCTTCAACTGGATGCCGCTGATCTTCACCTTCATGCTGGCGAAATTCCCGGCCGGTCTCGTGATCTACTGGGCCTGGAACAATTCGCTCTCGGTGGCCCAGCAAAGCGTCATCATGCACCGCCACGGCGCCAAGATTCAGTTGTGGGATAATCTGAAGAGCACGTTCTACAAGCCGAAGCCGAAAGCCAAGCAGCCGGCGGAGTGAAATCATCCGCCCCCGCGAAAGCGGGGGAGGGGGACCATCCGGAGCGCGTTAGCGCGGAGGATGGTGGAAGGGGTCTGACTCGACGCACCTCTTTCGTCGCAAGTGAATCGTCAAGGCCCGCGCCCCTCCCACCGCGCAAGTGCGCGGTCCCCCTTCCCCGCTATCGCGGGGCGGGAGGCCGAGATTCAGCTTTGGGACAATCTCATGAGCACATTCAACAAGCCGAAGCCGAAGGGCGAAGAAGCCGGCGGATAGCGTCCGTCATGGCCGGGCATAGCCGTTCGAAGAACAGGTCGCTTCTTTGGCCTTTCCCCATCTCTTTTGAGCCGCTTAGCGGGCAATTTCCCTGCGCTTCCGGGCCGACAAGCCAGCAGTTCGCGCCTTCCCGCCCACCGACCCGTTGCCACTTAACGAGCCCCGACCTCCGGTCCCGGAACGTCAGCCACCTTGAGGGCCCTGGAAAGCTTAGAGAAGAGATTGGGATGGTACCTCTTACTGCCGGCGTCATTTGATACGGTCGAATGAAACCACTTCGAATGCGGCAACGTAAGATGGATATGCCCGGTTTTCTTATCATAAAAAACCCCAACATTGAGGTACGCGGTATTGCCTCCTCTTTCGCTTTTGCGAATGTCGCTCTGCATAGGTATGTCTCTCGTTGTCCCGAAATGCTGCCTAAGCTAGGCTAATGCTCAGCGGTAAGCTTCGCAAGCGTAGGAGCTATTGATGAGGAATGACCGCCCTACTAGTCTGCGCAGAGGTCATGGTTTCCATGAAGCACGCGCGGCCGGAGCGCCATTTATTTCGCCGCGGTCCGGTTATGCGATGCAGCGGGACCTTAAGGAAAGGCATTCCCAGAAAATACTAAATGACCTCGTGAAACTAGAACCTGCCATGAAAGCTCTCGTGGCAGAGACCATGCGAGTAATGAAAACAGGTTGGCTCCAACTACCCAAAGGCCATCTTTGGCAGATACCACCTGAGCATTGCTTCTCGGCGCATTTGCTTTGCTACTTCGTTCTGTTTTGCCAGCCAAAATTGGCTCCGCCCGGATATTGGGAGGACATGGCTAAATACGGATATGATGTGCCGCCACAATCAAATTGATACATTACTTTCGTCTCGCGTCGCTTCGCGAAATTTCGCAGCCCCTCGCACCACGAGGGGAGAGAAAATTTCACGGCAAGGCGGTGGGCTCCCTTACCTGTCATGCTCCGCGAATGGGAGCGCGTTATGCTTACGCGCGTCGGCGCTCCTCCTTCACTTCCGCAGAATCGTTTAGTCTCGCGCCCCTCCCACCATCCTACACTCGCTTTGCGAGCTACGGATGGTCCCCCTCCCCACTTGCGCGGGCGGGATAACCAGAGGCAATTAGCGTGGCCGAAATCGTCAGCGCATTCGTTCTGGTGTTCGCCGCGCTGTTTCCCATCGTCAATCCGCTGGGCTCGGCGCCGATTTTTCTTAGCCTGACCGCCGACTGCAAGGCGGAGGAGCGCAATCGCCTGGCGCTCGGCGTCGCGGTCAACGGCTTCTTTCTCCTCCTCGGCTCGCTCCTGTTCGGCTCGCGCATCCTCGAATTCTTCGGGCTCACGGTGCCGGTGGTGCGCGTCGCCGGCGGCTTGATCGTTGCCGCCATGGGCTGGAAGCTCCTCAATGAAGGCAACGAGCCGCCGGAACGGGCGGCCGTCAAAGCCGAAGCGCCGGAGACCTCGATCGGCGACAGCTTTTATCCGCTCACGCTGCCGCTCACCGTCGGGCCGGGTTCGATCTCGGTGGCGCTGACCATCGGCGCCCGCCGCCCGGAAGGCGAGCCGCTTGCGCAGACGATCACGGTCGCCGCGGCGGCCGTCGCCGGCCTGTTCGCCATCGCGGTGACGATCTACCTGTCATACCGCTATGCCGGCGCGCTGGCGCGCATGCTCGGCAAGACCGGCATCAATGTGCTGGTGCGCCTCTCCGCCTTCATCCTGACCTGCATCGGCATCCAGATCGCCTGGACCGGCTTGAGCGCGCTGATCGCCGGGCTGCCGCATTAGCGGCGCGGAGAACTCCCCTCTCCCCTGTGGAGCGAGAGAGCCGCGCCGGCTACGTGCCGGGGAAGGCCTTTTGGAGGCGGCCGATCAATTGCACCGAGAGCGCCCGCTCGCCGATGCCGGCAATCAGGCCGGCGAACAACGCCGTGCCCAGCGACGAATCGAAATGCGAGAAATCGACATTGCCAACCTCCATCGCTAGGAAGTTCAGATGCAGGAACAGCGCGAAGAGCGCGGTGCCGACGACGACGAACATCATCCTGATCGCCGGCTCGTACCACCAGTCGAGGTAGAGCGGGATGGTGTCGAAGCCGACCTGCCAGCGCGACGCCGCGACCGAAAACCAGGCGCCGGCCATCGATCCGGCCAGCATCCAGTCATAGCCGATCAGCACCTGGGTCGCCGGATGGCCGAGTTGGTAGGCAAGCCAGCCGACCAGCGCGCTCGCCGCCGCGCCTGCGAGCAGGCGGACAAAAGCCCATACGCCGAGTGTGCGGAGATATTTGTAGACCATCGGCATGCCTACCCTCCGCACGATATCGGCGCGGATCTGCTCAAGCGCCGTCGCGCCAAGGATGGGATGAACGTAGGACGCGACGCAGCCGGCCCTGCCGGCTTGGCACACGCGCTTGATGAACTCCTCGTATTTGTCCTGGGCGATGGCGTTGTTTTCCAGGAGCAGCTTGAGCACGTTGCGCGCTTCGTAAACGTCATGCGCGACTTTGCGCTGATCCTCCGGGATCGGACTGTGACGGTCCGGCAGCGGGCGCAAATTGAATTTGTCGTCCCGGTCGTTGTCGCCTTCGAATTCAAAAGCTGGCTCACCGCCCGCGGCGCCATTCCCGGCGCCGCCGTGACCGGCGCCGCCATTTGTCCCAGCGTTGGCGCCCGCATTCGTCGCCGTGCCGGCGCCGGCGTTTGCCGTCGTATTGGCGTCCGGCGGCGGCGCACCGCCCGTTTGATTTGTGTTTGCGTTCGCGGGAGCGTCGGCGCCGGCCGCACTCCCGGTTTGTGGATCGTTCGAGTCAGGCATTGGCAACCTCCCCGCAGTTTGCCATACGCTTGCTACACGCTCCGGATGCAGGTTATCGCAACGCCGGCAACCTGGAAAGGCGCGCGGTTTCCGCCTAGGTTCGCGGCGGCGAGAACCAAGCGATTCCACGCCAATTCATGACGGTCATGGACAAGATCTATCTGGCAGGTCCCGACGTCTTTCTGCCCGACGCCATCGCGATCGGCCGCCGCAAGAAGGAGCTGTGCGCGGCTTACGGCTTCGAAGGCTTGTTTCCGTTCGACAACGAAATCGATCCCAAGGCGAGCGCCGAACCCGCCGACCGGCTGATTTTTCGCGCCAACGAAAGCATGATCCGCAGCGCCGATATCGGCATTTTCAATTTGACGCCGTTTCGCGGGCCGAGCGCCGATGCCGGCACCGTCTTCGAACTCGGCATGATGGTCGGACTGGGCAAGCGGGTCTTCGGCTACAGCAATGTCGCCGAAGATTTTCTGGAGCGAAGCAAACAAAGCGTCGGCGTGAGCTTCGACGCGGCCACGAATTCCTGGCGCGATGCCAACCGCATGGCGATCGAGAATTTCGGCAACGCCGACAATCTCATGATCGACAATGCGCTTTTCGACCATGGCGGCCACGCCATGGTGCGGCACGCCGCAACGCCGCAAAACCGCTTCTCCGATCTGACCGGTTTCGAAATGTGCCTACGGCTTGCTGCCGCGGCGGTTTCCAAATCGGCTTGAACGCGCTCATCGCTGACGTCGCCGCGTTAGCGCTTCACTCGCGCGCTGTCCCCGTAAGTGCTTATCAGACGTAAGAATCATTCCGACTTTTTGGATCGCATGGATGCTTGCCGCGCTCGGTGTTGCGCCATGCGCGCCTTTTCGTCTGTCGAGGAAATGCCGCGCCGCGCGCCGCCTGCCTTCGCCCTTGGAACGTCCTGTGTCCTCCATACGTTAGCGATGATGCGTCCGTAATCGTGGTCAGTGTTTATAAGAAACTGCAATGACAAGTCCTTCGCAAGCGACCGCTGTCCTTATCGTGGAAGACGAGCCGCTGGTTCGCTTCTGCGCGGCGCAGATCGTGCAAGAAGCGGGCTTCGCGGTGATCGAGGCCGCCAATGCCGATGAGGCCATTGCGATCCTGGAAAGCCGGCGGGATATCCGGGTGGTCTTTACCGATATGCACATGCCGGGCTCGATGGACGGGCTGAGACTCGCCCATGCCGTGCGCGACCGCTGGCCGCCGATCAAGATCATCGTTACCTCGGGACGCGAATGGCTCGGCCCGCACGATTTGCCCGACGGCGGTCGTTTCTTCGCCAAGCCCTACGATCCGGGCGAAATAAAAGACACATTGCGCGCCTGGGCGCTGTGACGCCACAGATGGAACTTTGCCCGGCTTCGCGGATTGGAGCCGCGAGCGACGCGAAAAACTACCGCTTGCGGCTCCGGGACCGCCGTCAATCGCCCTTAATTCCACGGCTTGGATGCGACCGGCTTTAATACGCTTGTACGACGGACTACGTTGCCCATAGCCGACTTGCGAAGAGCGAACTGGAGTTTGTCGGGCGCGTCGGTGCGGCATGGGTTACGAGCGCTTTTTGAGCGAAAAGTTCCTCGCAATTGAACGGCAGAGAAAATATGTCCGGCGTCGTCAGCTTTCATCCGAGAACGTCCGAGTTCGTTGCCGAACAGCCGCCGGGCACGCCATCTTCCGACCTGACGGCGGAGGCGCTGCGCCTGCGGGTTCGTCAGCAGGAAGCGTTGGCGGAGCTGGGCGTGCGCGCATTGCAAGGCACGCCGTTTGCGGAGCTCCTCGACCTGACCGCGCGGCTGACCGCCGAGGGGCTGGCGGCCGAATTCGCCAAGGTCCTGGAATTCATTCCGTCGGAGGGCCGGTTCCTGGTTCGCGCCGGGGTCGGCTGGGGGCCGGGCGTCGTCGGCACCGCGACCATCGGCGCCGACGTGGCCTCGCCGGCGGGCTACGCCTTGCGCACCGGCAAGGCCGTCATCTCCAATCATCTCGCCAAAGAAGAGCGTTTCCGCACGCCGGAACTCCTGCTTGAGCACGGCATCCGCCGCGCCATGAATGTGATCCTGCAAGGCGACGGCGAGCCGTATGGCGTTCTTGAAGTTGACAGCCGCTCCGACGGCGAGTTCTCCGCCAACGATATTGCCTTCCTGCAAGGCGCCGCCAACATTCTCGGCATGGCCATTTATCGGCAGCGCGCCGAGCGCGATTTGACCGCGGCACTGGAACGCCATCAGATCCTCGCCAAAGAAGTCAATCACCGGATCAACAACAGCCTGCAGATCGTGGCCAGCATGCTGCATCTGCAGACCACGACCACGCAGAGCGAGGAGGTCCGCCACGCGCTGCGCGACGCCTCGGGCCGCATCGCCGCCATCGCCCGCGCGCATCAGCGCCTCTACGGCAGCGACAAGATCGGCGCGGTCGATCTCGGCGCTTATTTGACCGACATTTGCAACGATCTCGCCATGGCGCTGCCGAACTGCAAGCTTCATGTGACGGCCGCGCCGGGCCTGCATTGCGCCGCCGACACCGCCATTCCGGTGGCGCTGGTCGTCAACGAGCTGATCACCAACAGCGCCAAATACGCTTATCCCGACGGCGGCTGCGAGGTGTGGCTTGATGTCTCCCGGCCCGCCGATGCGATATGCATCGCGGTGCGCGATCGGGGCATTGGCCTGCCGGCGGAGTTCGATATCAACTCCGGCAGGAGATTGGGCATGCGCCTCGTCAACGCGCTTACCGCGCAAGTGCGCGCCGACTTGCAAGTCAGCCGCCTCGCGCCCGGCACCGAGTTCCTGCTCACGATCCCGACGCCGCCGCCGCGCTAGCGGCCTGCGATCGGCTGTGCCCGCGCGTCATCGCGCTGCGCTCCACGCTGCGCCGCGGCCGGGAAACCGATTGTGATATTTGTCCCTATCACGGAGACGTGATGTGACATTCGTCACTGCTGTAGATATGTAGCGTGACGAAGCTCGCCCTGAAAGGACGCCGCCGGGTGACGCCGGCGAAGAGGGGCGAGGACGGTTCCCGCGGGCGAGGCTGTCACCCTCGCTCCCGGGCGGCTCCGGGCCAAAACGCCCGGCCGGCACTACGACCGGTCCGCGGGGGTAAGACCTCGCCGCACCGGGACGGCAGGGGGCGGATAACGCCCGTCCCTCAGTAGCTCCGTCCCAGGAAGCGCGTGAACTGGAGCTGAGCGGTGGCGTTCGGTCGCTGCCGCAAGTGCCGTGGTGGAGCGCCGGCAGGCGAGCGCGCCCGATAGCGGAAGGGCGGCGCAAGCCGCCTTCTCCGTGGCGCGCCCCGCACGCCGTATGTGTGCGGGCCGTGGAATACCGCGTCTGCCGGCGTTCCGCTTCCTTTCTTCTTTCTTGGCTTGCCCTCGTACCGTCATCCTGAGGTGGCCGCGAAGCGGCCCTCGAAGGAGACGGCCGAGGAGCCAGGGGCCGTCGCCCTTCGAGGCTCGCTCCGCTCGCGCCTCAGGGTGACGGAAAGAAAGCGTGGGCTGTTTGATATCGTGGGCTTCCGAACTCGCGCGCACAAATCGCGGCGCGGGAACGGTTGGCCTTGCTGGAAAGGCCACGAGGGTCGCCC
>DATJBH010000076.1:0-9939 GCA_035515455.1 Xanthobacteraceae bacterium
CCGCCGCCATCAAGGCGCTGCCGCGGCAGCAGGGCTTCGACGAGATCACGCTGCCGGGCGAGCGCTCGGCGCGCACCGAAGCAAAGCGACGCAAGGGGGGTATTCCGATTCCGGCGAAGCTCTGGGCGGAGCTGGAAGGGATCGCGAGGAAGCACGGAATCAAGCTGCCGGCCGTCGTTTCGGCAAGCTGACGGAGAGCCCGGCTTGGGCGGGCATCTTCCGTTTTCGGGATGCAGCAGACGTGGCCGGATCGGCTGCTGGCTCGATCTAGTCGCGAATGATCCGTGCCGGAAATCGTCGCGTCACCACCATTCGCATAAGGGACATACGGAAGGCCTGCCGGATCGCTCTGGCTTGATGCCCGCAAACTTGATCACCTTCGCCCACGCCGCGCCGCCGCGATACTGCACCAGCGTTATTTTCACACGCGACATCAATCTGGAATAATAATGAAAGTAAAAGTCAAATTTCCCCGTCTTAAGAAGTTCCCAATAGGTTGGAGCTGAAATAAGAATCGGTCGCCAAGTGATAGGAAACGATCGATGCAGGGCAGTACGCGAAAACTCTTCGGCTCAATCGCAGTCGTTACCGGGTTTCTCGCGCTGAGCGGAGGCCTGATCTCGCGCCCGCAAGCCGCAGCGCTTGTAGGAGAGACCCGGATGGTTGCCTTGCCTCCAAAGGAGAAAAAGAACGTCGACAACCTGCGCGCGGAATATCGCAGGCCGAATTCCATACCGTTTCCCAAAGACAATCCGTACACTCCCGAAAAGCTAGAGCTGGGCAAGAAGCTTTACTTCGACACGCGGTTGTCCGAGCCACGCCTGCTCGCCTGTGCATCGTGTCATAACCCGGCCTATGCGTGGGGCGACGGACAGCCGAAAGGCATCGGTCACATGATGAAGGAGTTGGGTCGCCGCTCGCCTACGATCATCAACGCCGCCTTTGGGCAAATCTTTATGTGGGATGGCCGCATGGCTTCTCTTGAACAGCAGGCGATGGGACCAATCACCGGCGATGTCGAAATGGCGCTAACGGTGCCCGAGCTGTTGCAGCGACTGAAAGGTATTCCCGAATACAAGCCGCTCTTCGAGGCCGCCTTCCCGGGCCAGGGCATCACCTCGGAAAACACGGCCAAGGCGATCGCCACCTATGAACGCACTGTCGTCTCTGGACTCGCGCCATTCGACGCCTGGGTTAACGGCGACGAACGCGCGATTTCGGAAAGCGCCAAGCGCGGATTCGTACTGTTCAACACCAAGGCGAACTGCAGCGCCTGCCACAGCGGCTGGCGATTCACGGACGACAGCTTTCACGACATCGGCTTGAAAGGTGACGATATCGGCCGAGGGAAGTTTTTCGAGGACGTTCCGAAAGCGCAGTATGCTTTCAAGACGCCAGGCCTGCGCGAGATCACTCGACGGGCGCCGTACATGCACGACGGTTCACTCGCTACGCTCGAGGCTGTCGTACACCATTACAACACCGGCGGTATCGATCGTCCGAGCCGCTCGGACATCATCAAGCCGCTCGGGTTGACCGCACAAGAAGAGGCGGACCTCGTGGCGTTTATGCAAACGCTGACCAGCGACACCGACCCCACCACCGTGCCCGTCTTGCCGCGGTAAACTCAACAAAGATTCACGAGGAGATCGAAATGAAAGGTTTCAACCTTATTGTTGCGGCGGCCTTCCTTGCCGGCGGTGCCGTTGGCTACGCCACTTTGATGGCCTACGCGGCGGAGCATACGATCACCGAGAAGGACAAGGTCTTTTCGCCAGCCGAAATTACCATCAAGACAGGCGATACCTTGATGTTCGTCAATGATGACAACGTCGCGCACAATGTGATGTCCAATAGCCCGGAAAACAAATTCAATCTCGGCCTGCTTAAGCCCGGAAGCACTACGCCGGTGACTTTCAACACGCCGGGCGACATTGCCATTATCTGCGCCATCCATCCATCAATGAAGCTACTGGTCAAAGTCACCAACTGATCGGACGCGATAGCGAGCACAGTCATGTCGATCCGCCATAAACTGCTTCTGGCCTTTAGTCTGGTCGTACTGCTTGCGGCCGGGGTTGCCGCTTACGGCTTTCAGCTAATTTCGACCGAAAGCGGGCTGGTCATCGACGTATATGACGGCCCGATGATGGCGGTTAATTATGCTCGCACAGCGCAGTTAAGCTTCGCGAATGCGCGTCGACTCCTCGAGGCTGCAATCGTACTCCATGAGGCTTCCAGCGCTAGGGACTTAGCGGTAATCGACCAATCAATGAAGCAGCTTGCGACCGACCTCGGGGTGGTCAAGGAGCGGATGGCGGGTGCCGCTGGATACAATGAAGAGATCGATAAAGTCCTGCCGCTGGCGAACGATTGGCATAAGGCAGGCATGGATTATCTGAAGCGCGACAGCGCGGGGGTGACGCAGCTTCTCTTGCCGCAGGCAGTGATCGCCAAGGGCAAAGCCGTCGGCGAGGCGCTCGACCTCGTTGTAGAAAATGCGAGCGCCTATGGCTTTAATTTTCGCTCGGCCGCAGAAGCCACCACCACCGAATCGAAAAGAAACCTGATCATCCTTGGTCTTGCGTCGGTGGTCGCAGGGCTGGGCATGGCAGTTGTCATGGCGGCATCCTTCAGCCGGCCGATTCGTCACGCCATGGCAGTTTCCGAGGAAATCGCCAGCGGCAATTTCTCAATGCAGATTCCGACCAAACGCCGGGACGAACTCGGCCGGCTTCTGACTTCACTCGACAAGACCCGTGCTTCGCTCGACGAAATGGAAAGGAATAAGGAGCGCGAACGAGCCGAACAGCTCGCAATCCTGCGGGCCCAGGTCGAGGATGAACGTCAGAAAAAAGCTGAGGCCGAGCGGCAATCGGCAGTCGAGCAGGCGCGCAGCGCCAAAGATATGACGCAATTGATCGAATTGTTGGGTCAAGGGCTTTCGCGCCTCTCCCACGGTGATCTGACTATTCGACTGGATGAGGCGGTTGCGGAGGACTATATCCAACTGACTGATGATTTTAACTCTACAGTGGACCGTTTAGCGGATACCGTCTTCGGAATTATCTCGGCGACCAATGACGTGACCAATGCCGCGGTAGAAATCGCGAGCAATACGACGGACCTTTCGCAACGCACCGAAGAGCAAGCCGCAGGTCTGGCGGAGACGGTGGCATCGCTGCAGGAGCTCGGCACGGCAGTAAAGAAAAATGCCGAAAGCGCACAGCGGGCCAGCGATTTCGCCTTAAAGATGCGAGATGTAGCCGACGAGAGCACGGAGGTGGTCCGCAACGCTGTTCAGGCGATGTCGAAGATTGATGACTCGTCGCACCAGATTTCGGAAATCATCAGTGTAATCGACGAGATTGCACGGCAGACGAATCTTCTAGCGCTCAACGCCGCAGTCGAGGCTGCGCGCGCCGGCGACGCCGGCCGAGGCTTCGCGGTGGTCGCTTCCGAAGTTCGCAATCTTGCGCAGCGTTCGGCACAGGCCGCCAAGGACATCAAAAACCTAATCGGCAGCAGTTCGAACCTGGTTAAGGACGGTGTCGACTTGGTCAATCATGCGGGCGCCGCGCTTGAACAGATAGTTGAGTCGATCCGCCAGACATCGACAGCTGTGGCCGAGATTGCCGCGACGAGCACTCAGCAGGCGCAGGGCATCGACCAGGTCAACAAAGCGTTGGCGCAATTGGACGAGGTCACGCAGCAGAATTCGGCTTTGGTTGAGGAGAATGCCGCCAGCGCCAAGAGCCTTGAGCAGCAGTCCGGCGAAATGGTCAACCGGGTAGCTTTTTCAAGCTCGCAGCGGAGCCGGCGCAGGAGGCTGCGGGCCTCAGCGAGGCGGCCTAGACCAGGAAGCAAAAAGAAGAAGGCCGCTGGGCCAGCACGGTCCTGATTGAGGGGATCGCGAGGAAGCACGGGTTGACTATGCCCGCCGTTATTCCGTCACCCGAGGTGCGAGCCATTAGCGCGTTTACGCGCGTCTTCGACGCGCTATGGCGAGCCTCGCATCTGAGCGGCATCCTTCGAGGCCCGCGCTTCGCGCGGGCACCTCAGGATGACGGAGTCAGAAGCTTCGCGCGTCACACCTCGCTGTTGTGAATCACCGGCACGAAGGCATAGCCGCTGCCGGATCGGGTGGCGTGGCCGAGCGCGGGGAACGGCAGGTGGCCGCCGGAGAACAGCAGGCGATCGGTCGCCACCATGTCGAGCACGCGCTTGCGGTTGGCGAGCGCCGCCGGCGGATCGGTGTCGAACGCCACCGACCGTTCGGGGTCGGGAAATTGCAGCGCCACGCAATGCACGATGTCGCCGAAGATGAGAAAGTCGCCGCCCGGCGGCGACACCCGCACCATGCTGTGGCCGACGGTGTGGCCGTAGCAGGCGACCGCGCGCACGCCCGGCGCGAACTCAGTGCCGTCCTTATAGAGCGAGAGCTTGCCGGCAGCCGCATAGGGCTTGATGGCGTTGACGGCGAGATCGAAGAAGCCGCGGAATTCCTCCGGCGCCTTGCCGCGGATGTCGGCCGAGGTCCAGAACGCGTGGTCGTTCTCGTTGACATAGAGCGTGGCGTTCGGGAACAGCATCTTCTGGTCGCTGGTGATGACGCCGGGGATATGGTCGGGATGCGGATGGGTGATGACCACGGCGTCGATCGCGGCCGGGCTCACCCCCGCCGCGGCGAGATTTTGCGGCAGCCGGCCGATGGACGGCGCGAAATGGGTGCCGCCGCCGGCGTCGACCAGAATGAGCTTCTGGCCGGTGTTGATCAGCCAGACGTTCAGCGGCGTCGTGAATCCCATTTTCGGCAGATGCGCGTCGCGCAACAGCTTCTCGGCGCCGGCTTCGTCGCCGGTGAAGATGGTCGAATCGAGCGTCAGCGTGCCGTCGCTGATGACCGTCACCTCGTAGTTGCCGACTTTGTGCCGATAGAAACCGGGCGCCTGGGTGCCGGCCATTGGTGCTGCCATGTCTCACTCCCTCGATTCACCGATTGCGCCGCCGCGCGGTGTTCCGTGCGGCAAGGATAACAAAAGCCCTCACGCCTCCGCCAGCTTCAGCCCGATATAGCGGTCGAGCGTGGTGTGGTCGGCGAGGAGCTGCGCCGACGGCCCGGCGTGCACGATGCGGCCGCGCTCCAGCACCAGCGCCGATTGCGTCAGCGACAGGGCGATATCGGCATGCTGCTCGACCAGGATGAAGGCGCCGGCGTTTTCTTCGGTCATGCGGCGAATCGCAGCGGCGAGCTCCTCCACCACGATGGGGGCCAAGCCTTCGAGCGGCTCGTCGAGCAGCAGCAGCGCCGGATTGGTCATCAGCGCGCGGGCGATCGCCAGCATCTGCTGCTCGCCGCCGGAAAGCTGATTGCCGAGGTTGCGCCGCCGCTCGGCCATGCGCGGGAACAGGTCGTAGACCGCCGGCAAAGTCCAGCGGCCGGGCCGCGCCGCCACCGTGAGATTTTCTTCGACCGTAAGCGTGGTGAAAATCTCGCGCTCCTGCGCCACCCAGCCGATGCCGGCCTGGGCGCGGCGGTGCGGCTGCCACCCCGTGATGTCCTCGCCGCGCCAGACGACGCGGCCGCGGCCGACCTGGGTATAGCCCATGATGGTGAGAAGGAGCGTCGACTTGCCGACGCCGTTGCGTCCCAGCACGGCGAGGCCGCCGTACTCCGGCAGGTCGAACGAAATACCGTCGAGCACCACCGCCGAGCCGTAGCCGGCACGAATGTCGCTCAGGGCGAGCAGCGCGTTGCTCATTGTAGCGTTCATGGCGCCGCTCCATGCCGCGCCTTGCCGAGATAGACCGCGCGCACCTGCGGATCGGCGGCGATCTCGGCCGGCGTGCCTTCGACCAGCACCCGGCCGCCGACCATGACGATGACGCGGGAGGCAAAGCGGAACACGAGGTCCATGTCGTGCTCGATGAACAGCACGGTGATGTCGCGCGACAGGCCGGCGATGGCGGCGAACAATTCGCGGCTTTCCTCGCGCGGTACGCCGGCCGCCGGCTCATCGAGCAGCAGCACCTTCGGCTTGGCGGCCAGCGCCAGCGCGATTTCGAGCAGGCGCTGCTGGCCGTAGGCGAGCTCGCGGGTCAGGCGATGACAGACCGGCCCGAGCGTCAGCTTGGCGAGAATGTCGTAGGCTTCGTCAATCTCGTCGCCATAGGCCGTGAGCTGCCGCCACCAGGTGCGTGCCACCTTGCGCCGTTCGCACACCGCGAGCGTCACCGATTCCAGGGCGGTGAGATGCGGGAACAGCGTATTGATCTGGAAGGTGCGAACGAGGCCGCGCCGCACCCGCTCCTCCGGCGGCAGCGCGGTGATGTCGTCGTCGCCCAGAAAGATGCGGCCGGAATCCGGCGCCAGCATGCCGGTCATCAGGTTGATCAGCGTGGTCTTGCCGGCGCCGTTCGGGCCGATCAGGGCGTAGCGCACGCCCGGCGGCAAGGTGAGCTCGACGTCGGCGGCAACGATCAGCGAGCCGAAGCTCTTGTTGACGCCGCGGGTGGCGAGCGCGCTCTCGCTCACGGCTTGGCCTGCATGCGGCGGGCGAAATGCGCCAGGCCGCCGAGAATGCCGTTCGGCAGCGCCATGACCACAGCGATCAGCAACAGCCCGATCCAAAAATACCAGTATTGCGGATTGAGCCCGGAGAACTGATCGCGCGCCACCATGTAGACCGCGGCGCCGATGAGGCCGCCGTAGAGCCGTCCGGTGCCGCCGAGGATCAGCATCACCAGAACGTCGGCGGAGCGCTGGAAGCCGAGCGCCTCCAGCGACACCGTCTCGGTGGTTTCGGCCAGGATCGCGCCGGCAACGCCGGCGATGATGGCGGCGATGGTGTAGATGGTGCGGATGTGGGTACGGGTCGGCGCGCCGATCGCCGGCATGCGGCTGTTGTTCTCGCGGATGCCGCGCAGCGCCAGGCCGAACGGCGAATGGATGATGCGGCGCGCCACCAGGAAGATGACGAACAGCGCAGCAAGCGAATAGGCGTAGGCGGTGTAGCCGTAGAGGTCGAAGTGGAATTTGCCGAAGATCGGCCAAGTATGGATGCCTTGCAGGCCGTCGAAGCCGCCGGTGATGAAGCCCGCGGTGTTGAAGGCTTCCTGCAGCACGAGCCCGATGCCGAGCGTGATCATGATCAGCGCGAGATGCCGGAACCGCGCGATGATGAAGCTCGTCAGATAGCCGAAAATGCCGGCGGCAACCGCCGCGGCAAGAAGCCCGGTGAGCGGCTCGCCGAAACCCAGCTTCGCCGAGATGAGCCCCGCGGTGTAGGCGCCGACGCCGAAATAGGCGGCATGGCCGAGCGAGACGATGCCGGAAAAACCGAGGATGAGGTCGAGCGACAGCGCGAACAGCGCGGTGATGGCGATCTGGCTGGCGAGGACGAGATAACTCGGCGCCACCACGAACGGCAACAGCGTCGCAAGCCAGAACGCGATCTCGCCCCACTGCCAGCGCAGCTGCGCTTGCAAATACTGCACCGGCCGAACCGGAGCGGCGATCGACTCGCTCGCCACGCTTATCGCCTCCCGAACAGGCCGGTCGGCCGCCACATCAAGAGCACGATCATCACCAGATAGATGAGGAAGGCGCCGATGGCCGGTACGTAATATTTGCCGGCGATGTCGCTGATGCCGAGCAGCATGGCGGCGGCGAACGAGCCGAAGATCGAGCCGAGGCCGCCGACCGAGACCACGATCAGCACGTAGATGAGGTAGGTCAGCGCGAATTGCGGATCGAGGCCGAGCATGGCGATGGCGAGCGCGCCGCCCAGGCCGGCAAGGCCGCTGCCCAGCGCGAAGGTGACGGCGAACAGGCCGTCGACATTGATGCCGAGCCCGCGCGCCATGCGCTGATTGTTCACCGCCGCGCGCACCTGGGCGCCGAAGCGGGTGGTCTCGACCGTGACCATCAGCGCCGCGGTGATGACGAGCGCGACGGCGATCAGGAACAGCCGGTAGACGGCGAGATCGAGGCCGAAGAAGTTGATCGAGCCGCGCAGGTAGACCGGCGGCTGCATCGGCTGCTGGTCGGTGCCGTAAATGTAGGCCGCAATCGCAATGGAGACGAACACGATGCCGATGGTGAGCAGGCACTGTTCGAGGTCGCTGGCGCGATAAAAGCGGCGGAAGAAGATGCGCTCGAGCACGACGCTTGCCGCCGCCGCGGCGACGAACGCGGCCGGCAGTGTCGCCAGAAACGGCCAGCCGAACGCGTTCATCAGGGTGATGGCAACATAGCCGCCGAGCATGGCGAAGCTGCAATGCGCCAGGTTGACGAAGTTCATCATGCCGAGCGTCACCGACAGCCCGACCGACATCAGGAACAGGAGCATGCCGTAGGCGAGGCCGTCGAACAGCACGCCGAAGACTGGATGCATGGACGGCCGCCTACGGTGAAGAGACGCCGCTTAGTGCGTCATGCGCGCCTTGGCCGGATCCTTCACCGCCGGCACTTTGTCGATTTCGACGTTGCGCAGCTCGTTGCCGACCTTCTCGACCTTGCGGATATACACCGTCTGCACGATGTCGCGGGTCTCCGGGTCGATCAGGAACGGGCCGCGCGGGCTCTCCCAGGTCATGCCCTTGGCGGCATTGATAAGCGACTCGCCGTCGGTCTTGCCGCCAGTCTTCTTCAGCGCCTCGTAGATCAGGTGCGTGCCGTCGTAGCCGCCGATCGAGAAGATGTCGGGGTTGCGCTTGAACTCGTCGTTATAGGCTTTGACGAACGCTTTGTTCATCGCCGAGTCGTGATTGTAGTCGTAGTTCGCGACCGTGATGATGCCGAGCGCGGTGTCGCCCATGCCTTGCAGCGCGCTCTCGAAGCCGAGCGCGTCCTGGCCGAGGATCTTGGTCTTCTTCGGATCGATGCCGCGCTCGGCCAGCGCCTTGCCGACCGCGAGCGGCTGCGCGCCGCCGGGAATCCAGATGTAGATGCCGTCCGGATTCTTGTCCTTGGCGGCCTGGATGAAGGCGGAGAAATCCGGATTGGCGACCGGGAAGCGGACCGAGCCGACGATCTCGCCGCCGCCTTCCTTGAAGCCGGTCTGGAACCAGGTCTCGGCGTCGATGCCGGGGCCGTAGTCGGACACCATGGTGTAGATCTTCTTGATGCCGTTCTTGGCCGCCCATTGCCCGAGCGTGAAGTTCAGTTGCGGCGTGGTCGAGGAGGTGCGCGCCATGTAGGGCGACTTGGTGGTGATGATCGAGGTGGCGGCGTTCATGACCACCATGAATTTCTTAGCTTCGGCGGAGACGTCGCCGACTGCGAGCGCGTTCGGGGTGAGCTCGAAGCCGGCCAGGATGTCGGCACCGTCGCGCACAATGCATTCCTGCGCCAGCCGCTTGGCGACATCGGGGGCGATGCCGCCGTTGTCCTTGCGAATGAGCACGATCTTCTTGCCGGCCACCGTATCGCCGTGCTGCTTCATGTACAGCGTGACGCCATGATCCATCTGGTTGCCGGTGTCGGCGAACTGCCCCGAATACGAGATGATGAGGCAGACCTTGACCGCATCCTCGGCATGGACCGCGCTGGCGCCGAACAGACCGAGCGCCAGGCCGGCCAGGCCGTACAACAATTTTTGCATCGCTCCCTCCCAGTTCGCGTGATGCTTGACGGGCGTTTCGGGGCATATCCTGGTTCAGGTCGGACGCGAGTGCAATGTGCGTTTAGTGTCGCGCCGCTGCCGAGGCAACGGTGGGCCGGTGCCCGCCAGCGGGAGGGCTTTAGGGGGTGACTTTGCCAGGCGAGACCAGGCCCGCAGCGGCGAGCACACTTGCCACGGCGCAGGCGAAAGTTGCGGCGCTGCTCAACCCGCGCAACGTCGTCATTGTCGGGGCGAGCGACGCGCCCGGCAGCTGGGCGCTGCGCGCGTTCCAGAATCTGCGCCGCTACGGCTTCCCTGGCGCGGTCTACCCGGT
>DATJBH010000077.1:0-12734 GCA_035515455.1 Xanthobacteraceae bacterium
ACCGCTGCCGCACGACATCGCGCATCTCTACCTCACCGACCCGATCGGGGAGCTTGGCCGTATCGACGGCGTGATGTTCTCCGGCGGCGTCGGCGAATACATCTACGAGCGCGAAGCGCGCGACTTCGGCGATCTCGGCGCCGAACTCGGCCGCGCCATTCGTGCACGCATCGCGCACGGCGCATTGCCCTGGCCGGTGCTGCCGGCCGGCGAATGCATCCGCGCCACCGCGCTCGGCGCCTCGGAATACTCGGTGCAGCTCTCCGGCAATACCAGCACCATCTCGGCGCCGGGACAATTATTGCCGCGCCGCAACCTTCAGGTCGTGCAACCGCCTTTCGTTCCGGCCGAGAGCATCGACGCGGAGCAGCTGGCGCAAGCGATCAAGAGCCACATCACGGCGTTCGACCTCGACGATACCGACCGCGACATCGCGCTGGCGCTGCGCTGGACCGGCTTGCCGACCTATCCGCGGCTCGCCGCCTTCGCCGACGGCATCAAGCGCGGGCTCGCCGACCGCATCGCCAGGAAGCTGCCGCTCTACATCATGCTCGACGGCGACGTGGCGCAAACACTGGGCCACATCCTGCGCGACGAGCTCAACGTCGACAGCGAGCTTCTGGTGATCGACGGCGTGGTGTTGTGGGATTTCGACTATATCGACCTCGGCCGCATCCGCATGCCGTCCTATACCGTGCCGGTGACCATCAAATCGCTGGTGTTCAACGAAGACCCGCGTGGCCCGCAGCCGCGCCAGCGTCTGCACCACCGCGACGATGACCACGAGCACAGCCATTGTCACCATGGCCACGATCATGATCATGATCATGCGCATGACCATGATCACGACCATCGCTAGCCTGTCGATTACCCGCTAAGATTGCTGCCAAGAGACCAGACAAGGTGGAACATGGCCGAGACTGCTAAAAAGAACGCCGTCGTTTCCGAAGAGCTCGCCAGCAAGTTCAAGACCGAGAAGGAGACGCCCTATACGCGCTGGGTGAAGGCCGAAGGCCTCGACATCATTCCGTCCTTCTATGTGAAAAATCTCAACACCGTGGCGCTGAAGCCGTGGCCGCGGCGCGGCGGCAATGCAGTGTTCCTCAATCACGACGCTTCGCGTACCTCGAACGACTGCTATGTCATGGAAATCCCCCCGGGCCAGAGCCTCAATCCGCACCGGCAGCTTTACGAAGAAATGATCATGATCTTGAGCGGCCGCGGCTCGACCACGGTGTGGAACGACGCTGGTGCCCGCATCACCTTCGAGTGGGGACCGGGCGCACTGTTCGCCATCCCGCTCAATTGCCACCATCAGCACTTCAACGGCTCCGGCAAAGAGCCGGCGCGCTATGTCGCCGTCACCAACGCGCCGCCGATCATCAATCTCTACGAAGATCTCGATTTCATCTTCAACACCAAATACGACTTCAAGGACCGCTTCGCCGGCGAGCCGGATTATTTCTCCTCCAAGGGCGAGCAGAAGGGCTTTCTGCTGACCACGAATTTCGTGCCCGACGCGGTCAATATTCCCTTGATCACGGCGGCGGAGCGCGGCGCCGGCGGCGGCCATATCCGCTTCAACATGGCCAAGGGCTCGATGAACAGCCACATCTCGCAATTCCCGATCGGCACCTACAAGAAAGCACATGCCCACGGCCCCGGCGCCCATGTCATCGTGCTGTCCGGCGCGGGCTTTTCGCTGATGTGGCCGGAGGGCGAAGAGCCGCAGCGCTTCGACTGGGAGATTGGCACGTGCATCGTGCCGCCGAACATGTGGTTCCATCAGCACTTCAATACCGGCACCACGCCGTCGCGCTATCTCGCCTTCAAGCACGAGGGCGTCGCCATCCGCAACGCGCAAGGCGTGCCGAAGGCCTGGATTTCGCGGCGCGTCGGCGGCGACCAGCTCGACTATATCGACGAGAAGCCGGAGATCCGCCGCATCTTCGCCACCGAGCTCGCCAAGCACGGCATCGCTTCGCGCATGGATGCGGCTTACGCCAAGGAGCAGGCGGAGCTCGGCGTGAAGAGCGCGTAGCCCTACTCGATCACCTCGTCGGCGCTGGCCTGTAGCGCTGGCGGGACGGTGATGCCCAAAGCCCTGGCAGTTTTCAGATTAATTACGAGTTGATACTTCGTCGGCGCCTGGACGGGAAGTTCGGCCGGCCGCCCTCCTTTTAGGATGCGATCGACATAGTCTGCGGCGCGCCGAAACGGTTCGACCGGATCGGGGCCATAGGACACCAAGCCGCCCTCGACTGCATCGAACGGGTAGACGTAGATTGCCGGCAGCTTGTACCGCGCTGCCCGCGCAATTATCCGATCGCGGTGAATCGATCCTGACGCACTTGTCTCGACGATCAAGCCGGCATTTGGCCCGGCGAATGACGTGACCGAACGTTCAATCTCGCCGGCGTCGTGGATCGTGAATGGCCTCGCCTCGATGCCGAGCGATTGCGCCGTAGCCTGTATGGAGGCGAACGCGGCGGGCACGGTGGGAACGTTGGCCATGCCCAGCATGCCGACGCGCGTCAGGCGCGGCGCAAACTGCCGCAGAAGCTCCAGCCACTTGCCGCTCATGCTGTACTCAAACAACATGAATCCGGTCGCGTTGCCTCCGGGATGCGCCAAGCTCTCGACGACGCCGGCGCCGACAGGATCCGAAACGGCAGCGAACACAATGGGCAATGTGCGGCTAAGGCGCTGCAGTTCGGTCAGGCTCAAGGTGCCGCTTGCCAGGACGACATCCGGCGAAAGCGCGACGAGTTCGGCCGCATATCGATGTTCGAGTTCGAATTTGTCCTCGCCCCAGCGAACGTCGATCCGAACGTTTTGGCCGTCGTTCCAACCTAATTGTTGCAGACCCCGCTGGAATGCGGCGAGGCGGGCCTGACCTTCGGGATCGTTGGCCGACCGATTCAACAGCACGCCGACGCGGCGCATCCTTTCGGCCGGTTGCGCGCGCGCCGCGAACGGCAGGATCGCGGCGCTGCCCGCGAGAGCCACGAACTCGCGCCGTCTCATTCGATCACCTCGTCGGCGGTGGCGAGGAGTGTTGGAGGAATGACGAGGCCAAGCCCCTTTGCAACAGTTAGATTTACGATGAGTTCGTATTTGGTCGGCGCTTGCACTGGCAGATCAATGAGTTTTCCTCCTTTGAGGATGCGGTCGACGTAGCCCGCCGCGAGCCGAAACGGAGCAATCCGGTCGGGACCATAAGAAATGAGTCCCCCGTTCAAACGATCGGCATAGACCGCGGGCAGCTTGTATCGCTCGGCAAACTTCACGATCAGATCATGTCCAGCCGACGAGGTTGCGGTGGAAGTCGCGATCACGCCACCGTTCGGAGAACGGGCAAAGGCCGCCAGAGTACTTTCGATCTCTCCACCATCACGTATATCGACCGAACGCAATTCTATGCCGAGTGAGGATGCCACGGACTGAATCGCGGAAAATTCACCAATTCCGGAGGGGTTGGCAGGGTCACGAAGGACGGCAGCTCGCGTCACACCTGGCGCGATCTGCTTTAGCAACTCCAGCCATTTCCCCGCCAAGCTATATTCGAACAACATGAAGCCGGTAACGTTACGGCTCGGTCGCGCTAAATTATCAACAAAGCCCGCACCGACCGGGTCAGCGACGCGCACGAACACGACTGGAATGTCGTGGGTAATGTGTCGAATGGCAGTCACACTGACTGTCCCGCTTGCCAGAATGATTTCGGGTGCGAGCGCCACTAGTTCAGTCGCGAATTTACCTTGGTCGTCGAGGTTGTTCGAACCCCAGCGGATATTGATTTGCACATTGTGACCATCTCTCCAGCCCATTGACTGCAGGGCGTCGAGAAACGCTGCTGCGCCCTTTTTACCTTCCGGATCATCTGCGGCGAGATTCATGAGAACGCCAATTCGCCGCGTCTGAGAAGCAGCGGCGCGCGCCCCGAGCGGCCATGCCGCCGCGTTCCCGGCAAGCGCAATGAACTCGCGTCGCCTCATTCGATCACCTCGTCGGCGCGGCCAAGGAGCGCAAGCGAGAATGTGAGACCGAGCGCCTTGGCAGTCTTCTGGTTGATGATCAACTCGACCTTCGTCGATTCCTCCACCGGCAGGTCAGCGGGCTTTTCACCCTTGAGAATGCGGGCGGTAAAAGTACCCACTTGCCGATATGCACCGGTGATACTGGTTGCGTAGGCAATCAAGCCGCCTTCCCTGACCGCTTCAACCCAAGGATAGATCGTTGGAACCGCAAAGCGCGCCGCCAGCGCGATGAGTTGTTCGCGTCCGCTCAGGAAGAGAGCGCTGCCACCGATGATGAGGCCGCCGACACGATGGTCAGCAAAGGTCGCGAAGGCGGGTTCCAAGTCATTTAGGCTGCTGACGCGCAGGACCTGCATTTGTTGGCCCAAGACTTGCGCCGCAGCCTGGGCCTCTTCCACCTCAAGTTCGCTGTTCGAGTTATTAGGATCGGTGAGAAGAGCCATCATCCCAGTCTTTGGCACCAGCTCGTGTAGAAGTTCTACGCGCTTGGCCAATAGTGCCGTGTGGAAGAAAGTAATGCCGGTCATATTGCCGCCCGGCTGGTTCAGGCTAGCCACCAGTCCAAGGCGGACCGGATCAAGCCCGATGGCGAAAACAACAGGAATCTTGGTCGAGGTGTTCTTCGCGGCTATAGCAACATCATTGCCACCGGCCACGATTACTGCGACATGGTGGTTCGCTAGATCGGTCATCAGAGTGGGTAATTGATCTTTCTTATTCCCGCCCCACCGATATTCGACGACAACGTTCCGGCCTTCCGTGTAACCATTGTCCTTTAGACCGTCTTGAAATGCCGCTACAAGACTTCTCGATCCGTCCGCGGATGCATTTCTAAGAAATCCGACCACCGGCACGGTCGTTGGCTGCGCGCCCGCTGCAAAAGGCCAAACAGCCGCGCCGCCAATGATCGTGATGAACTCCCGCCGCCTCATTCGATCACCTCATCGGCGGCGACCAGAAGGGTCTTCGGCACCGCAATACCGAGCGCCTTGGCAGTCTTCAGATTGAGGAACAGCTCGATCTTGGTTGCCTGCTGGACCGGCATGTCGGCAGGTCTCTCCCCCTTGAGAACGCGCCCGGTGTAAACACCTGCCAAGCGATAAGCGTCGGTGATGCTGCCGCCATAGCTAATGAGCCCTCCAGCCGCGACAAAATCACGGCTTTCGAAGATTGCGGGAACGGCATAGCGGACCGCCATCTCGGCCAGCCGTTTGGACTTGCCAGTCAGAAATGCGCCACCGCCGATCACAAGCCCGCCCGCTTGCAATTGGATCAGTTCTGCGAAGACCGATTCGAAGTCGCGGTCGCTGCTGGCGTTCAAAATGTGGAGTTTCAGCCCGAGTGTGCGGGCAGCCGACATGGTTACCTTCGTTCGATTCTCGGCAACTGAGGGTTCTGCAGGGTTGACCAACAAAGCGACGGCGGTCGCCGTTGGGACCAGCTCGTGTAACAGTTCGAGCCGCTTCGGCGCGACCTCCTCGTTCAGTTGGGTTACGCCCGTAAGATTACCCCCGGGCCGGCTCAAGCTGGTGACCAGACCTAGCCGAACCGGATCGAAACCTATTTCGAAGACGATTGGAATGGTCGTGGTCGCGGCCTTGGCGGCAAGTACAGCCTGACTGGGGGCCGCAGCAATCACCGCCACTTTGCGAGCAACCAGATCGGCCGCCAATGCCGGCAGCCTGTCGTCCCGATTTCCGGCAAAACGATATTCGATCGAGACGTTCTGACCCTCGACGAAGCCCACATCCTTTAGACCTTGGCGGAACGCAGCAGTGAATTGCGGTGCGTCAGCGGGCGCTCTGGGGTTGAGAAACCCGATGACCGGCATCGTCGACTGCTGCGCGCGTGCGGCGAGCGGCCAAACGGCGGCAGCGCCACCGGCGAGCGCAATGAATTCCCGCCGTCTCATTCGATCACCTCGTCGGCGCGCGCCAGCAGCATCTGTGATAATTCGACGCCGATGGCCTTGGCCGTCTTGAGATTGATGACGAGCTGGAACGTGACGGGCTCGTCGATGGGTAAATCACCCGGTTTCGTGCCGTGCAAAATCTTGTCGACGTAAAGCGCGCCGCGTCTGAACAGGTCGGTGACGCTCGCCCCATAGGACATCAACCCCCCGTCGACGGCGTTTTGCCTCGTTTGGAACAATCCCGGAATACGGCTCTTCCGCAAAAATTCGATCACTCTGTGCATTTGCGCCTGGTGCAGAGGATCGCTGGTCAGAAGGACGGCGTCGGGACGATCGGACGTCATCTGCGCGAACACCGCCGCGAAATCTTCAGACGTCCGCGCCTCGAAGGAAACAACCGTCATGTGAAACAGCGACGCCGCCTTCAACAGCCCCTGCAAAATCGCGGCGCTGGATTGGTTATCGGGATTCCAAAGATAGGCCACGCGCGAGACCGCAGGCAGTGCATCCTTGAGGAGTTGCAGCCGTTTGGTCACGACATCCGGCCCGAGGATGGTGTTGCCGGTAATGTTGCCCCCCGGCCGCGCCAAACTGGAAACCAGGCCGGCGCCGACCGGATCGCCCAGCGCGATCGCGACCACAGGAACGGTCTGGGTCGCCTGCTGCGCCGCCTGCGCCGCCGGCGTGCCGTAGACGGCGATGACGTCCACCGGACTCTGGACCAGCACGTTGGCTGCAACAAACAAACGATCCGGCGCTCCGCCGGCGGTACGGTAATCGAATGCGATAGTCTTGCCTTCCACGTAGTTCAACGCGCGCAGTTGCTCGCGAAACGGATCCCAGATCGGGCCATTGTCGATGATCCCGACACGCGCCATGCCGCCCGCGCGTCGATACGCGCGCGCGGCTAACGGCCATCCCACCGCCGTGCCGGCCACAAGCGCGATGAATTCGCGCCGCCTCATTCGATCACCTCATCGGCGGTGGCGAGCAAATTCGGCGGAATCGTCAGCCCGATCGCCTTGGCGGCCTTTGCGTTGACCGCCAGTGCATACTTTGTCGGGGCCTGCACCGGGAGGTCGCCCGGCTTCTCCCCCTTGAGAATGCGATCAACATAAACTGCCGCGCGGCGGAACTCATCCACACGATCGGGTCCGTACGCGATCAGGCCACCAGCGGCGGCAAGCTCAGGGTCGGCATAGACCGCGGCCAGCTTGAGCTTGGTTGCAAGCTTCACGATAAGATCCCGATGAAGCGACTGGCCAGCGGTCGGCGTCACAATCAAGCCGCCATTCGGCAAGTGAGCGAATTCCGCAAGCGCCCGCTCAATCTCGCCAGCGTCGCGGACATTGACAGCTTTGAGCTCTATCCCGAGCGGCTGTGCGGTGGCCTGGATAGCGCTGAATTGGCCAATTGCAGCCGGATTGGCCGCATCGCGCAGCACCGCCGCCCGGGCGAGACCGGGCACGATCTGCCTCAGCAGTTCAAGCCATTTGCCGCTCAAACTGTATTCGAAATTCATGAAGCCCGTGGCATTGCCCCCAGGCCGCGCGATCGATTCGATGATCCCGGCTCCCACCGGATCGGAGACGGTCACGAATACGATTGGCACAGTGCGAGTGAGGGATTGCAGCGCCGCCACGCTCGGCGTCGCATTGGCAAGAATAACGTCGGGCGTGAGCGCAACCAGCTCGGCCGCGTATTGGCGTATGCGCTCGGCGTTTTCTTCGCTCCAGCGAATGTCGAAATGGACGTTGATGGCGTCGGTCCAACCGGCCTGCTGCAAGACTTTCTGGAATGCGGCGAGGCCGGCTTGACCTTCGCGGTTACTGGATGACCAGTAAAACAGCACGCCGATCCGTCGGATTCGGTCCGACTGCTGTGCGCGTGCCGCGAGCGGCCAAGCGGCGGCCGCGCCGCCAACAAGCGCGATGAAATCCCGCCGCGTCATTCGATCACCTCGTCGGCGATTGCGAGCAAATTCGGCGGGATCGTCAGCCCGATCGCTTTGGCGGTCTTGAGATTGAAGACCAGCTCGAATTTGGTCGGTGGTTCGACCGGAATGTCGGCCGGCTTGGCGCCGCGCAGAATCTTGTCGACGATGTCGGCGGCACGCCGGAATAGATCAGGGAAGTTCGGGCCGTAGGACATGAACGCTCCGGCATGGACATATTCGCGCGCACCGAAGATCGTCGGCAGCCGCGCCCCGATCGCCAGCGCGATGATGCGCGCCTGGTTGGCGTTGATGAGAGCATTGAGCACCACGTAAAGAGCGTCGGCTTTGCCCTTGAGCGTATCGAAGGCGGGCGCGATATCCGCCGCCCGCCGGATTTCGAGCGGCATGACATCGAAGCCGAGCGTGTGAGCTATGGTCTGGACCTCGCCCACCTCCAGCGCGGCTTGGGAGTAGCCGGCATCAAACATGATCGCCAACCGCCGCAGACCGGGGGCGACCTCACGCAAGAGTTCGAGCCGCTTGCTGGCGAGATCTGTCGCCTGGATCGACAATCCGGTGACATTTCCGCCCGGGCGCGCCAGGCTTGCGACCAGGCCGCCGCCGACCGGATCCGGCGCCAACGGAAAGACGATGGGAATGGCGGCGGTGGCCTGCTTTAATGCGACCGCGCCCTTTCCATTCGCGAGGATGACGTCGACTTTTTGACGGATAAATTCGGCCGCGATCTCGGCGTCGCGAACATTCCGTCCTTCATCCCAGCGATACTCGACCGCGACGGTGCGGCCTTCGATCCAGCCGCGCTCACGAAGGCGCGCAACAAAAGCCGCCGCCCACGGACCCCAGCCGGTTTCGTCGACGCCCAGGACGCCGATGATCGGGACCGCCTTGTCCGACTGCTGCGCATGCACCGCAAGCGGCCAGGCCACGGCTGCGCCGCCGAGCCCGCTCAGGAATGCTCGCCGCCTGATGCCGGAATTCATGACCCCTCCCCCAAGGCGATCACTTTCCTTGCAGAGTTCAAACTAGCATGCTTCGATGGCTTCGTCTGTGACGTCGAACACAGACCCTCTGTGAGCGTCGCGTGCGTCGGGGACAATGAAGCCAGCATCTTTCGACTATCACGCGCCGCGGCAGCTCAAGGAGGCCGCCGAGCTTCTGGCGACGCTTCCCAACGCGAAAATCCTCGCCGGCGGGCAATCGCTCGTGCCGATGATGAATTTCCGTTACGTCATCGTCGATCATCTCGTCGATCTCGGCCATGTCGACGATCTGCGCGGCATCGCCGTGATCGACGGCCGCCTGCGCGTCGGGGCCATGATGCGGCAGCGCGACCTCGAGACCGCACCCGAGATCGTCCGGCATTGCCCGCTGCTGGCCGAGGCGCTGCATCATGTCGGCCATCGTCAGACGCGCAATCGCGGCACGATCGGCGGCTCGCTCGCCCATGCCGATCCAGCCGCTGAACTGCCGGCGGTGTGCTTGGCCTATGATGCTGTCCTGCACCTCGCCAGCATTCGCGGGCTGCGCGCGGTGCCGTTTCGCGAATTCAGCCTGGGCTTCATGACGACGGCGCTGGCGCCCGACGAAATGATCGCCGCCATCGAACTGCCGATCTGGCGCTTGGGCCACGGCTACGGCTTTCACGAATTCGCCCGCCGCCACGGCGACTTTGCCTTGGCCGGCGCGGCGGCGCTGCTCGATATCGGCGCCGGCAATGTGGTGCGGCGCGCCGCTTTGGCCCTGTTCGGCGTCGCCGAACAGCCGGTGCGCGTCGATGCCGCCGAAGCCGCGCTGATCGGCAAACCGATCGACGCCGCTTTAATCCAAAGCGCGGCCGCGGCGGCTTGGCTGATCGAGCCGATCTCCGATATCCATGCCGGCGGCGATTATCGGCGTCACCTGGCACAGGTCCTGGGCGCCCGCGCGCTCATGGACGCCGCGCGGCGTGCCGGCATCGATCTTTAGAACATGATCCCGAAAAGTGGGAACCGGTTTTCGGACAAGATCATGTTCAAACCAACGATCTAGCGACGTAAGAGTGGCGTATGGGCAAGCAGGCGACGCGCATCTCGGTCAACGGCAAGTCACACGCCCGCGTCGTCGAAGCTCGGCTGACATTGGCCGATTTCCTGCGTCATGAGCTCGGCCTGACCGGTACCCATCTCGGTTGCGAGCATGGCGTCTGCGGCACCTGCACTGTGCTGGTCGACGGCCGTACCGCGCGCTCCTGCCTGATGTTCGCAGTGCAAGCCAATGGCAGTGAGGTGACCACAGTCGAAGGCCTGGTGCCCGACGGCGAGCTGTCGGTGCTGCAGCAAGCGTTCATTGACAATCACGGCCTGCAGTGCGGCTTCTGCACGCCGGGAATGCTGATGACGCTCACCGAATTGCTGCGCGACAATGCCGCGCCGAGCGAACAGGAGGTGCGCGAGGCGCTGACCGGCAATCTGTGCCGCTGCACCGGTTACGCCGGCATCGTCAAAGCCGCGCTCGATGCCGCGCAGCGATTGCGCGCCGGATCGGGAGCATAGGCGATGGGCGCAAAGCATTTCGGAGCCCGCGTGAAGCGGCTGGAGGACCCGGCGCTGCTCTCCGGCCGCGGCCGCTTCGTCGACGATCTGAAATTGCCGGGCCTGCTGCACGCTTGCTTCGTGCGTTCGCCACACGCGCACGCGATGATACGCGGCATCGACAGCGGCCCGGCGATGACATTGCCCGGCGTGCACGCGGTTCTGGCCTCCGACGATCTGCCCGAACCGATGCGTCGGATGCCGATCCCGATGCTGACGCCGAATCCGGCCATCGCGACGCCCCGCACGCAGACCGCGCTGGCGCGCGACGAAGTCTGTTACGTCGGCCAGCCGATCGCCGTGGTGATCGCCGATTCCCGCTACCTTGCCGAGGACGCCGCGGCGGCGGTCGCCGTCGATTTCGACGTGCTCGCCGCGGTCGGCGATTGTCGCGCCGGCATCAAGGACGACGCCCCGCGCGCGCATAGCGATCTTGCCTCGAATGTCGTCGCGCGCTTCCCGCTCGTTTATGGCGACGTTGATGCAGCCTTCGGCAACGCCGCGCATGTGTTTGAGGAAGTGCTTTGGCAACACCGCGGTGGCGGCATGGCGCTGGAGACGCGCGCGGTGCTGGCGAGCCACGATCCGGTCGCCGACATGCTGACGGTATGGTCGGGAACGCAGACGCCGCATCTCGGCCGCGGCACGCTTGCCGATCTGCTCGATCGCAATCTTGAATCGATCCGCATGATCGCGCCGGACGTCGGCGGCGGCTTCGGCCCCAAGGCAATCTTCTACCCGGAGGAAGCGGTGATTCCGGCGGCGGCGCTCAAGCTCGGCCGGCCGGTGAAGTGGATCGAGGACCGCCGCGAGCATTTTCTCTGCGCCACGCAAGAACGCGATCAGTATTGGGACGTCGCGATCGCGGTGGATGCAGACGGCAAGATCCTGGGCGTGCGCGGCCGGATGCTGCATGACAGCGGCGCCTACGTGCCGTGGGGCGTGATCATGCCCTATATCGCCGCGGTGACGGTGCCCGGCCCTTACGTGGTGCCGGCCTATTCGCTGGAGACCGCCGTCGTCCTGACCAACAAAGTGCCGACCACGCCGGTGCGCGGCGCCGGCCGACCCCAGGCGGTGTTCGCAATGGAGCGGCTCCTGGACCGCGTCGCGCGCGAACTCGGGCTCGACCGGGCCGAAGTGCGGCGGCGCAATTTCATCCAGCCGGAGCAGATGCCCTACCCCGTCGGCCTGCTGTTCCGCGACGGCAAGCCGCTCATTTACGACAGCGGCGACTATCCGAAGGGACAGGACGAGGCGCTCAGGCTCTCAGGCTACGATAAATTTTCCCACCGGCAGCGCGAGGCGCTGGAGCAAGGGCGCCTGATCGGCATCGGCATCGGCAATTATGTCGAGGGCACCGGCTTGGGTCCGTTCGAAGGCGTCACCGTGCGGGTCTTGCCGAGCGGCAAGGTCGCGGTCGCCACCGGCGCCACCAGTCAGGGCCAAGGCACGCGCACCACGCTGTCGCAGATCGTCGCCGAACAGGTCGGCTGCCGCATCGACGACATCGTGATGACCGTCGGCGATACCGGCGCCATCGCCCAAGGCGTCGGCGCGTTCGCCAGCCGCCAATCGGTGAATGCCGGTTGTTCGGCGCAGCTCGCCGGCGAAGCGGTGCGCAAACAAATCATCGCGCTGGCGGCACGCACGCTCGGCGTCGGCGAGAGCGATATCGAGCTTGAAGACGGCAAAGCCGTCGCCGCCACGGGCAACAAGCCGATGGTCGCCTTCGGCGAATTGGCACGTTTGGCGCAAGGCATTCCCGGCGTCTCGCTGCCGGCCGGCCAGACGGCAGGCCTCGAACACACGGCCTATTACACGCCGCCCCAGGCGGCTTATTGCTCCGGCACGCATGTCGCCGAAGTGGAGGTCGATCACATGACCGGTGGCGTGAAAATTCTCAATTATACGGTCGCCCACGACAGCGGGCGCGTGATCAATCCGCTCATCGTCGACGGACAGGTGCAGGGCGGCGTTGCGCACGGCATCGGCAATGCATTGTTGGAGTGGATGCAATACGACGACAATGCACAGCCGTTGACCACCACCTTCGCCGATTATCTGTTGCCGATGGCGACCGACGTGCCGACCTGCGTCATCGCTCACGTCGAGACGGTCAATCCGCTCAATCCGCTCGGCGTCAAAGGCGCCGGCGAAGGCGGCACCATTCCGGCGCCGGCGGCGATCATCGCGGCGATCGAAGATGCGCTCTCCCCGTTCGACGTCCATTTTGCCGAAACCCCGCTCACGCC
>DATJBH010000078.1:0-5966 GCA_035515455.1 Xanthobacteraceae bacterium
CGGCGAAGTTCATCGCCAGGGTATATTGCAGCGATTTGGTGACCGAGAAGCCCTTCGCATTCATGATGTTCGGCAGCCATGCGCCGAGACCGATGGCAACGCCGAAGAATGCCGTGAAGCAGATCATGCCGGCGATGACGCGGGTCGGGAACATGCTGAACACGACGCCGAACGGATCGCTCTTGGTATTGCTGGCGGCATCGGTCGTCAGCTTCTCTTTCGGCCCGGCAATGCCGAGGCGCGTGAGCACTTCGAGGGCCTTGTCGCCTTTGCCGTGCGTCGCCAGGTAGCGCGGCGATTCCGGCAGCGTGAAGCGGAACACCCAAACGATCAGCGCACCGGCGCCGATGATCAGCCATACGGCGCGCCACGCGTATTCGGGCGAGCTGGCCATGCTGCCGACGCCGAGCACCAGCGCCGTTCCAATAGGCCACACGCAGGCGCCGCCGATGAAGTGAACGATCGCAAGGATGCGGCCGCGGATGCGCTTGGGCGAGTATTCGCCGGCATAGGCGAAAGCGAGCGGCTGCTCGGCGCCAAGGCCGATTCCGGCGATGAAGCGGCACGCGATCAGCAAGGTGACGCTGGTCGACAGCGCGCCGAGGATGGTGAAGACGCCGAACAAGAGCAGATTGAACTGATAGATGAAGCGGCGGCCGAAGCGGTCGGAAAACTCGCCCTGGCCGGCGGTGCCGAGAAACATGCCGAAGACGGTGGCGCTGCCGATGGCGGCGACTTCCGGCCCGGTCGCGAATTTGGAGGCGATGATGAGCGGAACCAGCGAGCCGAACACCGTGAAGTCGATGACGTCGAAGAAGTA
Source organism: Xanthobacteraceae bacterium (assembly GCA_035515455.1). Taxonomy (GTDB): domain Bacteria; phylum Pseudomonadota; class Alphaproteobacteria; order Rhizobiales; family Xanthobacteraceae; genus BOG-931. The sequence goes on from DATJBH010000078.1 coordinate 821, forward strand.
GCCCGCAGCGATCAGCCCGATGATGCGCCGGTGCAGAGGCGATATTTTCGCGTCGTCGAGCGCGCTGCCGACGAAACCTTCGATGGTCTGGGCGCCGCCGCCCATTTGCGTCGCGGTTACGGTTGCCGCCATGTGATCCTCCCCGTGGTGAGCCCCATATCGCCGCTGGCGCGGCCCTTATTTTTGGCGAGTGTGGAAGGGCGCGCGCCCACTGTCAATGAGGTGGTCGCCATTTGCCGCTCGTCGCCGCGAAAGCGAGGACCCAGCAAAGATTTCCCGATTCCCGCCGGCGCCGGAATGAGCGACTTCCGACGTTTCCAATCATTTTCCCTCGAATTGCAGAATATAAAGTCCGGCGTTGTTGTCGGTCACATACATCACGCCGTTGTTGTCGACGAAGCAGTCGGCGGACTGGATCACCTGCGGCCGGTTCGGCCGCGGATCGAACATGCGCGCGGGATTGGGCGGCACGAAAGAACCGGCCTCGCGCGGCTGGAACGGGTTTGTGATGTCGTAAACGCGCACTCCGGCATTGTGCATCGTGGCGAAGATATATTGTGAGCTGACGAAGGCGCCGGGCCGGTTCTCCCACAGATTATGCGGGCCGAAATTTCCGCCTTTCTTGCAATAATCCGCGTCGTCCGGAACCGGCATGGTGGCGATGATCACCGGATTTGAGGGTTCGCGCACATCGAACACCCAGATGTAGCGCAGCCCTTTGCTGCAGTCGGCGAAATTCGCCTCGTCGGCGACGACCAGCAGATTGCGGTCGGGCAGCGGCAGCGGCGAATGAGTGCCGCCGCCGAACGGCGGATCCCAATTGCGGTACGCCACCATCTTCGGCTTGGCCGGATCGGCAACGTCGACAATGGCCAAGCCGCCGTCGCGCCAGGCGCTGTAGGCGAGATTGCCGGCGACGAGCGCGTGATGCAGCGCGTAGCGCTTGCCCGGAGGCCAAGTCGGTGTCTCGCCGGCGGCCTTGTTCATGCCGGGCAGCCAGAATTTACCGGCGACTTGCGGCCGCGCCGGCTCCTTCATGTCGACGATGACGAGGATGTGGTCGGAGAATTCCGGCAGGTGCACCGAGACATAGGCGTAGCGCTCCCCGACATACCAGATGCGGTGTGGCCCGAGCCCGCCGAGCGGCAGGAACGCGATCTCGCGCGGCATCTCCGGTTTCGCCAGATCGAACACGCGCAGTCCGCTGGTGAACTGCTGGCCCTTGAGCGCGTCGCCCGAGGTGCCGGTGAAATAGGATTCCTGGCTCACCTGCATGGTCCACACGCTCGGACCGTTCACCGCCAGCAGCAGATCGCCGTGGGTCTGCAGATGGTGCGCGCGAGTATTCGGCGGGCAGGCAATGAAATTGACCGTCTTCGGGTTTTTCGCATCGCGCACGTCGATCACGGTGATGCCGTTGGAAAAACCGTGGCCGATATAGGCGAAGCCCTTGTTGACCATGACCTGCACGCCGTCGCCACGGCCGCCCTGGTCGGAATGGCTGAGGAATGTGATGTTATGCGCGACGACGGCTGTCATGCTGTTCTCCGAACGTCAGTCCGGGGCCGCGCCCAGCGCGGTGCCCGGAATCCATAATCACAAATCCGTTGAAGGCGTCGAACGAACGGCCCGTCAATGCGCCGGCTGCTTCGCCTTGCCGTACGGATAGATCAGGTCGCCGGTCTTGTATTGCGCCGGCGTCACGATGGTTTGCGTCTTTTCGGCATCGCGGAATTGCTCGATGCCGTTGCCGGCGATGTCGTGAAACTGGGCCTGGATGACGCGCGGCACCTCCCATTCGCCGTCCGCGCCGAACTTCACGTCGCCGACCACGGTGTGAAAGGTCGCCGTGTGAAACTCCTCGGCGAGCTTGGCGTCGTCGATGCTCTTGGTGTCGGTGATGGCCTGGCCGAGCACCTGCAGGTCGGCATAGGCGAACGGCGCGAGAAAATAACCGAGCGGGTCGACGCCTGCGGCCGCCGCCCTCGCCTGATAACGCTTGACGAATTCAAGCGCGCCGGGGAACTGCATGGTTTTCTCCGGCAGCCAGAAGGTGAAATCGGTGAAGCCGTTAAGCAGCGGGCCGAGCTGCATCTGCATGGCGGGCGACTGCGGACCGACCATGGCGCCGCCGATCAGCTTCGGCGTATAGCCGAGCTCGTTGACGGCGCGGATCATGCCGGCCGAATCCAGCGGGAAGGACGCGATCAGCACCACGTCGGGCTTGGCGGCCTCGATCGCCCGCACGATCGGCGAGTAATCGGTGGTATTCGGCGGATAGGATTGGTCGTAGACGATCTTCAGGCCGGCCGCCTTGGCATTGGCGCGGGCGCCCTCCATCGCGTTCTTGGAGAATTCAGCGTCGGCGCCGACGATCGCGATGGTCTGCGGCTTGGGATTTTGCGCCATCGCGATGTCGAAGAAGCCGGACGAGATGCTCGCTTTGGCATTGGGGCCGTTCGGCGTCATCGATACGTAACGCGGATAATGGAATGCGCTGTTGGCGGCGAGCGCGAACAGGCCGATGAAGGCTTTGCCGTGCTGCATCACGATCGGGATGGCCGGCGCCACCATATTGGTAGCATAACCGCTCACCACGAGATTGACTTTGTCGACGTCAAGCAGCTTGGTGTAGATGCCGGGCACGGTCGAAGGATTGCTCTGATCGTCGTAATAAACGAGCTTCACCGGCCGCCCGAGCAGTCCACCCGCGGCATTGACGTCATCCTGCCAGATCTGCATGGCGAGCAGTGCCGACTTCCCATTAGGAGCCAGCGGTCCGCTTTGCGCCATGGAAAAGCCGATGGTGATCGGATCGGCGGCGCGCGCCGGCGCGGCGGCCCACATGGTTGCGGCAGCGACGATGAGCGAGGCAATTTGCAACCGGCGCAAAAATCTTGTTGGGCAAGCACTCATCTTTATTAATCCCCCTCGGCACGCCTCGCGCGTGCTCATGTTTGCAGCACTTTGCGCCATCTTGTCGGCGCCGCTATAAATTGCAAGTCGCAGCCGGGAGGCGCCGGCAAGCGTCGGGAGTTGCGGGCAGCGTCGAAGGGAAAACGCAATGGCCAGCGTAGAACACGGCATGATCGCGGTCGACAAGATGGGAACGAAGGTCCTGTTCCTCGACCCGACGACCTTCGCCACGGAGGTTGTGATCGACGGCTTTCTCAAGACCGTGCACGAACTCCTGATCGTGCCGGAAACGGGCATGGCCTACGTGCCAATCTACGGCGACGGCATTCACGGCCGCAATCCCAATCCGCAGCATCACCTGTGCGTCTTCGATCTGCACCGGCGCGCGCTCGTCACCACCATCGACCTATCGCCCTATATCGCGCCGCACACGCTCAAGCTTGGGCCGGACGGCTTGATCTACATCACCTGCGAGAACTCGGCGAAGGTGGTGATGATCGACCGTGCGACCAATAAGGTCGTCGGCGCGATCGACTCCGGCTCGACCAACGGCCATCGCCTGATCATCGCGCCGGACGGCAAGCGCCTCTACACGGAGAACGAGGAGGACGCCACGGTTTCGGTGATCGATCTGCCGGCGCGGAAACTCCTCGGCAAGATCGCGACGCCGCGCCCGCTCGCCGGCATTGCCATCTCGGCCGACGGCGGCACCGTGGTCGCGGTCGACGACGGGCAGCCGACCTTATTTTTAATCGATACCGCGGCTGGCAAGTTGCGCGAGGAGGTGCCGCTCAAGGATGTGCCGAAGCCGGCGCAGATCGCGCGCTACGCGCCGGACAATTCTCTTCTCGCCGTCACTAGCGTCAGCAGCGACACCGTCAGCCTGATCGACCCGTCGTTCCGCGAGCAGACCGCAATCAAGGTCGGTTCGCAGCCGATGGACATGGCGTTCCGCAACGGCGAATTGTTCGTCGCCTGCCAGGGCGACGGCTCGGTGCACGTCATCGACATTCCTAGCAAGCGCCACAAGGCGCAATTTCAGGCCGGCACCGGCTGCGAGTCGCTGGGATTTTTCTAAGGCGCGGCTTACGCGATCAATCCGTCTGCCGCGACCGGGAAAATTTGCGGGCGGGAATGCGATTCTCACCGCGTCAAGCCCCAGTGTGATTGTGTAACAGTGGTCCCAAGTCCTATCTGGATGCCGTAGCCGATCGCCGTGGCACCCCGCCAGCTCTCTCGCTTTAGAGGAAATCGCGGACGGCGTGCAAGGCGTGTCGCGCAGGAGCTCCGACCTGACGAATTCCCACGACCATCATTCCCATTTTGCGGGCGCTCATAGCCACGCGCCGGCCTCTTTCGGCCGTGCCTTTGCGATCGGCTTTGCGCTGAATCTCGCTTATGTCGTGGCGGAGGCGTTCTGGGGCTTCTCCGCCCATTCGGTGGCATTGCTGGCCGATGCCGCGCACAACTCCGGCGACGTCGTGGGGCTCGGCGGCGCGTGGTGCGCATCCGTGCTGAGCCGGCGTGGACCGACCGGCAGATTCACTTACGGCTATCGGCGCTCGTCGATCCTGGCCTCGCTGGCCAATGCGCTGCTGCTGCTGGTGATGACCGGCGCCATCGCCTGGGAGGCGGTCCGCCGGCTGCTCAATCCCGAACCGAGCAGCGGCTTGGTGGTAATGGCCGTCGCGCTGGCCGGCGTTTTGATCAATGGCGCCACGGCCGCGCTCCTGATGGCGGGGCGCCGCGATCTCAACGTGCGCACCATGTTCGTCCATATGGCAGCCGATGCCGCGCTTTGCGCCGGAGTCGCCTTAGCGGGCGGCATCATCATGGTCACCGCCTGGCAATGGGTCGATCCGATGATGAGCCTGATCGTGTCGGCTGTGATTCTCGTCACGACGTGGGCCCTCCTGAAAGATGCCGTGAGCCTGTCGCTGGACGCGGTGCCTGCCGGCATCGATCTGCGGGAAGTCGAGAGCTATCTGCGCGCATTTCCCGGTATCATGGAGGTGCACGATCTTCACGTCTGGGCATTGAGCACCACGGAGACCGCGCTCACCGTCCACGTCGTGCTGCGGAAGCGTGTCGACGCCGACGCTTTGATCGATCAGATCACGCGCGGCGTTCACGGGCGGTTCGCGATCGGTCATGCCACCGTGCAGCTTGAAACTCCGGATATGGCGCAGTCCTGCGCGCTACGGCCCGCGCACGTGGTATGACGAATGCG
>DATJBH010000079.1:0-3566 GCA_035515455.1 Xanthobacteraceae bacterium
AGCTCGACGATCAGCAAGGCTTCGACGTCGAGCGGATAGCCGGCGTGGACGAATTCTTCCGTTGCCGCAATGGCGGGACGATCCATCATTTCCATGCCGCCGGGGATGATGCCGGCGCCGATGATTTTGGCGACGCATTCGCCGCCATCCTCCGACGCGGCAAAACCGATGAGCGCCGCCCTCGCGGTTTGCGGCTTCTTCAGGATGCGAACAGTGACTTCGGTGACGACGCCAAGAAGGCCCTCCGAGCCGGTGACGATGCCGAGAAGATCGTAACCGCCGGCATCAAGGTGCCGACCGCCAAGGCGGACGATGTCGCCCGTCATCAGCACGAGCTCGCAGCCGAGCACATTGTTTGTGGTCATGCCGTATTTGAGGCAATGCACGCCGCCGGAATTTTCCGCGATATTGCCGCCGATGGTGCAGGCGATCTGCGACGACGGATCGGGCGCGTAATAGAAGCCGGCTTCGGCCACCGCCTGCGACACCGCGAGATTGGTGACGCCGGGCTCGACCACGGCGACGCGGTTGTCGTAGTCGATCTCGCGAATGCGGTTGAACTTGGCGAGCCCCAGGAGGACGCCGTCGCCGAGCGGGAGCGCCCCGCCGGACAGCGACGTGCCGGCGCCGCGCGGCACGACCTTGATGCCTTCGCGGTGGCAAAATCTCAGCACCTCCGCGACCTGGGCGGTGGTTTCCGGCAGCACCACGACCATCGGCAGCTGGCGATAGGCGGTCAGCCCGTCGCTTTCGTAAGGCCGCATGGCCTCGTCGGATGCGATGACGCCCTCGCCCGGCACCATGCGCTGGAGCGCGGCCACGATCTCGGCGCGGCGCTTGAGCACCGCATCGTCGAACAATGGCATCAGGAGCGGCATCGGAACCTCGGCATGGCGCTTTGACGGATTATACCGAGAAAGCCAAGGCTATGCGCGGGTCAAAGGAGCCCGCGCCGGTCAAAGCGGCGCGACAACCAGCCCCGGTTGACATGCCTCGCCCGGCTCGCTTGAACGGCGCACGAGACCCTACCGCCGCAATGTCAGGTGAGGAGACGCAATGACCAGAGGCAGGATCGTGACAGTCATCGCCGCAGCGGCAGGCGCGGTCATGATCCAAACCGCCGGCATGGGGTCTGCCCAGGCCCAGAACGCCGCCAAGGGCAAGCAGGTGTTCAATCTGTGTTTCCCCTGCCACTCCATCGGGCCGGGTGCGGCCAACAAAGTCGGCCCCGAACTCAATGGGCTTGACGGGCGGCATTCCGGCACGGCGCCGGGCTTCGACTATTCGGACGCCAACAAGAAATCGGGAATCGTCTGGAACGAAGCGACATTCAAGCAATACATCAAGAACCCGAGCGCCATGGTCCCAGGCACGAAAATGCCCTTTGCCGGCATCAAGGAGCAGCAAAGGATCGACGACCTGTGGGCCTATCTCAGCCAGTTCGACGCCAGCGGCAATATCAAGAAATAGGCGCGCTCACGGAGCTTGATCTGGCGCAAGGCGCGCCGGCGGGGAAAATAGGATAGGGTAGCTGCACATTAGCCGGGGAAAGCATCGCCATGATCAAGGATATTGTCGTCAATCTCAGCGTCGGCGCGGACGGCGGTCCCGCCGGCGATTATGCGGTATCCGTTGCCGAGACCTTTGGCACGCACCTGACCGGCATCGCTTTCGTCTATGACCCGATCGTTCCGGTGTCCGGCACCGGCTACATCCCCGCCGAAGTGATCGAGAGCCAGCAGGCCGACAACGAGGCCGCGGCGAAAGCCGCCATCGACCGTTTCGCGGCGGCGACCGATCGCGCCGGACTGTCGGCGGAGCCGCTGACGCTGACCGCGAGCCTCGCCGGCGCTGGCGATCAGTTCGCCCGCATTGCGCGCCGCTTCGACCTCGCCATTGTCGGCCAGGCCGTCCCCGAGACCTCGACCGTGGACGAAATCATTGCCGAGACGACGCTGTTCGAATCCGGCCGCCCCATGCTCATGGTGCCCTACATCCAGAAGGCGCCGCTCAAGCTCGACAACGTCATGGTGTGCTGGGACGGCAGCCGGCAGGCGGCGCGCGCGATCGGCGACGCCATGCCCCTTCTGGTCAAGGCCGGCCGTGTCGAGATCGTCATTATCACCAATGAACGCGGCAAACAGGACGAGATCGAAGGCGCGGATTTGGGCCAGCATCTCGCCCGCCATCGCCTGAAGATCGACGTTCACCGCATTGCCGGCGGCAACATCGACGTCGCCGATGCGCTGTTGTCGCACGCCGCCGATTCCGGCGCCGATTTCATGGTGATGGGCGGCTACGGCCATTCGCGCTGGCGCGAATTCGTGCTCGGCGGCGTCACCCATTCGATCTTCCAATCGATGACAATACCGGCGCTGATGGCGCACTGAAACGGGAATCGGTCATCAGCAGTCAGTGTCAGAACACGTAGATTATTTCTGACTACTGATTTCCGAGCACCGATCCCTGACTGGTTTGCACCACGAGCCCCCGCGCCCGCGCGTCGGCGACGCCGAGCCCGCGCAACGCGAAAAGTGTCAGCGACTGCAGCAGCGCGCGCTCGCGCCCCGCAACTTCCGGCGCGAGCGGCCCGATCAGCGATTCGATCATAAGGCCAACCAACGCCGCGCCGGCGAGCGCCGCATCCTGCTCCGGCAAGTGTCCGCCGGTGACTGCCGCCGCGATTCGCGCGGAAAATTCGGCGGCAAGCGCCTTGCGAAAGGCGACGCGCAACGCATCGAGTTCGGCATCGACCGGTTCGGCGGTGGCCGCATAAGCGAGCCGCCGATCACGCAGCGCGCGCGTGCCAAAGGTCATGATCGCGGCTGAGAGCGCCGACAGCGGACCGGGCGCCACATCGGCGGCGCGGCGCAGCGCGGCGATCTCGCGCTCGGAGATTTCATGCAGCAGCGCGGCGACCAGATCGGACTTGCCCGGAAAGTAGCGATAGACCGTGCCCGCCGCAATGCCGGCGCGCTGCGCGACCGCGGCGATGTGCACCGCCGCCATGCCGCCCTCGCTCGCGACCTGCCCTGCCGCCGCAATAATGGCGTCGTGCCGGGCGGCCAGCCGGCGCTCGACATTGGCAGTGCGGCGGTAGGGCATCGAAATCGGAAAAATGAATCAGCGAGCCAATAACTGAACCACGATTCAGCAAAACCGGCAAACCCGAGAAGAGTCGCGTTTGCCCTTTGGCGTCGGCCATTCCTCTGGCATAGGAGTGCGAACATTCGACTTGGGGAACGCCTATGCTTGGGAAATCTGTTATCGCCGCTGCCCTGGCGGCAATGGCCGCTGTCCTCGTTGTTGGCGGCACCACGCCGGCCGTGGCCGACGATTATCCGTCGCGCCCGATCGACTTCATCGTGCCGCTGGCGCCCGGCGGATCGACCGACGTGCTGGGCCGCATCATCGCCCAGGCGATTAGCGTGCGCCTCAAGCAGCCCGTGGTCGTCGAGAACGTCGCCGGCGCGGCCGGCACGATCGGCGTCACCCGCGCCGAGCGGTCGAAGCCGGATGGCTACACGCTCCTTTGGGGCATGTGGGGCACCAACATGGCGAACGGC
>DATJBH010000080.1:0-17489 GCA_035515455.1 Xanthobacteraceae bacterium
GGACTGGGACTTCTCCTTCGACCTCAACGTCAAGTCGATGCACCGCACGATCAAGACGTTCCTGCCGGCGATGCTCAAGAAGAAATCCGGCTCGATCGTCAATATTTCCTCCGCCGTCTCGTCGATCCGGGGCGTGCCCAATCGCTATGCCTACGGCGCCACCAAAGCGGCGGTGATCGGTCTGACCAAGGCGGTGGCCGCCGATTTCATCCGGCACGGCATCCGCTGCAACGCGGTCTGCCCCGGCACGATCGAGTCGCCGTCGCTCGATGACCGCATCGGCGCTTTGTCGCGGGAAACCGGCAAGTCGGCCGAAGTGGTGCGGCAGGCCTTCGTCGACCGCCAGCCGCTGGGCCGGCTGGGCACGGCGCAGGAAGTCGCCGCGCTCGCCCTCTTCCTCGCCAGCGATGAGGCGAGCTACATTACCGGCCAGGCGCATCTCGTCGACGGCGGGATGGCGCTGTAGACATCATTCCCGCTGTCTTGTCATCGTCCGCGCAAGCGTACGATCCAGTAGCCACAGCCGTCTTATATTTGGACCGTAGTCGGGAAGCGTGGCGACTACTGGATGGGTCCGGCTTCGCGGACCATGACCTTCGAGGGGAACGTTCTTCCATGCACATCCTCATCACTGGCGCCGCAGGCATGATCGGGCGCAAGCTCACTGCCAGGCTCGTTGCGGAAGGCACGCTCAACGGCCGCCCGATCGAGAAGCTCACGCTGATCGACGTTGTCGCCCCGCAACGCCCGGAAAAATTTTCCGGTCAGGTCGAAGCCGCGGCGGCCGATGTCGGCGACGCGGCGGCGGTGCGCGCCGCGGTCGCCGGCCGGCCCGACGTGATCTTCCATCTCGCCGGCGTGGTGTCCGGCGAGGCGGAGATCGATTTCGACAAGGGCATGCGGGTCAATCTCGACGGCTCGCGTCATTTGTTTGAAGCCGCTCGCGCCGTCGGCGACGGCTATCGGCCCCGGCTCGTTTTCACCTCGTCGATCGCGGTGTTTGGCGCGCCGTTTCCACCCGCGATCGGCGACGAGTTTCATCTCACTCCGCTGACGTCCTACGGCACGGCCAAGGCCGCCGTCGAACTCCTGCTCGCCGATTACACGCGACGCGGCTTCCTAGACGGCGTCGGCATCCGGCTGCCGTCGATCGTGGTGCGGCCGGGCCGGCCCAACAAGGCGGCCTCGGGCTTCTTCTCCTCGATCATTCGCGAGCCGCTCAACGGCGAGGAGGCGGTGCTGCCGGTCGCCGACAGCGTGCTGCATTGGCATGCCAGCCCGCGCGCGGCGGTGGGCTTCCTCATTCACGCCGCTGGGCTTGATGCCGCGAAACTCGGGCCCCGCGTCAATCTGACCATGCCGGGGGTCTGCTGCACGGTGGCCGAACAGATCGCGGCGCTACGCCGCATCGCCGGCGATAAAGTGGCGTCGCGCATCCGCCGCGCGCCCGACCCGCTGGTGGCCCGGATCGTCGCCGGCTGGCCGAGCCGGTTCGATCCGGCGCGCGCGCTGGCGCTGGGCTTCCGCGCCGAGGCCTCGTTCGACGACATCATCCGCGTCCATATTGCCGACGAATTGGGCGGCAAGATCGCCGCCTGAAACCCGCGCACGATCTGCTTGCCTTGACGCCGCCCATGCTTACATTGCCGACAGAAACCCCAGCAGTCTCGCCTTTCTCAAGACCATGACCTATGTCGACGCGGCCCTGGCGCCGCTGCGCAAGACCGGACAGATCAAGCTTCACGGCCCGAGCGCGTTTGCCGGCATGCGCAAGGCCGGCCGGCTCGCGGCCGAGTGCCTGGACATGCTGGTCGGCGAAATCGAGCCGGGCGTCACCACCGATTATATTGATCGCCTGGTCTACGAATTCGGCATGGATCGCGGCGCGCTGCCGGCAACGCTGATGTATCGCGGCTACCGCAAGGCGACCTGCACTTCGGTCAATCACGTGGTCTGCCACGGCATCCCCTCGGACAAGCCGCTGCGCGAGGGCGACATCGTCAATGTCGACGTCACCCTGATTCTCGATCATTGGCACGGCGATTCCAGCCGCATGTATCCGGTCGGCGAAGTTCCGCGCAAAGCCGAGCGGCTGATCGAGGTCACCTATGAAGGCATGATGCGCGGGATCGCCGCCATCAAGCCCGGCGCCACCACCGGCGACATCGGCCATGCCATCCAGAGTTATGTCGAGGCCCAGCATATGAGCGTGGTGCGCGATTTCTGCGGCCACGGCCTCGGCCGGCTGTTCCACGACGAGCCGAATATCGTCCATGTCGGCCGGCCTGGCGAGGGCATCGTGCTCAAGCCCGGCATGTTCTTCACCGTCGAGCCGATGATCAATCTCGGCCGCGCCCACGTCAAAGTGCTGTCCGACGGCTGGACTGCGGTGACCCGCGACCGCTCGCTATCGGCGCAATTCGAGCACTCTGTCGGGGTCACCGAGGCCGGGGTCGAGATTTTCACGCTGTCGCCGAAGCATCTCGACAAGCCACCGTATCGGAAGGCCTGACTTAAGGCCGCCTTTCCAAAACGATTGCAAATTCCGGCATTCCGGGCATCCTTAGGTTGTGGCCGCATGATGGGCTTGAGCCGCGGCGGGTCGAGGGCGTGTCCGATGTCCATTGCGGAGAATAAAGCCGAGGACGAAGCGGGGCTTGCCGAGGGCACGCCGCATTATTTCGGTCACCGCGAACGCCTGCGCGACCGCTTCCGCGAAGCCGGCGCCGACGCGGTATCCGACTACGAGCTTCTGGAGCTGCTGTTGTTCCGCGTGTTCCGGCAGGGCGACGTCAAGCCGCTGGCCAAAGAGCTGCTGGAAAAATTCGGCTCCTTCGCCGAAGTAATCGCGGCGCCGCAAGCCCGTCTGCTCGAGGTCAAAGGCCTCGGTGAAGCCAGCGTGACCGACCTTAAGATCGTCCAGGCGGCGGCGAGCCGGCTCTTACGCGGCGCCGTGAAGAAGCGCCCGGTGCTGTCGTCATGGTCGACCGTGCTGGATTACTGCCGCACCGCGCAGGCCTTCGCCGACCGCGAGCAATTCCGCGTGCTGTTCCTCGACAAGCGCAATCAGCTCATCGCCGATGAAACCCAACAGGTTGGCACCGTCGATCACACGCCGGTCTATCCGCGCGAGGTGGTCAAGCGCGCGCTCGAGCTGTCCGCGACCGCCATCATCCTGGTGCACAATCATCCCTCCGGCGATCCGACGCCGTCGCGCGCCGACATCCAGATGACGCAGCAGATCATCGCGGTGGCGCAGCCGCTCGGCATTTCGGTGCACGACCACATCATCGTCGGCAAGGAAGGGCACGCCAGTTTGAAGGGACTAAAGTTGATCTAGTCCACAACGCCTTGCGCTTGCCGGATCGGGGCACTACCAATTTAACGATGTGTGGATCGGGCGGACGTGCATGCCGCGATTGCCTCATCTGGATCATGCGGTCGTCCCCGAGGCCAAGATCGTCGACTATTTGTTGAGCGTCCGCCACTCTGGGGGTCGCGCAAAGGCACGCTTTCTTGAGAGCTTTGGGTTTCGCGCCCGGGAGTGGCATGTTTTGCGCGATGCCATCGTCGCGCACGCGACGGCGAATGATATCGCTTCATCGCACCAGACCCGCTTCGGGGTCAGATATGAGATTGATGGGCCTTTGCCGACGCCTGACGGTCGCAATCCCATTGTGCGCGTGGTATGGTTCGTGGAGTCGCGGGAAACTATCCCGCGCCTGGTGACGGTGGTGCCGAGAAGGACTGCTGCGTTATGATCGATGAACTGGACTTCGTCGTGTTGAAGCGCGATTTGCCGGACGCGCGCCTCGCCGTCGGTGACGTTGGCACCGTCGTGCTGGTGCATCAACACGGTGCGGGCTACGAGGTCGAATTCACGACGTTATCGGGCGACACCGTCGCTGTGGTGACTCTTGATGCGTCCGACGTGCGGCCGGTTGAGGCACGCGAGATCGTTCACGCCCGCGCAGTGAGCTGACAACAGCCTTGCGCCGGTACCCAGCCAGTCGGGCTACTTCGGCGACGCCTTGGTCACCCATCGACGAACGCGCCGGCGCCGCCGGTGGATCAAGCGACACCTTGCAAGGGATTGAAGTTGATCTGATCGCTGCGAAAAACTAGCGCCGCAGCCGGACGACCTTCGACGAGCCGTCGTAACCGAGCGCGAAGCGGACCCTGTCGGCGAGTTCGTCCGGCCGGAACGGCTTGGCGATAATATGGCTCTCGTCGACTTCGCCGAGCGCGCCGCGATCGGCAAAGCCCGTGACGAACAATACCGGCAGATGCGGCCGCTGTTCGCGCGCGAGGCGCACCAGTTCGGCGCCGTTCATCCCCGGCATCGCGAAATCGGCGATCAGCAATTCGATGCCCGGTTCGCGCTGTAAAATGTCGAGCGCGGCGCCGCCGCTGCCGGCCTCCAAGACGCGATGGCCCTGCCCGTGCAGCATGGCGCGGGTGACCTCGCGCACTTCGTTGTCGTCGTCGACGAGCAGAATCTCGACGGCATGGAACGGCTCGGCAGGGAAGTGCGGCCGCGTGTACGCAGCCGTTCGGACTGCCGCGGCCTCGGCTTTGGGCAGGTAGATATGAACCGCAGTGCCTTCGCCGAGGCGCGATTCGATGCGCACGCCGCCGCCGGATTGCTTGGCAAAGCCAAGCACCTGGCTCAGCCCCAGGCCGGAGCCTTTGCCGATTTCCTTGGTGGTGAAAAACGGCTCGAACGCCTTGGCGCGCACCTCTTCGCTCATTCCGCTGCCGGTGTCGAAAACGCCGACGCCGACATATTCGCCGGCCGGCGGTTCTTCCGGACATAGCGGCGGCCCGAGCGTGACGTTTCTGGTTTCGACGGTAAGGCTGCCGCCGACCTGCATGGCGTCGCGGGCATTGATCGCGAGATTGAGCACGGCGAGCTCTAGCTGCGTCGGGTCGACCATCGCCGACCACAAGCCGCGGTGCAGCCTGGTCTCGATATGCGTGGTGCCGCCCATCGTGCTTTGCAAAAGATCGCGCATGCCGACCACGGTCTCGTTGAGATCGAGCGGTCGCGGCTCCAGGCGCTGGCGGCGAGAGAATGACAACAATTGATCGGTCAATTTGGCGCCGCGCTCGGCCGCGGTGCGCATATAGCCGAGCCGTTGCGCGATCTTGCCGTTAAGACCCGCGGCGGCGACGTCCTTTTCGATGAAGCCGATATTGCCGAGCACGACAGTCAGCAGATTGTTGAAGTCGTGCGCCACGCCCGAGGTCAATTGTCCCACCGCCTCGAGCCGCTGCATCTGCCGCAACGTCGTTTCGACGTCTTCGCGCTCCTTGATTTGATTGATCAACTGACGATTCGCCGTCGCAAGTTCCGAGGTGCGTTCCTGCACCCGCGATTCCAGTTCCTCGTTGAGACGGCGGCATTCATATTGCCGCTGCCGGCCGCGCAGGCCGGTCTGCGCGACGCTGATGAGCGTCGTCGGATGAAACGGCCGCTCCAGAAAAGTGACGTTGCCGAGCGTGCGGACGAGCGATGCCGCCGCGGGATTGCGTTCCAGCCCGCCGCCATGCTCGGTCAAAAGCACGAAAGGAAAATCGGACCATGGCGGTTGCCCGGCCACCCAACCCGCGAGATCGCGGATGTCGCCTTGGCGCGTCGCCTCTTCGGTGAGGATCGCGAGATCGGCGCCGCAGCGGACCTCGGCGGTCAGCTCCGGCGTATCCAGGCAGATATCGGCGTGCAGCTTGGCGTCGCGCAAAATCTCCTTGGCGACAACGGCGTCGCGGCCGCGCGGCGCCAGAATCAATATCCGTTCGCGGTGCGGACTGGCGCGGGCGCTCAAGAATTCCCCCGCATCAGCGGTTCGCCGCCGCCGACATAAGTCGGAATGCCGCGCAGCACGCCCTGGAATTCCTTCAGCGCGGGCCCGACCTCGATGCCGCGGTCGGTGATGCGGAATTCGCGGATGGTGTCCTCGTGCGATCCGGTCCGCTTCTTGATCACGGAGATCGCCCGCCGCACCCGGCCGAGCGCTTCGAAGTAGCGCAGCATGATGACACTGTCGGCCAGATAAGTGACGTCGATCGGCTGCTTCATGTCGCCCATCATGCCGTGCTGCGCCACCGTGAGAAACGTCGCCGCGCCTTGCCGGTTCAGATACTGCAGCAACTCGTGGATATGCAGGATCAGGTACTGTTCCTCCGGCATCGCGGCCTGATAGCCGTTGAGGCTGTCGACCACGACGGTGCGGATATTTTCACGATCGACGCAATTGCGCACGCGATGCGAAAATTCGCCCGGCGACAATTCGGCGGCGTCCATCTGCTCAATGAACAGTTTCTTGGACTCGCGCATGGCTTGAAGATCGATGCCGAGGTCCTTGGCGCGCGCGAACAGCAGTCCGAGCTCTTCGTCGAATACGAATAGCGCTCCGCGTTCGCCGCGCGCCACCGCCGCCGCCAGGTAATGCAGCGTCAGCAGCGATTTTCCGGTTCCGGCCGGCCCGATGACGAGCGTGCTCGACCCGGTATTGACGCCGCCGCCGAGCAGCTGATCGAGTTCGGCAATGCCGCTGTGCAGAAGCTCGCCGCTAAAGCCGGTGCGGTGTTGCGCGGCCACGAGCCGCGGAAACACCGCGACACTCCCCTCTTCGATGGCGAAATCGTGATAACCGCCGCGGAACGTCTGTCCGCGGCATTTGACGACACGCAGCCGTCGGCGCTCGCCGCCATAGATCGGCGCCAGCTGGTCGAGATGAATGACGCTATGCGCGATGCTGTGAACGGCGCGATCGGTGGTCTCCGTGGTGAGGTCGTCGAGCAGGATCACCGTGGAATTGTGCTGGGCGAAATAGTGCTTCAAGGCCAGAATCTGCCGGCGATAGCGCAGCGAGCTTTGCGCCAACAGACGGATTTCCGACAAGCTGTCGATCACGACCCGCATGGGCTTGAGCCGTTCGATGGCGGCGAAGATGCGCTGAACGGTCTCGCCGAGCTCGAGATCCGACGAGTAGAGCAGGCTCTGATGCTGGTCGGGATCGAGCACGCTCTCCGGCGGCACCAGTTCGCAAATCTCCACTTGGGGCGGTATGATCCAGCCGTGCGAGCGCGCGCCGTCACGCAGCTCTCTTTCGGTCTCGGCAAGGCTCACATAGATGCCCGCTTCGCCGGCTTCGCCGCCCGCGAGCAAAAACTGCAAAGCGATCGTCGTCTTTCCCGTGCCGGGGCTGCCTTCGAGCAGGTGCAGGCGATTGCGCGCCAGGCCGCCGCCCAGCACGTCGTCGAGACCGGCAATTCCGGTCGAAGCGCGAGGCAATAGTGGTGTTACAGCGTCCATCGGGCGTCCGTTAAAAAGCCGGTTCAATCGGTTTGGAAATGGCTGGTGCTGGATGACCCCTCGTCACAGCCGCCGGGCAGTGCCGGCAGCATTCCTCAGTGAAGGCTAGCAACCGCGAAGCGAATTTCCCCTTTTTGCGATTCAGGATAAATCTCGTAACTCACTGAGAAGCGAGAGAGTTCCCGGGCGGGGAAGGGAAAATTCGTCGCGGAGCAGTAGGAAAGGCCGGCGGCTCAGCGTTCTGCCGCCCGCACCTTTCGTGTCGTCGCCCAGATCAGCGCCGCCACGCAGCCCATCGACGCCACGACGCTGGCGACCGGCCAGGCCGATTGACCGAGATAAAGTCCAATGGCGCCGGCGGCGACGGCGGCGCCTGACTGCTGCGTGAATCCCATCAGCGAGGATGCGGTGCCGGCACGGTCGTGAAACGGCGTCAGCGCTCCGGCCATCGCCGCCGGCAAAGCGAGCCCCAGCCCGGCGAGGTAAATCATCATCGATCCGACGAACCAGATGACATTGGCGAGGTGCAACGCCACGACGGCCGTCATGATCAATCCGCCCGCCGCCAATAATACGCAGCCGATGCCCATCGTGCGGTCGATACCGAGCCGCATGACGATGCGCGAAGCGATGAACGTCCCCGCCATGTAGCCGGCGGCACCCATCGCGAAAGTGACGCCGAACACCAGTGGAGACAGCCCGTAGCTCGCGCCTTGCATCACGATCGGTGCGCCGGACACCCAGGCAAACAGTCCGATGAATGTCGTCGTCAGGATTCCCAGATTGGCGAGAAAGCCGCGATGCTTGAGCACCGAAGGATAGAGCGCAAGCATCTTGACGAAGGAGAACGGCTGATCGGACCGGTGGCGCAGCGTCTCCGGCAGCAGCAAGGCGGCGACCGCGCCCGCAATGCAGGCGAAAATCACCAGCAGGACAAACGTCGCGCGCCAGCCGAAGGCTGTTTGCAACAAGCCGCCGATGGTCGGCGCGACGATCGGCGCGAAAGCCGTGATCGCGCCCATCAACGACAATTCGCGGCTCGCGCGCGCGCCGGAGTAAATGTCGCGCACCACGGCGCGCGCCAGCACGATGACGCCGGCGCCGCCAAGCGCCTGCAGGAACCGCATGGCGATCAAGCCGTCGACCGATTGCGCCAGCGCGCAGCCGATGCTGGCGAAGCCGTAGAGCACCAGCGCGCCCAACAGGATGGGCTTGCGGCCGATGCGGTCCGAGACCGGGCCGTAAAATATCTGGCCGACGGCGAAACCGAACAGATAACTGGAAATGGTCAGTTGCACGTCCAGGATCGGCGCATCGAGCGTGCGGGCAATCGCCGGCAGCGACGGCAGATACATGTCCATCGACAGCGGGCCGAGCGCGGTCAAAAACGACAGCAACAGCGTCAGCGCGAACGTGCCGGGGGTCAGCATGGCAATGAATTCGGCCTTGGCAAAATTCGACGTTGGCGGAACGCGCCGGCGGCTGCGGAAGGGTGTTATTTGAGGTTGCGATCCGCCGGACGCAATAGTGCCGCTGCCTTATGCGGCGGGCGGACGCCAGCCCTGCTTGGCCAGTTGGATTTGCGAATAGATATGCTTGCGTAACTCGCCGAACCGCGCCATCGAGCGGGTTTCCAGTTGCGTGCGCTCGTCGGGCAGGTCGATCGCCACGTCTTCCATGATCACCGTCGGGGCATGCGACATCACCAGCACGCGCTGGCCGAGATACACCGATTCGTCGATATCGTGGGTGACGAACAACACCGTCACGCGCAGCCGGTGCCAGAGCACCCGGATCAGATCTTCGAGATCGGCGCGGGTTTGCGCGTCGACGGCGGCGAACGGCTCGTCCATCAACAGCACATGCGGCTCATAGGCGACGGCGCGGGCGATGGCGACGCGCTGCTGCATGCCGCCGGAGAGCTGCCACGGATAGGCGCCGTCCACACCTTTCAGGTCGACCGCGGCGAGCGCGTCGCGAACAAGTTTCTCGCGCCGCTCCGCCGGCATTTTTTTCTGCTTCAGCGGCAGCGCGACATTGTCATGCACGCTCATCCAGGGGAACAGGCTGCGGCCGTATTCCTGAAACACCACGGCCATCGCCGGCGGCGGACCCGTGACCGGCACGCCTTCCACGACGACCGCTCCGGCAGTGGGCGCCAACAGCCCGGCAATGCATTTGAGCAGCGTCGTCTTGCCGGCGCCTGACGGCCCGACGATGCAGACGAGCTCGCCCTGGCCGACGGTAAAGCTGACATCGCGGATCGCCTCGACGGTGCGGCTCGCGTCCTCGTAGACTTTGCGCAGTCCGTTGACTTCGAGCGTGGGCTTTACTGCACGGTCCATGATACCTCGAAGCTTGCTCAACCGGCCCGCTGCGATTGCCGCAGGCCGTGATACCAGCCCAACATCCGGGCCTCAACGATACGGAAGATCAACGACAACACGATGCCGATGATGCCGAGCAGGATTATGCCGCTCCACATTTCCGGGATGGCGAATGTGCGCTGATACTGCACCAGCGAGAAACCGATGCCGTCGCTTGCCGCAAACATCTCGCTCACGACCATCAGAATGATGCCGATCGGCAATGCCTGCCGCAACCCGGTGAAAATCTGCGGACTGGCGCCCGGCAGCACGAAGTGCCACAGGCGGGACAGCCTGCCGATCCGGTAGCTGCGCACGGTCTCGGCGAGCACCTCGTCGAGCGAGCGTACGCCGGCGACGGTGTTGAGCAGCACCGGCCAGATGCAGCCGAATACGATGACGAGCGCCTTCATCTCGTTGCCGATGCCGGTGAACAGGATCAGCACCGGCACCAGCACTGGCGGCGGAATGGCGCGCAAAAATTCAAGCACCGGCTCCAGCACATTGCGCAAATTGCGCGAGGCGCCGACCGGAATGCCGACGGCGATGCCGATAAACGCCGCGGCGACATAGCCGACGGAGAAGCGCCACAGGCTCGGCCCGATGTCGGACAACGCATGCGGCGAGAACCACAGCTTGCCGAAGGTCTGCACGATGGTCTGCAGCGGCGGGAAATAGAAGCTTTGACTGTCCGCGCTGGTGATCCACCAGGCGGCGATCAGTATCACGGGAAGTCCCAGCGCAACCGCGATGCGGCGCGGTAGTGGCGCGGAATTTTTCATGCGCCGGCCTCCGCGGTATCGAGGCGCACCGAGGGATGCCAGGCCAGCACCCGCCGCTCCAGCGCGCGCGCGCCCAGATTGACGATGACGCCGATGATGCCGGCGACGATGACATAGGCATACATGATGGCGACGGCGCCGCCTGACTCGGTATCGCTGATCTCCTTGCCGAGGCCCTGGGTATCGATTGCGACTTCGCTGGTGATGGCAAGAATGAGCGCCACCGCCGCTGCCAGCCGGATGCCGGTCATCAGATAAGGCAGCGCGGTGGGCCAGGTGACGTAGCGGATCTGCGCCCAGACGCCGAGTCCGTAGGAGCGGGCGGTCTCGCGCGCCACCGGGTCGACGTCCTGCACGCCATAGAGCACCTGGATCAGCACCTGCCAGAACGAGGCATAGACCACCAGCACCAGCGTCGACTGGATTTGCGAGCCGAACAGCAGCACGGCGAGCGGAATCAGCGCCACCGACGGAATCGGCCGCAGGAATTCGATAGTCGAATGCGTCAGCGTGCGCAGGACGTGCGAGCTGCCGATGGCGATGCCGATCACCACGCCGGCGACGACCGAGATGACGAGCCCGAGCGCCCATGCCTCCAGGGTGTCGCCGAGCGCCGTCCAGAACTCGGCGGTCGTCATCTCCTTGAACAGCGCAACCATGATGGCTGAAAACGGCGGCAGATAATCCGGCGAGACGATTCCGGATCGCGGCACGATCTCGAGCAGCAGCGCAAAGCCGACAAGGCCGGCGAGGCCTTGCAGCCAAACAAAAGTGCGGGCCGAAAGGCTGGCCCGCACTCCGGTCGTTTGTGCCGCCGGCATGACTACGACGGCAACAGCGCCGCGACGTCAGCCTTCTTGGTGATCATCCCGCTCTTGAGCATGTCATCGGCCATCGCCTGGGCCGAGACGAGGTTAAATTTGGGCGGCCATATCGGCAGAATGATCTTGGCGGCGACTTCGGGCGAGATACGCGTATAGGTCGGAATGATCTTGCGAACTTCGTCGGCGTGGGCGTCGGCATAAGCCAGCGACTCGGAGATTGCGGCCTTGAAACGCTTCACCATGTCCGCGTTCGCATTGGCGTATTGCACCGAGGCGAAATAGACCGCGATCTCCGCTTTCGGCGCGATGGCGACAAACGGCCAATCCACCACCCTGTCGCCGCGCGATTGGGCGATGGTGACGAACGGCTCCACCATCCAGCCGGCCTCGATGCGGTGGTCGGCCAGCGCCGCCGGCATGTCGGGAAACGGCACCTCGATGTATTTTATGGTGTCGGGGTCGCCGCCCGCGGCCTTCACCCCGGCGCGCACCGCAACCTGACCGATATTGTTCAGGTTATTGACCGCGACGGTTTTGCCGGAGAGGTCCTTGGCGTTCTTGATCGGGCTGTCGCCGGGAACGAGCGTCGCGCAGAAGTCGTGACCGCGCACCCCGGTCGAGGCGACGCCCGGCGCGATGCCGATGAATTTCAATCCCTTGGTCTGGGCGATCAACAGCGAGGGCACGTTGGAAAAGCCGAACTGCAGTTGGCCCGAAAGCACGCCCGGGATGATGGCGGCGCCGCCGCCCTGGGTCGACAATTCGACGTCGATATTCTGCTTGGCGAAGAAGCCCTTGGCCTTGCCCAGATAGATCGGCGCGCAATCGGCGATGGGGATTACCGCAACCGAAATCTTGTCGAGCGCGGCACGGGCGCGCCGCATCGGCGCCAGCATTGCCGCCGAACCGGCGGCCGCAGCCGTGGAAATCAATTGTCTCTTGGTCAGCTGTCCTTTGGTCAACATGACGATGCGTCGCCTCCGCTGCGTTTGTTTGTGGGCTTTCGCCCAAACACTGGGCGGTGGGCAGAATGGAGTCAAGCTCCCGGCCGTTGTGATCCGTTGTGACTTGGCGTCGCGCTTAACGCTGGCGCAGCGGCGTTACTTTCAGGTCTGCCGCGAGCTTGTCGAGCTGCGCCAGAAGCGGAGCGGCGATCGGCACGCCATCGCGCAGGCGCTCGTCGCGGGTCTCGGCGCGGCGGTCGCCGGGCAGGCGGATTTCGTCGGTGCCGGGCAGGCGTTTCGAGCTACGCAAATCACCCAGATGGCGCTCGACCTCGGCAGTAAAGGTCTGCAGCGGCAAAAAGCGCGCGACGTCGACGACGATCAGGAAATGGCCGGTATTGGTCTCGCTCGCGTCGTCGGCATTGAAGTCGACGACGTCGCGGCCGAAGGCGGCGCCATTGAGCACGCCGGCGAGAAGCCCGATCATCAGCGCCAGGCCGGAGCCCTTATATTCGCCCATCGGCAGCAGAATGCCGTCGTGCGACTTCGCCGGATCGGTGATGGCCTCGCCGGTGTCCGGCTTGACGAACCAGCCCTGCGGCATGGTCAGCCCGCGCAACGCGTATTTCTTCACCGTGCCATAGGCGACGATCGAGGTGGCCATGTCGAAGACCAAAGGCCTACCGCCGGACGGCACGCCGATGGCGAGCGGATTTGTGCCGAGCAGGAGATCGGCGCCGCCCCAGGTCGCCATGTGATTGGCATTGGCGACCGCGGCATAGACGCCGATCATGCCGTGAGCCGCGGGCATTTCGGCGTACAGCCCGGCCGGTCCGGCATGGTTGGAGCGGCGCACGCCGACCCAGGAAACGCCGGTATCGCGGGCCATCGCGATTGCTTCGTTCGTGGCGCGCGACATCACCAGATGGCCCATGCCGTTGTCGCCATCGACCAAGGCGGTCGCCGGCGCGGTTTTGGTCACGGTGATGTTCGGCCGCTTGTTGAAGCCGCCGGCTTTGAGCCGACGCACATATTGCGGCAGCCGGAAAATGCCGTGGCCGTCGGCGCCGGTGAGATCGGCTTCCGTCATCAGTGCCGCGCAACGCGCGGCGTCGTCTTGCGGCAGGCCGGCGGCGGCAAAGCAATCCGTGATCAACGCGCGGATGGCGCGCGCCGGAACGCGCGGCATGTTTGTTTGGTCGTCCATGTGTTATGCGGCTGCCTGGGCGCGCTTCTTGCTCAGAATCGCCGCCGCGTGCGTGCCCAAAATCTTGTCGCGGTCGGCCGCGGAAATATCGGCGGCCTTGACCTGGCGCACGCATTCGGCGGTGCCCATGTC
Organism: Xanthobacteraceae bacterium; assembly: GCA_035515455.1. Taxonomy (GTDB): domain Bacteria; phylum Pseudomonadota; class Alphaproteobacteria; order Rhizobiales; family Xanthobacteraceae; genus BOG-931. The sequence continues at coordinate 13,574 of DATJBH010000080.1, forward strand.
ATATGGGTAATCGCTGCCGAGAAAGACGCGGTCGGCGCCGGCCGAGCCGATCAGAAATTCGAGCGGCGCCTTGGCGTGGGTGATGGTGTCGTAGCGCAGGCGGTCGAGATAGCGCTGCGGCGAATGTTTCAGATGCAGCTTCGGCTCCGGCCGGACTTCCCAGCCGTGCACCCAGCGCCCGCCCTGATACGGCACGAAGCCGCCGGCATGCACCATGACGAAATCGAGCTTGGGATGGCGCTCCATCACGCCGCCGAAGATCAAACAGGCCGCGGCGATGGTGGTGTCGAGCGGATTGCCGATCAGATTGTTGAGATAATAGGAGCGCAGGCGGTCGGCGCCGGCGACATTGCCGGGATGGATGACCATGAATGCGTCGAGCTCGGCGGCCGTCGCCCAGACCGGCTCGAAGCTCGGGTCGTCGAGATTCTTGCCGTTGACGTTCGACGCGATCATCGCGCCGTGGTGGCCGAGCTTGGTCATGGCCCGGCGCAGCTCGTCGGCCGCCTTGTCCGGCGCCTGCATCGGCAGCGTGGCGATGCCGGCGAAGCGGTCGGGATGCTCCTTGCTCAGCCGGGCGATCTCGTCGTTCTGGATTGTCGCGGCGGCGACCGTGACGGCGGCGTCCTGGTTATAGAGCCAGGTCTGTGGCGACACCGAAAGGAGGTGCATGTCGACTTCGGCGGCGGCCATGTCCGCAAAGCGCCGCTCGACATTATGGCCGCCGCGCGGGAACGGCCGGTACGGCACGCCGGCGACCTCGATCACCGAGTTCTCGTCGTCATACGGCGTGAGCTTGAGTCCGAGCTTCGGGATCTCCTTTTGCAGGAGTTTTATGGTCGCGTCGGCAAGGATGTGGGTGTGGGTGTCGATGGTACGCGTCATTGTCTCTCCCCGGGCTGGCGGAGCGTGTTTTGCGCATAAGGCGAAGAAGCATGCAAGATATGCGGGCGGGGTCGCCACGGACGCTTGAGGGACGGGGTTTCCCGGCGCCACTTTCGGCTATAAAGGGCCACCGCAACGCCCAGTTAAAAAGCCCTCCCGGAACCCCAGCATGGACGCCAAGACTGCAGCTCAGACCGACGCACCTGCGCACTCTTTCCACGGCCGCGTCGAGGACGACGTTCTGGTCCGCGGCCATGGCCGTTATGTCGCCGATGCGCCGCTGCCGAACCAGGCATTCGCCTATTTCGTGCGCTCGCCGCATGCCTTCGCCCGCATTGTCAGCATCGATACGTCGGGCGCCATGGGGGTGCCCGGCATCGTTGCGGTGCTGACCGCAGCCGACATGGAAGGCATCGGCAATATATCGCGGCATCCGCCGCTGCCCGGTCGTAACGGCACCAAGCTCGTCATCACCCACCGGCCGGCACTGGCCAAGGATCGCGTGCTGCATATCGGCGAACCGGTCGCCATGGTCGTTGCCGAGCGCGCGCTCACGGCGCAGGACGCCAGCGAATTCGTCCATGTCGAATATGAGCCGCTCACGCCGGTGACCGACGCGCGCGACGCGCTCAAGGACGGCGCGCCGCAGATCTGGCCGGAAGCGCCCAACAATCTCGCGGTCGACTGGCCGGGTCCGGCGGCCGATCCCGCCGCCAATGCGGCCGAGGTCGAGCGCATTTTCGCGTCCGCCAAACACGTCGCGCGCATCCGCGAAATGAATCAGCGCATCTGCGTCGCCTCGATGGAGCCGCGCGGCGCCACCGCGAGTTACGACGCGGCCAAGGATTCCTACACGCTGCGCACCTGCTCGCAGAGCGCCGGCACCATGCGCGAGAACATCCTCGGCATTATGAGTTGGCCGAAGGAGAAGCTGCGCGTCATCACCGAGGACGTCGGCGGCGCGTTCGGGCTGAAGACCTCGGCCTATCCGGAATACATGGCGATGCTGATGGCGGCGAAGCAGCTCAATCGCCCGGTGCATTGGATGTCCGGCCGCTCCGAGGCGTTCCTCTCCGACAATCAGGCGCGCGATACTTTTTCGGAAGTGGAGCTGGCGCTCGACGAGAAGGGTAAATTCCTGGCGCTGCGCATCCGCAGCGTCGGCAATATGGGTGCCTACCTCGGCGCCATCGGCGCCAATATTCCGACGCTGTCGTTTACCCGCTGCCTCCCCGGCATGTACGACATTCCCAAGATCGATATCGGCGTGAAATGCGTCTACACCAACACGCTGCCGACCGCGCCCTATCGCGGCGCCGGCCGTCCGGAATCGATCTATGCGCTGGAGCGCGTGGTCGACGAGGCGGCGCGCGTCACCGGCATCGATCCGGTGAAACTGCGGCGCCGCAATCTGCGTAAGAAATTTCCGTACAAAACCGAGGTCGGCACCGTCATCGATTCCGGCGATTTCGAGCCGATCCTCGACAAGGCGCTGCAGCTCGCCGATTACGCCAACTTCAAGCAGCGCCGCCGCGAGGCGCAGAAGCGCGGCAAATATCGCGGGCTCGGCGTTTGCTGCATGCTCGAACATGCCGGCGGCGCGCCGATCGAAAGCGCTTTGCTGGAATTTCCCGGCAACGATACGCTGCAGTTCCGCCTCAACGTGCAGAACACCGGCCAGGGCCACGCCACCGTTTTCTCGCATCTGATCGGCGAACGGCTCGGCATTGCGCCGGAAAAGATTCCGCACCGCCACGGCGATTCATCGAACGAATTGCCGGGCTATGCCTCGGTCGGCTCGCGCTCCGGCATGACGGTCAGTCATTCGGTGGTGAAGGCGATCGACGCCATCCTCGCCAAAGGCAAGCCGATCGCCGCGGCCATGCTGGAAGCCGGCGAGGGCGACATCGCCTATAACAACGGCGCCTTCGCGGTGGTCGGCACCGATCGCCGCGTCTCGCTGTTCGAGGTCGCATCTCACGCTGCCGCGCTCAAGAAGCGCGGGGAGATTGCGGAGGATCTCGACACCAAGCAGGTGACCGAGACGCCGCAGACCTTTCCCAACGGCGTGCACATCGTCGAGGTCGAGATCGATCCGGCCACCGGGCACATGGTCGTCGTGAGCTATGCCGCGGTCGACGATTGCGGCCATCCGCTCGACTTAACGATCGTCGCCGGTCAACTGCACGGCGCCATCGCCTCGGGCCTCGGCCAGGCGCTGATGGAGCGCACGGTCTATGACGGCGATTCCGGCCAGCTCATCACCGGCTCGTTCATGGATTACGCCATGCCGCGCGCCGACGACATGCCGGCGCTGCGCGAAGCCATGCATAATGTGCCCGCCACCACCAATCCGCTCGGCGTCAAAGGCGTCGGCGAAGCCGGCACCACGGCCGCGATCGCGGCAGTGATGAACGCGGTGGCCGACGCCATCCCGAACGGCGCCGGCGCGCACCTGGAAATGCCGGCGACCGCGCAGAGCCTGTGGGAGGCCTGCCGGCGGGCGCAGGGCTGAAGCCGTCATTCCGGGGCGCGGGCTCTAGCCCGCGCGCCCGGAATCCATATTTGCTGGCCTTTTGATCATGGGTTCCGGATTTGCCTCCTAACTTTCCGATCTCGCGTAACCCCCCGATCGGTGGCAATCCGGAATGACCGCGGCCGCAACGGCGCACGGCTGTGTTCGTTGTTCAGATGCACGAGATGCTTGAGCATGCGCATGAAGTCGCCGCGTTCTCCAGGCTTCAGCGGCGCCAGGATCAGGCGTTGCGTCGCCGCGACCGCTGGATCGATATCCGCGAGCAGCCGGCGCCCCGCCGCGGTGATGTGCAGCGATTTGGTGCGGCGGTCGGCGGAGCCGCTCCGTCGCGTGATCAGGCCTTTTTTTTCTAGGCGGCCGACGACATCGCCGATGGTCGAGCGATCGAGCGCGATGGCATTGCACAGCGCGGTCTGGTCGATGCCCGGATTGTTGTTGACGGCATAGAGTGCGGCATATTGCACCGGCGTGAAGTCGTACGCCCTGGCCTGATCG
>DATJBH010000081.1:0-50099 GCA_035515455.1 Xanthobacteraceae bacterium
GATTCGGTCGAAATCCGCTCTCGGCTGTCCGGCTATCTTTCGGCGATCCATTTCACCGACGGCCAGATGGTGAAAAAGGGCGATCTCCTGTTCACTATCGATCGCCGGCCGTTCCAAATCGCATTGGAGCAGATGAAGGCCAATCTTGCCCAAGCGCGCGCCAACCTCGCCTTCGCTCAGGGCGACCTGCAACGCGGCCAGGCGCTGCTGGCGAACAAGACCATCACCGATCAGACCTACGATCAGCGGCTGCAGGCCAAGAACGTCGCGGAAGCCGCGGTCGCCGCGCAGGAGGCGATGGTGAATTCCGCCGAGCTCGATCTCGACCAATATAGCGAGCTGCGCGCGCCGATCGACGGGCGGATCGGCGACCGCCGCGTCTCCGTCGGCAATCTCATCACCGGCGGCGCCGGCGGCAACACCACGCTGTTGGCCACCATCGTTTCGGTCGATCCGATCCGTTTCGAATTCACTTTCGACGAGGCCTCGTATCTGCGCTACGAGCGGTTCGCTAAAGATCGGAAGCCGAATGAAGCGGCGGACCCGCCGCCGGATCGGCAGGCCGCCGAGAAGCCCGATCAGCAAGCAAATCAACAAGCGGATCGGACGACGGACCAAAAAACCGGCCAGCAGGCCGATCCGCCGCCGGATCGGCAAGCGGCGGATCAGCCTCGGGACGGCGTCGATACCGGCGTTCCGGTGGCGCTCAAGCTGATCGACGAAACGCATTTCGACCACGCCGGCAAGATCGATTTCGTCGACAATGCCATCAGCACATCGTCGGGCACGATCCGCGGCCGCGCTGTTTTCGCCAATCCAAACGGCGTGTTCGTGCCCGGCATGTTCGGGCGCATTCGTGTTCCCGCCTCGCCGCCACACCAGGCGCTGCTTATCCCCGATGCCGCGATCGGCTCCGAACAGGCTCGCAAATACGTCCTCGTCGTCGACAACAGCGATACGGTGCGGCAGAAATACGTGACGCTTGGCCAGCTCGACGGCGGCCTGCGCGTCGTTCGCGACGGTCTTCTCCCCACCGACCGCGTGATCATCAACGGCCTGATGCACGCGCAGCCCGGCGTCAAAGTGAAGGCGCAGAAGCAAAGCATCCCCGCCGCGCCGGCCAAGGGCGGCGATCAAGCCAGCGCCGGTTGATTCGGTAAAATGCGCATCTCGCACTTCTTCATCGACCGGCCGATCTTCGCCGCCGTGGTCTCGATCGTCTTCGTGATCCTCGGCGGCGTGGCATTCTCGCGCCTGCCGATCGCGCAATATCCCGAGATCGCGCCGCCGATCATCAACATCACCGGACAGTATCCCGGCGCCAGCGCCGAAACCGTCGCTTCCACCGTGGTCGCGCCGATGGAGGAGCAGATCAACGGCGTCGAGAACATGCTCTATATGTCGTCGAATTCGACGGCCGACGGCCGCTTCTCGATTCAGGTGACCTTCGACCTCGGCACCAATCTCGACATCGCCCAGGTGCAGGTGCAGAACCGCGTCGCCATCGCGCAGCCGCGGCTGCCGGCCGACGTCCGCAACATCGGCGTCACGGTGCAAAAGGCATCGCCCGATCTGATGATGGTCGTGCACCTTTATTCGCCCGACAAGTCGCGCGACGCCTTGTTCATATCGAACTACGCCACGCTGGAAGTCACCGATCCGCTCACCCGCGTCGACGGCGTCGGCTCGATCACGGTGTTCGGCAGCCGCGATTATTCGATGCGCATCTGGCTCGATCCGGACCGCCTGCAGTCGCTCGGCTTGACCGCGACCGACGTGACCAGCGCCCTGCAGGCGCAGAACATCCAGGTCGCGTCAGGCGTGCTCGATCAGCCGCCGGTGGCGAAACCGGGTGCGTTCCAGATCGCGGTGCAGACGCTCGGCCGCCTCGACACACCCGCTGAGTTCGGCAACATCGTGGTGAAGGAGACGCCCGGCGCCGTGGTGCGGCTGCGCGACGTCGCCGACATCCAGCTCGCCGCGCTCGACTATTCGTCGAATTCCTATCTCGACCACGATCCGGCGGTCGCCATCGCCATTTTCCAGCGGCCCGGATCCAATGCGCTCGCCACGGCCAAGGGCGTCACCGACCTGATGGCGAAACTGGCGCAGCGCTTTCCGCCCGGCGTCAAATACGCGATCGTCTACAATCCCACGCAATTCATCCAGCAATCGGTCGACGCGGTGATCGACACCATCGGCGAGGCCATCGTGCTGGTGGTGCTGGTGGTGGTCCTGTTCCTGCAGACTTGGCGCGCCGCGGTCATTCCGCTCATCGCCATCCCGGTCTCGCTGATCGGCAGCTTTTTCTTCATGGCGGCATTCGGCTTCACGCTGAACAACCTGTCGCTGTTCGGCCTGGTGCTGGCGATCGGCATCGTGGTCGACGACGCCATCGTCGTTGTCGAGAACGTCGAGCGCAATATCGCGTCCGGGCTCTCGCCGCGCGATGCCGCGCGCAAGAGCATGGACGAGGTCGGCTCGGCGCTGATCGCGATCGCGCTGGTCCTGTGCGCGGTGTTCGTGCCGTCGATCTTCATCACCGGCATATCCGGCCAGTTCTATCGGCAATTCGCGCTGACCATCACCGGCGCCACCATCATTTCGCTGATCGTCTCGCTCACGCTGTCGCCGGCAATGTGTGCATTGCTGCTCAAACCGCACCAGAGCGGCCGGCGCGAGCGCTGGTGGGAGCGGCCGGTCCACGGCTTCTTCGGTTACTTCAATCGCGGCTTCGACAAGGTCGGGTCGGGCATTTCCTGGCTTGCCACGAGAACGGTGCGGCGCGTGGTGATCATGGCGGCGATTTATCTGGTCGTCATCGCGCTCGGCTTGAACGCCTTCCGCGCCGCCCCGGTCGGCTTCATCCCACAGGTCGACCGTGGCTATATCATCGTCGTCGTGCAATTGCCGCCGGGCGCCTCGCTCGCCCGCACCGACAAGGTGCAGCAGCGCGCGCTCGACATCGCGCTCGGCGTGCCCGGTGTGGCGCACGCCGTGAACATCGTCGGCTTTTCCGGCGCGACTTTTACCAATGCCCCGAATGCCGGCGCCTTGTTTCTGGTGCTCGACGACTACACCAAGCGCGGCAAGGATCCGCGCGAATCGGCCGCGGCGATCCAGGCGCAGCTCAACCGTCGGCTCTCCGTCATCCAGGACGCCTTCATCATCGCGGTGTTGCCGCCGCCGGTGCTCGGCATTGGCACCGCCGGCGGCTTTCGCATGATGGTCGAAGATCGGTCGGGACAGGGATCGGACGCGCTGCGCAAGGCGACCGAAGCGCTGGTGCTGGCCGCCGTCAAAACGCCCGGCATTGCGCAGGCGTTCTCGCTGTTCGAAACCTCAACGCCGCAGGTTTATCTGGATATCGACCGCATCAAGGCGCAGCTCCTCGGCGTCAATGTCCAGGATGTGTTCAACGCGCTGCAAGTCTATATCGGCTCGTCCTACGTCAACGACTTCAATTTGTTCGGCCGCACCTTCCGGGTCATGGCGCAGGCTCGCGACGTGGACCGCCAGCATATCGCCGACGTGCTCAAGATCAGGGTGCGCAATTCCAGCGGCGAGACGGTGCCGCTCGGTTCCTTCACGACGGTGGACAATATCGCCGGCCCGTATCGCGTGCCGCGCTATAATCTCTATCCGGCCGCCGAGATCGACGGCGCCGCGGCGCCCGGCTATTCGCAGGGCCAGGCGATCGCCATCATGGACAAGCTCGCCGACGCGACCTTGCCGCAGGGCTTCGCCACCGAGTGGACGACCCTGGCATTCCAGCAGATCAGGGCCGGCAATACCGCCATGTTCGCCTTCGTGCTGGCGGTGGTCTTCGTATTCCTGGTCCTGGCGGCGCAGTATGAAAGCCTCACGCTGCCGCTGGCCGTGATCATGATCGTGCCGATGTGCCTCGTTGCCGCCATCGCCGGCGTCATCCTCCGCGGCCTCGATAACAACATCCTCACCCAGGTCGGTTTCGTCGTGCTGATCGGGTTGGCCGCGAAGAACGCGATCCTGATCGTGGAATTTGCCCGGCAATTGGAGGACCAGGGCCGCAATCGCTGGGATGCCGCGGTCGAAGCGACGCGACTGCGGTTGCGGCCGATCCTGATGACCTCGTTCGCCTTCATCCTCGGCGTCTCGCCGCTCGTCTGGGCGATCGGCGCCGGCGCGGAACTGCGCCAGGCGCTCGGCACCGCGGTGTTCTTCGGGATGATCGGGGTGACCGCGTTCGGGCTGATCTTCACGCCGGTGTTCTATGTCATTGCCCGCTATATCGCGCAGTTGGGACAACGGCGTGGCAAGGGAACCCAAGGTTCGGTGCAGCCAGCGGAATAGCTGGCTGACAGGTGCATCCGAACGCCATCGGTTCCTTGGGAATAGGCAAGAAGCGGCGGTGTTTGTCGCATTACGGCTCGGCTATCATTGCGCCATACGGGTGTTGTTACCCTCGGGGGCAAAGTCGAACCGCCGCAGGGAGTCAAGGGATGATTCAGAAACTGCTCATAGCGCTTGCCGTTCTGGTGTTGGGCGCGACCGCCGCGTCGGCACAGAGCTGCCAAGACATCATCGACAAACGTCAGACGTTCATGAAGCACAGCGCAGCCGAGGCAAAGATCGGCTCGTCGATGATCAAGGGCGAGACGCCCTTCGATCTCGCCAAAGTCAAGGAAATCTACGCCACCTTCGCCGAGGATGCCGGCGCGATGCCGACGCTGTTTCCTGACTGCTCCAAGACCGGCGATCACACCACGGCTGCGCCGGCAATTTGGGATAAGTCGGCCGACTTCAAGGCCGCCATCGCCAAGTTCGCCGCCGACATCAAAACTGCGCAGGATTCTACCAAGGACCTCGACACGCTGAAGACCAATTTCCAGACCATCGGCAAGGATTGCGGCTCTTGCCATCAGACATTTCGCGTGAAGCCGAGCTGAGCAGACTTTCGCGCGCAAAACGGGGGCGGCCGTCCTGCGGGACGCGCCGCCCTTTGGCGTTTCGAAGTCTTTCACCGATCCGGAAATCAGTATTAGGTTCGGACTGCGCCGGGAGGCCGTGGCATGCCGACATTGCGAACGCTCGCGCTTCTCGTCACGGCCGCCGGCACGTTGATCCTTGCGATCTTCTGGCTATTGACGCTGCCGGCGGTCGTGCCCGCGTCGGCCTTGCCGCCCTATACACCCAACCTCGCCAATGGCCGCACCATGTTCGATGTCGGCGGCTGCGCGTCCTGCCATGCGATACCCAACAACGATCCGGACAAGGTCGACCGCACCCGGCTCGGCGGCGGCTTGGCGCTTCATTCACCGTTCGGGACCTTCTACGCGCCGAACATATCTCCCGACCCCAAGGACGGCATCGGTCGCTGGAGCGAGGCGAATTTCGTCACCGCGCTGTGGAAAGGGACGTCGCCCGGCGGCGCCAATCTCTATCCGGCGTTTCCCTACACTTCCTATCAGCACATGAAGCTTAACGACGTGCGCGATCTGTTTGCTTATCTCAGAACCTTGCCGCCGGTTTCGGGCAGAGTGCGGCGGCACGACCTGAAATTTCCGTTCGACCAGCGCCGGCTCATCGGCGGCTGGAAGCTGCTGTTCCTGCACGGCGGTCCGTTCGTGCCCGACCCGTCGCGCTCGGCGCAATGGAACCGCGGCGCCTATCTGGTCAACGGTCCGGGGCACTGCGCCGAGTGCCATTCACCACGCAACATGCTCGGCGCCGTCATCGAGGACGAGCGCTTCGCCGGCGGGCCGACGCCCGACGGCGGCGGCTGGGTGCCGAATATCACGCCGGTCGGGCTGCAGCACGGCGACGACAAGTGGTCGGAGAAAGACATCACGAGCTTTCTCGGCGACGGCATGGTGCCGTCCGGCGATTTCGCCGGCAGCACGATGGCCGAGGTCATCCGCGGCACGTCGCAGCTCGGCGCCGACGATCGCGCCGCCATCGCGAATTACATTTTCACCCTGCCGCCGGTGCAGGGCCCGACGCCGCCGCCAAGGAAAAAGAACTGAGAACTCGCAATACCGGATCGGCCCTGACGCGCGCCCGCCAATCGTGTGGCGGCGTTGCTACGCCCCCGCCCCAAAAGCCTTGAAGGTGATGATGGTGCGGGTATCGGCGATGCCGGGAATCGGCTGTACCTTCTCGGCGATGAAATGGCCGATGTCGGTCGACGGATCGACGTAAAATTTCACCAACAGGTCGAAATCGCCCGCGGTCGAGTATATCTCCGAGGCAATCTCGGCGTCGGCGAGCTTGTTGGCGACGTCGTAGGACTTGCCGAGCTGGCATTTGATCTGCACAAAAAAGGGAATCATCCACGCCTCCGGGCACCCTCGCGGCAAGCTTATACCAAACGGCGAGGACTGCACGAGCCCGGCTGGACGGTGTAACGTTTGCCGTATCATTGGGAATTGTGATGCCGATCGATCTTCGCCTCAACGCTATCGTCGATCCCGAGCGCGCCCGCGGCCGCGATCTCGCCGAATTGGCGCGGCTGTGCGCCCAAGGCGGCGCCACCCTCGTCCAATTGCGCGACAAGGTGAACGACACCCGCACCATGGTCGATGAGGCAAGGGCGATCAAAACGGCGCTGGCACCGTTTGGCGTGCCGCTCGTGGTCAACGATCGCGTCGACGTCGCGCTCGCCGCCGGGGCCGACGGCGTGCATCTCGGGCCCGAGGACATGACCGTCGAGGACGCTCGGGCAATTCTCGGCCGCGCTGCCATCATCGGAGCGTCGATCAAGTCGGTCGAGGCGGCCGACGCCGCGCCGCTCGATCTCATCGATTATGTCGGCTCGGGGGGCGTCTATGCCACGCTGTCGAAACAGCAGAAAAGCCCGCCGATCGGTCCGCAAGGTCTCGCGCGCATTATCGCGGCATTGCATCGCCGCGCGCCGAAACTGCCGGCGGTCGGCATTGCCGGCATCGATGCCGGCAATGCCGCCGAAGTGATCGGCGCCGGCGCCGACGGCGTCGCCGTCATCTCGGCGCTGTCACAGTCGCCCGACCCCGCCGGCGCCGCGCGCACATTGCGCGGCATCGTCGACGCCATGCTGGCGAAGCGGAGCGCGTAATGGCCATGCCGATTGCCGTGACCATTGCCGGCTCGGATTCGGGCGGCGGCGCCGGCATCCAGGCGGATTTGAAGACCTTCTCCGCACTCGGCGTTTACGGCGCCTCCGTCATCACCGCGCTGACCGCGCAAAACACCAAGGGCGTCCTGGCCATTCATCAAGTGCCGGCGGAATTCATCGCGGCGCAAATCGACGCGGTATTTTCCGATTTCGCTGTCGGCGCGGTGAAGATCGGCATGCTCGGTCATGCGGGTGCGGTCGAGGCCGTCGCCGCGGGTCTTGTCAAATACGGTGTGCGGAACGTGGTGCTCGATCCGGTCATGGTGGCGACCTCGGGCGAGAGACTGCTGCGCCCGGACGCGCTCGAGGCTCTGCGGAAATTGATTGCCCGCGCCAATGTGGTGACGCCCAACCTTCCCGAAGCGGCGGCGCTGCTCGGCGTGTCTCCGGCGCGCGACGAGGGCGAGATGCTCGAGCAGGCGCGGAAGCTATTGGAGTTCGGCGCCGATGCCGTGCTGATCAAGGGCGGTCATGGCAGCGGCCCGGAGAGCATCGATCTCCTCGTCGAGCCTGCCGGTCATACCCGCTTTTCGGCCGAGCGCGCCAAGACGGCAAACACCCACGGCACCGGCTGCACGCTTTCGGCGGCAATCGCGGCCGGTCTCGCCAAGGGCGATCTGCTCGGCGAGGCGGTCGGCGAGGCTAAAACTTATGTCAGCCGCGCCATTGCGGCGGCGGACCGGCTCGGCATCGGCTCGGGCTCCGGCCCGGTGCATCATTTCTTCAAATGGTGGTAGGCGCCCCTTATGCCGCCGGCGCACCGGGTTGCTTCAGCGGGTGGGCGCGGGCGAAGGCATCGATTTTGGACAGTTCGTCGACGATGCGTTTGAAGTTCGGAAACGGCGCGGTATCGACGTTGAAGAACTTCGCGCCCGCCGCTTGGCTGGCGAGGCAGATGTCGGCCATCGTGATGGTGTCGCCGTGGCAATAGCGGCCGGTGGCCTTGTCCTTGAGATGGGCCTCCAGCGCGGTGATCGCGGCATGGTGCCAGTGCCGGCACCACGTCTGCACCGCTGCTTGGTCGAATTTGAATTCATGCTCCAGATATTCGCGCACCCGCGGCACGATCAGCGGATGCGAATCGCAGGCGACGAGCTGGCTCAAGCCGCGCACGCGGGCGCGGCCCCGGGCATCGCGTGGCAGCAACGGCGGCTCGGCGTGGGTCTCATCGAGATATTCGATGATGGCGAGCGATTCGAACAACGCCGGTCCGTCGCCGTCGATCAGCGCCGGAATGGCCATCATCGGATTGACGGCACGATAAGCCGCTTCCCGCTGCTCGCCTTTGACGAGATTGACCTGGATCACCTCGTCGGGCGTGATTCCCTTGAGATTAAGCGCGATGCGCACGCGATAGGTCGCGAGCGAGCGCCAGAACGAAAACAGCTTCACCGCCTGCCTCCCGTATTCCGACGGCCCATTGCGCGGCCTCCTCTGAGGCGGGCCGTTGCCTAGCCAATAAACACCCGCGACCGGCTTCTATTTCTTGGTCCCGCCCGGATCGGCCTTCAGCCCTGCCGCCTCGATGCCGGCCACCGCGATGATCTCGTCGTTGTCGCCGGTATCGCCGGAAATGCCGACCGCGCCTACGATCTGACCGCCAGCGTCGCGGATCAGCACGCCGCCCGGGTTCGGCACCAGCCGTCCATCGCTTGCCGCGACGATGGCGGTGAGGAAATTCGGGTTCTGCGCCGCGCGCTCCATCATGGTGCGCGAGCCCCAGCCCATGCCGAGCGCGCCATAGGCTTTGCCGACCGCGATCTCAAATCGAACGATCCCCGAGCCGTCCTCGCGCTTGGCACAGACGACGTGACCGCCGGGATCGAGCACCACGATGGTCTGTGGCATCTGCTTCAGCGCGCGCGCCCTGTTCAGCGCGGCATCGACGATGGTGGAGGCTTGTGCGAGCGTGACGGCTGACATGGCGACCTCGATGTGCTGGTGAGTTTTATTTCTGGCCGCGGCTCGCCCAATAGGCCGAGACCGTGGAGATTTCGGCGCCGCCCGAGCGCTGGCGCCTGGTTTCCTCATAACAGGCGAGCGTCTTGTCGACGAGCGGCAGCTCGATGCCGCGCGATTTTGCTTCCGCCAGCATCGCCCGCATGTCCTTGATGCCGCCATCGACGTCGAAGGTTACCGGCCCGGGATCGCCGCCCTTAAGCATCGCGGCAACGCCCGGCGCCCGGACTTTGGCGATGGTGGCGGCGCCGGACGTGTCGCTGAGCAAATCCATCAGCCGTCCTGGATCGATCGGCAGCCGATGCGTTAGTGCCAGCGCTTCGCCGAGCGCCTGCCAATAGACCATCAGCGGCAGATTGACCGCGAATTTGAGCACCGCGCCCGAGCCGACCGGTCCGGCATGTTCGAGGCGGCGGCACAGTTGCTCGAGAATAGGCTTCGCGCGCGCGACGTCGGCGGCCTCGCCGCCCATGAGCCCGATGAGCTTGCCCTGCCGCGCCGGTCCGGTCGAACCGCCGACCGGACATTCGACGAAAGCGGCGCCCTTGCCGCGCACCGCCTCGGCCAGCGCGACTTCGGTCGCCGGCAATACCGTGCTCATGTCGATGAACAGCTTGCCGGCGACGTTGCCGCTGAGCAGGCCCGCCGCGCCCTGATAGACTGCGTCGAGCGCCACCGCGTCGGTGAGGCTTGAAATAACGACGTCGGAGCGTTGCGCGAGGTCTGCCGCTGTCGCGACCACCGTCGCGCCCGCAATCGCCTTGGCTTTGTCCGATGTACGATTCCAGACCGTCACCTCGTGTCCGACTTCAATCAGGCGCGCCGCGATGGCCGCGCCCATTTTCCCGATACCGGCGACACCGATGCGCATACGGCACTCTCCCTTACGCTCCGTCCCGGCGCGGACGATAGGTGATTGGCGCGCAGCGAGGAAGCGGCTTGCGCCGCCGCGGTGCGAGTGTCATAGCGTCGCGTCTTTGGGGAAAATGGGAGCGGGCGAGGGATGGCTTCGGAAAACAAAGGTGTCGTCGGCATCATCGGCCTCGGCATCATGGGCGGCGCTTTTGCGGAAAACCTCGTCGCCGACGGCTGGCGCGTGATCGGCTATGACATTGCGCCGGCGCGCCGCCGGGCGCTGGCGCGCGCCGGCGTCGAGATCGCTGCCGACGCCGTCGAGGTTGCGCGCCAAGCAAAGACGATCATTACCAGCCTGCCCAAGCCGCAGGCGCTTGCCGCGACCGCCGCCGCCATCGCCAAAGCCGGTCTGCCGCGGCGCGTCATCGTCGAGGCCTCGACCTTCACGATCGACGACAAGAGCCGCGCACAGGCGGTGCTGCACAAGGCCGGTCACGTGCTGCTCGATTGTCCGGTGAGCGGCACCGGCGCTCAGGCCAAGGTCAAGGACCTCGTCGTCTATGCCTCGGGCGGCGCGGCCGAAATCAAGCGCCTGCGTCCGATGTTCGCCGCTTTCGGCCGCGGCGTGTTCGATCTCGGCGACTTCGGCAACGGCAGCCGCATGAAATACGTCGCCAACCTTCTGGTCGCTATCCACAACGTTGCGACCGCCGAGGCCATGGTGCTCGGGATGAAGGCCGGCTTGCCGCCGCAGGCGATTTTCGATCTCGTCAAGACCGGCGCCGGCAATTCGCGCATTTTTGAGTTGCGCGCGCCGATGATGGTCAAGGATCGCTACGATCATCCGACCATGAAGATCTCCGTGTGGCAGAAAGACATGGATGTGATCGGCAGCTACGCCCGCAAGATCAAAGTGCCGACGCCGATGTTCGATGCTTCGAGCAAGATCTATGCGAAGGCGCTCAAGTCCGGCCACGGCGCCGAAGACACCGCCGCGGTCTGCGCCGTGCTGGAAAAGATGGCGGGAGTGAAACGAACGACAAAGAAGAAACGTTGATCGATGTCGTGATCCGCACAGGCGGACGATCCAGTAATTCCCGCCAGTTCTCAAAGAGGATACTGGGTGTCCCCTGGCTGCGTGGGCACGACGGACCTTAAGGGAGGACGCCGATGTCATCGCTGGAAGGCGAAGCCCGCATGGCGGCGGTCGCGAGCGACCGCAAGACGCTCGAAAAGCCGCTCGAAGCGCGCAGCGAAACGCGCGATGGCATGCGCATCGATTGGAACGTGCCGATCGCAATGGACGACGGACTGATCCTGCGCGCCGACGTCTTTCGTCCCATCGCCGAAGGCCGCTATCCGGTGATCTTGACCCACGGTCCCTACGCCAAAGGGCTCGCCTTCCAGGACGGCTATCCGAATGCGTGGCAGCGCATGGCGGAACAGCATCCCGACGTTCCCGCCGGCTCCAGCAATCTCTACCAAAGCTGGGAGGTCGCCGACCCGGAGAAATGGGTGCCGCATCACTATGCGTGCGTGCGCATTGATTCCCGCGGCGCCGGCTGTTCGCCCGGTTTCATCGATCCGTTCTCGCCGCGCGAGACCAAGGATTATTACGACTGTATCGAATGGGCGGGCTCACAGCCGTGGTCGAACGGCAAGGTCGGCCTCAACGGCATTTCCTATTACGGCATCAATCAGTGGCATGTGGCCTCGCTCGAACCGCCGCATCTTGCCGCCATGTGCATCTGGGAGGGTGCCGCCGACTGGTATCGCGACATGACGCATCACGGCGGCATTCTCTCCACGTTCTGGGAGAATTGGTACGACATGCAGGTCAAGACCGTGCAATACGGCGCTGGCGAGCGCGGCAAGCGGAGCCGCGTGCACGGCGAGTTGGTCTGCGGCCCCGAAATTCTTTCCGACGCGGAGCTTGCGGCCAACCGCAGCCATTTCGGCGCCGATATTGCCGCGCATCCGTTCGATGACGATTATCATCGCGCCCGTTCGCCGGTGTGGTCGAAGGTGAAAGTGCCGTTTTTGTCGGCGGCCAATTGGGGCGGGCAGGGGCTGCACACCCGCGGCAACTTCGAGGGCTTCGTGCGCGCGGCGTCCAGGCAAAAATGGCTCGAGGTGCACGGCATCGAGCACTGGACGCACTTCTACACCGACTACGGCCGCAATCTGCAGCGGCGCTTCTTCGATTATTTTCTCCACGGCAAGAAGAACGGCTGGGACAAGCAGCCGTCGGTCCAGCTTCAGGTGCGGCACGTCGATCGCTTCGTCGAGCGTGGCGAGAAGGAATGGCCGCTCAGGCGCACCAAATGGACCAAGTTCTATCTCGATCCTACGAACGGTTCGCTCGGCGAAAAAGCGGCCAAGAAGAAAACCGTGCTCCGTTTCAAGGCCATGAGCGACGGCGTCACATTTCTCACGCCGCCGCTGGCGCATGAGACTGAAATTACCGGACCGTCCGCGGTAAAGTTGTTCCTCTCGTCGTCAACCAGCGACGCCGATATTTTTGCTGTGCTCCGTGTATTCTCGCCCGATATGACGGAAGTCGTTTTTCAAGGCGCCATCGATCCGCATACGCCGGTCGGCCAGGGCTGGCTGCGCGCCTCGCATCGCCAGCTCGACAAGAGGCTATCAAAGCCGTATCGGCCCTACCACACGCATACCGGAAAACAGCCGCTCAAGGCGGGCGAGGCGGTGGCGCTCGATATCGAGATCTGGCCAACCTCGGTGGTGGTGCCCGCCGGTTATCGCATTGCGCTGACCATTCGTGGCAGAGATTATGTTTATCCGGGGCCAAGCGGCGGACGGCTGTCGAACTTTAAGAACGAGCTCACCGGCTGTGGCCCATTCCTGCACGACGATCCGCGCGATCGGCCGCCGCGGATTTTCGGCGGTATCACCAGCCTACATTTTGGCGGTGCGGCGCGGCCGTATCTGTTGTTGCCCGTGATTCCGCCGAAGAAAAAATAATCCGATGAATAACAGGTGGGGAACGCATCGGCCCAATCGGAAGCCGCAATCGATAGGCTGGGCCGTGGCGGAGGGGCACTTGACCGAAGCCGCATTTTTCTCGTCCGTCCAGTTCTGTTCGCGCGACTATCCGCCGCTGCGAACGTGTTGAAAAAAGCACGATAATAGCGGACTTTACTGGCCGGATGGCCTTCGCGCAGCACGTGTGAAATGATAGCGTAACGTCATGGCCTAAGGTTCAGCGCGCAGGAAATGCGCTGGCATCGCAGGTGTCTCGGACAAGCGCAGGCGCCCAAAGGGAGGAAACGAATGTCTCGCAAGCTTATGTCTCGCAAAGTCAGCCGCCGCACGGTTCTGGCCGGCACCGCCGTGGGGGCGGCCGCCGCGCTGACGCGCTTTCCGGCGCCGGCCGTCGCCCAAGCCAAGCCGTTCAAGCTCGGCCTTCTCACCGTGAAGACCGGACCGCTCGCCCAAGGCGGTATCCAGATGGAACAGGGCGTGATCACCTTTCTGAAGGAGACGAACTACACGATTGGCGGCCGCAAGGTCGATTTCGTCTCCGCGGACACCGGCGGCAATCCGGCCGGAGCCAAGACCAAGGCGCAGGAATTGGTCGAGCGCGACAATGTCGATGTCATCCTCGGACCGCTGGCGGCCTTCGAACTCTATGCCATCAACGAATATGTCCAGCAGCAGAAAATGCCGGTGCTCAGCCTCGCTGCGGCGGACAATCTCACTCAGCGCACGCCGAATCCGTATCTCTTGCGCGCCTCGGCGACTTCGTCGCAGGCGATGCAGCCGATGGGGCACTACGCCGCGACCGAGCTCAAGCTCAAGCGCGCCTTCTGCATCACTGAGGATTTCGCCTTCGGCTACGAGCAGATCGGCGGCTTCCAGGCGGCCTTCCAGAAGGACGGCGGCTGCGTCGTCAACAAGCTGTGGCCGCCGCTGGTGACACCGGACTACACGCCCTATGTGGCGCAGATCAGCGATTGCGACGTGGTCTGCCAAGGATTTGCTGGATCCAATCCGCTGCGCTTCATGAAGGCGTATGCCAGCGCCGGATTGAAGTATCCGGTGGTCACGGGCGAGACCGGCGCCGACGACGCGCTGCTCAAGAGCTATGGCGATGAGGCGATCGGTCTGGTCAGTTGCTGCCCCTACACGCTTGCGGTCGAAACCGACGCCAACAAGCGTTTCATCGACGGCATGCTCAAGAATTACAACGCCGTCCCCGGTCAGTACGCCGCGCTGCTCTACGTCAATTGCCAAGTGGTCGATGCCGCGCTGAAGGCGACCGGCGGCGAGTCGAGCGACAAGGAAAAGTTCATGGCGGCGCTCAAGGCGGTCAGTCTCACCGACACGCCGCGCGGGCCGCTAAAGTTCGATCACCTCAACAATGTGGTCGGTACGTTCTATATCCGCCGGATCGGCAAGGAAGGTGCCAAATACGGACTGAAGCTTTGGAACGAGGTCATCAAAACCTACGAGAATGTCAGTCAGTTCTGGACTTGGCCCGAGGCGGAGTTCCTGGCGCACCCAGTCTATTCGCGCGATTACCCGCCGTTGACCAAGTGCTGAGTATCGATTCGTAAGCCGGCTGCGCCGAGCCGGAGGGAGATCGGAGCAGGATGCGCAGGACGATGCCGGATCGCGGTAGGCGCGATTCGGGCGGTGACACTGTGGGGCGGTGGGTATGACATTTTGGGTGCTGCTCACCGTCAACAGCGTGACCTTCGGCGGGCTGTTGTTTTTGCTGTCGGCTGGATTTTCTTTGATCTTCGGGCTGATGCGCATTCCCAACCTGACCCATGGCTCGATGTTCATGGTCGGCGCCTATCTGGGCAGCTCGCTGTTGGGGGGCACGTCGGGATTTTCGCTGAACTTCTGGGTGGCTGCGATCATCGCTGCGATCGAGGTCGCGGTCTTGGGCGCACTGATGGAGCGCCTCCTGCTGCGCCGGCTCGCCGGTCAGCAATTGGCGCAGGTGCTGGTGACGCTCGGGGTTTCCTTCATGGCCGCCGATCTGTGCCTCATGGGCTGGGGCGGCGATCCGATCTCGGTGGCGACGCCGCCGCATCTCGCCGGCTTCATCCGCATCGGCGGCGCGGCCTTCCCGCTGTACCGCATGGCGGTGATCCTGATCGCAGTGGTGTTCGCCGTCGCGCTGTGGCTGATGCTGGAGCGCACACGGCTAGGCGCTATGATCCGTGCCGGAGTCGATGATCCGCAGATGGCGCGTGTGGTCGGCATCCGCGTCTCGCAGCTCTTCACCGTCGTCTTTGCGCTCGGCGCCGGCTTGGCCGGCTTCGCCGGGGTCATCAGCGGCCCGATCCTGTCGGTCTATCCGGGTCTCGATCAAGACATGCTGCCGCTCGCTTTGGTCGTCGTCATCCTCGGCGGCACCGGCAGTCTGCTCGGTTCGTTCGTCGGCAGCATCATCATCGGCTTCATCTACAATTTCGGTCAGGCGCTGTTGCCGGAACTCGCCTATTTCGTGCTGTTTCTGCCGATGGTACTCGTCCTGGTGTTAAGGCCGCAGGGTCTGTTCGGGGGTCAGATTCTGTGAACAGTCCGGCGGCAGGTCCGATGATCCATGAGCTGACGGGCGGCGTCATTATGCGCCGGGTCGCTATCGCTCTCGCCGTCCTGGCGCTGATCGCAGTGCCCTACGTCGTCCAGCAGGTTTATTACGTCAACATCGCGAGCCAGATCCTGCTCTACGCGGTGTTCGCGCTGGGGATCAACGTGCTGGTCGGCTATGCCGGCCTGGTGTCGCTCGGCCATGCCGGCCTGTTCGGCGTCGCCGCCTATGTCGTCGCCTATATGCTCCAGGCAGGCCACGGCCATACGGTCGCCATCTCGGCTGGTTTGGCGGCGGGCCTTGTCGCCACCGCCGGCTTTGCCGCGCTGGCGCTGCGTGCGACCGGGATCGGCTTCATCATGATCACGCTGGCGCTCGGCGAAATCATCTGGGGGCTGGCCTATCGCTGGATCAGCATCACCGGCGGGGACAACGGCATCAGCGTGTCGACCCGCCCGGCGCCGTTCGGCCTGTCACTCGACTCGCCGCGCGCGTTTTATATCGCGACCCTGATCGTATTTTTGCTCGCAGTCGTCGTCGCGCGGGTTTTCGTGCGCTCACCGTTCGGCGCGGCGTTATGCGGCACCCGCGATCAGCCGCGTCGCCTGAACGCGCTCGGCTATCACGTCTGGATGATCCGGTTCTGGGCGTTCATGTTCTCCGGGCTGCTGACGTCGGTCGCCGGTATTCTGTTCGTCTATTACACCGAATTCATCAGTCCACAGGCGCTGGCGCTGACCGCCTCCGCGGAAGGTTTGCTGATGGTGATCTCGGGCGGCGCCGGAACGCTGCTCGGCCCGGTGGTCGGCGCGGCGCTGGTCGTCATCGTCAAGAACGTGGTCAGCGCCTACATCACGCGCTGGAATTTTATGCTCGGCGCCATCTTTGTCGCCATCGTCGTGTTCATGCCGGAAGGC
The DNA here is from genome assembly GCA_035515455.1 of Xanthobacteraceae bacterium. Classification (GTDB taxonomy): domain Bacteria; phylum Pseudomonadota; class Alphaproteobacteria; order Rhizobiales; family Xanthobacteraceae; genus BOG-931. The sequence continues at coordinate 16,433 of DATJBH010000081.1, forward strand.
CTGGTGCCCGGCGCGGTGCGACTGACGCGCTTGGCTTGGCGGTCGGCGAGCCGGCAGAATGGTGCGGTTCGGAACGCGGCCGCCTCCGCCGCGGAGCCGCAGCCATGACGGCGCTTGTCGTGAACGATCTCTGCAAGGCGTTCGGCGGCCTGCGCGTGACCAGCAACGTCAACCTCAGCGTCGCCGCGGGCGAGCGGCGGCTGATCATCGGCCCGAACGGCGCCGGCAAGACCACCTTGTTCAACCTGATCACCGGCGAGATCACGCCCGACTCCGGCTCGGTGGCGCTGTTCGACCGCGACATCACCCGAACGCCGAGCCGCAAGCGCAGCCACCTCGGCATGGCGCGGACTTATCAGATCATCACGCTGTTCACCCATGACACGATTGAGCGCAACGTGATGCTGGCCTTGCTCGGCCTGTCGCCGCTGCGCTGGAATCCGCTGCTGCCGCTCGAGCGGCAGCGGCATTTGATCGAACAGGCCCGTGCCGCGCTCCGCCGCGTCGGCCTCGATCATATCGCCGCGCGGCCTTTGGCGCAGACCTCATACGGCGAGCGGCGCCGGGTCGAGATCGCCATGGCGCTGGCGCAGAACCCCAAACTCTTGCTGCTCGATGAGCCGTTCGCCGGCCTGTCGATCGACGAACGCCAGGATGTGCGCAAGCTCCTTGCCGCCATACCGCGCGACGTCACCATCGTCATGATCGAGCACGACATGGACACCGCGCTCGATCTGGTCGACCGCATCACGCTGCTGCATTTCGGCGAGGTCATCGTCGAGGGCACGCGCGCCGAGGTGGTGGCCGATCCGCGCACGCGGGAGGTCTATCTTGGCGAATAGCGCGCTCGAGCTTTGCGGCATCGAAGCCTATTACGGCGACAGCCACGTGCTGCAGCAGGTGTCGTTCCGGCTCGGCGAGGGCCGGCTCCTTGGCTTGCTCGGCCGCAACGGCGCCGGCAAGTCGACCTGCATGAATGTCAGCGTCGGGCTGTTGCCGCCGCGCGCCGGCGGCGTCGAAGTGTTCGGCACCGCGGTGACGCGGCTGCCGCCGGAATCCATCGCCGCGCGCGGTGTCGCGCTGGTGCCGCAAGGCCGCCGCATCTTCAAGAGCCTCACCGTGCGCGAGAACCTCATGGTCGCGGCGCATGCCGGCTTTGCCACGCGGCACGCGCCGTGGACCGCGGACACGGTGTTCGCCATGTTTCCACGGCTGGCCGAGCGCCGCAGTCAGCTCGCCGGCTACCTGTCCGGCGGCGAGCAGCAGATGCTTGCCATCGGCCGGGCGCTGATGGCCAATCCGCGCGTTCTGTTGATGGACGAGCCGTCCGAAGGGCTCGCCCCGCAAATCGTCGCCGAAGTCATGGCGACCATCCGCAAGCTGAAGGAAAGCGGGCTGTCCATCGTTCTGGTCGAGCAGAACCCGAAACTCGTTTTCGACATCGCCGACGACATCGTCATTCTCAATTCCGGCCGCGTCGCGGTGGTTTCGACGGCGGAGCGGCTCAAGGGCGACGCCGTCGACCTGCGCCAGCATCTCGGCGTGTTTTAACGATCCCGGCCGCCGGCTTTGGCGATCCAGGATTATTCCCTATGGCGTCCGGCGCCTATTTGTTCATTCTTTTGTCGCGACAATAACCGCTCCCGAGGGCTGCGCCACAGCTCCGGCGGACCGCGGCGCGCCGCTGGAAAGCATATTGCAAATGACACAACTCGCCGTCACCATGTCCGGCGAGGGTTGCGGAGGGGCATTACTTGATTACCGTTCCCGAATTGGCGGCCGAGGCCTTGGGAGCCTATCTCGGCGAGCATTTAAGCCGCAGGTTCGCATCGACGCATGCCGATCTGACGGAACTCATTCCGTCGATCGCGAGGTTGGCGCTCGAATGCATCGGCAATAGCGACGCGCTTTATCACAATGTCGAACACACCATGCTGGTGACGCTGGTCGGCTACGACATCATGAAAGGCCGTTCGTTGATGAAGCCGACTTATCCGAGCGATTACGCGCATCTCTTGGTCGCCTGCCTGCTGCACGACATCGGCTATGTGCGCGGCATCCTCAGCGGCGACGGCGCCGACGGCTATGTCATCGACGGCAAGGGCAACAAGGCCAAGCTGCCGCGCGGCGCGTCGGATGCCGCGCTGCTGCCCTATCACGTCGAGCGCTCCAAGCTGTTCGTGATGGACCGAATGTCCAAGATCGAGCTGCTCGACGCCCAGCGGATCGCCGCGGCAATCGAATATACCCGCTTTCCCTCGTCGCACGGGCCGCACGAATCCGACAGCGAAGAGGGGTTGTTGGTGCGCGCGGCCGATCTCATCGGCCAGCTCGGCGACCCGCACTATCTGCGCAAGGCCAATGCGCTGTATTATGAATTCGAAGAGGTCGGCATGAACAAGCAGCTCGGCTACACCTCGCCGGCCGATCTCACCGATCTCTACCCGCAATTCTATTGGAACAGCGTTTCGGCGCATATCCAGACCGCCATCCGCTATCTTAACGTCACCTCGAGCGGTCGGCAGTGGATTGCCAACCTCTACAGCAACGTGTTCCGCGCCGAACGCGACCTCAGCCTGTGCGGACCGCAGCGCTGAAGCAGCGGTCCCGCAAGCGGCTGTCCTTCACAAATCTGCGGCCGCGCCAAGCAAAATCGAAACGATAGCGGGCAATCAGAAAGCGCCGCGATCGGCTCAATTCGAGACGCCCGGCTCTCTGGACTTCCGCCTGTCTTCATGCTCACTCGAGCGCGCCCGCGGACGCGGGACGAGCTGAATTGAGGAAAGCCCATGCCCGAAATGTGGAACAAGTACGGTCCGACCGCGGCGCGCAAGCCCGGCAAGCCCGGCCGCGACGTGCGGCCGAAAAGCGTCACGATCGACATTCACGCCCATGTCGACGTGCCTGAGGCGGCCAAATTCGTCGCGCCGCATCTCGACATGGCGACCGTGCCGCTTGCTCATTTCGCCACCCCGGAGTCCAAGGCGCTCACCCAGAAGCAGTCAGCCGACATCAGCGCACGGCGCGGTCACGAGCACCGGCTCGCCGATCTCGACGCCATGGCTATTGACGTCCAGATGATCGCGCCGCCGCCGCTGCAATGCTACTACACGGTGCCGCTCGACATCGCGGTGAAGGCGGCGCAGCTCGTCAACGACGGTATTGCCGAATTCTGCGGCAAATATCCCGACCGCATGAAGGGCTTCGGCTCGGTGCCGATGCCGGACGGCAACGAGGCGGCCAAGGAGCTCGAACGCTGCGTCAAAAAGCTCGGCTTCAAAGGTGTCGAGGTGTTGACCAATGTCGCCGGCAAGGAATTGTCCGATCCGGCCTTCGCGCCGTTCTGGAAAAAGGCCGAGGAGCTCGGCGTTCTGGTGATGATCCATCCCAACGGCTTCACCGAGGCGTCGCGTTTCGAGCGGTTCTATTTCAACAACGTCATCGGCAATCCGCTGGAGACCACGATCGCGCTGCACTATCTGATCTTCGACGGCGTGCTGGAGCGGCATCCCGGACTGAAGCTTCTCGCCGTGCACGGCGGCGGCTACCTCGGCGCCTATCCCGGCCGCATCGATCACGCCTGGGGAGCGCGCTCGGATGCCCATGGCGACCTGCCGCAGCCGCCGACCAGTTATCTCAAGCGCATCTATGTCGACACCGTGGTGTTCACGCCGTATCAGCTCGCCGAATTGGTGCGCGTATTCGGCGCCGATCATGTGGTGATGGGCACCGATTACCCGTTCGACATGCTGGAACACGATCCGGTCGGCCACATCGCCGGCGTCGACGGCTTCGATGCCGCGACGATCGCGGCGCTCGCCGGCGGCAACAGCAAGCGGCTTCTCGGCTTGTGAATCCCAGACCGCGATTCCGATTAAACTTCGGATCGCGGGTCTAAAGCGCGGCAATTACTTCGCTGCGGGCGCGGCCGGTGCGGCCGGTGAGGGGCTCGCAGCCGGCGCCGGTGCGGCCGGCGGGGCCATTTGCGTTGCCGCGGGCGGCGGCGCAGCAGGAGGCGGCGGATTGGAGAGCTTGGCGTAAACCGCGCCCGGTATCACCGCCATCACGAAGGTGGTCGGAGTTTCGTTTGGCCCGAACGGCCCGGCGACCTGATGCGAGACCGCCGGCAAGCTCTTGAGATAAGCCGCGATCGCCAATGCGTCCGACTTGGTCAGGTTGGCGTAAGCGTGCCAGGGCATGACCGGCGCCAGCGTGCGGCCCTGCGGGGTTTGCCCTTTCGTAAACGCATTGACGATTTGCGCCGTGGTCCAATTGCCCAAGCCAGTTGCCTTGTCGGGGGTGAGATTGGGGCCGACGAAGACGCCGAGATGCGGAATGGCAAAACCGACGTCCGAGCCGCCGAGATATTTGCTCATATCCGGTTTGCCGAAGAAACTGCCCGGGGTGTGGCAGTCGGTGCAGCTGCCGAAGGTCACCAGATATTTGCCGCGCGCGATCTGATGCTTGTCCGCGGCATGGGCGCAAAGCGGCATCGCCAGACTGGCGCCGGCCAGTAACGCCATGGACCACAACAGAGTTACACGGCGGCCGGACGGCTTGGTGCGGCGACCTGCCGCCAAATCGTGAGATGCAGCGCTTTGCATGCCATTTCCCTCGCTCGTTGATTCGCAAATAAACCTTGGCGGAGGGACTGTCGCGGCCAATCCGGCGCGGTGTCAACACCGATCAATTCACGGCGCGCCGGTGCGTTTTGCGCAGTCGGCCTTCAGTCCTGGCCACAACATTCGGCCGATGTCCCCGCCGCCGCCGCGACCGCCAGGACCGCCGGTACGATCATGGCGTAATCGATCAGATGCAGCGCCGCTGCGCCGGCAACCGCGCCTGCGGCATAAGCGAGCCAAGCGACCGCGAGCACCACCACTGTCGCCCGCTGCTGCGGCACCGCGGCTTGCGGCACCGCCGCCCCCAATCGGGCCAGATTGCCGGTGATGAACACCGTATTGAGCGGCACGCCGGCGATCGTACGCACCGCGGCGTTCTGCGCGCCGAGCGCGGCGGCGCAGATCGCGGCGCTCCATTGACTGGCGATGAATTCGGAGCCGCCCAGCATCAGCGCCGTAAGCAGCAGCGGCACGCGCGGCGGAATCCTGAGCTTTAACGCGACGTCGGTGACGATGACCGCCGCCAGAAAGATCGCGACAATGCCGAGATGGAAGCCGGCGCGGTCGAGATTCGCTTTCGCCAGGTCTATGCCAAGCAGCACGGTGTTGCCGGTCATCGCCCCGACGAACGTGCCATAGCGCAGGAAGGCGATGGCGTCGGCCGAACCGCCGATCATGCACAGCAGCACCGTTCGCCCGAGATCGCGCGGATGCATCGTCGACCGCCTTACGTCGGCAGGTGTGGCTAAGGCCGTTTCTTTTTGACGGGCTTCAGGCGATGCACCGTGGCGGAAACGCCGGCACTTCGCCGCAGCGCCTCTTTAAGGTCGACCGGCCGCCCGTGCTTCTTCAATAGATCGCGGAACGCTTCGTCGGCGAGTTCCTGGAAATCCTTCATCTGGTCGCGGCCGAGCAGATCGAGCGCGCGCCAAGTCTCCTCGTCGAGCTGGACGCGCTTGCCCGGCATCAGCTCGCTTTCTTGTGCCGCGAACCGGATCGGGCGACGTGCTTGGTGGCCGCTTCTTTACCCTTCCGGCCAGAGATCGACAGCAACATTTCGCTTTGGCCTTCGACCTTCTTCTTGCCGCGCTTCGCCGGACCCCGCGGCGCACCGCCACGGCCGCCACCGCCGGCCTTCACGCTCTGGCGCAGCGCGTCCATCAGATTGACTACGTTCGACGGCTCGCGCTCTTTCGGCCGCTCGATCTTCTCGCCCTTCTGCTTCTTGCGCAGCAGGTCCTTGAGCGCATCCTCGTATTCGTCCTTGAACTCGGCCGGCTTGAAATGGCCGGTCTTGCTCTCGACGATGTGCATGGCGAGATCGAGCATGTCCTTCGGAATCTTTTCGTCCTCGATGTCGTCGAAATAGTCCTTTTCGTTGCGCACCTCATAAGGGTAGCGCAGCGTCAGCCCGACCATGCCCTTGCCGCGGGCTTCCAGCGCGATGATGTGCTCGCGCGAGGTGAAGACGACTTTGCCGAGCGCCACCATGCCTTCCTTGCGGATCGCCTCGCGGATCACCGCGAAGGCCTGCTGGCCGACCTCGCCGTCGGGCACGATGTAATAGGGATCGCGCATATAGAGCTCGTCGATTTCGCTGCGCGGCACGAATTCGTCGATCTCGATGGCGTGCTTGGATTCGATCGCGACCGCTTCGAGCTCCTCCGGCTCGAGCTCGATATATTCGCCCTTGGCCAGCTCGTAACCTTTGACGATGTCGGCATTCTCGACCTCGTCGCCGGTTTCGGCGTCGATCTTCTTGTAGCGGATGCGGTTGCCGGTCTCTTTGTTGAGCTGGTGGAAGCTGATCTTTTCCCGCTCCGAGGTCGCCGGAAACAGCGCGATCGGGCAGGAAACGAGCGACAGCTTCAGATAGCCTTTCCAATAGGCACGCGGGGCCACGGTACTACTCCGTTACTCTTCTTCGGGAACCTGGACTCAACGATATCAGGGAACCACCGTTCCACAAGCGCACATCGCGGCGGTAGTTATCAACCGTTTCGTCTTTGTTCTTCCCGGCGTTCAGCCTAGACTCAGCTGATTCGACGATTCGGGAGCGCGGAGTCATGCCGGCCAGCAGCGCATTGAGAAAAGAGCCGCCGCGACCGGCGGCAAAAGCGAAGCCGCGGCTGTTTCATGCCAGGATGCTGGTGACTCGCATGGAGGAATGGTGCGTCGAGGCCGAGACCTCCGAGGAAGCCCGTATGCTGCTTTCCTCCGGCGCCGGCCATCGCTGCACGCCGGGGGAAAGCATCCAGGTCGAATTGGAGCAGTTGATCGACGAATAAGGCGGGGACGCCGGGACCGCCGCCGGAAGCGATTTTCTCGCTACTGGGTCGAGCACGAATGTGCCGCGCCCCTCAAAGGGGCGAGGGGGCGGCAGCCGTCGCAAATTGGACATTTGGCGATGTAAGCTTGAACCCGCGACAGTGCGGCACGAACTCACGTAAGCGGTATTTCATTGAGCCATTACTGCGGGTGTCATGACGACGGCTGATGCCTTGATGCCGCCGCCGGCGGGCGTGGTCGATTTCCTCGGCAGGGAGGCCGCTTATTGGCGGCTGCGCGTCAAGGGCGCCGCGCTGCTCGCGCTCACGCTCGGCATCTATCGCTTCTGGTTTGCGACCGACGTGCGGCGCTATTTGTGGTCCAATACCGAGATCGACGGCGAAACGCTGGAATATACCGGGCTTGCCACGGAACTCCTCGGCGGCTTCCTGATCGCCATCACCATCGTCGGGCCGCTCTACACCACGATTGCCGTGGCGGCGCTGGCCCTCGACACTGCGGACGCCGCAATAATGGCAGTCGGGATTTTGCTCCTGGTGCTGCTCAGCCAATTCGCGCTGTACCGGGCACGTCGTTATCGTCTGACGCGCACGGTGTTCCGCGGCGTGCGTTTCGATCAGCATGGCTCGGCCTGGCGCTACGCGCCCTTTGCCCTGCTGTGGTGGACGCTCGCCGCGCTCACGCTCGGGCTTGCTTATCCGTGGGCGCAAGCAAGCCTGCAACGTTTCAAGATGCGTCACACAAGGTACGGCGATCTGCAAGGGTCCTTTGCCGGATCGGGCTCGGCGCTGTTCCTCCGCGGTCTGCCGATCTGGCTCCTGATCGTCGGGCCCGTCGTCTTGGCCTTTGTCGCGCTCGGACGCATGGTCGATTGGAACGCGCTCAACGCGATGATGGCCCAGGGCGACACCGAACCGCTCGGCTTGCTGGTCGGCAATACCGGGCTCGACGTGTTCGCGGTCGTCGCGGCGGCGATCGGAACGAGCCTCGCCATGATGTTCCTGCTCTATCCGCTGTTCGTCGCCATCATGCTGCGCTGGTGGATTTCCGGCCTGCGCTTCGGCGCGGTGACGGTGCGCTCGCATTTGTCGACGGCGAAGGTCTATCGCGTTTATCTGCGTTTTCTGCTCTACGTCCTGCCCTATTTGCTGGTGGTGGCGGCGATCGGCGGCGCGCTCGTTTTCGTCAGCAACAAATTGCTTGGATCGAGCCACGATTCGATGCCGGCGGAGCTTCTGGTTAGCGCGGCCTCGCTCGGCATTTACGTAACAATGGTGCTCGGTGCGTCAACCATTTATCAAGTGGTGGTCACCTTCGCGATCTGGCAGCTCGTGGCGCAATCTGCCAGGCTCGTCGGAGCGGAGGCGCTCGACAACGTGCGCGCTGCCGGCGCGCCCGACTCGGCGCTCGGCGAAGGCTTGGTCGATGCGCTTGGCGTCGGGAGCATCTGATGCGGCATTGGCGATGCGCGCGAAATGACTGACGCGAATTGCGAGCCGCTGCGCGGACCGGCGGTCTATTTCGACGGCACGTCGAGCGCACGCAACCTCGTCGTCGTCGAAGCGGGCGACGCGGCATTGCGCATTCTGGCTCGCGGCGATGGCGCGCAGGATCAGCTGCTGGACGAATGGGCTTACGCCGAATTGCGCCGGATGTCGGCGCCCGACGGTATGCTCCGTCTCGGCCGGCATGGCCAAGCCTTGCTGGCGCGGCTCGAAATCCGCGCGCCGGAGCTGGCCGCGGCGATCGAGGACCGCGCCGACGCGCTTGATCGGAGCGGCGCAGCGGACCGGCTCTTGCGCCGCAAGATCGTGGCGCTGAGCTTTGCCGCCGCGGCTTCGCTGGTCGTCACCGCGGTGTTCGGCCTCCCGGCGCTGGCAAGCCGGATCATTCCGCTTGTGCCGCTCGCCGCCGAGCGCAGGCTCGGCGACGCGATCGACCGCAACATCCGCGGCACCCTCGACAGCGGGCATCTTGGCGCGGCTTTCGCCTGCGGCACGGCGCCCGGCGAAACCGCGGGCCGCGCGGCGCTCGACAAGCTGGTCGGCAAGCTTGAAGCCGTCGCAGCGCTGCCGTTTCCGCTGCATGTCGAGGTCGTGCGCCGCGCCGAAGCCAATGCCATGGCGCTGCCGGGCGGCCGCGTCTACGTCGATGAGGGGCTGATCGCCAAGGCGCAGACGCCCGATGAATTGGCCGGCGTGCTCGCGCACGAGATCGGCCACGTCGCGCATCGCGATGGCACCCGCACCGTGCTGCAGACCGCGGGTTTGTCGTTTCTGTTCGGAATGATGCTCGGCGATTTTGTCGGCGGCGGCGCCGTTGTCATCGCCGCCCGGACGGTGCTGAAATCGTCCTATTCGCGCCGAGAGGAGGCGGCGGCCGACGCTTACAGCGTTGATCTGATGACGAAAGCGAGCGGCGACCCGCATGCCCTCGCGGCGATCCTCAAGCGCATCGTCGGCGACAAGAAAGAGGGAATGAAGCTTTTGCTCGATCATCCCGAGACCAAGGACCGGATCGCGGCAATTGACGGCGTTCCTGTCGTCGGCACGCCGGTGCCGCTGCTTGACGCGGCGGACTGGGGCGCGCTCAAACAGGTTTGCGCCCCCCTGCCGGCGAATGCTACCGGCAACATCATCTCGCACTAGCCCGACCGCTCATGCGCCACCGCATTCTCCACGATCAGCCGATCTCGCGGCTTGCCGTCTGGGCACGGCGCATCGCCTTGTTTTCGCTCGCCGCGACTTTCGTCGCCGTTATCATCGTGCGGTCCGGCGCGCTCGATATCGTTCCGGCGCTGTCCACGCTGGCCGGCGCCCTGGTGCTGGCCTGTGTTGCGATCCTGCTCGCGCTCGGCTCCGGCATCGTTATCTGGCGCGACGGTGTCGGCGGCGGCCGGCACGCCGCGACCGCCTTGCTGATCGGTTTCGTGCTGATCGCCTATCCGCTCTATCTCGGCATCAAGGCCTACCGGTTGCCGGCGATCTCCGACATCACCACCGACCCGATCGATCCGCCGCAATTCGACGCCATCGCCCGGTTGCGGCCGCGCGACGCCAACCCGATCGCTTATGCCGGGCTCTACGCCGCCGAGCAGCAGAACGCCGCCTATCCCGACATCGCCCCCGACGAGACGACGGCGGCGCCGCAGGAAGCCTATAACGCCGCGATGAAGGTTATCGCCAAGCGGCGCTGGCGCGTCGTTGATGCGCGGCCGCCGCAGGCAGTCTTGCCGCGTGCTGCCGATCCGCGCCATCCGCAAAACCTTCCGGTGCGCGACGGCATCATCGAAGCGGTGGCGCGGACGCCGATTCTCGGCTTCCGCGACGATGTCGTAGTGCGGGTGCGGGCGACCACCGACGGCTCCCGCATCGATGTGCGCTCGGCTTCGCGCTACGGGCGCAACGATCTCGGTACCAATGCCGCCCGGGTGCGCAGTCTGATCGACGCGATCGACGACGTGCTGTCGGCGCCGTCGCCGGAGAAAAAGCCGCCGCCGCCGCGTCAGCCTCCAGGCAAGACGTCGGCCAAGCGATAGGCGCCTTCGATCGACGGCGGGCCTTCGGTTCTCACAATCCCGCGCGCCACCAGGTCCTCCAAATGCGCCAGGACGGATAATGCGGCGGCGCCGGCGAGGCGCGGGTCGAGCCCGATATAGACCGCCTTGACGATGGTCGGGATATCGGCCGCGCCTTTGCGGAGCCGATGCAGGATCGAGTCCTCGCGGCCTTGGCGATGGCGGATCAAATGCTCCACGTAGCGCGGCGCGTCGGGCACCGGCATGCCGTGGCCGGACAAATAGAGCGGCTCGCTGCGGCGCGAAAGTTTGTGCAGCGACGCCATGTAGTCGCTCATGGCGCCGTCCGGCGGCGCCACGATGGTGGTCGACCAGCCCATCACATGGTCGCCGGCAAACAGCAGGTCGGCTTCCTTGAAAGCGAAAGCCATGTGGTTGGCGGTATGGCCCGGCGTCGTCACCGCTTCGAGCGTCCAGCCGTCGCCCGACACAACGTCACCATCGGCAAGCGCGACGTCGGGACGGAAATCCATGTCGGCGGAAGCATCGAGGCGGCGCGTCTCGCCGATATGCAGCGGTCGCGCCAGCCGATGCGGACCTTGGGCATAGACCTCGGCGCCGGTCGCGGCTTTGACCTTCGGCACCGCCGGCGAATGGTCGCGATGCGTATGGGTAACGAAAATATGGGTCACGGTCTCGCCGCGCACGGCATCGAGCAGCGCCGCGACATGAGCATCGTCATCGGGGCCGGGATCAACGATGGCGACTTTGCCGCGGCCGATGATGTAGCTCATCGTGCCCTTGAAGGTGAACGGCCCGGGATTGTTGGCGACCACCGCGCGTACGCCCGGCGCCAGCTCGCGCACCCGGCCGGGCTCGAGATCGAAGGCTTTATTGAAGGGCACGTCGTCGCTCATGCGCCGCTGCATATCATTTGCGCAGCCAGAGTTCGAATCCGATCGGATCGAGCCTGATCTCGCCTTGCCCGAACTGCGACTGCGCCACCAGCCCCATCATGCTCTCTTTGCTATAGGCGCGGCTCTTGAGCATGGTGCGGAAGGTGAGCTTGATGATCGCGGCCGCGAAAAACCCGCGGTTCTTGAAGTACTCGCTCACGGCGCGCGGCGAATAGTCCTTGCGCAAATCGATGATCAACGCCGTGCCGCCCGCCTTGAGCACGCGGTGCATCTCGTTGAGTGCGACCAGCGGGCGCGTGAAGTTCTTGAACGCGGCGCGGCAGACGATGAAATCGAATTGGCCGTCGGGAAACGGCAGATCGGCGGCGTCGCCCTGCTCGAAATCGACCGCCACGCCGGCCGCCCGCGCATTGTCGGCGGCGATCTGCACGAAGGTCCGGCTGATATCGAGCCCGGTCACCCGGCCACCGGTGAGCTTGGCTAAGGCGATGGCGAGATAGCCTGGTCCGGGCGCGATTTCGAGAACGCGCGAACCCGGATTGAGCAGGTCGGCGATGCGGCGGGCAATCTGTTCCAGTTCCTCGCGGTCATGCGCGGCCTGCCGCGCGTACATGGTCGCGACGAAACCCTCCATGCCGCGGCCCTTAAAGGGCTTAACCGGCGCATCGGTCATGCTGCGCTCCTTCGCTGTCCTCCCCATGTGCGGAGGCGGCGCCGTGAACGCAAGCGCGGGGAATGATCAGATATGCGCTTCGGGATACCCCAAAATAGTAGAGCCCCGGTGCCGGGAATGCCGGGGCTCTAGCAACCTCAATTCGCCACGGTGAGTGAGACCGAGATCGCCGAGTCTTGTCATGCAAGCGGCGGGCCAAGTCGGCTGCGGCAGATACCGGGGCGATTTTCGGCCGGATAAGCGCTCCCGCGCGGAGCCGTGGTCGCCCTGCAGGCGGTGGCTGGCTATTTTGCAGGCAGTGGCGCTAGAACGGCGTGCGGCTGCGGATCGCGGCGGCCAGCGTACCTTCGTCGAGATAGTCGAGTTCGCCGCCGACCGGCACGCCATGGGCAAGCCGCGTCACTTTCACCTGCCCTTTTTCCTGCGCCTCATGCAGGAGGTCGGTGATGTAATGGGCGGTGCTCTGGCCGTCGACCGTGGCGGAGAGCGCCAGCACCACTTCCTTCACCGCCGGATCGCTCGCCCGCCTGATCAGCGCCTCGATCGAAAGATCGTCCGGACCGACGCCGTCGAGCGGCGACAGCGTGCCGCCGAGCACGTGGTAGCGCGCATTGATGGCGTGCGCCCGCTCCAGCGCCCACAAGTCGGCGACGTCCGACACCACGACGATGGCCGAGGCGTCACGCTTGGGATCGGTGCACACGGTGCAGGGATTTTGCGTGTCGATATTGCCGCAAATCCGGCACACCTCGATCTTCTCCATCGCGGTCGCCAAGGCGGCGGCGAGCGGCGCCATCAACGCTTCGCGTTTCTTGATGAGAAACAAGGCGGCGCGCCGCGCCGAGCGCGGGCCGAGCCCGGGCAGCCGCGCCAGGAGCTGGATGAGACGTTCGATTTCGGGACCGGCAGAAATTGCGGGCATACGGACGCTGCTGAACTCAATGGCGGTCAGGCGAAAGCCGCGATAGCCTACCCGCATTAGCCGGGGAGGGCGACATGCTGGCGCGGCAGATAGCGATCGGATTCGGCATCGCGGTGATCTTTCCTCTATTGGTCTATTACGGGGTCGCGTCGATCTATCCGCCGCCGCAAATGCAATACGTCGTGTCGTCCGTTATCGTTCCCGGTTCAAATGCGACCGCTGAAGAGCGGCAAAAATACCAGGATGAGCAGCGCGAATGGCAGAAGGCGCAGCACGAAAGGTCGGAAGCATATAAGGCGGCGGCCAAGGATTTCGCTAAGCACCTCATTGTTATCGCCGCGCCGCTGGGCGTTGCCGCCATCTTGATCGGCGCTTACCTGCCGCTCTACGCGATCGGTACGGGATTGATATTCGGCGGTATTGTTGCGGCCGGTTCGGGCTATTGGAGTTATTGGGACTACCTGGAAAATCGGCTCCGCTTTGCCTCCTTGCTGGTCGGATTCTTGATCCTGTTGTTCGTCGGCTATTACCGCGTCGCAGGGCCCAATACGCGGGCCGGCGCGCCCTGACCGGCGCCGCGGCGCCAGCATCAGAACAATTTCAGCCCCGGCGGCAGCGGCAGACCGCCGGTCAGCGCCTGCATCTTCTCGGCGAGCTGCGTTTCGAGCTTGCGCTTGGCGTCGGCATGCGCGGCGACGAGAAGGTCTTCGACGATTTCCTTCTGGTCGGGCTTGAACAGCGAATCGTCGATGGTGACGCTGCGCAGATCGCCTTTGCCGGAAATCTTCACGCCGACCATGCCGCCGCCGGCCGAGCCTTCGACCTCAAGCCGGTCGAGCTCGGCTTGCATGGCTTCCATTTTCGACTTCAGTTCGGTGGCCTGCTTCATCAGGCCGAGAAAATCAGGCATCGGGATCGCTTTCGTTCGCTTCCGGCGGCAACTCTTCGGCGTCTCCCGCCGGCGGCCGCACGTCAACAATTTCGGCGCCGGGGAAGCGTTGCAGCACCGCCTGGACCAGGGGGTCCTCGCGCACCTCGTCTTTCAGCTCAGCCTTGCGGGCGTCAGCCTGCGCGCGGAGACTCGGCATGCCGGTTTCGGCCGAGACCGCGACCATCCAGCGCCGGCCGGTCCATTGCGCCAGCTTCTTGGACAGCTCCTGAACCAGCGTCTTGCGCGCGCTCGGCTCCAGCGCGAGCTCGAGCGTGCCATCTTCGAAGCGGACCAGCCGCACGTCGCGCTCCAGCGCGCTTTTCATGGCGAGGTCGCGATTCTCGGCGGCTAGCGCGATGAGTTCGGCAAAGCTCGTGACCGCGCGGAACTCGCTTTCGCGCGCTACCGGTTCGTCGAATTGTGCCGGATTTTCGGATTGCCGCGGCGCCGCCAGCGGTGCGGCAGAGGCGAGCGGCCCCCGGCTGCCGCGCGGGGCCTCGTTGCGGAACTCGGCCCGCGGCGGCGCTGCCGGCGCGCTGGTCGCCGCGCCATTGCCGCTTCGCGTATCGCCGAGCGAGCGGACGACTTCGTCGGGCGTCGGCAGGTCGGCGGCATAGGCGATGCGCACCAGGACCATGTCGGCGGCATCGATCGGCCGGCCGGCGGCCTCTACTTCGGCGATACCCTTGAGCAGCAGCTGCCAGGTGCGCGCCAAGACCCGCATCGACAGCTTGGTGGCGAAGTCGCGGCCGCGCGTGCGCTCGGCCTCGGTGAGCGAAACGTCGTCGGCGAGACTTGGCACGATTTTCACCCGCGTGACAAAATGGGTGAATTCGGCGAGGTCGCCGAGCACCAACGCCGGATCGGCGCCGCTGTCATATTGGTCGCGCAGTTCCTTGATCGCCGCGGCGATGTCGGCGCGCATCAGCGCCTCGAACAGGTCGATGACGCGGGTGCGGTCGGCAAGGCCGAGCATCCCGCGCACGTCCTCGGCGCGCACCGGTCCTGCGGCGTGAGCGATGGCTTGGTCAAACAAAGAGAGCGAATCGCGCACCGAGCCCTCCGCGGCGCGCGCGATCAGCGCCAGCGCCTCCGGCTCGGCTTCGATCGCTTCCTTGCCGGCGATGCCCTGCAGGTGCTTGACCAACAGCGCGGCGTCGACCCGGCGCAGATCGAAGCGCTGGCAGCGCGACAGCACGGTGATCGGCACTTTTCGGATTTCGGTGGTGGCGAAGACGAATTTGGCGTGCGGCGGCGGCTCTTCCAGCGTCTTAAGGAGCGCGTTGAAGGCGGCGCCGGACAGCATGTGCACTTCGTCGAGGATATAGACCTTGTAGCGCGCCGAGACCGGCGCGTAGCGGATGGCGTCGTTGATCTGGCGCACGTCGTCGACGCTGTTGTGCGAGGCGGCGTCCATCTCGATGACGTCGAGATGCCGGCTCTCCATGATCGCTTCGCAATGGGTGCCGAGCACCGGCATCTTGATCGTCGGCGCGGTGATCGAGCCGTCCGGCAATTCGTAATTGAGCGCGCGCGCGAGGATGCGCGCCGTCGTGGTCTTGCCGACGCCGCGCACGCCGGTGAGGATCCAGGCCTGCGGAATGCGGCCGGATTCGAAGCCGTTGGCGATGGTGCGCACCATCGCGTCCTGGCCGATCAGGTCGTCGAAGGTTGCCGGCCGGTATTTGCGCGCCAGCACGCGATAGACGGCGGATGGTGTCGTTGCGTCGTTCATTGTCGCATTTTACTCGGCCTCATCCTGAGGCGCGAGACCGTGAAAACGGCCGAGCCTCGAAGGATGGCGGCTTGCTACGGCCCTCCGAGGCCAGCCTCGCACAGGGTGAGGCGAAGCACGTTTGTCGAAGGTGGATAAAAGTGGGAGGCTGACGAGCGACCCGAACCGCGCTCGTTAGGGCTGCTTCCTTCCGGACCTGACCCGGTTGGCGAGTGGCTCGTCCACCGCCAACCTCCCGGCCCCTATATCGGCCGGGGAGGGGGCGAAAGCAAGCCAACCCGCCCGGGAGAACGAGCGCTTGTCCGCCTACCTGCCGCGCTTCGCTTGAGCGGCCTTCCGGGCTCCCGGATGGCGCCGCGCGCTCACCGTGCTGCGCTTGTCGACCTTCTTGCGCGCCGCCGCGATCTTCTTTCGCGCCGGCGCGCTCTTCGCCGGTCGCAGGCCGCCGACGGCGTTCTTGATCTTGCCGCGGGTGAGTTGCCAGCCTTTCCAGTTGAGATCGAAGATGATGCCGTTCGGGTCCTTGAACTTGCGCTCGAAGCCCTCGTCCTCGGGCTCGCCGAGATCGTAGAAGAACTCAGCCCCGGCCGCTTCGACCTTCTCTTGCTGCGCCGGCAGGTCGTCGCACTGGAAGCCGAAATGGTGGATGCCGACAAAATCCTTGGGCACGCCGGCCCCGACCTCGCTCTTGTACTGCAATAGCGCGAGATTGACCTCGCCGTCGCTCATATAGCAGTTCCAGGCGGTCGCGCCCTCGCGGATCGGCGTGCGCTTGAGCCCGAACGCCTTCTCGTAGAAGTCGGCGGTGGCCTTGATGTCTTTGACGCAAAGCGCGATGTGGCGGATGCGGGCTGCCATGGCGAAATCTCCCTAAAGCTCACGCGTTAGGCCGCAGTTTGTCAGGTTCGCCGGGCGAGGGGTAGTGCATTGCCTGCCGTGCCGTCGCGAAGGCAACTCGGCGCCGCTTGCGGTATTATTGGCACAGACGAGACGTCTTGATCGCCGGCACCGGAGGACAAGCATGGCAGACAACGGCAACAAGCCCTCCGGACCCGATCTCGCCGCCGGCATCGCGGCGGCCGATCTCGTCGACGGCGCCATGCTCGCCGGCCATGTCGGCGACGAGGAGGTTCTGCTGGCACGCCGCGGCACTCGCATCTTCGCAGTGTCGGCGCACTGCACGCATTATCACGGGCCGCTCGCCGAAGGGCTGATGGTCGGCGACACCGTGCGCTGCCCCTGGCATCATGCCCATTTCAGCCTCGCGACCGGCGAGGCGCTGTCGGCGCCGGCGCTGTCGCCGCTTGCCTGCTGGCAGGTCGAGGAGCGCGACGGGCGGATTTTCGTCCACGGCAGGAAGGAGCAGCCGGCGCCCGCCAAATCGTCGCCGCCGCCGCAACGCATCGGCATCGTCGGCGGCGGCGCTGCCGGTTTCGCTTGCGCCGAAATGCTGCGGCGGCGCGGTTTTGCCGGTTCGATCACCATGCTCAGTAGTGACGATGCGGCGCCGGTCGATCGCCCCAATCTGTCGAAGGATTATCTCGCCGGCAGCGCGCCGGACGACTGGGTGCCGCTGCGCGGCGACGACTGGTACCGCGACAACAAGATCGATCTCCGCCTCAACACCGAAGTCAAGGCGCTCGACGCCAGGAGCAAGCAGCTGACGCTCGCCGGCGGCGAGACGCTCGCTTTCGACAAGCTTTTGCTCGCGACCGGCGCCGAGCCAGTGCGGCTCGACTTGCCCGGCGCCGGCAAGCGCCACGTTCATACCTTGCGCTCGTTCTCCGACAGCCGCGCCATCATTGCGGCGGCGCAGTCCGCCAAAAGGGCGGTGGTGATCGGCGCGAGCTTCATCGGTCTGGAAGTGGCGGCGTCGCTGCGGGCGCGCGATCTCGACATCCATATCGTCGCGCCGGAACAGCGCCCACTGGAGCGGGTGTTCGGGCGCGAGATCGGCGATTTCGTCCGCGCTCTGCACGAGGAGCACGGCGTCCATTTTCATCTGGAGAACGGCGTCACCGCCATCGGCGATAAAGACGTGACGCTCAAGAGCGGCGGCACGCTGGTGGCGGCCGATCTCGTCGTCATCGGCGTCGGCGTTCGTCCGCGGCTTGCGCTCGCCGAAGCGGCCGGGCTTGCCGTGAATAAGGGCGTCGCCGTCAACGAATACATGGAGACCAGCGTGCCCGATATTTACGCGGCCGGCGATATCGCGCGCTGGCCCGACCGCATCAGCGGCGCAACTATCCGCGTCGAGCATTGGGTGGTCGCCGAACGCCAGGGCCAGACCGCGGCGCTCGCTATGCTCGGTGAGCGCTCCCCGCTGGCCTTCGCCCCGTTCTTCTGGAGCCAGCATTATGACGTGCCGATCAATTATGTCGGCCATGCCGAAGGCTGGGACGAGATTGCGATCGATGGCGACGTCATGGGCCGCGACTGCGTCGTGCGCTACAAGCGCGGCGGCAAGGTCATGGCGGTGGCGTCGATCTATCGCGACCTCGACAGCCTCAAAGCGGCGCTGGCGATGGAGCAGGCGGCCAACGCCTGACACGCTGATTGGCCGCGGCGACGTAAGGAGAAAATGCATGCCCGGTACCGTTCGTTTGCACCGCGTTTTGACGGCCAAGCCCGAGAAGGTCTATCGCGCGTTCATCGAAGCTGACGCGCTTGCGAAATGGCTGCCGCCGAACGGCTTTACCTGCAGCGTGCACCACCTCGATGCCAAGCTTGGCGGCACTTTCAGGATGTCGTTCCGCAATTTCACCACCGGCCAGAGCCATTCTTTCGATGGAGAATATTTGGAGCTCTTGCCCGGTGAGCGCGTGCGCTACACGGATAAATTCGATGATCCCAATCTGCCGGGCGAAATGCGGGTGACGGTAACCTTCAGGCCGGTCTCGGTCGGCACCGAGGCGAACATCGTCCAGGAAGGCATACCCGACGCCATTCCTGTTGAGGCGTGCTATCTCGGCTGGCAGGATTCGTTGCGTAATCTCGCGAGCCTCGTCGAGCCCGAAATCAATCGATAACCGGCGCAGGGCGCTGCTATTTGTGCCCGCCTACGATGATGCGTGGACGCTCTTGCCGCGCGACACAAAAGGCGAGGCGCAAGATGCCTCCATTTCGCGCGGCTTCGCGTTTCTAAGCCACTTCCTTCGCGACGTCGTAACCATACAGCCAGCCGACCTGGAACGCGGTGTTGTCGCTGCGGCCGGCGGCGAAGCGTTCCCGCAACTTGAATTTCACGTCGCGCTTCAATCGCGCCCAGGGCGAGGCCAGGTGGTTCTCCTTGGCGCGGGCGCGTGAGCCGAGCACGGCCATGGTCGCACGCGGCGCCCGCGTCTGCTCATAGGCAATGAGCGCGTCGCCAAGATTGTCGGCGTGCCGCGCCACGATCGCCGCCAGCACGCAGCCGTCCTCGATCGCCATGCCGGCGCCCTGCGCCAGATAAGGCAGCATGGCATGCGCGGAGTCGCCGAGCAGCGTGGCGCGGCCCTTGCTCCAGCGCTGCAGCGGGTCGCGGTCGTACAGCGCCCATTTGTACCAGCGCGTGCTGCACGGATAGAGCCGGGTGAGATCGCGATGCCAGCGGGCATAGGCCGCCGTTACTTCCGACACGTCACATTCATGTGTCCAGGATTCTTCGGTCCAGGCATCGCTGTCGATGTGGGCGACGATATTGAGGAGCTCGCCGCGGCGCACGCGGTAATGCACGACATGGCCGTGCGGTCCCATCCACATGGTGCCGTCGGCGGTGTTGATGTCGGACGGCACGGCCTCGACCGGCGCCATGCCGCGCCAGCAGATGCATCCGGTGAAGCGCGGCGCGTCGGCGCCGAACAGGCTCCGCCGCACCGCGGAATGGATGCCGTCGGCGCCGACCACGAGATCAGCCTCGATTGCGCTGCCGTCGGCAAACTGCGCTGCGGCCGGCCGCTTAACGCCGTCGCAGGGGTCGACGCCGACGCAGCGCTTGCCGAGGCGGATTTCGGTCGCTCGCAATGCGCCGCGCAGCACGTCGAGCAGGTCGGCGCGGTGCATGGTGAGCAACGGCGCGCCGAATTTCTCGCGGAAATCGCCGCGGCGGATCCGCGAAATGGTGCGGCCGCTTTTCCAGGACCGGATGATCTGAAACTCCGACGCCCAGCTGATGTCTTCGACCGCCCGGTCGGCGCCGAGCGCGCGGAACGCTTTCACGGCATTGGGGGTGAGATTGATGCCGGCGCCGATCTCGCTATGCACCGGCGATTGCTCGCAAACGATCACTTCGGCGCCGCGTTGTTCGAGCGCCAGCGCTGCGGTCAGTCCGCCGATGCCGCCGCCGATGATGGCGACGCGTGGCATGCGTGGCACTTCCCGGTTTCCTCCTCGTCGTCTTGCGGCAGTGTAGCGTGCACCCTTACGGAAATCCCCTTATGGAGAATTCCCGAATTTCGCGCCCGCGTCGGTTGCCGCAACCTGCCGTCAACATCGCCGCAGGCGAGAATAGACGAAGGGAGCGTTCCGATGTCGATAGGAGCCACTCAAAGCCAAGACCAAGCCGTGAGCTTCGGCGCCGGCGCCGAGGAGTTTTACCGGCTGGGGCTGATGTATTCCACCGGCGAAACCGTGCCGGCCGATATGGTTACCGCGCATAAATGGTTCAACATCGCAGCCATGCGCGGTTCGCGCGAAGCGGTGCGTCATCGGCGCGACCTTGCCCAGGAGATGTCGTCCGCCGATATCGCCGCTGCGCAGCGCGCCGCGCGCTCCTGGCTCACCCGGCATTGACGGGACCGCACCGCGGCGCGCGACTTAGCCGCGGCAACCTGCTAGTGTTGGCGACTTTCCCGAATCGAGCGAAAGGAACGCCATGCGCCGTAGTTTCGCGATTGCCGCGATCTTTGCCCTCGTATTGCCGGCTTTAGCCGCGGCGCAGGAGCATCACGACGAACAGCATAAGGGGCCGCCCGGCGCCCATCCCGGCGGTCCGCCGCATCCGCCCCCGCATCCAATGGGGCCACCGCCCGGTCAGCCGCACCCGCAGTTCAAGCAGATCGGTCCGCAACACGGCCAGATGGGAGGTCCTCCGCATCCGCCCGGACAAATGGGTGGTCCGCCGCACCCACCCGGCCCGCCGGCCGCCTTCGTGCATCCGGGCGGTCCGCCCGGTGCGCAATTCAGCTATCACGGCCATGAGTTCAACCGCTTCCATGCGCGGCACGAATTCGTCTACCCGCCGGGCTGGTCCTATCGCCGCTGGGGCGTCGGCGCGATCCTGCCGCCGTTGTTCCTGGCTCCGGACTATTATTTCATGGACTGGGCCGACCTCGGCCTGCCGCCGCCGCCGCCCGGCGATCAATGGGTGCGCTACGGACCTGATCTGCTGCTGGTCGATGTGCGCAGCGGCGCGATCGTTGACGTCATCTACGACGCTTTCTACTGAGCGCGATCGACTTCTATCCCATGCGATGGCCGGCTCGCTGCCGGCCATTTGCATTTTTGCCACGGGTCCGCGGGATATTCGCCGCTTGCCGTGCGATGGAACCGGTGGCGCGCCTTGACCAGCCACCCCGGTGCGGCTTCAATCCAGCGTAGTCAAGCGCGCACACCATGCGTCCGGACGCGGCTAGAGGAGCGTGACCATGACCTTCCGCATTGCCGTTGTGCAGCCGATCACGCACCAGCCGCCCGAGGACGAAAGGAACGTCGCCGATGCGGTGCGAACGGTCGAGCGCGCCGCCGGCGAAGGTGCCGACTTCGTCTGCTTCCCCGAAAGTTATCCAGGGCCGTGGCGCATGCCGGCGAATTACGATCCGACCGCGGCGCTTGCGGAAGCCGCGGTCAAGCACCGCGTGCATGTCGTGTTCGGCACGCTTGAGCCGATCGATGCCAAGGCCGCGACGGCCTACAATCTCACGGCGATGGTCTTTCCCGACGGCCGCGCGCCGGCGCGCTACCGCCGCACGCATCCGAATGGGCCGTGGATCTATACCGGCGGTACGGCCTGGGACTTCAAATACGTCGCGGGCGGCGACTATCCGGTGTTCGATACCGTGCACGGCAAAGTCGGGCTCGCGATGTGCAGCGAAGTCTATATGCCCGAAGTGACGCGGGCGCTTGCGTTGCGCGGGGCCGAATTGATTTTCATGCCGGCCGGCATTGACAAGCGCCGGCTGTGGCAGACCTGGCGGACCCTGATCTTCGCGCGCGCCATCGAGAATCTGGCGATCGTGGTGACGACGCAGAATCTGTTCGATCACGCGCAGCGCGGGCTCGCCATGGTGGCGGGGCCGGAGGAAATTTTGTTCGAGAGCACGGCCGCGGGCTTGAGTTTGGTCGATGTCAGCCTCGAGCGCGTGCGCTATCTGCGCGCGACACGCGATGATATCGGCGCGTCGCTCAACTGCGGCGCCAAGCAGGGCGTGCTCGGACCGCAATGGCAGCGGCCCGAACTCTATGACACGTTCCATCCGCGGCCGCTGCGCGAAGCGGCCGAGTGACGACGAGCGTCCGCCGTTGATCGTGTCCCCGCGCTCCGATCTCGGTCCCCCGCCGCGGCTCGGCTACATCGCGAGCCGCATCGATCGCGTTGCCTCCTTGCGCGGCGATGACGCGGCGCTGAAAAGATTAAGCGCCGATGTCCGGGCCGGTGCCTACGTCATCGGAGGCGAACTGATCGTGCTGAAAGCTTCATCCCCGGCCTGCGATCCGTTATTTGCGCCGGCCGAGGCGCGCGCCCTCGGCCGGGTGCATGAAATCGTATTCCTCGGCCTGATGGACGAGGCGCCGCGTTTCGGCTTCCGGCTCGATGCGCAGGCGATCGAGCTCCTCAAGGCGCGCGATGATCTGAAAATCACCGATCTGCGCTCGATTGCGGTGCAGGGCCTCGTTGAGCCCGAGCATTTGCCGCCGCTCGCCGAAGCCAAAGCGCTGCTCGCCTGGCATGCGCGGCATTCTCATTGTCCGAATTGCGGCGCCAGAACCGACGTCGTTCAGGCCGGCTGGCGGCGCGATTGTCCGGCCTGCGGCGCCGAGCATTTCCCGCGCACCGATCCCGTCGTCATCATGCTGGCGATCGCCGGTGAACGCTGCGTGCTCGGCCGTTCGCCCCGCTTCGCGCCGACCATGTGGTCGTGTCTGGCCGGCTTCGCCGAGCCCGGCGAATCGATCGAGGAAGCCGTGCGCCGCGAAGTGCTGGAGGAAGTCGGCATCGCTTGCGGCCGGATCAAATATTTCGCCTCACAACCGTGGCCATTCCCGTCCTCGATCATGATCGGCTGCCATGCCGAGGCGTTGTCCGACTCCATTGTGGTCGATCGCGACGAATTGGAGGACGCGCGCTGGTTCGACCGCGACGAACTGGTGGCCATGCTCAAGCGGCAGCACCCGGCCGGTCTAACCACGCCGCCGCCGGTCGCCATCGCCCATCACATCATCCGCAGTTTTGTCGAGGACGGCTGCAATGTTCTCAACTGAGACTTCCACCCGCCGCGGCGCGCCGCGCATCCTGTGCGCCGGCATTATCGTGCTCGACGAGGTGTTCCGCGTCGATGAATTTCCCCAGCCTGACGGCAAGGTGCAGGCCAAGGGATTTTTCGTCGTCAATGGCGGCTGCGCGGCCAACGCGGCGCTGGCGATTGCCCGGCTCGGCGGCTCCGCCGCGCTTGCCGGGCCGATGGGCGGTCCCGCCGGCGAAGACGACAACGGCGATCGCGTGCTCAAGGCCCTGACCCGTGAACAGGTCGACTGCAGCTTCTGTCAGCGCGTCGACGGACTTTCGACCGCGCTGTCGGCGATTTTCATGAACGCACGGGGCGACCGCACCATTGTGACCTATCGCGACGAACGCATCGCGGCGACGGCGCCGCACAATCCGTCAGCCGTCGTCGCCGCAGCCGACGCGGTCCTGGCCGACAACCGCTATCCGGATTTCGTGCGGCCGATCTGCGTTGCTGCGCGTGCCCGCGGCCTGCCCGTAGTACTCGACGGCGACCGGCCGACAGTCGAGGACGATCCGCTGTTCGCCGTGGCGACCCACGTCATTTTCTCGTCCGAATGCCTGCGCGCCACGACCGGGCTGGCCGATCTCGGCGACGGCTTGCAGCGCATCGCGCGCAACACCGACGCCTTTCTCGCGGTGAGCAATGGCCCCGACGACATCATCTACCGCGATGGCGACGCGCTGCGCCGGGTGCCGGTGTTCCAGATCGATGCCGTGGATACGCTCGGCGCCGGCGACGCTTTGCACGGCGGGTTCGTGCTGGCGCTGGCCGAGGGCCAGAGCGAGGTCGCCGCCATGCGCTTTGGCGCCGCGGTCGCCGGCCTCAAATGCGGCCGGCTCGGCGGCTCCTCGGGCGCGCCGACGCGCGCCGAAGTCGAGGCACTCCTGGCGAAAGACGCCCCGCAACCGCATTGCGCGGCGCGCAGCGACGAAGCATTACAGTCTCAGCGCTAGCAGCGCGGGTGTCGGGAAAGGACAGACCTATGCAGCATATCGTCTCGAAATGCGTGGCGGCGGCTCTCGCGATCGGCGTCGTCATCGCCGCCTCGGGCACGGCCCAGGCGCATCATCATGTCAGGAAATGGCGCACAAGCTGGCAGCGCCCCGACGTTTTGCCTTACAGCTACGGCTACTTCCCGATCATGGGCTATTCGCTCTACGGCAATTGCTACCTGGTGGAGCAGTTTGCGCCCTACCGCCCGTCTCTCGTGCGCGTCTGCCCGCCGCGCTGGTAATTCCTCTAATCCTTCCTTGGAATTGAGAGGGCGGTTGCGGCGCGCCGGACGGATGCAGTTTGCAACGCCGCGCGCCCGCTTGATTTAGCATAATTTTCTCTATAAAGAGCGATGTGGCTGGGATATTGGAATATTAAATTTGATGGACGCAACGGATAGAAAAATCCTTGCTGTTCTGCAGGATAATGCCGCCCTTTCGGTCGCCGACATCGGTCAGCGCGTCGGACTGTCGTCGACGCCATGCTGGAAGCGCATTCAGCGGCTCGAAGCCGACGGCGTCATCGTCAAGCGGGTGGCACTGGTCGATCAAGACCGCATCGGGCTTGGCATTAGCGTCTTCGTCTCGGTCGAAACCGGCGATCACTCGCAGGAATGGCTCGATCGCTTCGCCAAGACGGTCACCGCCATGCCGGAAGTCATGGAGTTCTACCGTATGGCCGGTGACGTCGACTACATGCTGCGCGTGGTGGTGCCCGATATCGCCGGCTATGACGCCTTCTATAAGCGCCTGATAGCCACGGTGCCGCTGAAGAACGTGACCTCGCGCTTCGCGATGGAAAAGATCAAATCGACGACGGCGCTGCCGATACCAGGAGTCAGTAATCAGTAATCAGAGCAGCAATAATTCCGATCTGATTACCGATTGCTGGCTCCTGATCACGATGCCGTGCGTGCGATCGAATTCGATTCCCGCGGTCGCACGTAGCTTTGATCGCTCAAATTCACAGTACCGGTCAACACGTAGCCGTAGGTCGGATTATAGCCGTACTGGACCTGGGCCAGGATCAGATAGCTATTCGGCGTTGCCAGCGACGACGGCACGCTGAGGCTCTGGCCGACGGTGAGCGCGGTGCCGTTGAGCGTATCGCTCCACACCACCGTGGCATTGCCGTTCGAGTCGATCGCGATCTCCGATACGACTTCCTTCAGCGGCGCGACCGGATAGGGCGCGATGACCGCCGAACCGGCGTTGAGAATGTTGCTCATCTCGGCATTGTTGATCGCAGTATATTGACTGGCGAGATCGGCCAGCGTGTGCGCGGTCAGCTCGACTTTGCGATCCGCGGCGATGCCTTGCGACGCTTCGACGCTGCCGAGCAGGAGCGTCAACATCACCGGCATCAGCATGGCGAATTCGACCGCCGAAATACCGCGGCAGTCGGCGGCCAAGCGCGACCGGCAATCCGCAATAGCGGCAAACAGCTTCATGGCGCGCCCCCTCAAGATGATGCTGCGTAAGGTTCGTTTTTGAAAATTGCGGTGGCGGCGAAAAGATCGTAGCCGCCGTTCAAATTGCTCAGATTGAAGCCAAGCAAATTCATGAACACCGGATACTGGTAATAGAGCCGCAACATGACGATGTCGCCCGGCCCGCCCGGATTGTAGCCGAGCGCCGAAGTGTTGAGCGCGCCGTTCGTTACCGGCATTCCCGTGTTGACTGCCGAAAATGACGGATAGGTCTCGACGTCGACATAGACGCCGTTGCTGCAGTCGAAGATGCCGTGCATCTGGTTGCAGACCTGCGACTTGAATTGCGCCGCGGTCCAGCCGGCGATCTGCGCCTGACCGGTAAAGATCAATCGCGCGGAGGAAGCCGCCGCCGTCTCGAGCGTCTGGCCGGCAAAGAAGATGATCGCCGTTTGCATGATCGCCAGCATGCCGGCGACAAACGGCGCCGCAAGCAGAGCGAACTCGATGGTGGTCCCGGCCTCGCTTTGCCTTAGAAAACGGCGCAGCAGCGGCGGCGCGAGGATTTTGCCGAGCCGCGTCAGCCCGGTTCGAACGCCTGGCGTCCGACCGAACACAGCTCGAATGGCTACCGCTCGATTTGGCATAACTCGACTGAACACGGCTCGACTGGTCATGGCGGCCTCACGCAAAGAAGGTCGCAACAATGCGAAGCCTCACCGTTGAGCGATAGCAGCGGCGCGTTGGCGATTTATTGCGGCAATCGCTGAGAATGGCGGTGCAGGCTTTAAGCCACCGCTAACCCTGCCGCGGGCCCCAGAGCACGGTTCGGAAAATGCCGGCCCTCGGACTAGTGCCCGGAGCCTGCGGCTACCGCTTGGTTGGAGCGGGTGACGCTTTGAGTGAGCGTCTTGCCGAAGTAGTCGGTTGGAGCTTTGGTGTCCTTGTCAAAGTCGTCCGCGCTGGTATCGCCGAGCGTGACCCGCGGCGAACAGTCGGGCGTGCAGCTATAGGTCTGCCGCGTCAGGCCGCGGTAGACCACGACCAGCGGCTCGTTGTCGGGACCCTTGACCTCAAGGTTCTTTTCGAGGAGCACGGCGCCGGTTTTGTCCAGGACAACGACATTGGTGGCGCCGTATGCCTTGCCGGTGACGACGGCGAGGCCGCCAGGCTGGATCGAGAGGTCGGCAATCAGAGGATCGCCGATCACCACGGTGGCGGCGCGGTCGGGAAGCTTGAGGATCTTGGCCTGGTCGAGGTGCACTGTGATCGGCTGTTCGGCGGCAGCCGCGGTGGCCATCGCGGCAAGAAAGACAGTCGCGAAGAGCCAAGCCAGCGCGGTCTGGGCCGATCTGGCGCGCCGGCAAAACGCCATCATCGATACGCTCCGA
Organism: Xanthobacteraceae bacterium; assembly: GCA_035515455.1. GTDB lineage: Bacteria > Pseudomonadota > Alphaproteobacteria > Rhizobiales > Xanthobacteraceae > BOG-931. The sequence continues at coordinate 43,336 of DATJBH010000081.1, forward strand.
AACGCTACGCGGAACCGACCGTCCATCGGCCTATACACTTGACTGCAAATTCGTGAACGAAGTGCAAATCGGCGTGGCGATGAGGATTCGTTAACGATGCCCGCGAAAGGCCGACACTGGCGCGAGTCGCGCCGCGCTTATTGGGTGAAGGGGTGCACCAGCTGGGCGCCGAAGCTCGCCGGATATTCCCGCTCTCCGATCCCGTAATTGTCGGGCAATTGGCCGGCCGGCATGTAAAACGTGCCGAAGATTACGTCGAGAATCGGAAACGTCGCGGCGAAGTTCTTCTCGCCGCCGCGGTCGGCCGAGGTGTGGTGCCAGCGGTGAAACACCGGGCCGGCGATCACGTATTTGAACGGCCCGAGCGTCCAATCGAGATTGGCATGCACGAAGGCCGAATGCGCGATGGTCAGCGGCCCGAGCACGACGAACACGTTCGGCGATATGCCGAGCAGCAGCATGATCACGTCGGCTGCGACGCTGCCGAGAAACAGATTGACCGGATGGAAGCGCGCCGCCGAGATCCATTCCAGCTCTTCGGAAGAATGATGCACCGCGTGATAGCGCCACATGCGTTGGCCGTGGAACAGGCGATGCGTCCAATACAGGATTATGTCTTCGCCGATCAGGAATATGACCATCTGCGCCGCCAACGGCAGTGTCGCCAGCGGACCGTGACCGTTATCGTAGAAGGCGATCAAGCCGTCCGCCGTGGTGATCCGGAACAGCACTGCGGCGCCGAGCACGAGCATGCCGATGCGCAGATAGCGGGTGATGACCGGGATGAAGAACCAGTAGCACAGGTCGGTGATGAGATCGCGCTTGTGCCACCACGGCCGGCCGGGGTTGCAGGCCCAGAACCAGGTCAGAACGGTGAATACCACCGCGAGCAGGAGCGAGATCGGAACGCCCTTCAGAAACGTCTGGCCGAAGCTGACGAGGAACGACAGAAACTCCTGGAACATGTCTTGAGTCATCGTTGCAGCCTGCGCGGCTCACTCCCGTGTGCAGCAGACCCATTGATATCGAGCGGGCGCTTAAGACGCCGTGAATGGCGGGCGGTGTAGCGTTGCGCAAGACGGCCTGCAGAACCGTATCTGATGCGGGCCGGGTCGCGGCGCCTCGTTGTTCGGCCGTTACCGTGCGCTTGCGGACGCCGTGCGCCTGGGGAGCTGCCGCCTTGGTATAGCGACGGTAAAGACCTGGCCGCGGTCTTCTTGCCACCCGTGCAGACGATGTTAACTACGACGCGCAAACCACGATTAGCCGGTGGTTTCGGCGAACGATTTAACCCCCTCGAAATTTATCCTGGATACGGTCGGGCACGATCTAAACGGCGAGCAAACAGCCGTTGGGTCAGCTCAGACAGCCACGTGTGGACCCTTAAGGAGCCAACTCATGAAGACCCTTTTCTCTCGTTTCGTGAAGGACGAGTCGGGCGCCACGGCCATTGAATACGGTCTCATCGCGGCCGGTATCTCGGTCGCGATCATCGCCGTCGTCCAGGGCCTCGGCACCAAGCTGAACACGACGTTCAGCAGCGTTTCCGGCGCCCTCAAGTAAGCGTCGACCTGCAACACTGCGAGAGGGCTCCGGATGCATACCGGGGCCTTTTCGATTTTCAGCGCCCGCCGCGGCGGGTGAAGACAAATCGGGCTCGTGGGCTGCACTCCGGCGCGCGGACGACATCGAGCGGCAATGGTGTCATGCTGATTGAAGTGGTCAGGCTGACCTTATTTCCGGCAATGATGGCCTTTGCCGCGTCGAGCGATCTATTGACGATGACGATCGCCAATCGCGTCTCGCTCATCCTCATCGCTGGCTTCGCCGCGCTGGCGCTGCTAAGCGGGATGAGCGGCGCCGAGGTGCTCTCGCATGTCGGGGCCGCGGCCGCGGTGCTCACTGTCGCCTTCGTCTGCTTTGGCTGCGGCTGGATCGGCGGCGGCGACGCCAAGCTCGCCGCGGCCACGGCGCTGTGGCTTGGCTTCGGGAATCTCTTCAGTTATCTGGTTTATGCGTCGCTGCTCGGCGGGGCGCTCACTATATTGATCGTGCAGTTTCGCACGGTGCCGTTGCCGCGGCTGCTCGCGGGGCGGGAATGGGCGGAGCGGCTGCACAGCCAGGGCGCCGGCGTGCCCTATGGCGTGGCGCTCGCTGCGGCTGCGCTTTTGGTCTATCCGCAGACCGAATGGATGACGGCCCTCGGCCTTTAAGCTCGGCGAGATCCGGCGGCGATGGTGCGGCCTGCGCGCCCCCTGACGCGCGCGTCAACGCAACATTAACGCGATTTGGATACGCCTCATTAACCATGCCTTGACGTTTAGCTGCTGAAATTGAGCGCGGATGGCCGTTTTTGGCCGCGCCGTCCCGTGGAAAGTGGAGCGTAATGAAAGCCGCGCGTCTCGTCGTACTCGGTGTTGCCCTCGCCGCCGGCGGCATCGCTGCGTATTTGGCCGCCGGCCGCAGGGAGCCGCCGCCGCCAGCGCCGGTGGCAGCCGCGCCGCCGCTCGAAACCGTCGAGGTGCTGGTGGCCAAAACGGATTTGAGCAGAGGTCAGGTGATCCAAGGTCAGGATATCGGCTGGCAGACTTGGCCGAAGGCTGCGGCCAATGCGAGCTTCATCAAGAAGTCCGACCGCCCGGACGCGACCAAGGACTTCGTCGGCGCCATCGTTCGCGTCGCGATGGTGGCGGGCGATCCCATTCGCGCGCCCAATGTCGTGATGGCGAAGGGCTCGGGCTTCATGGCCGCGATCCTGCCTAAAGGCATGCGCGCGGTCGCCGTGGACATTTCGGCGGTCACCAGCGCCGGCGGTTTCATCCTGCCGGACGATCGTGTCGACGTCGTGTTGACGCGGCGCGACAGAGCCGCCGAGAAGTCGACCGGCGTAGAGAAATTCGTCAGCGACACGATCTTCCACAACGTGCGGGTGCTCGCGGTGGATCAGAGCGTCGAAACCAAGGGCGACGCCAAGGTTGCGCTCGGCCACACTGCGACGCTCGAGCTGACGCAGTCGCAGGCCGAGACACTCGAACTGTCGCATCAGCTCGGCACGATTTCGCTGACGCTGCGCAGCATCCGCGATTCAGGTCTATCGGCTCCTCAGGATGACGACGAGGCCGACAACCATCCGCAATCCATCAATACCGTGCGTTTCGGCGTGAGCACGGCGGGGACCGGCCGTTGAGGGCGGGGAGGGAATTGCAATGATGCGAGCGGGATCGATCCGAGCGGCGGCGGCTGTCGCGGCGCTCCTCGTCGCCGCCATTGTGGTGCCACGGGCGCTCGCCGGCAATGTCTTATTCAACACGCCCGGCACCGCGACGGTTCACGTCGCGGCCAGCGACTATCAATCGCAGCCGATGACGCTTGGCATCGGCAAATCGGTCGTGGTCGACCTGCCGCGCGACGTCAAGGACGTGCTGGTCGCCGATCCCAAGGTCGCCAACGCCGTGGTGCGGTCGTCGCGCCGCGTTTTCATCATCGGCAGCACGGTGGGGCAGACCAACCTCTATTTCTTCGATGCCGACGGCAAGCAAATCGCCGGCTTTGATATCGCGGTCACGCGCGACCTCGACGGCATCCGCCAAGCCATCCATCAGGTCCTGCCCGATGCCGACATCACGGTGCAGGGCATCGGCGACGGCATCATCCTGTCCGGCAGCGTCTCCAGTCCGCAGGAGGCGGCGCAGGCCCAGGACATCGCCGGCGGACTGCTCGGCCCCGGCAGCAAGGACGTTCCGGCTGGCAAGATCGTCAACGCCATCGTCGTGCGCGGCCGCGATCAGATCATGCTCAAGGTTGTCGTCGCCGAAGTCGAGCGCGACGTCATCAAGCAGCTCGGCATCAATCTTTCCGGAACGCTGAACTACGGCACCGCGGTGGTCAACTTCAACAACACCAATCCGTTCTCTGTTACCGGCCAGTCGTTGAGCGGCTCGTCCATCACCGGCACCTTCAACTCGGTCAGCGCGACGTTGCAGGCGATGGAGCAGGCCGGCGTCATTCACACGCTGGCCGAACCGAACCTGACCGCGATCTCCGGGGAAACGGCGACGTTCGTTGCCGGCGGCGAATTTCCGGTGCTCAACGGCTACAGCTGCTCGTCCGCCGGCGCGGGCAGCTCGGTGGCGACCTGTCAGCCATCGATTGATTTTAAGAAGTTTGGCGTCAGCCTCGATTTCACGCCGGTCGTGCTCAGCGAAGGCCGCATCAGTCTCAAGGTCATGACGGAGGTATCGGACCTGTCGTCGCAAAACTCGCTGACAATTGCCCAGCCCGGCAGCAATCTGACCGCGACCATCCCCTCGATCCGTACCCGGCGTGCCGAAACGACGGTGGAAATTCCGTCGGGCGGCTCGCTGGCGATGGCCGGCATGATCCAGAACCAGACCAAGCAGGCGATCAATGGGCTGCCCGGCCTGGCGGAGCTTCCCATTCTCGGGCCGCTGTTCAAGAGCCGCGACTATGTCAACCAGCAAACCGAGCTGATGGTTCTGGTCACGCCCTATGTGGTGCGCGCGGTGGCGCAGAAGGACTTGTCGCGGCCCGACGACGGTTTTGCCGATCCGAGCGACCCGGAGACGATTCTGCTCGGCCGCCTCAACCGTATCTACGGCGTCGGCGGCAATCCGGCGCCGCCTGACAACTATCACGGCAAATACGGCTTCATCCTCGATTGATGCGGCCGCGGGAGACGACAATGCAGACTGTCCAGGCGATGATCGAGCCCCCCCGCTCTGTCGCGGGTCTCGCGGTGCGCGCCGCCACCGCGGCGGCGTGCGCGATCATGGTCTGCGGCTGCAATACCGACCAGCAGGTCACCGGTGGCCCCGAAGTGCCGGTCGACTATCGGCTGCGGCATCCGATCACGCTCCACGAAGCCGATCGGACGCTGCAATTGTTCATCGGTTCGAACCGCGGCGAGCTCAATCCGACGCAGCGCGCCCAGGTGTTGGCGTTTGGCTTGGGCTGGAAGCGCGCCGCGACCGGCGGCGTGATAGTGGAACGTCCACTCGGCAGCAGCAACGAGCGCGCCTCCGGCGACGCGATGCATGAGGTCGTTTCAATTCTCGCCGCCAGCGGGCTGCCGCCGCAAAGTATCGTCATGGCGACCTATGAAGCGGCGACCGGCCCGAGTCCGGCGCCGATCCGCATCAGCTATCCGCGAATAAAGGCCCAGGCCGGCCCATGCGGCCTGTGGCCTAAGGATATCGGTCCGAGCTTTAATCGCGACTATTTCGAAAATCAGCCGCCATGGAATTTCGGCTGCGCCACGCAGAACGCGCTCGCCGTCGAAGTCGCCAACCCGTCGGACCTCGTTCAGCCGCGCGCCGAGACGGCGCCGTACACCATGCGCCGCGTCACCGTGATGCAGAAATATACCGGCGGCCAAAACACCTCGAGCGAGGAGTCCAACAACGCGAATGCCGCCAAGATCAGCGACGTCGGCAAATAGCATGAACGATTCACGCGATACGTAATGTCGGAATAGGATGAAATCGAACAACCAAGCCGTCCGCGAAGAGCCGAACCTTCCTGACGCCCCCGCCGCCCGCGACGAGCACATCGCGCCGGCGCCGCGCGTCTCGGTGCAGGCGTTCTGCGAAAATGTCGACACCGCCGCCGCCGTTCAGTCGGCCGGCGAGGACCGGCGTTTGGCCAAGGCGCATCTGCGCATCCAGATGGGCGGGCTCGCGGCGGCGATCGAAGCCTATCAAAGCGCGCCGACGCCGAACGTCATCATACTCGAATCGGAAAACCGCAGCGACGAGCTTCTCGGCGGGCTCGATCAGCTCGCCAATTATTGCGACGCCGGCACGCGCCTCGTCGTCATCGGCCGCACCAACGACGTCATGCTCTATCGCGAGCTGGTGCGTCGCGGCGTCAGCGATTATCTGATTTCGCCGGTCGACGTGCTGCAGATTGTCCGTGCGATCTGCGGGCTGTTTTCGGCTCCCGACGCCAAGCCGGTCGGCCGCATCGTCGCAGTGGTGGGCGCCAAGGGCGGCGTCGGTGCCTCCACCGTCGCCCATAATATCGGATTCTCTATCGCGCATGATCTCAAGCTCGATGCAGTCGTGACCGATCTCGATCTTGCCTTCGGCACCGCCGGCCTCGATTTCAACCAGGACCCGCCGCAGGGCATCGCCGAAGCGGTGTTCTCGCCGGACCGAATCGATACCGCCTTCATCGACCGGCTGCTGGCGAAATGCACCGAGCATTTGAGCCTGTTGGCGGCGCCGGCGACGCTCGAGCGCGTCTACGATTTCGGCGCCGATGCCTTCGACGCCATCTTCGACTCGCTGCGCGCGACCGTGCCGTGCGTCGTGCTCGACGTGCCGCACCAATGGACCGGATGGAGCAAGCAGACCCTGATCGGCGCCGACGACATCCTCATCGTGGCGGCGCCCGATCTCGCCAATCTGCGCAACACCAAGAACATCTACGACCTGCTCAAGGGGTCGCGGCCGAACGACCGTCGCCCGCTGTACTGCCTCAATCAGGTCGGCGTTCCCAAGCGGCCGGAGATCAAGGCCGCCGATTTCGCCAAGGCGCTCGAGGACGATCCGTTGGCGATCATTCCGTTCGAGCCGCAGGTGTTCGGCGCGGCGGCCAATAACGGCCAGATGATCGCCGAGATTTCGGCAAGCCACCGTACCGCCGAGATGTTTCGCGAGCTCGCCCAGCTGCTCACCGGGCGGGCCGAACCGAAGAAGCAGCGTGGCGGCGTGCTGTCCCCCTTGATCGAGAAACTCTTAGGC
>DATJBH010000082.1:0-2436 GCA_035515455.1 Xanthobacteraceae bacterium
CGCGAATTCCTGCTGCCGAACGATCCGAAGCCCGTGACGGTGCGCTTCGATATCGTCAACCTCTTCGATACCGTCTACTTCATCCGCGACGGCAGCGGCATCGGTGTGTTCGCGCCGCAATACGGGCCGCGCCGCGGCTACTTCGCCGGCATCTCGAAGAAGCTCTGATGTGCCGCCGCGGTGGAAACGCTTTTCCGCCGTGAACCGACGGGGATGACGATGAGCACGAACGGTAATGCGGGACGGACGCGGCGGCTGAGCAGCGCACTTCACTGCTTTCGGTCGATGCCGGCACAATTCCGGTGCGAGGCGCTGAGCACGCTGTCCGCGGCGGCGCTTGTTGCGTCGTCCGCATTTATTGCTTCGGCGCAGCAGGATCGGCAGGCGCCGCCGGTTTCGGCGCCGGCCGCTGCGGAAACCCAGCCGCCATCATCGCCGTCGCCCGAGGTCACGCGCTGGCGGCAGGCGTTGGTCGCGCGGCTTGATCGGTTCAAGCGTTATCCGGCCGCAGCTCATGGGACTGCCGGCGTGGTCACCCTCGCCTTCACCATCGATCGCACCGGCAAACTCGTGAGCAGCCGGGTCGCGAAGAGTTCCGGTTCTCCCGTCCTCGACACCGCGGCGCTGGCGATGGTCAAGCGCGCTGCGCCGTTCCCGGCCCCGCCGCCGGAGGTTTCCGACGCCGATCTCGCGTTGGTCGTCGCGATCCGCTTCGCTGTCGGGGAATAGCGCCGAGGCGAGCTCCGCTGCGGCGATCACCGCGGCGCAAGGCCGTGCCGCGACGACCCTGCGCACCACCTCGACCGCGGCGGGATAATCGGGATCATCTGGTCCGATCGGCGCCGCGCACAGCCGCCGCAATCGCCGGGACGGCTTCGGGGCTCGTGGTCATCTCGATGTGGCCGAGCCCCGGCACGATCGTCACCGGAATGTCCGGTCTCACCGCTGCGATGGTTGGAGCGAACTTGTCGGCCTTGAACAGCTCGTCCTTTCCCCCGACCAGGACGGAGATCGCCGGCGCCGCGTTGCGCAGATCGGCGACGTAGTCGGCGGTGCCGAAGGCTCGCATCAGCATGAAGGAATAGCGGCCGGTGAGGAAATCGGCCCGATCGGACGGAATGGCGAAGGCCAGCACCGATAGATGATCGAAGACGTGAATCCCGATCCGATTTAGCAGCGCGATCGCGATGATGCGCGGGATGAATGGCTTGGCCCAGGCTTGTCGTGGATTAACGGTGGGCGCATCGACGCCGAGCATCGGCGCGAGCAGCACGGCGCGGGCAAACATCTTCCCGACCGGCAAGGCGGCGGCGTGCAGCGCGAATCCGCCGCCGGAGGAAAAGCCGAGCAGCACCAGCTTTGCATTCGGACGACGTGCGGCGACCGCGGCAGTGAAATCGGCGATGTCGTCGTCGATCTCGCCGGCGTAGTCGATGTCGCCGCGGCTGCCGGTATCGCCGTGGCCGCGAATGTCGGGCGCATAGACCGGAATTCCCTGGGCGGCGAGCGCTCTGGCCAGCGGATGCAGCGTCAGGCTGGTCGCCGAGGAGCCATGAATGGCGATGACCACGGGGGCCAGTTCCGGCGCGGGCGGCGTCTCGTGCCAGGCGCGGAAGGCGATCGGCGTGCGGTCGGGAGCGGGAATTCGCTCGACCGGCGGCAGATCGCTGAAATCAACGCTCTCGAACGGTTTTGCCAGGGATGCGAGCGGACGCGGGGTGTCGCTCGTGCCCAGCACGATCATGGCGGCCAGCACCGCCACGATGGCAAAAAGCAGCGCGCAGACGACGATGACAAACATGCGGGACATCTCGGTCCTGATCCTTGGTCGTGGCTTGAACGAACCGCACGCGGACAGCGGCGCGCGCCACAGCCGGCGGCGCCTACGGCTTTAGCGCGCGCCGTGCGAGCACCTCGCGCACGGCCTCGACGAGCTTCTCCTCCGGCACGGATTGCTGTGCCTCAGCCTGCTTCTGCAAATGCTCCTCGCGGCCCTTTTCAAGCTTGGCCAGCTCGGCGCCGACGATCAGGTCCTTGATGGTGACTTCGCCTTTGGCCTTCTCGTCGCCACCCTGGATGACGACGCAGGGCGCATTGCGCTTGTCGGCGTATTTGAGCTGGCTGCCGAGGTTGCGCGGGTTGCCGAGATAGAGCTCGGCGCGGATGTTTGCCGCGCGCAGCTTGCCGACCATGTTCTGGTAGTCGGCAAGCCTTTCCTTGTCGAACACGGTGACGACGACCGGGCCGGGCGCGGGCTTCGCGTCAAGCTTGCCGAGGTGCGTCAGCGCGGCGGCAAGCCGCGAAACGCCGATGGAAAATCCCGTCGCCGGCACGCTCTCGCCGCGAAAGCGCGAGACAAGGCCGTCGTAACGCCCGCCCGCACCGACGGAGCCGAACCGCACGGGTTTGCCGTCGTCGCTCAGAATTGGGAGCGTC
>DATJBH010000083.1:0-10944 GCA_035515455.1 Xanthobacteraceae bacterium
TCGAGTCCGGTCTGTTGCGCGAGCCGCTTACGGCCGCGCAGCGTCCGCGCCTCCTCGAGCAGCCGCACGGTCGAGCGGATCCCCGCCGACTTGAGGATGGCGGCTGCTTCGCCGTCGATGCCCTCGATATCGGTGATGGGATAGGTCATTCCGGAGTTCCCGCCTGCTTCTTCTATCTGCTTTTCGATCGTGCCGAACGACCTAAATGAACTGACTTAAGCCCGGAATCGCGCCGACGATCTCGCCGACGGCGTCTTCGCCGGCTTTTTCGCGGGCATAGGCGATGATTTCCTTGGTGACGCCCTGCACCTGGCCCATGCTCAGCCCGGCCGCCATCAACTTGGTGCCGGCGCCCATCAGGCCGCCCATGGCGAACATACCGCCCCCGTCATCGCCCTTCTGGGCGTCGAGCAACGCCTGTCCGCCGGGAAGTTTGTCAATGAGCGGCTGAACCTTGTCGGGCGGGCCCTCCTTGGCCAGGAAGGCAAGGATGATGCCGACGGCTTTTTGCGCGGCGTCTCGATCGACGCCAACATTGGCGACGAGCCGCCCGATCAATTCGTCCATGTTGCCCTCAGCCCCTCCCGCACTGGCGGCGGGTTGTCGCCATATTGAACGTCGTTGCTAAAGATGACAAGCATGTTGCGCTGTCACACATGCGATGCGATCGATGTGCTCACACCCACTCGCGTCGCTATGTCAAGTAAATTGTGACTCCGCTTTGTGCTGTAAAAATTTATGCATCAGCGTCGCAGTTTCGCCGTGCCGCGGTCGATCAATCGAAAATCCATCTCACGATACTCTCTGTAGTATCCGAGGAGCGGACTCTGGTTATATTTGGCAGCGGTGCAATGAGCGGCGTCCGCTTATGCTTTCATAAAACTGAAGAAGAAACCGAAAAAACCTTGCCGAACGGCGCAAAGTCGGCCGCTTCGTCTTGCAATTCCGCGCAAACGCCGCGCAATTGCTGTTCTTTGACATGGAGGGCGGTGCTTTTCAGTCCAGCCGCGCGTTGCTAGCTTGCGTTGCATCGACGGGAGCCGAGCATGAGCACACTCGACGCGGTCTTGGACCGCATTGACCAGGACGTCGACCAGAGCGTCGAGCGTTTGTTTGCGCTGTTACGCATTGCTTCCGTTTCCACCGATCCGGCTTATGCGCAACAATGCCGCGCTGCCGCTGAGCACGTCGCCGCCGACCTGCGCAGTATCGGTTTCAGCACCGATGTGCGCCCGACCGAGGGTCATCCCGTGGTCGTCGGCAAGGTGAACGGCGTTTCCGGGCCGCGCGTGCTGTTCTACGGCCATTACGACGTGCAGCCGGTCGATCCCTTGAACCTCTGGCAGAGCCCGCCGTTCGAGCCGCGCATCGAGACGCTGCCCGGCGGCCGCAAGATCATCGTCGCGCGCGGCGCCTGCGACGATAAAGGGCAGGCGATGACCTTCATCGAGGCCTGCCGTGCCTTCAAGGCGGTCACCGGCAAGCTGCCGCTGCCGATTACCACCATGATCGAGGGCGAGGAGGAGTGCGGGTCGCGGAATCTGTTCAAATTCGTGCGCGACAACGCCGCGGAGTTCAAACTCGACCTGGCGCTGGTCTGCGATACCGCCATGTGGGACGCGCAGACGCCGGCGGTGACCACCTCGCTGCGCGGGCTGGTCTACGAGGACGTCAAGATCACCTGTGCCGACCGGGATTTGCACTCAGGCGTGTTCGGCGGTGCGGCGCAGAACCCGATCCGGCTGCTGGCCAAGATCCTGGGCGCGCTGTGGGACGACAACGGCCGCGTCACCATCCCCGGCTTCTATGACGGGGTGAAGGACCTGCCGGCCGATATCAAGGTTGACCTCAAAGCGCTCGACCTCACCCCGGAAAAGTTCCTCGGGCCAATCGGGCTGAAGATCCCGGCCGGCGAGAAGGACCGCATGCTGATCGAAATGGTCACCACGCGGCCGACCGCCGAGATCAACGGCGTCATCGGCGGCTATACCGGCGAGGGCGCCAAGACCGTCATCCCCGGCCAAGCAAGCGCAAAAGTCTCGTTCCGCCTGGTCGGCGCGCAGGACCCCGTGAAGGTCCGCGACGGCTTCCGCGCCTTCGTGCGCGCGCGGCTGCCGGCCGACTGCCAGGTCGAGTTCGGCAATTTCGGCCTGGCGCCGCCGCTGCAGCTGTCCTTCGACAATCCCGCGCTCAACAAGGCGCGCACGGTGCTCGCCGAGGAATGGGGCCACAAGGCGGTGACGGTCGGCGCCGGCGGCTCGATCCCCATCGTCGCCGATTTCAAGAGCGTGTTGGGGATGGATTCATTGCTGGTCGGTTTCGCGCTCGACGACGACCGCGTGCATTCGCCGAATGAGAAGTTCGACCTCAATTGCTACCACAAGGGCATCCGCTCCTGGGCGCGGATTTTGGCGGCGCTGGCGGCCTAGGCCAGAGCGCGCGTCGTGTCGTCGAACAATTCGTCGACCGCAAAGGCGCGCGGGATGAGCTTCTGCCGCACGCTATAGTCGATGATGATCTCCAGCGCGCGGCGGTCGGCCTCGACGCCGAAGCGCCAGGGATCGAGCGGGCCGCCCGGTGGCGGCGAGGCGGCATTGCGGCTCTCGCGCAGCAGGCGATAGGTTTCCTGCACGACGTCCGGGCGTTCCTTGGCGATCGAATTGCGCACCACCATCATGTGATTGATCGGCACGCCGCCGTGCTTGAGTGCCCATTGGCGCGCTGCCGCCTCGGCATCCGGAATGAGCGGCTTGAGGCGCGGATCGGGCATCGTATCGCCGACGATCGCCGCATCGAGCTCGCCGTCGAGCAGCATCTGCACAATCGTCTTGCCGGCGGGAGCGCGGGTGACGAATTCGGGATCCTTGTATTCGGCGAGATGCGGGTCCTCGAAGCTGACCCAGCGGATCGCGGCGGGGTCGACGCCGTAGTCGTCGGCGAGGAAGCCGCGCACCCAGGCGCCGGTCGTCACCGTGTAGGCGCGCACGCCAACGCGCTTGCCGGCAAGCGCGGACGTCTGCAGCGCCCCGCGCTCGGGATTGTAGGCAATGGTATGGTGCTGACCGCGGCCGAGCACCGTCGCCGGGATCAGCACGTAGGGCTTGCCATAGGTCTTCGCCTGCAAAAAAGTGACGATCGCCAGTTCGGCGAGGTCGAACTTGGCTTCGCGCACCAGCGCCTTGAACGCGGTGTTGGGCACCTTCACATCGGCGAAGTCGAACTCGACTAGATCGGATTTCACCGCGCCGGTCTTGAGCGCCTGGGCGTTCGGATAATTGCCGAGCAAAGTGGACAGCTTGAGCTTGGTCATCGTGTTCCTTTAGTCCTTGAGCGCGGGGTAGAGCGCCTGCGCGGTCCTGGCGAAGATCCAGTCGCGGTCGGCTTGCGGCAGCGAGGCGAGCGAGTCGCGCGCGGTCTGCAAGAGCGCGGGCAAAGTGCCTTCGCTCGCGGGAAAGTTAGAACCCCAGGCGAGCCGCGCCGCGCCGAATTCGCCAACGAGCTTCGGAAAGAATGTCTCCGGCGTCGCCTTGCCGCCGCGCGCCTCGGCGAAGATGCGCGGCGTGAGCTTGAGATAAATGTTCGGATAGCGCGCGAGCGCGAAAAGGCTCGCCGCTGCGGCATAAGGTGGCCCGTCCTCGAGCACCGGCCGCGCGCAGTGGTCGAGCACGATGCGCACGTTCGGAAAGCGCTCGGCCATGGCGCGCGCCTGCGGGATCGCCTTGGCCGACATCTGCAGGCAGATCGGCAGGCCGAGCTCGCCGGCGCAGGTCCATGCCGGATACGACTTCGGGTCATCGAGCCAATTCGCCTGTTCCGACATCGTGCTGCCGAAGGTGAACAGCCTTAAGCCCGTGAGTTTTCTGCCGTGCCAATAACGCATGCGCTCGGGCGCGTCGGCCGCCAGCACGTCAACGGAAAAAACGCCGGTGAAACGCGCTGGATGCGCGGCGACCGCGTTGGCGACATAGGAATTGTCGTGGCCGTAACAGGTCGAGGCCTGCACCAGCGCGGCCTTGTCGACGCCGGCTGCGTCCATCGCCGCGATCATTCGCTCGACGGTTACCGGCCGCGTGCGCGACCAATCCGATTGTTGCCCGCCGAGGGGCGCCAAGGGATAACGTACGGCGTCGGCGGCGATGATGTGCGGATGAATGTCGATGGTCGTCATCGGGCGGGCCTTGGCGGCGAAGCTGCGCCGATTTTCCTTGCGTCGTCAACCGAGGCTCCCGGTAATGCGCCATGCGTGGCGCGCATTGTCAGCGCCGCCGGACCTACCTATTCTCCGCGCGCGTCAAGACACACGAAAACCAATGCCGCGGCCCATTCCGTCCATACGATTTGCGCGACCGGCTTTCGCGCTTGCTTGCATTGCCCTGGCGATCGCCGTCACGCCGGCGCAAGCCGGCGACACCGAAGCCTATCCGTCGCGGCCGGTGCGCATCGTGGTTCCCTACGGCGCGGGCGGCATCGCCGACGTGACCATGCGCATGGTCGCCAAGCAACTGAGCGAGCATTTCGGCCAGCAATTCTTTGTCGACAATCGGCCGGGCGCCGGCGGTATTCTGGCGATGAAGTCGGTGCAGGAGGTGCCGCCCGACGGCTACACGCTGTTCATGATCGGCGGCGGGCTCACCATCGCCAAGGCGCTGTTCACGTCGCTGCCCTACAACATCGAGACCGATTTCATCCCGGTCTCGACCACGGCATCCTACGGCCTCTTGATCGCCACCAAGGCCGGCTCCCCGTTGAAGTCGGTGAACGACATCATCGCCGCGGCGAAAGCCAACCCCGGCAAGCTCAACTTCGGCACCATCAATGCCGGCAGCACGCAGCACCTGGCGGCCGAATTGTTCCGCATCATGGCCGGCATCAATGTGGCGACGATCCCGTACAAGACCACGCCCGATCTGGCGCTCGCCGTGCTGCGCGGCGATGTCGACGTCGCTTTCGACTACTTCCCCGGCTTCCAGTCGGCGCTTGCCGAAGGCCGGCTGACGGCGGTCGCCACCACCGCGCACGACCGCGCGGCCAACCTGCCGAACGTGCCGACCGTGATCGAAAGCGGCTTGCCTGGCTACGAGGTGACGAGCTGGAACGGCATCGCCGCGCCGGCCGGCACGTCGCAGGAGATCGTGCTCGAGCTCAACCACGCCATCGACGACGCGCTGGCCTCGCTCGAGGTGCAGAAATACTCGGCCGCGGCCGGCATGGACGCGCGCAGCATGTCGCCGCCCGATCTCGCCAAGCGCATCTCGAGCGACGTGGCCAAGTGGACCCAGCTGATCGGCGAAGCCGGGATTCAGAAGCGCTAGGCTCGTCCGCAGGGACTGCCGTCGGTCAATGCCGGCTGGCCGATGCCCGCTTTGCCCGCGAAAGCGGACTCTCGACTGCAGTCGTAGAATGTCCGTTTTGTGCGCCAGAAGCCGGCATCAGGATTGTGCGCTCAAGTTTTTATGAGAATTATATTCGCCAACTTGCCTGTAGCGTTGAAGGCTCCAAATACGAGGGACATATTTGCGATAGATAGACACAGGAGGCGGGCATGCTTCGGAGGCCGGAGGCCATTGGTTTGGCGATTGTCGCGCTCTTTTCGATATCCAAGGTTGCCGAGGCAGATGCGTTCGACGGCACTTACCGCGGCATGATTGTTTGCGAGAAACTTAAAACTTCACAGTTTATGTTGCGAGCGCCACTCGACATAATAGTCAACGGCAAGACCGCAATCGCCGCACGTCCGATATTCAATCTCAAAGGAACACTTGTGGTCGGCAGCGAGATCGCAACAGGTGCAGTGGCGGACGACGGCACAATCAAACTCAGTTCGAATTGGAAAGGGGCGGCGGCGCACTTTAAGGGCAGCTATAGCGGTGTGCTAACCAACAAAGGCGCCACGCTTACGGGAACGCAAGCTTGGACGACGTCCGAAGGGGAACAGCAGACCCGAGCTTGCACTGCAGCCGTGGTGCATACACCATCTTAGGGTTCACGCCGGGGCGCGGGCGGTGCAGGATGAGTTATCGTTTTTAATCGCGTTGGGGGTTGCGATGCGTCGGTTCGCATCCGTGGGGGCCGGATTGCTTTCTGTCGCCCTGTTCTACGGCGCGGCTCATGCGGCTGATTTCCCTGCAGGGAGCTATAGCAAAGCGCCGCTCGTGGCCGCCCCTGTGTATAATTGGGCCGGCTTTTACATCGGCGCCAACGCGGGTGGCGCATCGAGCCATGAGTGCTTGACCATAACTAGCGCCGCAGGGACTCCGGTTGTCCCGAATTCCGAGGGCTGCCACGACGCGACTGGCGGTTTGGCTGGCGGTCAGATTGGTTATCGTTGGCAGGTCGCCGACTGGGTGTTCGGCATCGAAGCTCAGGGTGATTGGGCCGGTCTGAAAGGCTCCAATGGCAGTCTGACCGCGATCATCCCCTATACCAATCAGACCAAGATCGACGCCGCCGGCCTATTCACCGGCCAAGTCGGCTATGCCTGGAACAATGTGCTCTTGTACGTGAAGGGCGGCGTTGCGGTCACAGACAACCAGTACAGCTCCTTTTTCACCGCGACCAACGTCGTGTTCAATGAGGCCAACGAAACGCGTTGGGGCGGTGTCGTGGGGACGGGGATTGAATTCGGGTTTGCGCCGGACTGGTCCGTCGCCGTCGAATACGATCATCTCTTCATGGGCAACAACGGCGTGACGTTTCCGATGTCCGCCCTTGCAGTGACGCGGAGTGACAATATCCGCCAGGACGTGGACATGGGACTTGTCCGGGTGAACCATCGCTTCGGTGGCCCTGTCGTCGCGAACTACTGAATTGCACTCGACCGTGGCAGAAGCGGCCGCCAACTGAGGCGGCCTCAATTCGGCCTCGCGCGTTTGGCGCGCCGCTATCCTGCAAAATACCAAAGCGCCGCGCCTGCAATCGCGAGCAGCACCACAATAATTCCACCTATTTTCATGGTTTTGTCGAACATAATATCTTCGCTGTCGGTGACCTGGTGATCACTGTGCATTGTCATTGGAACCTCCCTTGTCGCAGCAGGTTGCGGTTTCGAGCTCTTCCGTAGCCGCGCCTGTAAAACTAAAGCCGCAGGTCGTTGTTCCGGCAAATTAGGCCACGAGGGGTCAAAACAGGCCGGTACCCCGCGCTGTAGAGGAACAAACAGCCGCCGCTATTTGAGCTGATCGGCGACCTTGTCGATGCCGGCCTGCGCGCAGACGTCGTCCTTGCCGGGCGAGCCAGAGACGCCGACCGCGCCGATCACCTCATTGCCGACCTTGATCGGGATGCCGCCG
Source organism: Xanthobacteraceae bacterium (assembly GCA_035515455.1). Taxonomy (GTDB): domain Bacteria; phylum Pseudomonadota; class Alphaproteobacteria; order Rhizobiales; family Xanthobacteraceae; genus BOG-931. The sequence continues at coordinate 7,290 of DATJBH010000083.1, forward strand.
CCCAGCGCCAAGATGCGATGATATTGAATCGCCGGCGCGTAGTTCGGCTCGGTGGTTACGCGCTTGGCGAAGGCGGCCGATGGCGAGCTATAGGCGCGCGCCGTGTAAGCCTTGCGGTCGCTGCCTTCCGGCGTATGCAGGCCGGCGCCGTCGCCGCGCAGCATGACGACCGCGAGGCCGTCGCGATCGAGCACCGTCACGGAGACCTTGTAGCCCATCGACTTGCACTGCTCGAGCGCGGCATTGGCGATGCTCTGCGCCAAGGCGAGGGAAACGTTCTTTTGTGTGAGGACCTGTGCCCCGGCCGGCGACGACAGCATGGCGGCAGTGGCGATACTCGCGAAAGCCTTCGACAGCGGCGACATAAGGCAACCTCCCTGGCAACGGGCTCGATCGGCCCCCTGACCTGAGCATACCCCGGGCACGGGCGCTTTATCCGCAGTCACGCAAATTTCAGCGGGACGTCAGTTCTTCAGCCGGTAGCCGGTCTTGAAGATCCACGACACGGTGCCGAGGCAGATGCCGAGGAATACCAGCGTCATGACAATGCTGATGCCGGGCGAGACGTCGGAAATCTCGAAGAAGCTCCAGCGGAAGCCGCTGACGAGATAGACGACCGGATTGAACAGCGCGATCTTTTGCCACAGCGGCGGCAACACGCTCACCGAATAGAAGGTGCCGCCGAGAAAGGTTAGCGGCGTGATGATCAGCAGCGGCACGATCTGCAGCTTCTCAAAGCCGTCGGCCCAGATTCCGATGATGAAGCCGAGCAGGCTGAAGGTGACCGAGGTCAACACCATGAACGTCATCATCCAGACGGGGTGCGCGATATGCAGCGGCACGAACAGCACCGAGGTCGCCAGAATGACGAGCCCGAGAATGATCGACTTGGTCGCCGCCGCGCCGACGAAGCCGAGCGTGATCTCCAGAAATGAGATCGGCGCCGACAGCAGCTCGTAGATGGTGCCGATGAAACGCGGGAAATAGATGCCGAACGAGGCGTTCATCACGCTCTGCGTCAGCAGCGTCAGCATGATCAGGCCCGGCACGATGAACGAGCCGTAGTTCACGCCTTCAATCTGCGAGATGCGCGAGCCGATCGCCGCGCCGAACACCACAAAATAGAGCGCGGTTGAGATGACCGGCGACACGATGCTTTGCGCCAGCGTGCGGCCGGTCCGCATCATCTCGGTCTTGTAGATCGCGGCGACGGCGCGAAGATTCACGGCGCGCTCCGCGGTTCGTTGACCAGGCCGACGAAAATCTCCTCGAGCGAGGACTGGTCGGTGTGCAGGTCGCGGATGCGCACGCCGGCCTTGCTCAGCTCGCCGAGCAGTGTGGCGACGCCGGTGTGCTCGGCCCTGGTGTCGTAGTCGTAGATCAGCTCATAGCCGTCGCCGCCGATCGTGAGGTTGAAGGCGGAGAGGGCGGGAGGCACGGCGCCGAGCCGATCGGTGACATGCAAGACAAGGCGCTTCTTGCCGAGTTTGCGCATCAGCTCGGCCTTGTTCTCGACCAGGATCATCTCGCCTTTGTTGATGACGCCGACGCGGTCGGCCATCTCCTCGGCCTCTTCGATGTAATGCGTGGTCAGGATGATGGTGACGCCGGCGGCGCGCAGCGTCCGCACCACGTCCCACATGTCCTTGCGCAGCTCGATGTCGACGCCCGCCGTCGGTTCGTCGAGGAACAGGATTGCCGGCTCGTGGGAGAGCGCCTTGGCGATCAGAACGCGCCGCTTCATGCCGCCGGACAATTCCACGATCTTGGCGTGGCGCTTATCCCACAGCGACAGGTCCTTGAGCACCTTCTCGAGATAGGCCGGGTTCTTCGGTTTGTTGAACAGCCCGCGCGACATCGTGATCCCCGCCCAGACGGTTTCGAACGGGGCCATCATGATCTCCTGCGGCACCAGTCCGATCTGCGAGCGCGCCGCGCGGTAGTCGCGGATGATGTCGTGGCCGCCGACCGTGACCGCGCCTGCGCTCGGATTGACGATGCCGCAGACGATGCCGATCAGCGTCGTCTTGCCGGCGCCATTGGGGCCGAGCAAAGCGAAAATCTCGCCGCGCTTGATGTCGAGATTGATGACCTTGAGCGCCTGGAAGCCGGTGGCATAGGTCTTCGACAGGTTGGCGATGGAAATAATCGGGGCCATTGATGGGCATATAATTGAGGGCGGTGGACCGCGCCAGTCCCGCAAAAAGAATTAGGGCATGACTCATCAATAGAGTGCCGACACGCCTCGTTGCGGCGCGGCATTGCGCGGCCGCTGGCGCCCACGATTAACGTTATTTGGTCAGGTTACCTGGTGGATCGAATCGTCGCGGGCGCGGCGAGAAGCTACAGATACTTCCCAAGGCAGTTACGCGCGATGAAGGAGCCCGTCATGCTGCGACGATCTGTTATCGCTATTGTCACCGTTGCCGCCTTCGGATTTTCGTTCAGTTCTGCCAATGTTTCTGCCGCTACGTTTGCAGACGGCGGTCATTCGCAAGGATTGAGCCGGCCCTTTTTTCATGGGCATTTTCTCCGTCACGACCACCGGGCTCACGCGCCATATGCCGGCTACGGATATCTTCCCTATGGCGGCTTCGTCGGAGCAGATATGTCGGACTATTATGGGGCCGATTCTTACAGCTATTTCAGCAATCCCATCGGGCTCTTCTCCATGCTCCGTCTGCTCGACCACGCGATGCCCGCGCCGGCGCCGTTAAGTTGCAAGCACAGTGTGGAAACGAAAACGGTTCCGTCGGAAGAGGGCGGCGAGCGGAAAATCACGATCACTCGCTGCTGAATGCGATCAATTCGTTCAAATCCGCCAACTGCCCGCGCGGCGGAAAATCCAGATATTCGTCCGGCATCTTGCTGCGGTTGACCCACAGCCCGCGGAAACCGACCGAGACGCTCGCCATCACGTCCCAGCGATTGGACGATACGAAAGTGACGTCCGCCGGCTTGCACTTGTAGAAATCGGTCACCAGCGCGTAGACCTCCGGCCGCGGCTTGAACATCTTCAATGCGTCGACCGACAGCACCGCGTCGAGATCGCCGCCGATGCCGGCGCCATCCACGGCACCTTTCAGCATATTGGGCGAGCCGTTCGACAGAATGCCGGTCCTATAGCCCCTGGCTTTCAAGGCGCGCAGCGCCGCGCGCGCGTCGGGAAAGGCGTCGAGCTTGAAATAGGCCTCGAGCAGTTGCGGCTTCAGCGATTTCGGCACCGACGGCGCGCGCGCCAGCGAATAATCGAGCGCGCGCTCGGTGAGCGTCCAGAAATCCGCGTAATGGCCGGCGAGCGTCAGCGTCCAGGTGTATTCGAGCTGCTTCAAGCGCCAGATCTCCGACATGCGGTCGGCGTCCGGTCCGGCTTGCCCGCGGAACCGGCCGATCGCCGCGTGCACGTCGAACAGCGTGCCATAGGCGTCAAAGACAAAAATGGACATTGATTCCTCCCATCAACAAATCGCATAAGAGTTTCAATGGCGGCTGGCCTAGCATAGTACGGGCCGAACCTGCCACGCAGGAGACATCACATGGCCGCGAGTCCGGCTTTGTCCGCGACCTGGACCTATCTCGACGGCGACTGGCACGAGGGCAACGTGCTGATGTGGGGCGCGCGCACGCATGCGATCTGGCTCGGCTCCTCGGTGTT
>DATJBH010000084.1:0-3184 GCA_035515455.1 Xanthobacteraceae bacterium
GCCAGCGTCGCCGGCAAATATAAGGCCTGTGAACGAGCGCTGGCTCAAGTCCGCCGTCTGATGGCTCATTAGCGGCTGGAATGCGAAGTGAAATTACCCCGGCCACTTGGAGGTGATCCGATGCGTGCGTTTGCGATCGCATTTGTCGCGTCTTTGTTACTCACGGCTGCAAGTTGGCCTGCATCGGCGCAGGAAATTCCCGATCTGAACGTCGATCCGGTTTGTCGTGGCATTGCCCAGCAGGCGGCAACTCCGACGGAGAAAGGCGACCCGGACCTGGCTTTCTCGCAATGCGTACAGAGCGAGCAGGCCATGCGGCAGAAACTCGCTGGCGAGTGGGCAACGTTTTTGCCGGGGGAAAAAACCAACTGCATCGGGTCGGAAGCGGGCGGAATGGCGAGCTACACCGACCTCGTCTCGTGTCTGGAAATGGCGCGGGACGCGAGGAAGCTGAATCGATGAGCCGTCTCGTCCGAACGGCTTCAGGGAGGAGGCGATGAAATCCGGTGATTTGTCGTCTGGCGTTGGTCGAAGGCCGTTCCTTGCAGCCGTTGGCCTCGGGCTGGCGTTGCCGCTCTCATTTGCCCAAGGTGCCGTCGCACAACAAAATCCGGTGACAGCGGTCGACATCGCGCTCGAACCCGACGCGACGATGGTTCAGCGGGCGGCGGCGGCCAACAGACGTCTACTGGAGTCTTTCCCGAAGGGCTTTGCCCTGGATGAGACGCACCACCCTCATATCTCCGTATTGCAGCAGTTCGTGCGCACGAACGACCTCGGCAAGATATTTGCGGCGGCGAACACGATCATGGCCGAGGAGAAGCCAACGGCGTGGACGCTAAAGGCGTTCAAGTATTACTACATACCGTCGTCGCCGGTTGGCCTCGCCGGCATCGTGGTCGAACCGACTGACCGCCTGCATCGTCTGCAAGATGAGCTCATCACGGCCGTCAAGCCTTACGCCGTGAAAGCCGGAACGCCGGCGGCGTTCTTCAGCGACGCGGGCGGACGCGACATTCAAAAATCTCTGATCGAGTACGTCGCTTATTTCGTCAAGGTCGCGGCGGGCAAGCGCTTTAATCCGCACGTGACGATCGGCGTCGGTACGGAAGCTTATTTGAACAAAATGCTGGCTGAGCCGTTCCCGTCGTTCACGTTCTCGGTTGTCGGGGCGTCGGTCTATCAGCTTGGCACCTTTGGCACGGCGCGGAAGGAACTCAAGGCATTGACGGTGACGCCGTGAGTCGGCGAGACCCGTCGCCCGGAATCGATCGCCGCGCGCTTATTTCCGCGCTGGCTCTGCTGCCGGTGCTTCCCGAAGTCTTTCCCCCGGTATCGGCCCGGGCGCAGACCGAATCCGGCGCGCCGCTGGCGTCATGGAACGACGGCTCTGCTAAGCAGGCGATCGTCGATTTCGTGCATGCGACCACCGATCAAGGAAGCTCGAAATTCGTGCCGCCCGAGGAGCGAATTGCGACTTTCGACCAGGACGGCACGTTGTGGGTAGAGCATCCCATTTACACGCAGATCGTCTATTGCCTGGACCGCGTTTCGGTACTGGCGACGCGGAAGCCCGAACTCAGAAGGATCGAACCGTTCAAGACCGTGCTGTCCGGTGACTGGGAAGCGATGGCCAAGCTGTCGATGCATGACCTGGTGACGATTCTCGCCGCCACTTTGACTGGCATGCCCGTCAGGGAATTCGAGGCGGATGTGAAGAACTGGCTGGAAACCGCCAACCATCCGCGTTGGAAACGTCCCTACACCGATTTGACATTCCAGCCGATGCTCGAAGTCCTGCGGTATCTGCGGGATAACGGCTTCAAGACCTACATCGTCACCGGCGGCGGCCAGGATTTTGTGCGCGTCTATTCGCAGCGAGTCTATGGCATCCCTCCCGAACAGGTTGTTGGCACCATGGGCGGCACAAAATTCGGCTACAACAAGGACGGCAAGCCATTCCTGACCAAGGAGCCGAGGTTGCTCTTGAACGATGACAAGGCTGGTAAGCCCGAGGGCATTCATCTGATGATCGGCCGGCGTCCGCGTGCGGCGTTCGGCAACTCGGTTGGCGACCGCGAGATGCTCGAATATACGGGAGCCGGCGACGGTGCTCGGTTGATGATGCTCGTGCTGCACGACGATGCCGCCCGCGAATACGCCTACGGCCCCGCGCGCGGCTTGCCCAACAGCAAGTTCGGTACCTTCACTGCGGCACTCGACGATGAGGCGAAAAAGAACGGCTGGACGGTCATCAGCATGAAGAATGATTGGAGGAAAGTATTTGCGTTTGAATCCTAAGACGGCCAAGTATAATCAAGTATAATTCGGTGGGCGCTACAACCGAGCCTGCCGCATTCGGAAGCGTCAGGCTCAGCCATGACGCAGGTTGGCTCATCGCAACACAGACGTGGGAGGATCTAAATGTCTAGCATCAATCGAGCAATCAAACTGGCTGCCGCGGTTGCGGCGGCGGTGACGATATTGCTGAGCGCCGCGACACCGTCGCAGGCGGAAACCTGTTCGATCCGCCTCCATATCGTGAAGGCCGGCTTCATCGTCGGTGTCGGCGGCGGTAGTGGCGTGCTGGTTTGCCATGGCAGGGCTGTGCGGTTGAGCGTCGGCGGCATCGGCATCGGCAGCCTCGGTGTCGCCGCGGTCGATCTTCGAGGCACGGCGTCCAATGTAAGAACGCCGGGCAGCGTCGCCGGCACTTACGGCGCCGCCGGTGCCGGTGCGACTTTTGTCGGCGGCGGCCAAGCCGCAACGCTGCAAAATGGCAATGGCGTCGTGCTTCAGTTGGCGGGCCCGCAGGTCGGCTTTCAGGTCTCGCTGGGCCTGGGCGGCATGACGCTCGCCTTGCGTTAAAGCGGGTATTGGCACGCCCCGATAGCGAATCGGATCGAGGGACAGGGGCGTCGCAACACGCGCCCCCTCGATCCGCCGCGCATCGGCCCGCGGAAACCACGACCCCCTCTGTGCAATCGGCCGGGGAATGCGATAAGGTCGCGAAGCGTTCAAGCGATTGGCGCGACTGAGGATAAAGTGAGGGAGGGTGGAATGGGCGGGATCAGGGCATCCGCTTTCTTGATTATCGGGTTTCTCCTCGGCGCCATCGGTACCGCGGCGGCACAGACCATGAGCTATGCCGACGCGGTGTCGCAGCTTGCCGCCGCTTGCCGCA
>DATJBH010000085.1:0-29285 GCA_035515455.1 Xanthobacteraceae bacterium
GGCGCCGACCATCGCGCGCTGTTCGAGGAGACCGAGAAGGAGACGCCGGGCTTTGCCTTCGTGGTGCGCTCGATGACGATCGATTTTCTCAAACCCGCGCGCATGGACGACGTGCTCGAGATCGTCACCGAGCCGGAAGAAGTGAAGGGCGCGTCGATCACGCTGCGCCAGCGCGTCATGCGCGGCGAGGATCTTTTGGTCGAAGCGCATGTCCGGGTCGCGTTCATTTCCGGCGGCCGGGCGCGGCCAATTCCGAAACCGCTGCGCATCGCCATGAAAGCGGATCAGGACGCCCTGCAAAACTGACGTTCGGCGGCCACCCGGTCAGAAATCGGGTGTCTTTGCCGCATCTGCTTTTATAAATTGCAATCATGACAGATCATCAATTCGCGCTGTTCGACACGGCGATCGGCTGCTGCGGCATCGTCTGGAGCGAGCGCGGCATCGCCGGCGTGCAGATTCCGGAGGCAAGCGCGCGGGGAACCCGCGGCCGCATCCTGCGCCGCTTTCCGGCGGCGCGCGAGGCGGCGGCGCCGCAGCCGGTGCGAACCGTCATCGGCGACATCGTCGCTCTGTTGCGGGGCGAGCGGAAGGACTTGAGCGGCGTCGCGATCGACATGACCAGCGTGCCGGACTTCAATCGTCGTGTTTACGACATCGCCCGCGGCATCGGTCCGGGCCAAGACGCGCTCCTATGGTGAAATTGCCGAACAGCTCGGGGATCGCGCGCTGGCCCGCGACGTCGGCCAGGCGCTCGGCCAAAATCCAGTTCCGATCATCGTGCCATGCCACCGCGTCCTCGCCGCGGGCGGCAAGGCCGGCGGCTTTTCGGCGCCCGGCGGCACGTCGACGAAACTCCGGCTCCTGAGCATCGAAGGGGCCCAGCCCGGCGGTCCGATGTTGTTTGACCGGCTGCCGTTAGCGGCGCCTCGCCGCCGGCGCGGCTGATTTGCTCTTCCGGGCGGCACGCCGAGGCGAAGACGTCGCGCCCTAAATCCACTCCTCATGCTCCTCGACGCGTGCCGGGAACATGTTGACGTATTGCACGAGCCGCGGCCGCGTGCCGCGATTGGAGCTGGCGCCATGCGGCAGCGCCTGATGCCAGATGATGAGATCGCCGGCGCGCCCGCCGATCGGGCGCGGACCCATGGCGTAGAGATTCTGCTCGCGGGGATGCGCGCCCGGCGGCAGGCGTTTCAGCCAGTCTTCGCCCCAGCGCTGGAAGCCGGGCACGAGCGTAAAGGCGCCCTGCTCGGGCGGCGTATCGGCGAGATAAAGAATCCCGGCGGTGCCGAACGGGATCGGCGTTTTCACGCTGACGTCCCAATGCAGATGGGGCCCCGGAAACATGAAACCTTCGCGCTCCGGCGGATTGAAGCCGACGCGATCGGTGGTCGCCCACAGATCGGCGGTGCCCCAGAGCTGCGCGAAGGCTTTGTGGATACGCGGCGCGCGGCGAATGGCGGCGAAAGCCGGGTGCTGAAAATATTGCACCATGATGCCGTGATCGGTGCGGCGATACCAGGTTTCGGGATCGTCGGGACTGGCGCCGAGATGCTGCCATAGCGCCGCCGCCGCGGCCTCGCGTGTCTCGGGCGGGACGGCATCGTGGAGCACGACATAGCCGTGCTCCTCCCAGAACGCGAGATCGGCGGCGGTCAGCACCGGCTCGCCGGCCGCGATGGCGGCGAGCACGCGCCGGCTTGCCGGCGGCGTCTCGGCGCCGATGACCGCGGCATTGATGCGCGCGACGCGCTCCGGTTCGATGCCTCCGGTGGTCGCCACGATCCAGCGCTCGAATTCGTCGAAGTCCGGCGCGACGTGACCGAGATAGCTGGCCGTCTGCTCCAATCCGACGCCAATGGCGTGAATAACCAACCTGTCGAGATGGCGATCGTGCATGGTCGCCGGCGGGAAATGGCCGCGCCGGCCAGCCATTGTCCGCGCCCACAGGCGCTTGAGCTGATAGACGCCGAGCGCGCCGGTTTCGGTCGCCGGCGGCAATGCGAATGCGGCAAGGGCGGGAGCAGGGGAGGTAAGCGTATCGGTCAGCGACACGGTGAGCCTCCATCTATGCGTGCAGGACGCCGAAGAAGACAAAATCGGTCTGACACGTCAACCTAAGGTCGACGGCCGGTGCCGACGCATGTAAAAGCCATTTACATGACCTGGTCGAAAGACGACAGGGATAGTCCGCGCGGCTATCACCACGGCAATCTGAAGGAAGCGCTGCTGCGCGCGGCGCTGCAACTGATCGCCGAAAAGGGTCCTGCGGGATTCACCTTTGCCGAAGCGGCGCGCTTCGCCGGCGTCAGTCCGGCGGCGCCCTATCGGCATTTCCGCGACCGCGACGAGCTGATGGCCAATGTCGCTTTGCGCGGCTTCCAGCAATTCGAAGTCGCGCTCGCGCGCGCCTGGGACGGCGGGCGGCCCGATGCGCTCGCGGCGCTCGACCGGTTGGGCAAGGCCTATCTCGGCTTCGCGCAGGCCGAGCCGGCGTATTATTCGGCCATGTTTGAAGCGGGCATTCCGATGTCCGCCAGCCCCGAATTGCGCGAGGCCGGCGAACGCGCTTTCGCCGTTTTGCGCGAAGCCGCCGAGACGCTGTGCGCGCAAATGCCGCCAAAGGGCCGGCCGCCGGCGCTCATGGTCGCGCTGCATTTATGGGCGATGGCGCATGGCGTGGCTTCGCTGTTTGGGCGCGGCGACGCGGCGCGCCGGTCGCTGCCGATGGCACCGGAGGAGCTGTTGGAGGCGAACACGTTGATCTATCTGCGCGGTCTCGGCGTGCCGGCGCGGAGCTAGCCGGATCGTCAGAGTTCACGACATTGCGAGCTACGTTGACAAGGCATCGCACCGCTATGTAAATGTTATTTACATTCACACGTGAGGTTCGCCATGCCCTTCGTCGCCCTCGCTCTTCTGAGCCCGCCTGTTTGGATCTTCCTGATGGTCTTCGGCTTTTGGCTGTGGTGGCCGTTGGGACTTGTGACCCTCGCCTTGATCATCGGGAGCGCGAAAATGGGCTGCTGGAACCATCACGGCTCGGGCTGCTGGGGCAATCACGGCATGAATCGCCGGGACAGTAAGATGGCCCGCATGCAGGACAAGATGGATCGCTTCCGCGCCAGGATGGATGGGCTGCGAACCGGCGATTGGCGCGGCCCGCCGTCGAGCGGCAATCGCGCGTTCGATGAATACCGGACCGAGACACTCAAGCGCCTCGAAGAGGAACAGCGCGAATTCCGCGATTTTTTGGAGCGACTGCGCTTCGCCAAGGACAAAACCGAATTCGATCAGTTCATGGCCGAACGCCGCAATCGCCAGCCCGACGCCGGGGCGCAGCCGCAAGGCTAATTGCTGACTGAGGAGCGCCACGCTCATAGGGGGCCGCCCGCGGAGCATCCGCGGCGGCCCCGCGTCGTCTTGCCGGCGATGTCATTTTGCGCTGTGACATTTTCGGGACGTCGTTGGGGCCGGTGGGCCTTAACGTCGCATTAAGCACAGTCGGGCTTCGTAAGCGGGAACGACCGGAGTGGTGCCCTAGTTTGGACATTTTTCGCGACTGATTACGCTTCGCCGGTGACGGGTCCGGCTTGGGTCATCGCGAAAATCGGGGTCTTGGTCGGCGCGCGAGGCGGCGGCCTTGCGACGACACACTGATCCGAAGACCAGCGCGCCGCGGCGGTCATGGTCGAATATCTGGCCGAGTATCTGGCCCAGTACCTGGTGCAAGGACCTGGTTCCAGTGAACTGGCGGCCTCGCTTGGGCCGCTACTGCCGGACCGCCGAAGGGGACGCTTTTCATGAATCCAGCCGACATTTCCTCGTCGGTCGCGCCGCTGACGTCCTCCAATCTGTCGCTGTTTCACCTGTTCTTGCACGCCCATTGGGTCGTGGAGTCGGTGATGGTCGGCCTGTTGGTCTGCTCGGTATGGGTGTGGGCCATCGCCATCGACAAAATCCTGTTGTTCTCGCGGCTTCGCCGCGAGGGCGACCATTTCGAGGAGGCGTTCTGGTCGGGCCAGTCGCTCGAGGAGCTCTATAAGTCGCTCGCCAACCATCCGGGGCATTCGACCGGAGTGCTTTTTGTCGCGGCGATGCGCGAGTGGAAACGCAGCCTCGAGGGGCACGCCCGCTCCTTTGCCGGGCTGCAAATGCGCATCGAAAAGGTCATGAATGTCGCCATTGCCCGCGAGGTCGAGAACATGGAGCGATGGCTCCTGGTCCTGGCGACCGTCGGCTCGGCCGGGCCGTTTATCGGGCTGTTCGGCACGGTGGTCGGTATCATGACGAGCTTCCAGTCGATCGCCGCCTCGCAGAACACCTCGCTTGCGGTGGTCGCCCCCGGCATCGCGGAGTCGCTGTTCGCGACCGCAATCGGCCTCGTTGCCGCCATCCCAGCGACGATTTTTTATAATAAGTTCAGTAGCGAGGTGAACCGGCAGGCGCAGCGGCTCGAGGGGTTTGCCGACGAGTTTACGGCTATCCTGTCGCGGCAGATCGACGAACGGGGCTGAGGGGCTTTACGGTCATGGCGGCAGGCACATTGAGCGCGGGCTCGGTCGGCGGCGGCAAGCGCCGGCGGCGGCGGCCGGTCATGAGCGAGATCAATGTGACGCCGTTCGTCGACGTCATGCTGGTGTTGCTGATCGTCTTCATGGTCTCGGCGCCCTTGCTCACGGTCGGCGTGCCGATCACTCTGCCGCAAAGCCAGGCCAAGGCGCTGCCGCAGGACAATGAGCCGCTGACCGTCTCGGTCAATGTCGACGGCAAAATCTTTCTGCAGAACCAGCCCATCGAGATGGACGACCTCGTCACCAAGCTCAAAGCGATCATCGACGCCCGTCACGGCAACCCGGATGAAACGATCTATGTGCGCGGCGACCGCAAAGTCGACTACGGCACCATGATGCGGGTAATGGGCCGCATTTCCGGCGCCGGCTATCGCAAGGTGGCGCTGGTCACCAATGTCGAGCAGGACCAGAAATGAAGACCGGCATGACCATATCCTGCATCGGTCATGCCGTCGCGCTCGGCTGCGCACTCATTGCGATCTCGGCGACGCCAATGGAAGTGCCACCGGTCGACTCGCTGCCGGTGCAATTCATCTCCGACAAGGACTTCACGCAGCTCACGCAAGGCGTCAAGAACGCGCCGAAGCTGAAAATCGAAATGCCGAAGCCGCTCGCCGACAAGGTCGACGCGCCCAAGGCGGTCGATCAGCTGGCGCCCAAGGCTGCCGACAAGCCGGAAATCAAGACCGATTCCGCCAAGGCCAAGCCGCCGCCGAAGCCCGAACCCAAACCCGATCCGAAACAGGCGCAGAAGGCCGAGAAACCGAAGCCGCCCGAATACAAGCCGGACCAGATCGCCGACCTGTTGAAGAAAGACGCCGCGAAGAAGCCGGCGAAGCCCGACGATCAGTCGAAGCCGCAAAAGGCGGACGCGCCGAAGTTCGACGCCAACCAGGTCGCGCAATTGCTCGACAAGCGCGATCCGAGGCGGCAACTGGCATCCAATGCGACGCTCAACGACGTGGCCGATCTTGGCGCCGCCAGCGGCGCTCAATCGGCGCAGATGTCGCAGAGCGAGATCGACGCGCTACGCGCCCGCATTTCCAGCTGCTGGAGCCCGCCGCCCGGCATCGACGCCAATTCCAAGGTCTATGTCGTGCTTCGCGTCCTGTTCAAGCCGGACGGTTCGCTGGTCCAGGAACCGGTTCTGGTCGAAGCCACGGCGTCGTCCTTGGGGCCCGCGCTCGCCGACAGCGCCAAACGCGCGCTACTGTTGTGTCAGCCTTTCACCATGCTGCGGCCCGACCATTACAGCCAGTGGAAAGACCTCGAACTTAAATTCGATCCTCATGAACTGCTGGGCGGCTGACCGGACGGATTAAAGACCCATGACGCTTCGACGCAAATCCGACCTCATCCTGACGCGCCGCCGCGCGCTGACGCTCGGCGCCGCCGCCGGCGGCATGCTGTTCGCGGTGCCGCGCGCCCGCGCGGTGGTGCGCCTCGACATCACCCAGGGCAATTTCCAGCCGATGCCGATCGCGATCACCAAATTCATCGGCGGCGGCGAGGGCGACGACGATACCGCCTCGGGCGTCAGCCAGATCATCACCGCCGACCTGCAGCGCAGCGGCCTGTTTGCCCCGATCGATCCGGCCGCTTTCATCGAGCATATCGCCAGCGTCGATGCCGTGCCGCGCTTTGCCGATTGGCGCAGCGTCAACGCGCAGGCCTTGGTGACCGGCGCGGTGACGCGCCAGTCCGACGGACGGCTCAAGGCCGAATTCCGGCTGTGGGACGTGCTCGCCGGCGCCCAGCTCGCGGGCCAGCAATATTTCACTACGCCGGACAATTGGCGCCGCATCGGCCACATCATCTCCGATGCGATCTACGAACAGCTGACCGGCAACGGCGGCTATTTCGACAGCCGCATCGTCTTCGTCGACGAGACCGGTCCCGGCACGGCGCGCGTCAAGCGGCTCGCCATCATGGATCAGGACGGCGCCAATGTGCGCTATCTCACGCGCGGCGACGACCTGGTGCTCACGCCGCGGTTCTCGCCGTCGTCGCAGGAGATCACTTACATGGCCTATGGCCAGGGCGATCCCCGCGTCTATCTCTACAATATCGATACCGGGCAGCGCGAAGTGGTCGGCAATTTTCCGGGCATGAGCTTTTCGCCGCGGTTCTCGCCGGACGGCCAGAGCGTCATCATGAGTCTGCAGCAAGGCGCGAACTCCAACATTTTCGTCATGGACCTGCGCTCGAAAGCCACCACGCGGCTGACCAACACCCAGGCCATCGACACGTCGCCGTCCTATTCGCCCGACGGTTCGCACATCTGCTTCGAATCCGATCGCGGCGGCCAGCCGCAGATCTATGTGATGGCGTCAACCGGCGGTGCGGCGCAGCGCATCAGCTACGGCGAGGGCGAGTACAACACGCCGGTGTGGTCGCCGCGCGGCGACTACATCGCCTTCACCAAGATCGTCGGCGGCATGTTTGCGATCGGCGTGATGAAACCTGACGGCAGCGGCGAGCGCATCCTGACCGAAAGCTTCCACAACGAAGGCCCGACTTTCGCGCCGAACGGGCAGGTGATCATGTTCTTCCGCGATCCCGGCGGCAATTCGGGGCCGTCGCTGTTCACTGTCGACATATCCGGCCGCAACGAGCAGCGGGTGCCGACGCCGAACTACGCCTCCGATCCGGCGTGGTCGCCGCTCCTGTCATAAATCGGCGATTTGACCGGCGCCGGTTCCATAGAGTCGCCGCATTGACGCCGCATTAACCATTGCAAAAGCTTTCCGGGGAATCCGCAAGGTCGCGACATCTTTGCAAGGCGGCATCAAGGTTGACGGAACGTTCGTTTAACGAAGGCGCTGCTAGACCCGCTGACGACCAACCATGTCCGGTCGAATGCAAGCATGGAGGCACCGGAATGAACATGGCGAATGCGATTCGTGGCGCCAAGTTCGTCGCTATCATCATGATGACGCTCGCGATTGCGGCGTGCGCCAAGAAGGATGATCAAGCCGCTATGGGAACGGCTGCCACGCCGGGCAGCCAGCAGGACTTCGTCGTCAATGTCGGCGACCGCGTGTTCTTCGACACCGACTCGTCGGAGCTGTCCGACCAGGCGCGCACGACGCTCGATAAGCAGGCGCAATGGCTGAACACCTATAACAGGTACTCGTTCACCATCGAGGGGCACGCCGACGAGCGCGGCACGCGCGAATACAATCTCGCGCTCGGCGCGCGGCGCGCCGAGACGGTGCGCGAATATCTCGTCTCGCGCGGCATTGCGGCGTCGCGCATGCGCACAATCTCCTACGGCAAGGAGCGGCCGGTGGCGCTGTGCAACGATATCTCATGCTGGTCGCAGAACCGGCGCGCCGTCACCGTGCTTGATCAGAGCTCTTGAGGCTTCACACCGAGCTTGGCCTCAAGCGATCGGCGCCAGAGCGGCGCCGATTGCGTTTTGGGCGACCGCGGAGCGCCGAATAATCACCTAGCACCCCACCATCAGTTGGTTGGCTCCACGGCGAACAGATTTGGCAGCGCCATGACCGCGTTGTAGCGGCCGAGCGGATCCTGGATCGTCTTATTGATGTCGTCGAGCTTCGGCATCAAAGACATCGGCACAGTGTATTTGACGCCGCCGCCGCCTTTGCGTGGCTTGATGATGACCATGGCGAAAGTACCCGGCGGCGATTTTTCTGGAGCGATTTGCAGCGTTCCTTGGCCGGGGCTTGCATAAACCGCGAGCATCACGCCATCTGCGGCGCAGGGACACGGCGTTCCTTCGCCCTGATAAAACAGCACCGTCAGTTCGCGCGGCTTGGCATCGAGGCGTTTCATTGCATCCTCCCCGATCCGGATGCCGACGGGCAGAAACGAGCCAAACCCGCCGTGGACACGCGTGAGGAGTGTGACCCACTCCTGCGGCGTCTCGGCCTTGGCCGGAGCGCCCGCGGTCAAAATGGTCAACAATGAAACAACGGCAAGCGCTCTCAACAGCATTTGCAATCTCCCCTTCGGATGTTCAATGTCCCATCTTCCTCTGCGCCCCTGACGGCAGAAAAATCTAGCGCCGCGAGTATGACGATGTCAATAAAAGTGCATACTGCGACGCGCCAGCCCGTATTTGCTAAAAGGGATTTGCATTCAAATGGAGTCCAGGCGATGCAGCGCGTGACCATCACCATCGACGACGAGCTTGACGCCGAACTTGACCGCTTCATGCGCGTGCGCGGTTACGAAAACCGCTCGGAGGCGATCCGCGACCTTGCCCGCTCCGGCCTGCAGCAGGCGGCGGCGGAGGTGGGCGGACCGCGGCAATGCGTCGCCGCGCTCATCTACATTTACGACCATGAAGCGCGCGATTTGCCGAAGCGGCTGACCCGCGACTTTCATCACCGCCACGATTTGGCGCAGGCGACGCTCCATATGCACCTCGACCACGACAGCTGCATGGAGGTCACCGTCCTCAAGGGCCGCGGCTCCGATGTGCAGGACCTCGCCGACCACATCATTGCCGAGCGCGGCGTGCGCCACGGCCATGTGGTCTATCTGCCGGCCAATGGCACGCACAGCCATGGTCGCGGCGAGATGCATCCGCACTCACGCCGCAAATGACGGCGATCTGCGGCGATGATCCAGGTGCCTCTTGCCAAAGCGGGGCCGAAATTGGATCGTAGCGCCGCCGCCGGGTTTGGCAGCGCTTGTGTCCGTACGGCGTTTCGTTTTCGCAAAAATTTTGAAAAGGGTTCGGCAATGGCCCTCGATCGCTTTGCACGCATGACCCTTGCGCTTGCGCTGTGCGCCGGGGCCGCCGCCTGCGGCAAGAACAATGAATATGCGGCGCCGCCGCCGCCGAAGGTCACGGTCGAAGCGCCGATCGAGCAGAACGTCACGCGCTATTTCGACGCCACCGGCAATACGGCGTCCATCAACTCGGTCGATTTGGTCGCCCGCGTGCAGGGCTTCGTGCAGGCGATCAGCTACAAGGACGGCGACTACGTCAAGAAGGGCACCTCGCTGTTCACCATCGAGCCGGAGCCCTACAAACTCAAGGTCGATGCCGCGAAAGCCTCGGTGGTCAGCGCGCAGGCGAGCCTGACGCAGGCGCAAGCCGAATATGAACGCCAGGCCGCGTTGGTGCAGAAGCAGGTCTCGACGCAGGCCAATTACGACAAGGCGCTGGCGCAGCGCGATTCCGCGCAGGCCGACGTGCAATCGGCGCAGGCCAATGAGCGGCAGGCCGAGATCAATCTCAGTTACACCGACGTGACCGCGCCGTTCGACGGCGTGGTGACCGCGCGCCAGGTGTCGATCGGGCAACTCGTCGGCGCCAATTCGCCGACGACGCTTGCCACCATCGTGCAGCTCGACCCGATCTGGGTGAATTTTACCGCGAGCGAGCGTGACGTATTGCAGGTGCGCGCCACTTTGGCGAGCCGCGGCGAGACCACCGACGCGCTGATCGGGATGCCCGTGGAGGTCGGCTTGCAAAACGAAAGCGCCTATCCGCACCACGGCAAGCTCGACTACATCGCGCCGAACGTCGATCCTTCGACGGGAACGCTCGCCGCGCGCGCCACTCTGGAAAATGCCGACCGCTCCTTGCTGCCCGGCTATTTCGTGCGCGTGCGTATTCCCGGAAAGCCGCAAGAGGCTTTGCTGGTGCCCGACGTTGCGATCGGCAGCGACCAGGGCGGCCGCTACGTCCTGGTGGTCAACAAGGACAACGTCGTCGAGCAGCGCAAGGTCGAGCCGGGCCAGCTGGTCGGCGACCTGCGCGTCATCGACTCCGGGCTTGCCAAGGACGATCGCGTGGTCGTCGGCGGCATCATGCGTGCGATTCCCGGCCAGAAGGTGGATGCCGAACAGCGCTCCGCGTCGGCGGCCAAATAAAGCGAGACGATCGGGCGATGATCTCGAAATTTTTCATCGAACGGCCGGTTCTGGCGAATGTGATCGCCATCCTGATGATCGTGATCGGCGCGGTCGCGGTCTACGGGTTGCCGATCGCGCAATATCCCGACGTGGTGCCGCCGACCGTGCAGGTGACGACGCGCTATCCCGGCGCCAGCGCGCGCACGCTGATGGACACCGTGGCGCTGCCGATCGAGCAGCAGGTCAACGGCGTCGAGAACATGATCTACATGCAGTCGACCAGCGCCAGCGACGGCTCCTATACCCTCACAGTGACGTTCAAGATCGGCACCGATCTCAATGCGGCGCAAATCCTGGTGCAGAATCGCGTCGCGGCGGCGTTGTCGCAACTGCCGCAAGCGGTGCAGGCGCAGGGCGTCACGGTGCAGAAGCGTTCCACCGCGATCTTGCTGTTCGTAACGCTGACCTCGCCCGACCAGCGTTACGACAGCCTCTATATGGCGAACTACGCCACGATCAATCTGCGCGACGAGCTGGCGCGGCTGCCCGGCGTCGGCGACGTTCTCATCTTCGGCGCCGGCCAGTATTCGATGCGAATCTGGCTCGATCCGGAAAAGCTCAAAGCACGCAGCTTGAACGCGCAAGACGTGGTGGCGGCGCTGCAGCAGCAGAGCCAGGAGGTGGCGGCGGGGCAGATCGGCGCGCCGCCGACGCCGCCCGGCGTCGATTTCCAATACACCATCGAACTGCAGGGCCGGCTCACCGACGCCGACCAGTTCGCCAGGGTCATCGTCAAGACCGGCAGTAACGGCGAAGTGACGCGCCTGCGCGACGTCGGCCACGTCGAGCTCGGCGCGCAGACTTACAGCCAGTATTTCAATCTCGACGGCAAGCCCGCCGCGGGCATCGGCATCTATCAGGCTCCCGGCGCCAACGCGCTCGAAGTCGAAAAGGCCGTGAAGGCCAAGATGACCGAGTTGGGGCGGGCGTTCCCGCAGGGGCTGGTGTACACGGTCCCGTTCGATACCACGGTCTTCGTCCACGCTTCGATCGAGGAGGTCTACAAGACGCTGCTCGAGGCGGCGGTGCTGGTGCTCATCGTCATCCTCGTCTTCCTGCAGGATTGGCGCGCCATGCTGGTGCCGATGACGACGGTGCCGGTGACGATCATCGGCGCCTTCGCCATGATGTGGGCGCTCGGCTTCACGGTGAATTTCTCGACGCTGTTCGCCATCGTGCTGTCCATCGGCATCGTCGTGGACGACGCCATCGTCGTCGTCGAGGGCGCCGCCCACAATGTCGAGCAAGGCATGAGCGGTCATGACGCCGCGATCAAGGCGATGAACGAACTGCTCGGACCGATCATCGGCATCACGCTGGTGCTGATGTCGGTGTTTCTGCCGGCGGCGTTCCTGCCGGGCCTGACGGGGCGCATGTACGCGCAGTTCGCCCTGGTGATCGCGGCAACGGCGCTCCTTTCCGCCATCAACGCCGTGACGCTCAAGCCGACCCAATCGGCGATGTGGCTGCGGCCGCCGGTGCCTCCGGAACGCCGCAACGCGTTCTATCGCGGTTTCAATGCCGTCTATGACCGCGTGGCGGCGCGCTATGCCGCCCTGATCCACCGTATGGTTGAGCATGCTGGAGTGATGGCGATCGTCGCCTTGGCGATCATCGGGGTCGCGATCTGGGGATTGGCGCGGGTGCCGACCGGGTTTCTGCCGATCGAGGATCAAGGCTACATCCTCGTCAGCGTCCAGCTTCCCGATGGCGCCTCGCTCGAGCGCACGCAGCAGACCCTGCAGCAGGTTTATGACATCGCGCATAAGGACCCGAGCGTGGAGAATGTCATCGCGATTGCCGGCATCTCGGTGCTCGACAACAGCGCCACGCTGGCCAATGCCGGCGTCGCCTACGTGGTGCTGAAAGATTGGAGCAAGCGCGACAATCTGCAGACGCTGTTTCCGCGGCTGTCGAGCGCGCTCGGGGCGATCGATGCGCGCGTCATCGCACTGCCGCCGCCGCCGATCCAGGGCATCGGCAATGCCGGCGGCTTCACCATGCAGGTGGAGCTGCGCGACGGCTCGACCGATTTCGCCAAGCTGCAGAGCATCACCAATACCATCGTCGCCAATGCGCAATCGCAAAGCGCATTGCAGCGGGTGTCGACCTCGTTCCGCGCCATTGCGCCGCAAATCCGCGTCGAGGTCGACAGGGTCAAGGCGGAAACGCTGCACGTGCCGGTCGACCAGGTCTTTTCGACGCTGGCGACCTATTCCGGTTCGACCTTCGTCTCGCAATTCAACAAATTCGGCCGCGTGTTTCAGGTCTATGCGCAGGCCGATTCAAGATTCCGCTTGAGGGCGCGCGACATCGAGAACCTCACGGTGCGCAACGAGCAGGGCGCCATGATTCCGCTCGGCACCATGATCAAGATCGAGCCGATCGTCGGTCCGCCACTGATCAGCCTGTACAATCTATATCCTTCGTCGAGCATCATCGGCTTGCCGGCGGCGGGATTCAGTTCCGGCCAGGCAATCCGCCTGATGGACGAGAATGCGGCCTCGACGCTGCCGCCGGGCACCGGCAGCGAATGGACCGCGATGTCGTATCAGGAAAAGATCGTCGGCAATCAGATGTATTTCGTGTTCGCCATGGCGATGCTGCTCGTCTATCTGGTGCTCGCCGCCCAATACGAGAGCTGGTACTCGCCGATCGCGGTCATTCTCTCGGTGCCGCTCGCCTTGACCGGGCCGGTGCTGGTGCTGGAGCTGCTGCATATCGACAACAATCTGTACACGCAGATCGGCATCATCCTGCTCATCGCCCTGTCGGCGAAGAACGCCATTTTGATCGTCGAGGTCGCGCGCGAACACCGCATCGCCGGACGCTCGATCGTCGATGCCGCGGTCGATGCCGCGCGTGCGCGCTTTCGCGCGATCCTGATGACGTCGTTTTCCTTCATTCTCGGCGTCGCGCCGCTCGTCGTCGCCAGCGGCGCCGGCGCCAGCGCCCGCAAATCGATCGGCATCACCGTGTTCTCCGGCATGATCGCCTCGACCTGCCTCGCCGTGCTGTTCGTGCCGTCGCTGTTCGTGGTAATTCAACGGTTCGAGGAATGGCGCGCCTCGCGCAAGGCGCCGAAAATCCGGCCGGCGGAACAGACGGAATAGGCATGCCGGCGCCGATCGTGCGGCAAGCTTGCTTTCACACTTCCGGCCGATGCGTCGCGGCGTCACGATGCCGCCGCGATCGGGACACAGTCACAATTTGGACGCAGGACGCGCTATGGTAGGGGAGGGATTACCGCCGAAAATGCTTCAAACGATGCGCCGCCTCACGCCCGTCTTTGCACTCGCGTTCACATGTCTGGTGTGGACCCAAGCCGCGCGCGCACAGGATAGCCCGAGCGACGTCGTGACCCGCGTCGACCGTCTCGAACAAACGGTCCGCGATCTCACCGGGCAGGTTCAGGAACTGCAATACCATAATCAACAACTCGAACAGCAAGTGCAGCGCCTGCAGGGCAGCGCCGCGGCGCCGACGGCCGGAGCGTCGGCGTCCACGATTCTGCCGCCTCCGGCAGGAGCGCCGCTGCCGCGGTCCTCGGTATCCACCGCGCTGCCGCCGCCGACGGCGACGCCCTATTCGACGCCGCCGCAATATTCGCAATCCGCGCCACCGCCGCAATATGGGCACCCGCCGCAATACGGATCGCCCCCGCAATACGCACCGCCGCCATCTTACGGCGGCGCACCGGGCCAGGCCGCGCCCGGCCCCCATGACGCATTCAACCCGGCGATTGATCCGAACGCGCCGGGAGCGCCGCATCCGCTCGGCGCCAGCACCACCGCGACCGAACCGCCGCCGTACGATCCCGCCATGGACAGGCGACAAGCCGGCGCGCCGCTCAACTTATCCGTTCCGCAAGGCGGGGCGCTGCCGCCACCGCCGTTGGCCAATCCAAATGCGACCGGCGCGATGCAAGGCGGCATGCAAGGTGGTGTGCAAGGCGGTATGCAGGTCGCGTCGCTGCCGCCCGACGCCACGCCGAAGGAGGAATACGATCTCGCCTACGGCTATGTGGTGCAGAAGAACTATGAACTGGCGGCGCAAACGTTCCGCGACTTTCTGCGCAAATATCCGAACGACCGGCTGACGCCGGAGGCGCAATACTGGCTCGGCGAGAGCCTGTTCGACGGTCAGAAATATCACGATGCCGCGGAAGCCTTCCTGGCAGTCTCGACCAAGTATTCCACGAGTGCTAAAGCGCCGGAGGCGCTGTTGCGGCTCGGCCAATCGCTTGCCGCCTTGGGCGAGAAGGAAGCGGCCTGCGCGTCGCTCGGCGAGGTCCTGCGCAAATATCCGCACGCTTCGATCAGCGTAAAGCAAAACGTTGACCGGGAGCAAAAGCGTGTCCACTGCTGAATATCCTATTCGCGAGGCCGAAGCGAATGCGCTGTTCTCCGGACTGGAAAATCTGCCTGGATTGATCCTGGCGGTGTCCGGCGGTCCGGACTCGACTGCGCTTCTGCTGCTGGCGGCGCGATGGGCGAAAGCCCGCAGAGGCGCGCCGAAACTCCTCGCCGCCACTGTCGACCACGGGCTGCGCGCGGCCGCGGCCGGCGAAGCCGCAGCCGTCAAGCGGCTCGCGGCTCGCCTTGGCGTGGCGCATCGCACGCTGCACTGGCGCGGCGCCAAGCCGAAATCCGGTTTGCAGGAAGCCGCCCGCGCCGCGCGCTATCGGCTGCTAGCCGAAGCCGCCGCTCGCGCCGGCTACGAACATATCCTCACCGCGCACACGCTGGACGACCAGGCGGAAACCGTCTTGTTCCGGCTCGCGCGCGGCAGCGGGCTAGGCGGGCTTGCCGGTATGGCGCATGCCGCGCCCTTGCCGGCGCGCGCGCCGAGCCCGTTTTTTCTCGTTCGGCCGCTGCTGCACGTTCCGAAGGCGCGGTTGATCGCAACGCTGGAGGCCGCCGGCATTCCCTACAGCGAGGACCCGACCAATCGCGATCCGCGCTTTTTGCGGGGACGCTTGCGTGAATTCATGCCGACGCTGGCCGAGGAGGGACTCGATGCACGCGGTCTCGCGCGGTTTGCAGGGCGCATGCGGCGCGCCGAGGCGACCATCGAGTTCGCCGTCGCCGCGGCACGCGAGGCCATGGCGCCGGGACCGTGGCCGGAACGCGGTCCGGTCGCGTTTTCGACTGCGCAATTTGCCAATCTGCCTGCGGAAGTGGCATTGCGGCTCCTTGGCCGCGCCATCGCCCATACGGGAGACGAGGGCCCGGTGGAGCTCGCCAAGCTGGAGAGCCTTTACGACGGGCTGCGCCAGGCCCGGTCAAGGCTGCGCAGAACGCTTGCCGGGGCCATGATCAGTCTCGATAGCGAGCGGCTCACGGTTGGGCGTGCCCCGGCGCGTCGCAAGTCGAGCTTCCGCGGCGACCGCAACAAGGGCTTTACGAAGTAGCCGTATTATGGCGCGGTTTCGCTTGGGGTTCCCTTGGCAGGGGGCAGGCTGGCGCCTACATTGCCTGGGTAGCGGGGACGTCAAGCCGCCACGATTTCCGGGCAGTCAATAGCCTTGGACTCCGCCCGGCCGGGCAAGGACTTAAGATGAACGCCAATCTGCGCAATTTCGCCCTCTGGGTCATCATCGTCCTGCTGCTGCTCGCCTTGTTCACGCTGTTTCAGAACCCCGGACAGCATACCACCGCGCAGGACATCTCGTTCTCGCAGTTGCTCAACGAGGTCGATCAAGGCCGCGTCCGCGACGTCCTGATCCAGGGCCCCGAAATCCACGGCGATTTCACCGACGGCCGCGCCTTCCAGACCTATGCCCCGAGCGATCCGGGTCTTGTCGACAAGCTCTACAAGAAGGGCGTGTCGATCACCGCGCGTCCGTTGAGCGACAATGTGCCGTGGTTCGTGTCGCTCCTGATCTCCTGGCTGCCGTTTGTCGCGCTCATCGGCGTGTGGATTTTCCTGTCGCGCCAGATGCAGGGCGCCGGCGGCAAGGCGCTCGGCTTCGGCAAGAGCCGGGCCAAGCTTCTGACCGAGGCGCATGGCCGCGTCACCTTCGAGGATGTGGCCGGCGTCGACGAAGCCAAACTCGATCTGCAGGAGATCGTCGAATTCCTGCGCGATCCGGCCAAATTTCAGCGGCTCGGCGGGCGCATCCCGCGCGGCGTGCTGTTGGTCGGCCCGCCCGGCACCGGCAAGACGCTGCTCGCCCGCGCCATCGCCGGCGAGGCCAACGTGCCGTTCTTCACCATTTCCGGTTCTGACTTCGTCGAGATGTTCGTCGGCGTCGGCGCCAGCCGCGTCCGCGACATGTTCGAGCAGGCCAAGAAGAACGCGCCCTGCATCATCTTCATCGACGAGATCGACGCCGTCGGCCGCCACCGGGGCGCGGGCCTCGGCGGCGGCAACGACGAACGCGAGCAGACGCTGAACCAGCTGCTCGTCGAGATGGATGGCTTCGAGGCCAATGAAGGCATCATTTTGATCGCCGCGACCAACCGTCCCGACGTGCTCGATCCGGCGCTGCTGCGGCCGGGCCGCTTCGACCGTCAGGTCATCGTGCCGAACCCCGACGTGGTCGGCCGCGAACAGATTCTCAAAGTGCACGTGCGCAAGGTGCCGCTGGCGCCCGACGTGAACTTGAAGACCATCGCGCGCGGCACACCCGGCTTCTCCGGCGCCGACCTGATGAATCTCGTCAACGAGGCGGCCTTGATGGCGGCGCGGCGCAACAAGCGCATGGTGACGCAGGTCGAGTTCGAGGATGCCAAGGACAAGGTCATGATGGGCGCCGAGCGCAAGTCGCTGGTGATGACCGAAGAGGAAAAGCTCCTCACCGCCTATCACGAGGGCGGCCATGCCATCGTCGCGCTCAACGTCAAGGCGACCGATCCGGTGCACAAGGCGACCATCATTCCGCGCGGCCGCGCGCTCGGCATGGTCATGCAGCTGCCCGAGCGCGACAAGCTGTCGATGTCGCTCGAGCAGATGACCTCGCGGCTTGCCATCATGATGGGCGGCCGCGTCGCCGAGGAACTGGTGTTCGGCAGGGAAAAGGTGACCTCCGGCGCCGCTTCCGACATCGAACAGGCCACCAAGCTTGCCCGCATGATGGTGACGCGGTGGGGGCTGTCCGACGCGCTCGGCACCGTGGCCTACGGCGAAAACCAGGAAGAGGTATTCCTCGGTTATTCGGTGGCGCGCCAGCAGAACATTTCCGAAGCGACCGTGCAGAAGATCGACGGCGAGATCCGGCGCTATGTCGAGGATGGCTACGCCGAGGCGCAACACATCCTCACCGAGAAGCGGGCCGATCTGGAGACGCTGGCCAAGGGTCTGCTTGAATTCGAGACGCTGACGGGCGACGAGATCAAGGATTTGCTCCTCGGCAAGAAGCCGAACCGCGAATCGGTGATTGAGCCGACGACGCCGCGCGGCTCGGCCGTGCCGACCGCCGGCGCCGGAAGGAACCGGCCGCGCCCCGAGCCGGGCCCGCTGGAGCCGCAGCCGCAAGGTTGAAGGCGGCTTGAACGCGGCTTGAACCGTAAGCTGGGGCCGCGCGACGGACGGGGGAGGCGGGCTTCATGCGGACCATTTCCATTGCCGGAATAATTCTGGCACTCACCGCGACCGCGGCGCCAGCGCAGACGGCCAAGCCTTCGGCTGCGCATTCCGTCGGCAATAAGACCCGGCAAGTTGCAAAGCCGGCGCCGGTCACGACCCCCGAGCAGCGCTCCGCCGAGGAACTGGCGCTGTCGTCGGACCCGGTGTTCGACGAGGGCACCTATCAGCGCATCAAGGAAACGCTGCTCAGCTATTCGGACATTCAAGTTCGCGGCGGCTGGCCGACGCTGCCGGCCGACGCCAAGCTTGCGCCGGGCGCCAGCGGGCCCGATGTGGCGCTCTTGCGCCGGCATCTCGTCATCGGCGGCGATTTGGCGGCAAGCAAGGAGGCGGGCGATACCTACGACGCCGCCGTGGTCGAGGGCGTCAAGCGCTTCCAGCTGCGTCACGGACTGGAAGCGACCGGCACGGTCGGGGCGCAGACGCTCAAAGCACTCAATGTGCCGGTTGGCGACCGCATCAAGCAGCTCGAAGCCTCGCTGGAGCGGCTCCTCGGCTTCGATTTCACCTTCGCGGAGCGTTACGTCGTGGTGAACATTCCGGCGGCCTTCGTCGAGGCGGTCGCCAACGACAAGGTCGAGCGGCGCTACCGCGTCATCGTCGGCAAGATCGACAAGCCGTCGCCGACGCTGTCGGTCTATATCACCGCGATCGATCTCAATCCGACCTGGACCGTGCCGCTTTCGATCACCAAGAACGAGATCTTCGCCCGCATGCGCCGCGACCCGTCCTACCTCGCCCGCATGCATATGCGGCTCATTGGCCCGCAAAACGAGGACATCGATCCGCGCAGCGTCGACTGGTCGGGCGACCGTTCGCCCAATTTTTTCGTCCGCCAGGATGCCGGCAACTGGAACGCGCTCGGCAATCTCAAGATCGACATGCCGAACCCGTATTCGGTCTATATGCACGACACCGACACGCGAAAGCTGTTCGCCGCCGACTATCGTTTCGATTCGCACGGCTGCACGCGGGTCGACAATGTGCGCGACCTTGCCGCGTGGATTTTGGAGGACGGCCCGCCGGGCTGGAATCGCGCCGCCATCGATGCCGGCATTGCCGCCGGCCAGACCAAAGTGATCAACCTGCCGCGCAAGATTCCGGTGGCCTGGGTCTATCTCACCGGCTGGGTGACGCGCGACGGCACCGTCGAATTCCGCGACGACGTCTATAAGCATGACGAGCAGCTCGACCGGAACGGGCTGGCCGAAGCGGCCGCCGGCGGCTTCGTCGCGCCGGTGCCGACGGAGAACCTCAAGCGGGTGTCGATCGATAGCCGGTGAGGCCGATGTCCGATCATTTCGCCGGTTTCGGCGCCAACAGCGACTGCAGTCCGGCTTTTTCGCCTTTGTCGAAATCCGCCGTTGCCCGCGCCAGGTCGCCCTTGTCCTGATACAGGGCGCCGCGTAGCCGATAGGCGTCGGCATAGTGCGGATCGAGTTCGATGGCCTTGTCGTAATCGGCCAGCGCGCCGTCGAGATCGCCCTTTTCTTTGTAGACGGCGGCGCGAAAAACATAGGCCTCGGCGTCGGTCGGGATGATGGCGATGGCTTTGCTGTAGTCGGCGATGGCGAGATCGAATTTGCCGTAGCCTTCGTAGATACTGGCGCGCGTCGAATAAGCCCCGGCATCGGTCGGATCGAGTTCGACCGCTTTGGTCAGATCGGCAACGGCCCGCTCGAATTCGCCTTTGGCTCTATAGGCGACGCCGCGGCCGTCATAGGCGAGAGAATCCTTCGGGTTTAGGGCAATCGCCGCGTCGTAGTCGGCGATCGCGTAATCGAATTTGCTCTCGTCCTGGTAAACGCGGCCGCGCAGGTCGTAGGCCACCCAGCGTTTCGGATCGAGCGCGATGGCCTTGTCGAGGTCGGCGAGCGCGTGAATGCGATCGCCTCTGTTGCGATAGACATCGCCGCGGTCGGCGTAATGCCCGGCGTCCTGCGGATCGAGGTCGATCGCCGCGTCGTAATCGGCAAGGGCCGCGTCGAGGTCGCCCTTCATGGCGTATTGCAGGCCGCGGTGGTCATGGGCTTTGACGTTTTTGGGATCGACCCGGATCGCCTGCGTATAGTCGGCAATCGCGCGGTCGTGATCGTCCTGGGCGGCTTGGAGGTCGCCGCGATTGATATAAGCGGTGATGTAATTCGGGTTGATTGCAATCGCTTCGCTATAGTCGGCGATGGCGCGGTCGAAATGATGTTGGAGGGCGTAGAGAAAGCCGCGATTGTTCAGCGCAAAGGTGTAATGCGGCGCAAGCTTGAGCGCCTCATTGTAGTCTGCGAGCGCATGCGCGACATCGCCCTTGGCCGCGTAAGCGATGCCGCGGCTGTTGTAGGGCACCGCGACGTCCGGAGCGAGGCTGATCGCGCGGTCATAGTCGGCGATGGCGCGGTCAAGGTCGTGGGTGTTGAAATAGGCGACGCCGCGGTCGTTGAATGCCTTCGCAAGCTCGATCCCGCTGAAACGCCCCGAGCCGATTGCGTTGGTGCAGCCGGCGATCTGCTCGCTCCAGGGAAAGTCCGGGTTTCCGGTGCATTTCAAATCGTGCGGCGACTGCGCCGCGACGGGCGCCGCCATCGCCGCCAGCGCCAAGGCTGCAAGCGTTACTGTGCTGCACTTCCGGAATGGGGCCGAAACCATCGCAGATGCCCGTCATAAATGCTTACGATCGAATAAGAATTCGTCGCTCGCAACGAGCGCGAGGTTCAACGCGCCGGGCCTATTAAAGCAAGGGCGTTGGATTGGCGGCCGGCGGCTCGATGCCGAAGCTGCCGGCGGTCATGCAGGTCATCGAGAAACTGCCGATCGCGGCGACCAGCGCGACCAGGCTTTCCAGACCCATGGTCTTTTCGGCGGCGGCATAGGTGGCGTCGCTCAGGGCTCTATTGCTAAGCAATTCATGCACCACGGTGTGGCAGGTTTTCTCGCGCGCGTCGGTGAGATTCGGCGTCTTGTGCGCGTTGATCGCATCGATGACGGACTGATCGATGCCGACCGACAGCGAGCGGCGCACTTGCGCGAACCACGGATAGCGGGCGTTCCAATGCCGCGCCACGGTGAGATTGACGACCTGCGTCTCGCGCGGCGACAGCGGCCCGCCGGAGAGTGACTCGCGCAAATTCTGCGCGGCTTCGAACAATTTCGGCAGCCGGATATAGGCATAATACGGCCCGCCGACGATGCCGGCTCCGGCTTTGGCGGCGTCATAGACGCGCGCCTGTTCGGCGTTCATGTCGGCGCGTTCGATGATCGGGATGCGTGGCATGCGTTTCCTCGTTCTGTTTCGTCCAACAGCGTCATGCCCGCGCTTGTCGCGGGCATCCACGTCTTGATACGCCAGTCTAGCCCAAGACGCGGATGGCCGGGACTATGCCCGGCCATAACGGCCGGAGACGACAGATGCTGCAAAACCGCGTCACGCCCTTTGGCGAACTCATCGCCACGCCAGTGCGCGGACTGTTCATGGGCAATCGTGGCGGTCGATTTCACACCGATGCCAAGACGCTGACGGCACGGCGCTGGGCGTCGCGGCAATGGATCTGCTGCGTGCTCGACTTCAAGGGCCGGCATCGGGACGTCTGGGGGCGGTTCTATACCGAGCTGTTTTTTCTCGATGAAGTGACCGCGCTGGCGGCCGGGCACCGGCCGTGTTTCGAGTGCCGCCGCGGCGATGCCGAAAGGTTTGCCGAAATATGGCGTCGGGCGCAGGGCCTTCGCGCGCGGCCGAGCGCCGGCGACGTGGACCAGGTGCTGCACCGCGAGCGTCTCGACGGACGCGCCAAGCGGCTGCACCGGCGCGATATCGGCGACTTGCCCGACGGCGCCTTCGTGAGTGTGGACGGCGAGGCCTTCGCGGTCCGCGGCGATGCGCTTCTGCCCTGGACGCCGGGCGGGTACAACGCACGGCGAGACCGTCCGCGCGGCGCCACTGTCGACGTCGTCACGCCGCCGACGATCGTCGCTGTGCTGGCGGCAGGCTACCAACCACACTGGCATCCATCGGCTGGGTGATCAGAAATCGGGTGGGCGGGCGACTGCGAGACAGTCGAGATGGCAGATCGCGAGGGGGAGCCGATGTCGCGCGGAAATGTCGCCAAGACCTACGGAACCGTCGATGCCGAGCGGCAAAGGACGATGAGCGGCCTGGAGTTTGTCCAAGGTCTCGTCGATGGCTCCTTGCCGCTCAATGCGATGGCCGCGACGCTCGGCTACGACGTTGCCGAAGCGATCAACGGGCGCGTCGTCGTCACCGCGGAGCCGACCGGCGCGCTCCTCAATCCGGCCGGGACCGTGCACGGCGGCTTCGCGGCCACCTTGCTCGACACCTGCATGGGGCTTGCCGTGCAGAGCACCTTGGAAAAAGGCCTCGGCCAGACGACGCTGGAGTTCAAGATTTCCTTGGTGCGGCCGATCACGCCGGAGACCGGTTTGATCAAGGCCGAGGGCGTGGTGCTGAGCCGCGGCCGCCGTATCGGCACTGCCGAGGGTCGGATCACGGATCAAGCTGGGCGCTTGCTCGCCCACGGCACGACGACGTGCCTGATTTTCGAGCGCTGAACCCGGACCTCTTTATCCCCTAAACGCGGCCTTGATCTCTTCGACCGTGACGCCGGGCTTGCGCGCCGCGGCGATGATGCGGGCTTCCTGCTTGATCAGGCCGTCGAGTGCGGCCTGCAAATCATCGACCTTGTCGGCCGGCACCACGACGGCGCCGTGGCGGTCGGCGTGGATGAGATCGCCGCTTTTGACGTCCATGCCGTGGACGCGGACCGGGACGCCGAATTCCTCGACATGGACATAGGCATGCGAGGGCGCGATCGAGCCGGCCAGCATCTGAAAGCCTTCGGCCACTTGCGCGATGTCGCGGATCGAGCCGTTAGTCACCGTGCCGAGGCAGCCGAGCGCCTTGTGGACGTTGGTCTGTACCTCGCCCCAGAAGGCGCCGTAGCCCGGCGGCTCGTCCTGGTCCTCGATCACGACCACGCCCGGCTGCGGCGCCGCCGCGACGTAATCGAGATAGTCCATGCGCTTGGCCATGTAGCTTGGGCCGCTCACGGCATCCTTGGCGCGGATGATGACGGTCTTGGCGAAGCCGACCATCGGCGGCAGATCGGGAAACGGGCAGTGCAGATGGACGGCGGTATAGCCGGCGCCGCGCCGCTCCGGCGTCACGATCTCGATCAGATTGCAAACGGTCGGCGTATCGATCGAGCGCAAGAATGCGAATTGTTTTTCCGACAACACGGTCTTTTCCTCCCGGTTCTTCCGTTCAATGACTAATCCCACGCCGTGACGACGACGATCGCCATGATCGCCTGCATCGCGACGATCACCGCGACACAGCCGGGCCAGCCCGCCGTCGTCCAGGCGATGCCGGTCAGGAAGGCGCCGGCGCTGCCGCCGATATAGAAGGTCGAGGCATAGAGTCCCACCGCCGAGGAGCGGCCCTCCTTGGCGGTAAGCGTGACATAGCCGGTCGAGATCGTCTGGCACAGCATGCCGCAGACCGCGCACAGCGTCAGCCCGGCAATGATGACGGCGACCGGCGGCGCCAGAAGCAAGAGCGCGCCGGCGATCCACACCATGATAGTGCCGAGCACGAAGCGGCGGCGACCGAACAGGGCAATGGCGCGTCCGGTCCAGGGCAACAGCGGACTGGAAACGAGATAGGTGAGGAACAGCGCGCCGAGCATGGTTGGCGAGAAGAAGTAAGGCGGTCCGGCGAGATGGAAGCTGACATAGGTGAAGGCGGCGATGAAGTTGAACAAGACGCCAAAGCCGATCGCGAAAGTGGCGACCAGACGGCGGGCGCGGAAATGGCGGAACATTTGGGTGAACGAAAGCAGCAGCCCGCCGGAGCGCACGAATTGCCGTTCGCGGGGCAGCATCGCCATCACGATGACCGCCGCGACGAGGGTGATCACGGCGACGACCTGAATGGCTTCGCGCCAGCCGATGGCGTCGGTGAGGATGCCGGGAATGAAGCGGCCGGAAAATCCGCCGATGCTGGCGCCGGTAACATAGAGCCCGGCGACGCGGGCGACGTCGTGCGGCGGCCACTCCTCGCCGATATAGGCGACGGTGATCGTGAAGATCGGCGGCACCAACAGGCCCTGGACGAAACGCCACAACACGAGCTGCGGCACACTCGTTGCAAAGGTCATGATCACGGTCGGCACGATAATGGCGAACATGGCGGCGACGATCAGCCGTTTGCGGCCAAGGACGTCGGCCAGCGCCCCGGTAAATGGCGCCGACAGCGCGATCGCTGCGGTGCTGGCGGTCATCAGCGAGGAGATTTCACCGGGACCGACGTGAAATTCGCCTGCCAGTTTGGGCAACAGCGCCTGCGGCGAATAGAGATTGACGAAGGCGGAGAAACCGGCCGTGGCCACCGCCAGCGCGCGAAAATCGAAAGCCCTTGGTTGGGAGAACATGCGGCATTATGGGCGAGGCGCAGCGACAATGCACGTCCACGCCGCGCCGCGCCACACTCGCCGCGTCAGGCGTTGCTGCGCATACGGTAGACGTTGCCGCTCGATGGCTCCTCCGGCAGCAGCGCACCGTCTTCGATGCGCAGCGTCCTGTCGGCGAAGCCGGTCAGGCGCGTATCGTGGGTGACGACCAGCACGGCCCGGTGCGGCTCTTTGGCGATCGCTGCAAGAATGCTCATGATCTCCTGTCCATTGGCGCCATCGAGCGCCGCGGTCGGCTCGTCGGCAAGAATGGCCGCCGGGTCGGCTACGATGGCGCGCGCGATGGCGACCCGCTGTTGCTCGCCGCCGCTCAGCTCGCGCGGAAAGGCGGCCGCCTTGCGGGCGAGATCGACGCGGGTCAGCACCTCGCGTGTCCTCGCTCTCGCACCGGCGCCCCGTTCGCCGCGCAGGTCGAGCGCGAGTTGGACATTTTCCGCGGCGGTGAGCGTCGGGAACAGATGAAACGTTTGGAACACGAAGCCGATATGGCGGCGGCGGATTTCGGCGAGCTGCTCCGCGCTCGCGCCCTCGGTTGGCACGCCGCAGATCTGCACCTTGCCTTCACTGGGCGTGAGCATGCCGCCGAGGATCGACAGCAGCGTGGTCTTGCCGCTGCCGGACGGTCCCATCAGCATCGTCAAGTTGCCGCCGTTGAGCGACAAGTCGACGTGGTTGAGGGCGTGCACCTGGCCGGCGCCGGCGCCAAGGGTCTTGCTGACATTATTGGCCGCGATGATCGGCTGCGTCATCGGGCCATCACCATCATCGGTTCGAGGCGGACGATGCGGCTGATAGCCGCGATCGCCGAGCCGACGCACATGGCCACCGTGAGCCCGAGCAGGGCGCCCATCAAGAGGGGCGTGATCACGATCGGCAATGACGTTCCGGCGCTGGCGGCGACGACGGCAAGGCCGATGGCGGCGGCGACGGCAAAGCCGAGAACGGCATTGATCAGCGCCTGCAAGATGATGACCGAGTAAAGATAGCGCTTCGAGCAGCCGATCGCCCGCAACGTGGCAAACTCGTAAAGATGGTCCTTGGTGCTCGAATAGAGCGTCTGCGCGACGATGACAGTGCCGACGATGACGCCGAGCAAGGCGCCGGCAAACAGCGCGGCGCCGGCGCCGGTGCCAAACAGCCAGAACGATCGGCTGCGCTGGCGAAATTCCTGCGGCGTCAGCACGTCGATGCCCGGTACCGCCGATCGAATGCCGCTTTGCACCTGGCGGAGGTCGGCTCCGGGCTTCAGCCGCACCAGGAAGTGGCTGACCTTGTTCGACGGCAGGCCGATATAGCTGCGCGCCGCGTCCAGGTCGGCGAAGACATAGGGCGTCGTGGTGAAGGAACGGATGCCGCCGGTGACCGCCTCCACCTGCGCCGGCTGTCCGCGAATTTCGGTCTTGGCGCCGATGCCGCTCACGCCGAGCCGGTCGTAATAGGTCTTGTCGATTGCCACAGCGCCGGCACCGGTCAATGCCTGCGCCGAGCCGGCGACGATGTTCCATGGTGCGAGTCCGCCGGCATTGGGATCCGAGCCGACGACAAAAACCGGGGTCATGCCGCCGCCGGGCAGCCGCCAGCCGGAAAATCCAATCACCACCGGAACAGCGGCGGCGACGCCCTTGACGGCAAGCAGGCGGTCGCGCATTTGGGCATCAAGTAGCGACAAATCTTCGAAGCTTTTGGTTCCGTGCGCGACCACCCACAGGTCGGCAGGGGCGTGATCGATCATCGTCGTCACCATGCGCCCAAAACCGAGGTAGAGACCCATCTGCACCATGACGAGGACGACGGAAAAGACGATGCCGATCAGCGTGGCAACGAAGCGCAGCCGGTCCTGAAAAAGATTGCGTGATGCGAGCGTTGCAACAAGCGCCATCGTTTGACCGTCTGTTTGCGCAAAATCCGTCCCAACCAATGCCGCCGCGAGCAATGGCCGATGAGACGTAACGCGCGGGGGAATAGTTGCGTTCCCGCCATGCTGCCGCAAGCAGCGGGTCGCCCGGCGGAAATTTGGTGGGATGACGTCTTTTGGCGGACGCACGAGAAGAGCGGGCGAGCCAGCTAATGGCCTCCGCTCGCCCGCGGCAACGCCGCACCTGCGCTTAGAGCTGGCGGATCGAATCGAAGTTCCAGGCTTGCGCGCTCTGATCGTTCTCACCCACGCGCAGCGTCGTGGCGTTGACGAAGCGATACGGCGGCACCGGCAGATTGTACGGCGCCGGCACCCCGGAAAACACGCGGCCGGCCGGATCGTATTTCGAGCCGTGACAGGGGCAGAAATAGCCGCCCGGCCAATTCGCTACCGGCGTCGCGGGGCTCGGCGACGGATAGAACAGCGGAATGCAGCCGAGATGGGTGCAAATGCCGACCAGCACGCCGTATTCCGGCTTGAGCGAACGGTGCCAATTGGTGGCGTAAGGCGGCTGCTGCTCCTGCTCCGAATTCGGGTCGGCCAATAGCGACGTCATCTGCTGGGTCTGCAGCGAATCGAGCGTCTTCTTGGAGCGGTGGAAGACGAAGATTGGCCGCTCGCGCCAGCGGATCATCACCTGGGCGCCTTCCTCGATCTTGCTGACGTCGAGGTCGACCGGCCCGCCGGCCGCGAGCGTCGAGGCATCCGGATTCATCTGGTCTACGAGTGGCACCAGAGTGGCCGCGGCTCCCACCGCGCCGACCGTCGCCGTGGCGATAAAAAGGAAATCGCGCCGCGACGCCAGATGGTCACCGGATTGTCCGTGGCCGCCGGTTGCCGCAGGTGTTGCAGTGCTCGCCATGGTCGGTCCTTCTGGGGTGATTTGCCGTGTGGTGCTGCAGCTTATGTCGCCAAGAGCGGGGTCTAGTCAATCAGGGTGAGTGCGCGTCCCCGCAAGTTTCGGACAGACCGGTTTTGCGCTATGGAACGGGCAATATCTTGCACGTCTCGTACCAATTCCGGGACGGAATGGGCAGGGCGGACGCCACTTTGCGGTCCCACGAAAGGGCGCTTGAGGAGAGCGAAATGCGTGCCAAGGACAATATGCGCAGCGCGGCCGAAGTCCTGGTCGACCAATTGCGCATTCACGGCGTGCAGCATGTCTTCTGCGTGCCCGGCGAGAGCTATCTCGCGGTGCTGGACGCGTTCCACGACCGCAACCTGACCGTCACAGTGTGCCGGCAGGAGGCCGGCGCCTCGATGATGGCGGAGGCGATCGGCAAGGTGACCGGCCGGCCGGGCGTCTGTTTCGTCACCCGCGGTCCGGGCGCGACCAACGCCGCGCACGGTATCCATATCGCGCAGCAGGATTCGAGCCCGCTCGTCATGTTCGTCGGCCAGGTTGCCCGCGAGGCCCGCGAGCGCGAGGCCTTCCAGGAGGTCGATTATCGCGCGGTGTTCGGCGCGATGACGAAATGGGCGACCGAGATCGACGATCCGGCGCGGGTGCCGGAGATCGTATCGCGCGCCTTCCATACTGCGGCGAATGGCCGGCCCGGGCCGGTCGTCGTCGCCATCCCTGAGGACATGCTCGTCGAGCGCATCGCGGTCGCGGACGCACCGCCTTACGCGGCGGTCGAGACCGCGCCGGGGCCGGCCGAATTGGCGAAGTTTGCCGAGCTTCTGAGCGGCGCGAAATCGCCCATCGTCCTGCTCGGCGGCAGCCGCTGGTCACAGGACGCTTCCGATCGCGTCGGCCGATTTGCCGAAAAATATGCGCTGCCGGTCGCCACCACATTCCGCCGCGGCTCGCTGTTCGACCAGACGCATGCCTGCTACGCCGGCGATCTCGGCATCGGACCCAATCCGAAATTGCTGGCGCGCATCAAGGCCTCCGATCTCGTCGTCATGATCGGCGGACGGCTCGGCGAATTGCCGTCGCAAGGCTACACGCTGTTCGACATACCGCGACCGCAAGTGCCGTTCGTGCACGTGCACCCGGGCGCCGAAGAGCTCGGCCGGGTGTACAGCCCGCATCTGGCGATCCACGCGACACCGACGGCCTTTGCCGCCGCACTTGAGGACCTGAAATTTACGCGTGCGCCTTCGGGCGACGGCAAGGGCGCGCATGCCGATTATCTGCAATGGACGGACAAGGCGACGGAGCAGCCGGGCGGCGTCAATTTCGGCGCGGTGATGGTATGGCTGCGCGAAAACCTGCCTGCCGACGCCATCCTGTGCAACGGCGCCGGCAATTACGCGGCGTGGATTCACCGCTTCTTCCGCTTCCGCCGCTTCGCCCACCACGTGGCGCCGGCCTCGGGCTCGATGGGCTATGGCGTGCCGGCGGCGGTGGCGATGAAGCGGCTTAATCCGCAGCGTCAGGTCGTGTGCCTCGCCGGAGACGGCGATTTTCTGATGAATGGACAGGAGTTCGCCACCGCCGTGCAATACGATCTGCCGTTCACCACCATCATCGTCGACAACGGCATGTACGGCACCATCCGCATGCACCAGGAGCGCGAATATCCCGGGCGCATCTCGGCGACGGCCTTGCGCAATCCGGATTTTGCCGCCTATGCGCGGGCTTTCGGCGGCTTCGGCGTCTCGGTCGAGCGCACCGAGGACTTTCCCGCGGCGTTCAAGGAAGCAGTTGCCTCGGGCAAGCCGGCCATCGTGCGCCTTGCCATCGACGGCGAGGCGATCACGCCGATGACGACGCTGTCCAAGATCCGCGCCAAATCTCTTGCCGATCAGGCGATGGTGAAGAAGGACGCGTGATCGCACGGTCAGGCAATTCGGGAACGAAATCCGGCTGCCGCGGATTGA
>DATJBH010000086.1:0-16151 GCA_035515455.1 Xanthobacteraceae bacterium
ATGGCTTCGATCGGGGTGCCGGCGGCGATGCGGCCCATCACCGGCACTGCGACCGGACGGCCGCCTTCATCCTCAGACGTTGCGCGGACGCGGCCGAGATTGCCCTCGATGACGCTTGGCGTAAATCCGCGGGCTCGCCCCGCGACCATGCCGTGGGCCACCGATTCCGGCAGCTTGATCACCTCGATGGCGCGCGCCCGGTTGGGCAGGCGGCGGATGAAGCCGCGTTCCTCGAGCGCCGTGATCAGCCTATGGATGCCTGACTTCGAGCGCAGGTCCAGCGCATCCTTCATCTCATCGAAGGAGGGGGGAACGCCGGCTTCCTTCAGCCGCTCATGGATAAAGCGCAACAATTCAGCCTGCTTGCGCGTAAGCATCGGCGGTTCCTCGCTTCCAGATATGGCGGCAGGTTCCACTGCGAAGCGGCTCGCTGCCGAAACAAAGCATGAACGGACACTATCCGTTCGATATGTGTTCTGCAACCATTTAATTTGAAGTGAAGAAAACAGGGGCGCGGCCCAACCGCGGCTTAAGGCTAAGGAAGCCCTCAGTTTCGCGGGTGTTTCCCTCGTCGCTGGACAGTCAACGGATCGAATTATGTCCGTCCGGCCTTGGGGCCGGAGTTGTCCCTTTGCTGCGGAGCACGCAGCGTTTTGATTCGGCCGTCTCGTGTCCTGGAGGCGCTAAACTCTTTAGCAGCCGGGTTCTAGCCGGCATTTCGGTAGTCTAGTACGGCGTTTTACCGCTGGTTTACTCTCGAATTCTCGGCAGTGGTGCCGTTTGGCAACACCGTTTCGGCCGTGGACAAGTTATTATGGGGCGAGTGAACGATTTGTTGGATGACGGGGGACGACATGAAAAAGCTCCTTGGATCGATCGCGGGATTGGCCTTGCTCACTGGCACGGCCGTGGCCGCCGATTTGGCGCCCGCACCGGCACCCGCTTACAAGATGCCAGTGGCGGCGCCCGCGCCGACCGCGAATTGGACCGGTTGCAACCTTAATCTTGGTTATGGCTACGGCCTGTGGAATCAAGACCAGTTCCAAGAAACAGACCCTGGACATGTTGCGGTTACCTCAAGCGCCACGACGGGCGGTCGCGGCTGGCTCGGGAGGGGCGGCGTCGGCTGCGATTACCAATTTAGCGTCAACGGTCTGGGCAATTGGGTTGTGGGCGCGTTTGGCGATTACGATTTCATGAATGTTCACGGCAATCTGGAACCGGCGGGCCCAGTGGCAGGCGTGACGGAAGCGGGGAACGAGAAAGAAACAGGCGAATGGTACGTTGGCGGCCGCATCGGCTATCTAGTCACGCCGTCGCTCCTGAGCTATTTCGACGGCGGCTGGACCGAAACGCGTTTCAACCAGGTCAATTTTAACAACGTTACAACCGGCGTTCCGAACGGCCTCATGCAGGCACACACCTATCACGGTTGGTTCCTGGGCGGCGGTCTGGAATACGCTTTGAACTTCAGCTGGCTGCCGATCCACGGCCTGTTCTGGCGCAACGAGTATCGATACGCCTCCTTTGATGCGGCGGATCTCTCCTTACTTACGCTCGCTGGCGCGCCAACCGGCTCCGCACTCAACGTCAAACCGTATAATCAGACTCTCACCTCGTCTTTGATCTGGCGCTTCCCATGATCTGAGGATGCACCAAGCAAACAAAGCCCGGGACGAAAGTCCCGGGCTTTTTCTTTGCAGAACGGCGCGACTTTGAGATCAACTGTCGAGCCGGACGATCGTGCACGGACTGCCGGCCTTTGCCGCCGGCGCGTGCGGTTCGCGGATGACGAGACAGCCGGCCTTGGCGAGCGGCGCCATCATCGAGGAATCCTGCACAGGAAACGGCGTGGCGATCAGACCCTCGGCACCGGATTTCAGCGCCGCCCGCAGGTAATCGGCGCGCTCGTCGTTTTCCGGCAAATCGACGCCGAGCATTGCGGACTCGACGGGCAGGCTAAGATCGGTGCGGCCGCTCATACGGCGAATGAGCGGCACCAAAAACAAAAACGCGCAGACATAGGATGACACCGGATTGCCGGGCAGACCGAGCACATGCATGGTGCCGAGCCGCCCGTGCATCAGCGGCCGGCCGGGCCGCATCGCCACCTTCCAGAACGACAAATCCATGCCTTGCCTGGCAAAGGCCTTTTGCACCAGATCGTATTCGCCGACGGAAGCGCCGCCGGTCGTGACCAGAATATCGGCGGGCAGTTCGCGTGCGTCGTCGATGGCGGTGAGGGTGGCTTCCAACGTGTCATGCACGACGCCGAGATCCTCGACCGCGGCGCCCTCGGCGCGGATGAGCGCGGCGAGCGAATAGCCGTTGGAATAGACGATCTGCCCCGGCCCCGGCTCGCGCCCGGGCCGCACCAATTCGTCGCCGGTGCCGAACATGGCGACCGTCGGGCGGCGATAGACCGGCACCAGCGGGTGGTTCATGGCCGCCGCCAGCGCGAGGTCGCGCGCGGTGAGCCGGTGGCCTTTCTTCAACAGCACTTCGCCCGCGCGAAAATCCAAGCCCTGCGGCCGGACATTGCGGCCTTTGGCGCTCGGCTTCTGAATCTCGACCTGATCTCCGTTCCGCGCGGTGATTTCCTGGATGACGACGGTATCGGCGCCGCTGGGCATGAAGCCGCCGGTGAAAATCCGCGCCGCCTGTCCTTCGCCAATCTGCGCCGTAAACGGCCGCCCGGCGGCGACTTCGCCAATCACCTTCAGACGCGCCGGCGCGCTGGCGACGTCTTGCGCACGCACCGCATAGCCGTCCATGGCGGAGACGTCCGCCGGGGGCTGGGTGCGCAGCGCCTTGAGATCGTAGGCGAGCACGCAGCCGCTGGCTTCTTCCAGGGGAATTTCTTCAACCGGCAGCGGCTCGGCATGAGCGAGGACGCGTTCGAGCGCTTCGGCGACCGAGATCAACGCCACGGCATCACTCCTTCGCCCGATAATGACCGGAGCGGCCGCCGCGTTTTTCGACGAGTCTTATGCCCTCGATGCGCATACCGCGTTCGACCGCTTTGACCATGTCATAGACCGTGAGGCACGCCACCGAAACCGCGGTCAGCGCTTCCATTTCGACTCCGGTCTTGCCCGCCACTTTGACCCGCGCCGTGACGCGGACGCCCGGCAGCTTGGCGTCAGGCACAAGATCGACCTCGATCGTCGAGATCGGCAAAGGATGACACAGCGGGATCAATTCGTGAGTGCGCTTGGCGGCCAGAATCCCGGCGAGGCGCGCGGCGCCAAGGACGTCGCCCTTTTTCGCATCGCCTTTGCGCACAATGGCAAGAGTTTGCGGCTGCATGACCACGCGGCCTTCGGCAAGGGCTTCGCGTTCAGTCACCGTTTTCGCCGATACATCGACCATGCGAGCTTCGCCGCCGGCGGAAAGATGGGTCAATTTCCCGGCGCGCCGCGGCACGGCTCTACCTGGCCGGCGCCAGCGCGGGCTTGCGCGCGAGTAGCGCGCGCGTTGCGGCGGCGACGTCGTCCGCCCGCATCAGGCTTTCGCCGACCAGGAAGGTCGAGATGCCGGCTTGGGCGAGCCGCGCCAGATCGTCGGGAGCGAAAATGCCGCTCTCGCCGACAATGATACGGCCTTCGGGAACAAGCCGCGCCAGCCGCTCGCAGGTCGCAAGCGAAGTGGTGAAGGTTTTCAGATCGCGGTTGTTGATGCCGATGAGTTGCGATTTCAGGCGCAGCGCCCGTTCAAGCTCCGTCTCGTCATGGACTTCCACGAGCGCGTCCATGGCGTATGCCAGGGCCGCTTGCTCAAGCTCGGCGGCGCACGCGTCGTCGACTGCAGCCATGATGATGAGGATGCAATCGGCGCCGGCGGCGCGCGCCTCGGTCACCTGGTAGGCGTCGTACATGAAATCCTTGCGTAGCACGGGCAGGGCTGTTGCCGCGCGCGCCGCGCGCAGATGGTCGAGACTGCCCGCAAACGATGGCGTGTCGGTCAACACCGAGAGGCAGGTTGCACCGCCGGCCTGGTAGGCACGGGCGAGCGTTGCCGGATCGAATTGTTCGCGGATCAGGCCCTTCGACGGGCTCGCCTTCTTGATCTCGGCAATCAGGGCGTAATCGCCGGCGCCAAGCCGCCGTTCGATGGCGCGAAGGAATCCCCGCGGCGCGGAGGCCGCTTTGGCCTCTTGTTCGCGCGCCGACAACGGATGCGCGCGCTTCGCCGCGGCGATTTCCTCGCGCTTATAGGCTTCGATCCTGGCCAGAATGTCAGCCATCGTTGGACACCACGATGAGGCGATCGAGCCGGCCTTCGGCTTCGCCGGAATCCACCGAATGGGTCGCCAGCGCCAAGCCGGATTTGAGATCCTTGGCCTTGCCGGCGACGATGAGCGCCGCGGCCGCGTTCAACAGCGCGACATCGCGGAACGCGGTTTCCTTGCCTTCCAGCACATCCTGAACTGCCTGCGCATTGGCCGCGGCATCGCCCCCGCGCAGCTGATCCGGCCTGACCTTGCGCAGTCCGACCTGTTCCGGGTCGATCTCGAAATTACGAATGACGCCGTTCTCAAGCGCACAAACGGCGGTCGGGCCGGAGGTGGTGATTTCATCGAGCCCGTCGGAGCCGTGCACC
Organism: Xanthobacteraceae bacterium; assembly: GCA_035515455.1. Taxonomy (GTDB): domain Bacteria; phylum Pseudomonadota; class Alphaproteobacteria; order Rhizobiales; family Xanthobacteraceae; genus BOG-931. The sequence continues at coordinate 4,603 of DATJBH010000086.1, forward strand.
ACCCACACGCTTTCGGCGCCGAGATTTTTCAGCACCTGCGCCAGCGGCTCGGTCCATTGCTTGGAGAACACTCCGACCATCTGCCGCTTGACGCCGGCCGGGTTCGACAGCGGGCCGAGTAGATTGAAGATGGTGCGCGTGCCGAGCTCGACCCGGGTCGGTCCGACATTCTTCATTGCCGGATGATGCGTCGGCGCGAACATGAAACCGATGCCGGCTTCGCGGATGCAATGGCCGATCTGTTCGGGATTAAGATCGATATTGACGCCGAGCGCCGCCAGCACGTCGGCCGCGCCGGATTTCGACGACAGCGCGCGATTGCCGTGCTTGGCGACCGGCACGCCGGCGCCGGCGACGATGAGCGCCGCGCAGGTCGAGATGTTGAACGATCCCGACGCGTCGCCGCCGGTGCCGACGACGTCGATGGCGTCGGGCGGCGCCTCGACCTGGAGCATTTTGGCGCGCATCGTGGTCACCGCGCCGGTGATCTCGTCGACCGTCTCGCCGCGCACGCGCAGCGCCATAAGAAGCGCGCCCATCTGCGACGGCGTCGCTTCGCCGGCCATCATCTGCTCGAACGCACTCGCCGCTTCGGCGCGGCTGAGCGCGGCGCCGGTCGCAACCTTGGCGATGAGCGCCTTGAGCTCGACGGTCACGATGCAGTCCTCAATTGACCCGCGCTTTGCGAGGTGCCGCCGAAGGGAAGCCGTTGCGCCGTCCGTTCGCGGCGTTCCATGCCGTAGCGATGTCGAGGAAGTTCTTCAGCATGCGGTGGCCGTGATCCGAGGCGATGCTTTCGGGATGAAACTGCACGCCATGCACCGGGAGTTTGCTATGCGCGAGCCCCATGACCAGGCCGCCATCGGTATCGGCGGTGACCGTCAATTCGCGCGGCATGGTCTCGCGGTCCACGACCAGAGAATGGTAGCGCGTCGCCTTGAACGGCCCGTTGATGCCGCGAAAAATGCCGGCGCCCTCGTGGCGGATTTCCGACAGCTTGCCGTGCACCGGCACCGGCGCGCGCACAACCTGGCCGCCGAAGGCGTCGCCGATCGCCTGGTGGCCGAGGCAGACGCCGAGGATCGGGATCGTGGCGGCGGCTTTGTCGATCAGTTCGAGGCAAATGCCGGCTTCTTTGGGCGTGCAGGGCCCCGGCGACAGCACGATGGCATCGGGGTCGGCGGCGATCACGGCTGCGGTGGTCACCTTGTCGTTACGGTGCACGTCGACTTCCGCGCCCAGTTCACCGAAATAGTGCACCAGGTTGAAGGTGAAACTGTCGTAATTGTCGATCAATACGATCATGGTCGGCCTGTCCGGGTCTTAGACACGCGCACGGGAAACGGGTCAAGACGGCGGCTGAGGTCCTATGCGTCCACTAAGTAGTCGCTACATTAGTCGAATTTCGTGGCAAGGACGAGATTGTAGCGGCTAAAGGAATGATCGGCGCACCGGCCAAGGACACACTCCCGCACGACCATCACGTGGCAAAGGATGAGTGGCAAATGGCTGAAATCCGTCCCTGCCCAGACGCTCGGGACGCCATCCTCGCGATCGTCAATGCTGCCGCCGAGGCCTATCGCGGTGTGATCCCGGCCGATTGCTGGCATGAGCCGTACATGCCGCGCGACGAACTCGATCGCGAGATCGCCGCCGGCGTCGCGTTCTGGGGTTATGAGGAGGATGGCCAGCTCGCGGGCGTGATGGGCTTGCAGCCCGTACACGACGTCGATCTCATTCGGCATGCCTACATTTTGCCGGGCAAACAGCGCTGCGGCGTTGGAGGTGCTCTCCTTGCGCATCTGCGGCAGCGCAGCACGCGGCGCATCCTGGTGGGTACCTGGGAAGCCGCGCACTGGGCCGTCCGCTTCTATCAACGACACGGCTTCAAATTAGTCGCACCCGCGGGGAAGGCGGCGCTGCTCAAGACCTATTGGAATGTGCCGGAGCGGCAGATCGAAGTCTCCGTTGTGCTGGCCAACCCGCCCTGGGACGAGGCGTGAGCTGCTGCAAAGAAATCGGCGGAAGATGGGGAAGCACCTTCCGCCGAGATTACCACGGCAAAACTCTGGTCACACGAAGACTTAAACGCGCCGATGACCCGCTTGCTCCGCCCTAGCGATCGGCGATGAACCGCACCTGACGCGGCGCCGCCAACGGATGGCCTGCATCGCGCAGGCAGGCGGCTTCGAAATAGGGCCAGGCATTTTGCGAGCAGTCGGTGCCGAGCGGCCGGATGTCGGCGCGGTCGCCTTTGGCGCCGGGCACCGGTGAACTCGCCTGCACCGAAGCAGACAAGCTCGGAAAACCGACGAAACAAGCCGCCACGATCGCAGCGACGGCGACGGCGTAAACGGTCTTGATCATGACACCGTTCCCTGTGCTGAACCTTAGACGCTTCGAAAACGCAACGCGTTCTCGGGCGCACTGGTTGCTTTTGTGCTGGTGAAATTTTTAGGCAAAAGGAGCGAGATGCACTTTGATGTACATCACAGTCTTGTTGTTTATCTTTAAGCCACTGAAACAACTTATAATTTTGCCGAGACCTTCAGCGGAGACCGGCGATTGTCCGGCGTTGCCGGCCGGCAGCCTCCGGCGGCTCTGGACCAGGACCGGAGCCGCAGGCGACCTTGCAGTCGCACAATGCGCGGGCTAGACCGCCTCGCATGCCAGCCCCCATGCCGCGCATTGCCCTCTTTGCCGGGTCGTTCGATCCCATCACCAACGGGCATCTCGACGTTGTCGGCAAGGCAGTGAAGCTTGCCGACAAGCTCATCCTTGCCATCGGCATTCATCCCGGCAAGACGCCGCTGTTCGCGGCTGACGAGCGACTCGCGATGCTCGATGAGATTTGCGCGCCGATCGGCCGCGCCGCCGGATGCGAGATCGTCTGCGTCACCTTTGCCGACCTTGTCGTCACCGCAGCGCAGCGTTCCGGCGCGACCATGCTGGTGCGTGGCGTGCGCGACGCCACCGATTTCGATTACGAGATGCAGATGGCCGGCATGAATGCCGCGATGGCGCCGGAAATCCAGACGGTATTCCTGCCGGCGGCGCCCCCGGTGCGCCCGATCACCGCCACTCTGGTCCGCCAGATCGCCGGCATGGGCGGCGATGTTTCGGCCTTCGTGCCGAAGCAAGTCCTGGCGCGCCTGAAGAAGAAATTTGCGAAAAGCTGAAGAAATCCGGAGACGACATGATCCGCCTTGCTGCCTTGCTTCTCGCTTTGTTCGTCGCCACGCCAGTATGCGCCCAAAGCCTCGCCAACCCTGCCGCACTGACCGCGCACGCGCCGGCAACCTACAAGGTCAAGTTCGACACCAGCAAAGGTGCATTCGTCGTCGAGGTGCATCGCGATTGGGCGCCGCTTGGCGCCGACCGGTTTTACAATCTGGTCAAGAACGGCTTCTTCACCAATGCGCGTTTCTTCCGGGTGATCTCCGGCTTTATGGTGCAGTTCGGCATCAATGCCGATCCGAAGGTCTCGGCGGTGTGGCGCGACGCCAATATCAACGACGATCCGGTTAAACAGAGCAATACGCGCGGCATGATCACATTTGCCACGCGCGGCCCCAATACCCGGACCACGCAGCTGTTCATCAACTATGCCGACAATGCCCGGCTCGACAGCCAAGGCTTTGCCCCGTTCGGCCAAGTGGTGTCGGGCATGAACGTCGTCGACGCGCTCTACAGCGGCTACGGCGAAGGCGCGCCGCGCGGCGCCGGACCCGAGCAGGGCCGCATCCAGAGCGAAGGCAACGGCTATTTGATCAAAGAGTTTCCCAAGCTCGATTACATCAAGACCGCGACGATCACGCCGTAATTCTTCGCCGACCGAACACCGCCTCGATAACGCAAGGGAAAATGAACATGGCCACCGCATTACCCGCCGGCGTCGATCCGCAAAACGCGTTGATCCTCGAAACCACGCCCGGCACCATCGTCATCAAACTGCATAACGACGTCGCACCCGGCCATGCCGAGCGCCTCAAGCTCCTGGCGCGCGAACAGTTCTACGACGATGTGCCGTTCCATCGCGTGATCGAGGGCTTTATGGCGCAGACCGGCGACGGCGAGCATGGCAACGGCACCGGCGGCTCATCCTATCCGGACCTCAAAGCAGAGTTCTCCGACAAGCCGTTCGTGCGCGGCACCGTCGGCATGGCGCGGGCGCGCAATCCCAATTCCGCCAACAGCCAGTTCTTCATCATGTTCGACGACGGCGATTTCCTCAACGGCCAGTACACCGTGATCGGCGAAGTGGTCTCCGGCATGGACGTGGTCGACAAGCTCAAGCGCGGCGAGCCGCCGGCCAATCCCGACCGCATCGTCAAAATGCAGGTGGCGGCCGACGTGAAGTAGCCGCAACCGGCGCAGCGGTTGCGGTTATGGCCGTAGCTTTTGTTGGGCCAGATAAGGCTCAATCGTCTTTATCACCTGCGCCGGCAAGATCCGCTGCATACCGTCGGCGGACTGGCCGGCTGGCGGCTCGATCGGCTGGATGAACTTCGAATAAGTCAGGACCGGCGTCGAACCGAACAGGCCGAACGCATCCGTGCCGCCGGCGGCGGCGAGATTCAAGGGACCGGATGACGGGCCGACAAAAAGATCGGCGAGCCGCAGCAACGCGGCGGCGTCGACCAGAGAAAGATCGCAGGCATTGATGACGCTTGCACCTCCGCTGGCGGCGATAAAATTTTGAGCACGGGCCAAATTTGTCGGACCGCCGATCAAAAATATCGTGCCGCTTGAGCGCTGGCACAGCGCCGCGACGAATTCCCGCCAGTGCGCATCGGGCCAGTCCTTGTCGGGATGCGAGGCGCCGATGCCGAGCACGATCCAGGGACGCGGCGATGATCCAAATTTTGCGGCGATGGCGGTGAGCGTGGCCTCGGGCAAACGAAGATCAGGCTCGGTCGAGGAGAGCGGCACCTTCATCGCCACCATCAGCGCGCGGAGCCAATCGATCGGATGATCGTGGAAATGGCTGTGATCGACGCCGGGATTGGTGATGAAGAAACGTTGTGCGCCAAGCCCGAGCCCGATGCGATGCGGAATGCCGGCGAGCCGGGCCGCCAGCGCCGGCCGCGCGGTGCGGTCGAGAATCCAGATCGAACGATAATTTCCGCGCCGCAACAGCGCGACCAGCCGCAGCAGATTGAGGCCGCGCCGCAGTTCGGAGCCGGCATGCTGGAAATATATCGTTGCGGCGACCGCCGGCTCGGCCGCAAGAAGCTCCTGGGCATGGCTGGTCGGCGGCGCCAGGAACGTCACGCGGCCGCCCGGCGCGACGCCGGCGATGGCGCGGATGAAGGGCAAGTGCCAGATGACGTCGCCGATACCGGGCTTGACCTGGATCACGGCGCAGCCAGTCGCCTCTCGTGTCACGTTGCCCGCCGCGCCAAAGGTTGCGATATGCGTTTCTAACGCCCAATAAGACAAAGACCAATGCGCACCGACCTGTTCGATTTCGCCCTGCCGGAGGACCGCATCGCGCTGCGGCCGGCAGTGCCGCGCGACGCCGCCCGGCTTTTGGTGGTACGCCGGGGCAGGGCGCCTGAATTCGAAGACCGCGTCATGGGCGATCTGCCGGCGCTGCTGCGCCGCGGCGATGCCGTCGTCGTCAATGACACCAAGGTGTTTGCCGCCAATCTGCACGGCCGCCGGCTCGGCCGCGGCGACCGCGAGCCGGCGATTTCGGCGACCTTGATCAAGCGGCTCGACGGCTCGCGCTTCTGCGCTTTGGTCAAGCCGGCCAAGCGGCTCGCGGTCGGCGATATCGTGCGCTTTGGCGGCGAGGGCCGGGTTTGTTTTCTCGAGCAGCTCGACGCCACCGTCGAAGCCAAGGGCCAGGGCGAGGAGGGCGGCGAGGTGACGCTTGCCTTTTCGTTTACCGACGCCGTGCTCGATCAGGCGCTCGATGAACGCGGCGACATGCCTTTGCCGCCTTATATCGCCAGCCGTCGCGCGGTCGACGAGCAGGATCGGACCGATTACCAGACCATGTTCGCGCGCGAGGAAGGCTCGGTGGCGGCGCCGACCGCGGGCCTTCATTTCACCGACACGCTGACCGCGAAGTTAGGCGACGCCGGCATCGCGCTGCATCGCGTGACGCTGCATGTCGGGCCCGGCACCTTTCTGCCGGTGAAGGCGGACGATACGTCGGACCACAACATGCACCCCGAATGGGGCAGCGTGTCTGCTGAAACCGCGGCGGCCCTCAACACGACCCGGCGTGCCGGCGGCCGCATCGTCGCCGTTGGCTCGACCGCGCTGCGGTTACTGGAAAGCGCGGCGGGCGAAGACGGCAGGCTCTCGGCGTTTTCCGGGGAGACTGCGTTGTTCATCACGCCCGGCTACCGCTTCCGCGCCGTCGATGTCATGCTGACCAATTTCCATCTGCCGCGCTCGACGCTGTTCATGCTGGTCTGCGCGTTTAGCGGCCTCGAAACGATGCGGCGGGCCTATGCGCACGCCATCGCGGCGGGCTATCGGTTCTATTCCTACGGCGACGCTAGTCTGCTGTTTCGGTAATCGCGATCGACACCGCTCATTGCCGCGAATGCCGGAATCCAGGCGGATCGACCGGCTTGGCGGAATGCCCTGGCTCCCCGCCACCGCGGGGACGAGGGCTGTCAGATCTACGCCGCGATTTCGAACTTGTCGCGTTTCACTTTGGTGAGGTCGCGGCCTTCGATGCGAATGAGGCGGGTATCGTTCTCGCGGCGCGGCGAGTGCAAGGCGCCCTCGCCGTAGTGATGCGCCATGCCGGGCGTCATCGTGTAAGTCCGCACCTTGGCGACTTTGCCGGGCTTGCCATCGGCAGGCTTCTCGACAAGACGCCAGTCCGTCATTTCGGTGACGCCGGCGGCCTGGCCGTAGATCGCCCAGCTCGGCCCGTGATCGTGCGGGGAGCTGTTCTTGGCGCCTTTGTAGACGTGAGCAAGAATGCAGAAATGCAGCTCCGGATCCTCGTAGAGGATCTTGCGATCGGCATCCGCGGCCGGGCCGAGATACGTCGCCACAAAATCCGCGTCCGAGCAGGCTTTTTCGGTGTATTGGCGCACGAGCTCGCGGCCGGCAGGGCCGGGGTCTTTGAGGAGCGCGGCCCGGCAATCGGCGGCGAACTGGTCAAGCGTATAAGCCATGGTCTATCTCCTTGGCGGGGGCGGTCGTCCCCTTTATTTCAGCCGACCTTAGCGAGGCAGCTGCGTCCAGTAAATCGCTCTCCAATCGCTGCATGATCCCATAATGCCGTTTTCTTTCCGTCTCATTGCCACCGACGGCGCCGCCCGCAACGGCGAAATGGCCACCCCGCATGGGGTGGTGCGCACGCCTGCCTTCATGCCCGTGGGCACCCAGGCCGCGATCAAAGGCGTGCACCACGACGACGTGCGCGCTTCCGGCGCCGATATCATTCTCGGCAATACCTATCACCTGGTGCTGCGGCCGGGCGCCGAACGCGTGGCGGCTTTGGGCGGGCTGCACGCCTTCATGCGCTGGCCCTATCCGATCCTCACCGATTCCGGCGGCTTCCAGGTGATGTCGCTGTCGGCCTTGCGCAAAGTGGACGAGGCCGGCGTGACCTTCCGCTCGCATATCGATGGCGCCATGGTCGAGCTTAGCCCGGAGCGCGCCATCGAAGTGCAAAACCTGCTCGGCTCGGATATCGCCATGCAGCTCGACGAATGCGTATCTCTTCCGGCGGCGCCGGAGGAGATCGAGCGCGCGATGGAACTGTCGCTGCGCTGGTCAGAGCGCTGTAAGCGTGCCTTCGAAAGCGCGAGCCCCGGCCGGGCGCTGTTCGGCATCGTGCAAGGCGGCGACGATGCGGCTTTACGGCAAAGAAGCGCACGCGCGCTCACCGACATCGGCTTTGACGGCTACGCCATCGGCGGCCTCGCCGTCGGCGAGGCGCCCGAAGTGATGCGTAAGGTCGTCGTGGAAACCGCGCCGGCGCTGCCGGCTGATCAGCCCCGTTATCTCATGGGGGTGGGCACACCGGCGGACCTGCTGGCGGCAATCGCGGGCGGCATCGATATGTTCGATTGCGTGTTGCCGACCCGCAACGGCCGCCACGGGCTTGCGTTTACGCGCTTTGGCCCGATCAATATCAAGAACGCGCATCACGCCGAGGATCAGCGGCCCCTTGATGCCGAGAGCCGTTGCCCCGCGGCGCGCGATTTCTCGCGGGCTTATCTGCATCACCTTTTCAAGGCTGGCGAAGCGCTGGGCGGTACGCTTTTGTCGGTCATTAATCTCTATTACTACCAGGACTTGATGGCCGGCGCGCGGGCTGCGATAGCCGAGCGGCGGTTTGCCGATTATGTCGCGCAGACGACGGAACGATGGTCGGCGAAACCCGACATTCGAGCGGATGAGTGACCATCTTTGATCTGAAAGCCACACATCTAAAAAACAATCCGGAGACCCCAATATGTTTCGAATGCGTGTCGATTTTTTGCGGGGCATTGGAATTGCGGTGGCGCTCGCCGCGCTGGCCGCTCTGACGCCGGCCTCGGCGCAAGCAGCTTATCCGGACCATCCAGTCCGCGTCGTTCTGCCATTCGGCGCCGGCGGCGTTGCCGACATCACCGCGCGCCTCGTCGCGGAAAAGCTCAGCCAGAAATTGGGCCAGAACTTCGTCATCGAGAACATGCCCGGTCCCGGCGGCATTGCGGCGGCGCGTGCCGTGCTGCAAAGCCCCGCCGACGGCTACACGCTCGCATTCTTCACCAACGGCACCGCGATCAGCGTCCCGCTGTTCAGCCATCTGCCGTTCGACCCGGTGACGCAATTTATGCCGATTTCGGCGATCGGCTATTTCGATCTCGATTTCGTTGTCGCCGCGGGTTCGCCCTATCACACGCTTGGCGATTTCCTCAAAGCCGCGAAAGACAAGCCGGGCGCGCTGAATATCGGCTCCATCGTGGTCGGCTCGACCCAGAACCTGACCGCCCAGTTGTTCAAGTCGTTGTCGGGGGCGAACGTGGTCATCGTGCCGTTTCGCACTTCGCCGGATGAAGTCGTGGCGTTGTTGCGCAACGACATTCAGATGGAGATCGAATTCTACGCGGCGATCAAGCCCAGCCTGCAAAGCGGCAAGGCGCGCCCGCTCGCCACCAGCGGCGCCAAGCGCTCGCCGGAATTGCCGAACATCCCAACCGTGGCCGAGGCGGGAGTTTCGGATTTCGACGTCACTTCGTGGAACGCGCTTTATGCGCGGGCCGGCACCCCGCCCGCAATCGTCGACAAGCTCAATGCCGCCTTGCGCGAAGTGCTCGCCGATCCGGACCTCAAGAAACGCGCGCTCGATCTCGGCATCGACACCGAAGCCTCAACGCCCGGAGAGATCGATGCGCGAATGAAGTCCGATATCGCAAAGTGGACCAAGGTGATCGAGAGCGCGCATATCCCGAAACAATAGCGGCAAGCTCGCCGGGATTTGGCTGACCAAAAGCGAACCCGCCGATCCGTGATACGCCGGATCGGCGGGTCACAAACGCACTGGCAATGACGCTACATTCCAGCGCGGTTACGACTTCTCGAGCTGGCCGCGGATCTCGCCGCCAGGATTAGCTTTGGTGTGGACGTTGACGTACCACTGCCCATTCATCAGATCGGAAGCCTGCGCATCGGTGAGCTTGGCCGAGCCCTTGAACGGACTGGCGAGCGGCTTGCCCTTCTCGGAAATCCAAATGGCGACGCCGGCATTTTTGCCGGGGCCGGCCGGGCCGTGGAAATGGGCCGCGGTCGCCGGACCCGTGAGACCCGAAAAGGTACCGTTCCAGGTCAGGGTCTTGGTTGCCGGATCATAGTTTGCCGTGACCGACCCGGTGCCACCGGTGGTGTTCGGCGGCACTTCGCTCGAACCCTTCAGATCGGCCTTGAACGCTGTGGTGGCGGCATAGCTTGGGACGCCGGATGCCAACAGCGCGCCGCCGGCGGCACCGCCGACGCAAATCCCCAATACCGAGCGACGATCGAACATTTGACGCATGTGATCCTCCTTCTGGACGGTTCCGCGACAAGGTACCAACACCGGGTCGAGTGGCATTATTGCGTGTTAACGCTGCCCCGACTAGGCCATCGGCTGATAACCCGAGGTCCGCCCAGGGGACGCTGACGCTTGAATTGCTGAAACAACGCAGCTTGTTACACGGTATTTACGGCGCTTTCGTCCCGCGCGGACGCAAGCGGATCGAGGTGACGAAGCGATGGCCGCAATCGTCGCAGGACCAATGATGGTCGATCCTGCCCATGAACTCGCAAGCGCTGCCGTTGGAAAGACTGGCGTCGAAGCGGGATTCTTCGGCGACAAGAAGAACGCTGCCGCAGTGGGGACAATTCGGCCGGCTGAGATTCTCGCTCGCCAGCCGTGGCGCTAGATCTTGGCACGCGGATTGTATGCCCATCGCCGATCCTCCTCGACGAACGCACCTCACCGCACCCTGACACGATCATATTGCGCGCCGTGTATGGCGCCATGGCGACGCCGGCGTGAAACTCTGATGGCTTTCGGAGAAGATTTGGCTTTCGGAGAAGATTTGGCTGGGCGGCTTCGAGCGCAGGAAAACCGCCCCACCACTTCAATGTGGCGGGGTCTCGATCGGCACGCAATTGGTGCGCCCGGACATCACGCAGTCCTCGATCTTGCCGTTGCTGTAGAGCTCATGCGCCAGGATCCAGCCGACCACAAATAGCACGATGACGACACCGAGCGCGACCATCGAGCGGCGCTGGCTTGCTTTTTGATCGTCGTGATCAGCCATTTGATTCGTGATGTGATCTGTCCGGCGTAACGCCTTGAGATGTAAGACAAGCCGCCCTCGATTTGAAGCGGGCGGCGGGCAATCGCATCGAGGTCGCGATCCCATCGAAAGTGAAGGCCAGACGGCCGTCATGGCGATAAAAATGAACCCGCCCGAGGGGAGGTCTCGGGCGGGCGGCAACAACGGAGTAAGGCTGATTGGATCAGGCGTCGTAGAGGCTGTGCTCGTAGTACCGGTGCGGCGGCCGGTTCTTCTCGCGGAATGTCTTGAACCAACGCGCGAACTGCTTACCGATCTTCTTCGTGCCCGCCATGGTGACCTCCTGAGCCTGGGGCCTCGTGGCCCCCGATAGAATGCACAATACCGAGGGCTGCGTGGGCGCGAAGTGACCGCCGTCACAAAGCAGCGCTTTTCTATGACGTCGATAAAAGTGAGTGGAACCGGACAGGGGGCTTATTGGTGAGCGCGCTGGGACTCGAACCCAGGACCCCGTGATTAAAAGTCACGTGCTCTACCGACTGAGCTACGCGCTCGACCTGCCGGATCAGATACTTAACCCGGCCGGGATTTACCAGCCTTTGCCGGAGTTTTACGCGGGCTTTGCGCGCTTTTTCCGTTCGCTTTTGCTAGATTGGCCTTAACTGCCCGGGTGAGCCGCAAAACAGGGATATTGCCATGCCGATAGTCAATCGCATCGCCGATCTGCACGGCGAGATCAAGGAATGGCGGCGGGATTTTCATGCCCATCCGGAACTGCGCTACGACGTCCACCGCACG
>DATJBH010000087.1:0-4954 GCA_035515455.1 Xanthobacteraceae bacterium
GATCAGCCGCCGATCGGCACCTGGCCGGCCGGCAGCCAAGGCGCAACCGTCAACATCGGCGCCACCGTTCCGCGCACCGGCCCTTACGCCGTGCAGGGCGAAGATGAGCTCAAGGGCGTCCAGCTTGCCATCGAGCACATCAACGAAGGCGATCCGCTGCTCAAGAAGATCGCGCCGAAGGTTTCGAAAGGCCTGCTCGGCAAGCAGGTCAACGTCGTCGTCGCCGACTCTGCCGCCAATCCGAACAACGCCGTGCAGGAGCAGCAGCGCTTCATCAACGAAAACAAGGTCATCGCCATGTACGGCGCGACCTCCTCGGCGGTCGCGGTGGCGCTCAACCACTTCGCCGAGCGCGAGAAGGTGCTCTACGTCGTCGGCATCTCCGGCTCCAACGACACCACCGGCAAGGATTGCACGCGCTATTCGTTCCGCCAGTGCTTCTACGGCGAGACCGCGGCCAACGCGATCGGCCCGGTGCTGGTCAAGGCTTACGGCAAGAACAAGAAAGCCGCGTATATGACGCCGGACTACACCTACGGTCACACCGTGACCAAGTCGGTGAACGACTATCTCTCCAAGAACGGCGGCTGGACCATGGTGACGAACCAGGTTTCGCCGCTCGGCACTCAGGACTTTAGCCAGTACCTGACGAACATCGCCAATTCCGGCGCCGAGTTCATCATCAACGTCAACTGGGGCCGCGACGCGGTACTGTCGATCCAGCAGGCCAAGCAGTTCGGCCTCACGCCGAAGATGAAGATGGTGATCCCTTATCAGATCCCGTTCATCGCCAAGGAAGTGACGCCGGAACTGACCGAAGGCGTCTATGCGTCCACCGACTACTGGTGGACGTTGGAAGACAAGTACCCGCTTGCGAAGATGTTCAACGCGGCGTTCGACAAGAAGTACGGCTACAAGCCGGAGTGGGGCGCCAACAACGGCTACATGCAATTCGCCATCTGGGCGCGCATGGTCTCGGAGGCCGGCACCTTCTATCCGCCGGCCGTGATCAAGACCTACGAGAAGGGCGAGACCTTCGAATCGACCGTTGGCCCGGTGCATTTCCGTCCCGAGGACCATCAGCTGGTCCGTCCGGTCATCATCGTCCGCGGCAAAGCGCCAAAGGACATGAAGAACAAGGAGGACTACTGGGAGGTGATGGAGGTCGATCCCGGCGCGCCGCTGATGCAAAAGCCCGATGCCTTCGGCTGCAATCTCGGCGACTACACCTGATGGTTCAGAGCATGATCCCGAATAGCTTGCCCTCGGACTTGATCCGGAGCGGGAAGCGGTTTTTGGAAAAGATCATGCGCAAATCGACGATCTAGCGCCTGCCTCGCTTGCGTTGCGGGCAGGCGCGATTATCGTCGCGGCCGGGCCAAGGAGCGAATCCTGCACTTCGCCTCTTTCGGCCCGGCCGTTTTGCGGTTGCAAGCCGGTATCGGCATAAGATGTGTTCGGGGAAACGGCCGGACCGGCGAGTGGTCTGTCTGGAAAGTGCGGATGACGGCGTGATCAACTGGCCCACTTTTGTCTCGCAATGCTTTAACGGGCTCGTTCTCGGCGCGCTGTTGGCGCTGATCTCATCCGGCCTGACCATAATCTATGGCACGCTCGGCGTGCTCAACCTCGCCCACGGCGCGATGTTCATGCTCGGCGGCTATGCCGGCTGGGTCGCCTACACCTACACGGGCTCCTTCATCGCCGCCATTATCGCCGGCTCCCTCTTCGTCATGCTGGTCGGCGTGGTGATGGAGCGTGTGATCATCAGCCATTTCTATACGCGTCCGCACGAAGACCAACTGCTCGTCACCTTCGGTCTGGGCATCGTCTTTGTCGAAGCCGTACGTTTCTTCTTCGGCAGCCTTTCGAAATCGGTGCCGCCGCCGCCGCCGCTCGCGGGAATTACGCCGATCGGCTTCATGTTCTATCCGACCTATCGCCTCGCGCTCCTCGGCATCGTCGCCGTGGCGCTGCTCGCGCTCTATTTCGTGCTCTACCGCACGCGGCTCGGCATGATCGTGCGCGCCGGCATCGAAGACTCGGTGATGGTCGATTCGCTCGGCATCGACGTCTACAAGGTCTTCATGCTGGTGTTCGGCATCGGCGCCATGGCGGCGGGCTTCGCCGGTATTGTTAACGCGCCGGTGGTGTCGATCGCGCCGGATGTCGGCGAATCGGTCCTGGTGCAGACATTCGTCGTCGTCGTCATCGGCGGCGTCGGCTCGTTCCCCGGGGCGGTGCTCGGCGGCCTGATCGCCGGCGAGATCGTCAGCATCACGTCGATGTTCAACCCCGGTTATTCATACGTCATGCTTTTTGCGGCAATGACGCTGGTGCTGGTGCTGCGGCCATACGGCCTGCTCGGCACCGCCGGCCGCGAATAAACCCGATGCGGAACCAACGCCCTTTGGTGATCGAGACGTTGACGGCAATCGGACTGATCGCCGCGCCGTTCGTGTTGCCCTATCTCGGGTTCGCTCCAACCACCGTCAATCGCATTCTGATCTGGGGCCTGTTCGGCATCGGCTTCGACATCCTGTTCGGCTTCACCGGGCTCCTGTCGTTCGGCCAGTCGGCCTTTTTCGGCACCGGCGGCATGGTGGCCGCCTATCTGCTCACCATCATGAACTTTCCGCACGTCATGACGGCGGTGTTCGTCGGCGCGATCGTCGCGGCAGTGGTGGGCTATCTGGTCGGGCTGATCGCGCTGCGGCGCACCGGCATCTACTTCGCCATGATCACGGTGGCGATCGCCGAAGTGTTCTATTTTGTCGAGTTCAATCCGCTTTCCGCCTACACCGGGGGCGAGAACGGGCTGCCGGGTGTGCCGACGCCGGTGTTCAACCTCGGCTTCACCACTCTCAACTTCAGCAGCGATAGGTCACTCTACGGCTTGCTGGCGTTCTGCTACTTCATCGGCATCGTCATCGCGTTGCGCATCGTGCGCTCGCCGGTCGGCGCCGTGCTTTCCGCGATCCGCGACAATCCGCTGCGCGCAGCGGCGGTCGGGCACAATATCCACGGCTATAAGCTCACCGCCTTCGTCATTGCCGCCGCTTATGCCGGCTTTGCCGGCGGTCTGCTCGGCATCATGCAGGGCTTCATGCCGCCGGAAGCCTTTAATTTTGATACTTCGGGCCAACTCGTGATGCAGACGGCGATCGGCGGCGCCGGCACGCTGTTCGGTCCGTTGGTCGGCGCCACGGTCTGGCTCTATCTGAGCGATTTCCTGCAGACCACGCTTCATCTCGGCGCCACCTGGAAGCTCGTGCTTGGCATCGTGTTCGTGCTCCTGGTCTGCTTCCTGCGCCACGGTTTGATCGGCGGGCTTGTGGATCTGGCGCGGCTCGCCACCGGTAATGCCCAGCATCGCAAAGCCGTCGAGACCGCCGGCCACCGGGTGGCGCCGTCCGCCGCGCTCGCGGCCGAAAGCGCCGCGCCCATCATCCACTTGACGCCGTCACCGCGGCGGCCGAAGCCCGTCGGCGACAGCAGCACCATCCTTCAGGCTGAAGGACTGACCAAGCGCTTCGGCGGCTTGGTCGCCAATGACGGGATCAATTTCTCGGTCCGATGCGGCGAGCGCCGCGGCATCATCGGGCCAAATGGCGCCGGCAAATCCACCTTCTTCAAGATGCTGACCTGCGAGATGCGTCCGAGCGAAGGACGCATCGTGTTCGAAGGCCGCGACATTACCGGCATGAGCGTCACCGAGGTATGCCAGCTCGGCCTGACCAAGAGCTATCAGGTCAATCAATTGTTCAACCGGTTGACCGTCCGTGAGAACGCCACTATCGCGGTACTCGCCGAGAAGCGCGGTCCTTTTCGCCTCGATCTGTTGCGCCATGTCGGGAGCGTCGAAGGCGTGACCGCGCGCGTCGACGATACGCTCAAAGTCGTGCATCTCGCCGAACGCGCCGATCGGCCGGTGTCGGAGCTCGCCTATGGCGAGAAGCGCAGGCTCGAAATCGGGCTCGCACTCGCCACCGCGCCGAGCCTGCTTCTGCTTGACGAGCCGCTCGCCGGCATGAGCCCGCTGGAGCGCGTCGAGATGGTGCAGCTCCTTAAATCCATCAGCCACGGCCGCACCATGATCATCATCGACCATGACATGGACTCGCTGTTCGAACTGGTCGAACGGGTGACGGTGCTGCAGGAAGGCCGCGTGCTGGTCGAAGGCACGCCGGCCGAGATCAAGGGCAATGCGGCCGTGCAGGAGGCCTATCTCGGCGGAGTGCACGCGGCATGAGCTTGCTCGAAGTCAACGGATTGAACAGCTATTACGGGGATTCCCATATCCTGTTCGATGTGTCGCTGAGCGTCGATCGCAACGAAGTGGTGGCGCTGCTCGGCCGCAACGGCGCCGGAAAGACCACGACGCTGAAGAGCCTGATGGGCGTGGTGACGCCGCGCGCGGGCTCGATCGTCTTCGACGGCGCCGAGATCGCCGGCAGGAAAAGCCACGCCATCGCGCAATCCGGCATGCAGCTCGTGCACGAAGACCGCCGCATTTTCGGCAGCCTCAACGTCGAGGAAAATCTCATCTTGGCCGGACTAACCGCGCCGCATCGCTGGCCGCTCGATCGCATCTACGCGATGTTCCCGCGGCTCAAGGAGCGGCGCGGCAGCCGCGGTACCGATCTCTCCGGTGGCGAGCAGCAGATGCTGGCCATCGCGCGCGCGCTTATTCGCGAGCCGAAAATCCTGCTGCTCGACGAGCCGTTCGAGGGCTTGGCGCCGATCATCGTGCGCGATCTCCTCGCCACCTGCCGGACGCTTGCGGAAGCCGGGCAGACCATCCTGATCGTGGAGCAGAACATCTCCGCCGTCATGACTCTGGCGGACCGGATTTATGTCATGCACAACGGCCACATCGTCGAGACGTTGTCGGCGCAAACGGCGCGCGACCAGCCCGAGCTGCTGCATCGCCATCTTGGCGTTTAAGGCTTGG
>DATJBH010000088.1:0-45593 GCA_035515455.1 Xanthobacteraceae bacterium
AAAAAACTCAAATTCACTCTGCCCGGACCGATGACCATCGTCGACACGATCGCCGATGCTTATTACGGCGACCGGGTGAAAATGGCTTTCGCCTTTGCCGATCTCCTCAATGAGGAAGCGCGCGGGCTCGCCGCCGACGGCGTCGACATCATCCAATTCGACGAGCCGGCCTTCAACGTCTACATGGACGCCGCCGCAGGATGGGGCATTGAGGCGCTGCATCGCGCCATCGACGGGCTAGCCTGCAAAAGCGCGGTGCACATCTGCTACGGCTACGGCATTCCCGCCAATATCGAGTGGAAGACGACGCTCGGCAGCGAATGGCGGCAGTACGAGGAATTCTTCCCCGCCCTGGCGAAAAGCCGCATCGATCAAGTGTCGCTCGAATGCATCCACTCGCACGTGCCGATGAGCGTACTCAAACTGCTTGCCGGCAAGGATGTGCTGATCGGCGTCATCGACGTTGCCAGCGACAGGATCGAGACTCCGGAAGAAGTCGCCGACGTGATCGCGAAAGCGGCAGAATACGTCCCTGCGCAAAAAATCATCGCCTGCACCAATTGCGGCATGGCGCCGATGCGCCGCGAAATCTCCGCAATGAAACTGGAAGCACTTGCCCGGGGCGCGGCGCTGGCGCGACAGAGATTCGATTGATCCTTCGGTAGGCGCTGCAAACATCCGTACATCGGAACCTTCGAATCGCTGCCGGAAGCGGCCGGTAGCGTTTTGTTAAAGTTTGGCCGGTTGGATATGAGCAACGTCAAAAAGGCAAGCACGATGCAACTGCCGTTCGTGACCACCGTTTCGTTCGCCGACAGCGACGGCATGACCGTGCATCTGCAATACGGCGTGGCCGCCCCGAGCGAACGCGAGGCGCGCAATGAGCTGGAACGGCGCCTGATCAATCAAGAGATTTACAACTATTCGATTTCGGAAATCCGGCGCGCCACGTCCAGCGAAGCCGCCAATCTCAATCTGCCGGAAGGCGGCATCATCCTCTTGAACTGACCGGCTCGCCGCTCTTCGACCGGGCCTTCTTGCCGCCAAGCATTTCGCGCAGCACCTCGGCGTGACTGAGTGCGAGTTCGCGCGTGGCGGTAATGAGCGTCACAGCGCGGCCATCAATCCAACTGCGCAGAGCGGCCAAGTCGTCTTTGTGCTCGCCGAGCTCGGCACGATAGCGGCGGCGGAATTCGGCAAAGCGTTGCGGATCGTGCCCGTACCATTTGCGCAACGCCGTCGACGGTGCGAGCTGGCGTGGCCAGGCGTCAAGCTTGAGCGCCGCTTTGGACACGCCGCGAGGCCACAGCCGGTCGATCAGAATTCGCAAGCCGTCTTTACCCGCGGGTGGATCATAGGCTCGTTTGATCGCGATCGGGCGCGCCTGCGAACGCGGCGTTGCCCGACCCCTTCCGATCCCGCGAGTGGCTGCGCGCCTCGGCATGCCGACCTTGCGATACACGAAAACGTGCAGCCAAATTACAACGTCTCGACGACCTGCCGCAACGACTGCTGGACGCGCGTTGCGGCCGCCTTCAACTTTGGATTGTCGATCGCCTGCATCGAGGCGACCGGATCAATTGCCGCGACTTCGGTGCGATCCGGACCCAGTTCCTGCACGACGACGTTGCACGGCAGCATGGTGCCGATCTTGTTCTCAATTGACAGCGCCTCGTGAGCAAGCTTCGGATTGCAGGCGCCGAGAATGCGGTAGTTCTGAAAATCAACGCCGATTTTCGATTTCAGGGTCTGTTTGACGTCGATCTCGGTAATGACGCCGAAGCCTTGCCCCTTCAGCGCATCGATCGTTCGTTGAACCGCTGCATCGAAACCGATGGGAAGCGTCTTGCTGAAATAGTAGCTCATCTTCGGCTCCTCACAGGCGACCGTCACTGCTCGGGCTGAAAGAAGCCGCTGTGTCTGTTGAAATCGAGCCGTTGCACCAGATCGTTCTTTTCCTTGGTGACGATTTCAGCGGTGATCGTGTCCTGATTTTTTTCTTTGATGTCGCCGACCTTGAGATTTGGATTACGCAATGTCCGCTCAAGATAGGCCTTCACGTCATCGGTCGACAAATTCAAATTGCCCTGATTGGTGGAATAGCCGGGTCCGTAACCGCCCATCATGCCGTAGCCCGGCCCATAGCCACCCATCATCCCGTAACCAGGGCCATAACCGCCCATCATCCCGTAACCGGGACCGTAGCCGCCATAACCCATCATGCCCGGACCGTAGGGCTGCGCCATCGCCGGAGTCGTGAGAGAAACCACAGCCGTCAGCCCGGCGATCGCGAAAGCTTTGCAATGCCGAGAGAGCATCGCATCCTCCATCGCTGTATCATCTCCAACTATGCCTGCCGGCGGCTAACGTCCTTGATCTGAATCAACGGGCCGAGGCAGCTGCTGCCGTCGATCGGGCGCAGCCCGCGACTGGCGGGCGCCAAGCCAAATTCACGTGCTGAAGGCTTCGGTGAAACCTAGCGCTCGGCGCGGCTGATGACGTCGATGAGCTCGGCGACCTTGCGTCGCTGCTCCGCCTTGTTGCCAGAGGCGATGGCGCGCTCGACGCAGTGCGCGGCATGATCGGCGAGGATCTCCTCCTCGGCGCGCCGCAGCGCGGCGCGCACCGCCGAGAGCTGGGTCACGATATCGATGCAATAACGGTCGTCATCGACCATGCGCGACAGTCCGCGCACCTGCCCCTCGATTCGATGGAGGCGCTTGAGGACCGACGTCTTGGCAACCGCTCGCATGCCGTCTATATACCCGTACCGGGTACCCGTATCAAGGGCGACATCATGGATCACGTCATGGATCACGCCGCTCGTGCACCCGGCACCGCAGCTGCGGCGACCGACCCGGTCTGCGGCATGACCGTCGATCCGGCGAAAACCCCGCATCGCCACGAGTACCGGGATCACACCTATTATTTCTGTTCGGCCGGCTGCCGCGGCAAATTTGACGCCAACCCGGAGAAATATCTCAAGCCCGGCGCCGCGCCGGAGCCGATGCATGCGGGCGCGATCTATACCTGCCCGATGCACCCCGAAGTCCGCCAGGTCGGCCCCGGTGCCTGCCCGATCTGCGGCATGGCGCTCGAACCGGTCACCGTCACGGCGGAGGCGCCGGTCAATCCGGAACTGCGCGATATGACGCGGCGGTTCTGGATCGGCCTCGTGCTCACGCTGCCAGTGGCGGTGCTGGAAATGGGCGGCCATTTGGTCGAGTTCGGTACCTGGCTCAAGCCGAACACCGACAACCTCGTCCAATTGGCGTTCTCGACGCCCGTGGTGCTGTGGGCCGGCTGGCCATTCTTCGTGCGCGGTTGGTATTCGTTCGTGACCCGCAACCTCAATATGTTCTCGCTCATCGCCGTCGGCACCGGAGTCGCCTGGGCCTACAGCGTCGTGGCGACGCTGGCGCCGCAGCTCTTTCCGCCGGCTTTCCGCGGCCACGAAGGCGCCGTCGCCGTTTATTTCGAGGCGGCGGCGGGCATCACCGTGCTGGTGCTGCTCGGCCAGGTGCTGGAACTGCGCGCCCGCGAACGGACCTCGGGTGCGATTCGCGCACTCCTCGATCTCGCGCCGAAGCGGGCGCGCCGGATCGCGGCTGACGGTACCGAGACCGAAATCGCGCTCGACAGGGTCTTGGTCGGCGATCGCTTACGGGTACGTCCGGGCGAGAAGGTGCCGGTCGACGGCCTCGTCATCGAGGGCCGCTCCGCCGTCGATGAATCGATGATAACGGGCGAGTCAATGCCGGTGAGCAAGGCGGCCGGCGCGAAAATCATTGCCGGGACGCTCAACCAGAGCGGCAGCTTCGTCATGCGCGCGGAAAAGGTGGGACGCGACACGCTGCTTTCTCAGATTGTGCAGATGGTCGCGGAGGCCCAACGTTCGCGGGCGCCGATCCAGAGACTGGCCGATCAGGTGTCCTCGTGGTTCGTGCCTTTGGTCATTCTCGTGGCGCTGAGCGCGTTTGCCGTCTGGTCGTTCTTCGGACCGGAGCCGCGCTTTACTTTCGCGCTGGTGGCCGCGGTGAGCGTTCTCATCATCGCTTGTCCTTGCGCATTGGGCTTGGCAACACCGATGTCGATCATGGTCGGTGTCGGGCGCGGCGCGCGCGCCGGCGTCTTGGTCAAGAACGCCGAGGCGCTCGAGCGCATGGAGCGCGTCGATGCTCTGGTGGTCGACAAGACGGGGACCCTCACCGAGGGCAAGCCGAAGGTCGTCGCCATCGTTGCGGCCGCGGATTTCGGCGAAGCCGAGGTGCTGCGGCTTGCCGCGTCGGTCGAGCGCGGCAGCGAACATCCGCTGGCAGCCGCCATCGTTGCCGCCGCCGCGGATCGCCGCATCGCCACCGCCGCCGTTCACGATTTTGACGCGCCGGCGGGGAAAGGCGTCATCGGCACGGTGGAGAACCGCGAAGTCGCACTCGGCAATGCGAGCTTCCTTGCCGAGCGCGGCATCGATGTGACGCCGCTGCGGAGCGATGCCGACCGCTGGCGCAGCGAAGGCGCCACCGTGGTATTCCTCGCGGCGGACGCAAAACTCGCCGGACTGCTCGCCATTGCGGATCCGATCAAAGCGACTACGCCCGAAGCGCTCAAAGAGCTCATCGAGGATGGCATCCGCGTCGTCATGCTCACCGGCGACAATCGCGTTACCGCCGCGGCGGTGGCGCGCCGCCTCGGCATCACCGATATCGAAGCCGAAGTGCTGCCCGACCGCAAAGGCGCGATCGTGGAACAGCTGCGCCGCGAGGGCCGGGTCGTGGCCATGGCCGGCGATGGCGTCAATGACGCGCCGGCGCTCGCGGCGGCCGACGTCGGCATCGCCATGGGCACCGGCACCGACGTCGCAATCGAAAGTGCCGGCATCACCTTGCTCAAGGGCGATCTCACCGGCATCGTGCGGGCGCGGCGGCTGTCGCGCGCCACCATGCGCAACATCCGTCAGAACCTGCTGTTCGCGTTCCTCTATAACGGCGCCGCTATACCGATCGCCGCCGGGGTGCTCTACCCGTCGTTTGGCATCTTGCTGTCGCCGGTAATAGGAGCAGCGGCGATGGCCATGTCGTCGGTGAGCGTTATCAGCAACGCCTTGCGTCTGCGCCGCGCGACGCTGTAAGCCGCATCAACCCCAGCTGCTGCGCACGCGTTTTAGAATATCGACCGGCGCGCGGACCGACGACGGCGCGGCGGCCGTGGCCGACGCGGGCGACCAGCCGCGACATTCGAAGTGCTCGAGGAGACCGGATGGGATGAAACGGGTCCGCGACGCATAGAGATGCCGGTCGCCGTTATTGCGCTGATTGTGCACGAAGAATCGCTGCGGCACGATGATGTCGAGTTGGTCCCGCGCGCGCGTCATGGCGACGTAGAGCAGCCGCCGCTCCTCCTCGATCTCCGCGCTCGTTCCGGTCGCAAGATCGGACGGCATGCAGCCATCGACCGCGTTCAAAATATGCACCGACTTCCACTCTTGGCCCTTGGCCGAGTGGATGGTGGAGAGGATCAGATAATCCTCGTCGAGCAGCGGTGGCCCGGCGCGGTCGCTGGTCGCCTCCGGCGGATCGAGCGTGAGCTCGGTGAGAAAGCGCTCCCGGCTCGGATAGGCCCCGGCAATCTGCACGAGTTGATGCAAGTCGGCCTGGCGCGCGCCGGCATCCTCATGAATGCGATCGAGATGCGGCTCGTACCAGCGGCGTGCAAGATCGAGCTCGGCGGGCCAACCCGCCGCGCCGGAGCGCAGCAAACGCACGGCTTCCACGAACGGCGGCCAGTATTCGGCCGCGGCAGCGGGCGGCTTGATGCCATCGAGCGCTTCGGCCGGATCGGCAGCGGCGGCGACGCGGTCGAGCGTCTTGGCGGCGATGGCGGGCCCGATGCCGGGCAAGAGCTGAATGACGCGAAAGCCGGCGACGCGGTCGCGCGGATTTTCCGTAAAGCGCAACAAGGCCAGCATATCCTTGATATGCGCCGCTTCGAGAAACTTCAGCCCGCCGAATTTCACGAACGGGATGTTGCGGCGAGTCAGTTCGATTTCGAGCGGGCCTGAGTGGTGCGACGCGCGAAACAGCACCGCCTGCGACTTGAGCGTAAGCCCGGTCTCCCGGCTCTGTAAGACGCGCTCGACCACATAGCGCGCCTGATCGATCTCGTCGCGCACGCTGACGATTTTGGGACGCTCGGCAGACTTACGTTCCGACCATAGATTCTTGGTGAAACGCTCCTCGGCGAGACCGATCACGGCATTGGCCGCCGCCAAGATCGGCTGCGTCGAACGGTAATTCTGCTCCAGCGTCACCACTTCGGCCCGCGGCGCGAAATGAGCCGGAAAGTCGAGAATGTTGCGCACGGTGGCGGCGCGAAACGAGTAGATCGCCTGGGCATCGTCGCCGACCACGGTCAGGCCTTTGCCATCAGGCTTGAGCGCCAGGAGGACCGACGCCTGCAGCCGGTTGGTGTCCTGATATTCGTCGACCAAAACGTGGTCGAAGCGGGCCGCGACATGCTCGGCGATCGACGGCTCCTGCATCATGTGCGCCCAATAGAGCAAGAGGTCGTCGTAATCGAGCACGCTCTGGGCCTGCTTTGCCTCGACATAGCGCGCGAACAGATGGCGCAGTTCGTCCTGCCAGGTCGCGCACCAGGGAAAGCTCGCGCCCAAAACTTCGTCGAGCGCGGTCTCGCTGTTCACCGCGCGCGAATAAATGGCAAGACAGGTGCCCTTGGCCGGAAAACGCTCCTTGGTCGCGGAATAACCGAGTTCGTGGCGGATGAGATTCATCAGGTCGGCCGAATCCTCGCGATCGTGGATCGTGAACCCGCGGGCAAGGCCGATGTCTTCGGCATAGTCGCGCAGAAGCCGCGCGCCGATCGAGTGAAACGTGCCGGCCCAGGCGATCGTATCCGACGCGGCCGCGGCACGGCCGCGCGTGACGTCGGCGAGAATGCGATCGACCCGGCGGGTCATCTCCGCGGCGGCGCGGCGCGAAAAGGTCAAGAGCAGGATGCGGCGTGGATCGGCGCCGTTTTCGAGGAGATGCACGACGCGATGCGCCAGCGTCGCGGTCTTTCCGGAGCCGGCGCCGGCGATGATCAGGAGCGGGCCGCAATCGGCGAGCGGCAGGCCGCCATGCTCGACGGCGCGGCGCTGTTGCGGGTTGAGCTTGTCCAGGCGCGCCGCCAGCATCGGTCACGAATCAATCGGGAAAGGGACACGACTGAATCACGGCCCCGTTTTGTTCGCAACCGGGACAGGTTTATTCGGCACGTCGCGCGCGTCGGCGCGGTGGTCTCTGCCGGCCGGCGGCACCGACGGCACACGGGAACTTGCCGGAACGCGATCGATTGACAGCGGGAGAAAGCGATGACTTTGCCGTTACGCTCGCCCTTTAAGCCGATGGAGGCTCTTTCGGTCGATCGAATTCCGACCGGCAAAGAATGGCGCTACGAGCCGAAATGGGACGGCTTTCGTTGCCTCGCCTTTCGTGGTCGCGAAAAAGTCCAGTTGCAGTCGAAATCGGGGCGTCCGTTGACCCGCTATTTTCCTGAGCTGGTCGCGGCGCTGGCGGCGCTGAAAGCCGGAAAATTCGTGCTCGACGGCGAGATTGTCGTTCCGGCCGGCGCCGCCTTTTCCTTCGATGCCCTTCTGCAGCGCATCCATCCGGCGGCGAGCCGCATCCGCAAATTAGCCGCGGCAACGCCGGCGCTCCTCATCGCTTTTGATCTCTTGGTCGGCGCTGACGGACGGCTACTCACGGCGGAAGTCCTCGACGAGCGCCGCCGACTATTGGAAATGTTTTATCGAAAATATTGCCGTGCGTCGCAGTCCCTGCGCTTGTCGCCGTCAAGCATTAGACTTGCCGAAGCCGAAGCCTGGCTGCGCCGCAGCGGCGGCGCGCTTGACGGCGTGATCGCCAAGCGGCGCGATTTTGCTTACCGGTCCGGCGATCGCAGCGGCATGCAGAAAATCAAGAACTATCGCAGCGCCGACTGCGTCGTCGGCGGCTTCCGCTACAACGAAGGCACGGCCGTCGTCGGCTCGCTGTTGTTGGGTCTTTACGACGATCGGGGTCTGCTCGATCACGTCGGCTTCACCTCGACGATCAAGCAGGGGGACAAGCCGGCGCTTACCAAAAAGCTGAAACCGTTGATCGGTCCGCCCGGTTTCACCGGTAATGCGCCCGGCGGCCCGAGCCGCTGGTCGACTAAGCGCTCCGGTGAATGGGTGCCGCTAAAGCCAAAACTCGTCGTCGAGGTCTGTTACGACCACTTCAGCGGCGATCGCTTCCGGCACGGCACGCGGCTTTTGCGCTGGCGCCCGGACAAGGCGCCAAAGCAGTGTAAGCTCGATCAGGTCAAGCAAAGGAAGGCCAAGCTCCTGGCCTTGCTCGACTGACTCGCGTTCTCCGCGTCATCGACTATAGTTTTGGCCTATAGTCTTGCGATCGGCAATTTGGCCGCACACGCATGGGCAAGATCACCACGGCACAATGATCACAGCACCCTCCCCGACCAGCGTCGCGCTGCTTCTCGGCTTGAGCTTTTTTCTCGGGCTCGCCTTCGAGGAGTTCTTCGCGCACACCGACGAGCGGCGGCCCGGCGGCATCCGCACCTTTCCCCTGCTCGCGCTCGCCGGCGGCGCGCTTTATCTGTTCGACCCGGTCCGGTTCGTTCCCTTCACCGCCGGGCTCCTGATCGTGGGCGCCTGGCTATTCGTCTATTACGGCGTTCACGTCAGTGAACACGAGAAGGCCGCGGGCGATGATAACAACGACATCAATGCGGGCCTCGTCATTCCGGTGCTCAATGTGCTTGCCTACCTGCTTGGTGCCGCCGCCTTGGCGCTGCCGCCGTGGGTGGCGGTGACGATCACCGTGGCCGCGGTGCTGCTGCTCACCGGCCGCGAACAGCTGCACGCGCTGGCGCGGCGGGTGGAGATCAAGGAAATCGTCACCGCCGGCGAGTTTTTGATCCTCACCGGCATTGTGCTGCCGCTGTTGCCCAGCCATCCGGTGACGACGCTCACCGCGATCACGCCGCGCCAAGTCTGGCTGGCGCTGGTCGTCGTCTGCACGTTCTCCTATGCGAGCTACCTGGCGCAGCGCTATTGGGCGGCCGCTGCCGGCGGCCTGTGGATGGCGGCGCTCGGCGGCATGTATTCATCGACTGCGACAACGGTGGTGCTGGCGCGGCAGGCCAAGAGCGATCCGGCGCTCAAGCGGCAGGCGCAAGCGGGCATCACGCTAGCCACCGCGATCATGTATTTGCGCATCCTGGCGGTGGTCGCGATTTTCAATTTCGAGCTTGCGCGCGTGTTGGCGGTGCCGCTCTGTGCGCTTTCGCTGGCCGGCTTCGCGATCTGCGGCTGGCAATACCGATTTGGCAAACCGGCGACGGACGCTCCGAAAGCGGCCGGGATGCACCTTGCCGCAAGCGGTAATCCGCTAGAACTCGGCGCGGCGGCGGTGTTTGCCGCGCTGTTTGTCGCGGTCTCCCTTGTCTCCGCCGTAGCCAAGGCGCATTTCGGCATCTCCGGCATCTACGGGCTCGCGGCCATCGTCGGCGTTACCGATATCGATCCGTTCGTCTTGAACCTGGCGCAAGGCGGCGTCTCGGGGGTGGCCGACGCCCAGCTCGCGGCGGCGATCCTGATCGCGGCGTCTTCCAACAATGTCCTTAAAGCGATTTATGCCGCCTCTTTCGCCGGCGGCAAAACCACCGCCGGCAGCGCCGCCGCGCTGTTGCTTTTAGCCGTGGCCGGCGTCGCGATCGCCATGGCGATCCAGATGGCGATGTGGCCGCTATAAGGCGGCATCGGCGCGATCAGCGAATGGCCTGATCGCTCTGAAATTGGCTGGTCGATTGGGTCGTGGCATTGCAATTCTTCGCCACCGCCTCGCGCTGCAACAGCCGTTCTTCGCTGCGCACAGATTCGTAATCGGTGCGATAGGCAAGCGAGCCGATGATGGCGCCGCCGCCGCCGCCCTGATCCGCCCGCGCCATGAGGTCGTGCAATTCCTTCTCGCGCGCGACCAGAACCTTCCATTGCGCGGCGATGTCCTTGCAGTGATAGGCGCTGTAACGGCCCGGATCGATCAACAGCGTGCCGGCGCCCTCGCCGCATCCGGCAAGCGCCGCGGCGACAAGCAAAGCGAGCAGCCGCGGAAATGCGCCGGGCATCGGCCGTGAGGAGAGCTCACCCCTGTTCCGCGGCGGACTGCCGGTATCGTCGATAAATCTCATCAAGGACGCCCACCCGCGCCGAACTCGCGCGTTTCCCCGTATCCAGTTCGCAGTTTCCTGCGCCGCAAATATGGCAAGTTGCCGCCAATGCCCGATCAGGCAACCGGCGCCGGCTAGCGGCCATCCGGAAATTTGACGCCGACGGCCAACCCATCGCGCCAGATCAGGCGGCAACGCCGGCGTGCCGCGCCGTTCGCACTCAATACTAAAAAGAAACTTTCCGGCAGCTCGGCATCGTCCTTGAGAATGAGCCGCGCCCCGCCGTCCGAGATATCGCAGATGGCACAAGCCACAGCCGGAGAATCCTTGTCCTTCCGGATTTTGGCGCTGTAATCGAAATGGCGCCGCCGCGTCTTCCGCAATTCATTGCGATTTTGACGACTGCCGCTAGCGACCACTGGAAGCCTCCCACCGCCCGCTGCAGCGGCGGAGCGGTTGCAATCGGTCAGCGTAGAAAAGTCGCATTAAAGGCAGGTAAATCCGATGTGCTGCCGCAGTTCGGTTCCCGGTCCGGTCGTCCTGACGAATTCTTACGGCACGGCATATCGATAGGCAGCCGCGCGCGAATCCGTTACCATTTTTGCGCTGATTCGTGCGCCTCGCGTTATTTGACGGCCGTGGAGGTGACGGGATGATCATCACAGTAGCCACCATGAAAGGTGGCAGCGGCAAAAGCACGCTCGCAAGTTGCCTTGCGGTCTATTGGCATTTGCGCGGCAGGCATCCGAGCCTGATCGACGCCGACCCGCAACGCTCGATCATGCGGCTCGCCGCGCGCGAGCGCGCGCTTGGCGGCGTGGCCGTCGTCGAGGACGCGACCGAAGAAGCTTCCCAAACCGCGCGCCGCCTCGAGGCCGGCAACGGGCTTGTCATCATCGACACGCCGGGCTTCCGATCGCGCACGACCCTCGATTGCCTGGCGCTCGCCGACTTTTTGCTGATTCCCGTCAAACCGTCGCCGTTCGACGTCGACCGCATGCTGGACACGGTCAGCATCCTGACCGGCCGCAGCGACGGGCGGCAGCCAATGTTCCGCTGCGTGCTCACGCAGACGACGCGCGAATCCGTCGTCGCCAAGCACATCCGGTCGGAATTGACCGCGGCCGGGCTGCCGGTGCTGACGAATGAAATGGCGAACCGCGTCGCCTATCCGGAGGCCGCCTTGTGGGGCGCGACGCCGAGCCTCATCAGCTGGAAAGGCCCCGCCGCCCGCGAAATCGCAGCCATCGCCGACGAGATCGACGCCGCGCTCGGTGCCCAGCAGGCCGCCGCATGACCCGCAAACCGCTCCCCAAGGCCATTACCCGGCCGCTCACCAATCTGCGGAATTTCGACCGCAGCGCCGCCACGGCAAGCGCACCCGCCGAGCCAAACGTGCCCTTCGACAAAGTCGAGGCCGAGCCGCCGCTCGCGGTGTCATCCGCGCCGATTGCCAACGACATCGCGGCCCCGGCGCCGGAAGCGGCGCAGAAATTCGACGCCAAGCGACGTGCGCTGGCGCACAGGATCGTTGCCCGGCACAAGAACTATGCGGCGATGGGCGGGCTGGTGCCGCTGCCGGTCGCCAATATCGGCGCCGTGACCGCCATCAATTTGCGGATGGTGAAGCAGCTGAGCGACCTTTACCAGGTGCCGTTCGAACGCGACCGCACCCGCGCGCTGATCGTTGCGTTGGTGGGCGGCGCCGCGCCGACCGGAATAGGCACCGCAACTTCGACCGCTTTGATGTGGGTGATACCGGGCGGCATGGTGGTCGGCCTGGGCGCTGCGGCGCTCACCGCCGGCGCGCTCACCCGCGGCATCGGCCATGTCTTCATCGAGAGCTTTGAGCGCGGCGCGCAGACGTAGCAATTTAAAGTCCGCGCCCTTCGAGGCGAGAGCTCAGGGCTTGCGCGCGGTGAGCCCGATCACCGCCGACATGCCGCCATGCGAGGTGCCTTCGTAGATTTCGCGCTCCTCCTCGACGATGTTCAAATCGCGAAACTCGCTGAAGGCGCTTTCCAGCATGGCGCGAGTGTAGAGATTCGCGATCTCCTTGGGCCCGCCGGTGCCGTAATCGAGCTGCTTCGGCGTATAGCCGTGGACGATGAGAAGGCCGCCGGGCTTGAGCGCGCGGCGCATGCCGGCCCATTTCACGGCGCGTTCGGCCGGCGAACTAAACTGCGTCAGAATCTCGGCGACCACGTCGAAGGCGGCATCGGGATAGTCCCAGGCGTGGACGTCGACCTGGCGAATATCGAGGTCGACGCCGCGTTCCCGCGCCAAGGCGCGCGCCTTGGTCTGCGCCGACGGCGAAAAATCGATCGAGAGCACGTCGAGGCCCTGCTCGGCGAGCCAGACGCCGTTCCTGCCTTCGCCGTCGGCAACCGCCAGCGCCCGGCCGGCGCGCGGTAACAGCGGCTTGCAGGCGGCGAGAAAATAATTCGGCGCCTTGCCGAACGCATAATCGGGCACCGCAAAACGGGTCTCCCAGCGTTCATATTCGCTCAATGACGTCTCCGGGGAGGGTTTGAGAATTTTAGGCTATGGCGCAACCGGGTCGCGTTTGCCGCCTGGCACGACACTACCGTCGTCTGGCTGCGCCGGGGCACTATCGCCAGCGGGATCGGTCGCTTCTTGCGGCACGCCGCACGCCGGAAACGGCGTGCCGGGGAGCAGCGTGCGCCACAACCGCTTCAAATCTTCGCCGGGTCTGCAGGGTCGGTCGGCCATGGGCGCAATATGGCGAAGAATTTTTTGCTACGCCACTGGCAAAGACATGCGCGGCGCGCCCAGCTGAAATGCCCCCATACCATCGTCGAAGGTCAAGAAGAAATCGCACGCCCTCTTCCGCGGGCGCTGCCAACCGGTGTAGCTTTATTGCAGAGCTGCCGGCGGGACATGCCGAGATCCCGCAAAATCAAAGGCAGCGCTTGTGCCTTACGGCAGGCGAGCACTCCGAAATAAATCGATTGTGGTTCGGAAGTCTTCTCATACTGAGAGGGCACTCAAGCTCGTGGGCGATGCCATGACTCTTCCCCGTCGCAAATTCCTGCATCTGGCGGCCGGAGCCGCCACCCTCCCCGCGCTTTCGCGCGGCGCCTTGGCGCTCGACTATCCCACCCGGCCGGTCAAGATCATCGCCGGCTTTCCCGCCGGCGGCGCGGTCGACGTGGTCGCGCGCATCATTGGCGATTGGCTGTCGCGGCGCCTGGGCGGCGAGTTTCTGGTCGAGAACCGGCCCGGCGCCGCCAACAACATCGCCACCGAAGACATGGTCCGCTCGCCGGCCGACGGCTACACACTCCTTCTCACCAATCCGACCAACGTCATCAACGCCACGTTCTACGCGCATCTGAATTACAACTTCCTGCGCGACAGCGACCCGGTTGCCGGCATCATGAGGGTGCCCAACGTGCTCGTGGTGGGCGCGGCCGTGCCGGTTCACACCGTTCCGGAATTCATCGCCTATGCCAAGGCCAATGCCGGCAAGCTCTATTACGCTTCGCCGGGCAACGGAACCTCGCCGCACATGTCGATGGAAATGTTCAAGCTGATGGCGCACGTGCCGTTCAATAACATCACCTATCGCGGCATGAACGGCGGCGCCTATGCCGACCTCCTCAGCGGCCGCGTGCAGGCGGCGTTCGACAATCTGCCGGGCTCGATCGGCTATATCCACAACGGCCAGTTCCGCGCGCTCGGCGTCACCACCACGGTGCGTTCCGCGGCGCTGCCGGATGTGCCGAGCATCTCCGACTTCCTGCCCGGCTACGAGGTCAGCGCGTTCTACGGATTGAATGCGCCGAAAGGCACGCCGCCGGAAGTCATCGACATCCTCAACAAAGCCGTCAATGACGCGCTCGACGATCCGGCCATGCACAAGAAATTCGCCGACCTCGGCGGCATGATGATCGGCGGCTCGCCGGCCGATTTCGGCAAATTCCTCACCGCCGAGACCGACAAATGGGCCAAGGTGATTCACGAGGCCAATCTGAAGCTGATGGAGTAAGCGCCATGCGAAGCGGAGCGGATGCTGAGCGACGGCATGTTAATCGCCACACCCGCCTTATCGTTCATTGGTGCGGACGGCCGGAAACCGCCGATAAGCATTGAAATTGCCATTTGCTCCGCCGGATCGATTCAGTCGTGACGCAGTTACTGCGCTCATTAATCATCGATGTGAAAGCCCACCCGTCTCTTCGATGAAATGCACAATGGCATCTACGCCGTCACCCTGGCGAAGATTTGTCATGACAAACGGGCGGAGGCCCCGCATCCGTTTGGCGTCGGTCTCCATCTTCGATAACGATGCACCGACATGGGGTGCAAGATCGATTTTATTGATCACCAGAAGATCCGAGCGGGTAATCCCGGGTCCGCCCTTGGAGGGAATCTTATCTCCTCCCGCGACATCGATCACGTAAATCGTCATGTCGGCGAGCTCCGGCGAGAAGGTCGCGGCCAGATTGTCACCGCCGGATTCGATCAGCACCAGATCGAGTTCGGGGAATTTGGCGCGCATATCGGCGACGGCGGCGAGGTTCATCGAGGCGTCTTCGCGGATCGCGGTATGCGGGCAGCCGCCGGTTTCGACGCCGGCGATGCGCTCGGCGGCAAGCGAGCCCGAGCGGACCAGAAACTCGGCGTCCCATTTTGTATAGATGTCGTTGGTGATGGCGACGATGTCGTAAGTTTCGCGCATGGCTTTGCACAGTGCATCCATCAAGGCGGTCTTGCCGGAGCCGACCGGGCCTCCGATGCCGACGCGAAGCGGACCGTTCAAGCTTGGCACTTACAGGGTTCCTTTTAGCTGCGAAACAGGCGTGTGTATTGGGCTTCGTGCCTGGCGGAGGCGATATCGGCGCGGAAGACGGCGCTGCCCAGTTCGTCGAGCGGCGTCGCCGAGGCGCGTTGCGCCGCTGCCGCGACTGCCGGCTCGAGCGCTTTCAAAAGGCGCTGGCCGTCCGTATGGCCGAGCGGAATGAGCCGGACGCCGGCGGAAATCCAATTGGACGAGACTGCAATCAAAAATGCACGCAAGGCCGGATCGAGCGGGATGCCGTGACCGGCACAGGCCGCGGCGACTGCGATGGGATAAGCGACCGGCCCGCGCCAAACCTTAAGTAGCCCGTCCAGCGCCTGGCATGGCCACGCCGCTTGCGTCACGTCCAGAAAGGCGCGTCCCATCGCGGTTGTTTCGAGAAAGCGTTCGCGGGTCGAGACGAAGGCCGCTGCCAGTTCGGCGACCGCGATGAGCGCCCCATCGTCGCCGGCCGCCGCCGCCTGGTGGGCATGACTGAATAAAACGCCGTCGCTCATGCCGGCGCCAGCGCCAAGCGTGATTTCGATCCAGCGGCACAGCGTCTCGGCATCGCCGATGTCGCCGGCCTCGACCGCCCATTCGATGCCGCTCGAATAGCAAAATGCGCCGACCGGATAGGCCGGCGACAGCCACGTCATCAGCCGAAAGAGCGCGGCCGCTTCGAACTTGTCGCTCGACAATCGCGCGTTGCCGCGCGAATGGAAATCCTGGTTCGGGCCGCGTTTTTGCGCCGACGGCTGGAGGAGCGGGCGGGTTTTAGACATGCTCGTGAGAGCGCTGATAGGCGCCGCCTTCCGGCATAAACGGCGCGTCGATCTCCGCGACTTCAGCACCAAGCTGCAGCGCCAGATCGGCAAGCACGTGATCGCGGCGGATACGCAGCGCATTGCTCAACACTTGTGCCGCCACGTGCCGATTGCCGATGTGCCAAGCGACTCGCGCCAGATGCCTCGCATCGGCGCAGCGAATTTCCAGCAACGCTTCCGAAGCGGCGACGACCTCGACCAGGCGTCCGTCCTCCAGCAAAAGTGCATCGCCGCCGCGCAGTTCCGCCGGCGACGGCAGATCGAGCAAAAAGGCAGTGCCCTTGTTGCCGGTCATGGCGATGCGCCGGCGATGGCGATCGTCGTAATCGAGCACGACACGATCGGCCGGCTGCCCCGACCAGCTATCCGCCGCTTTGACGGCAATGGCGCGCATCGTGGAACAACCTCAAAAGAGAAAATAACGCTGCGCCATCGGCAGCACATCGGCCGGGGCGCAAGTGAGCAGCTCACCGTCGGCGCGCACTTCATAGGTCTCCGGATCGACCTCGATCGCGGGCGTGGCATCGTTGTGGATCATGCTCTTCTTGGAAATCTTGCCGCGCGTGTTTTCCACGGCGACGAGTTTCTTCTGGATGCCGAGCTTGCGGCCGAGGCCGGCCTTCACCGCGGCCTTGGAGGTAAACACACAGGACGACGCGGTGCGCGCGCGCCCGTACGCGCCGAACATCGGCCGGTAATGCACCGGCTGCGGCGTCGGAATCGAGGCATTGGGATCGCCCATCGGCGCGGCGACGATCGAGCCGCCCTTGACGATGCAGTCGGGCTTGACGCCAAAGAATGCCGGCGACCACAGCACGAGGTCGGCGAGCTTGCCCTTTTCGACAGAGCCGATGAGCTTCGACACGCCGTGCGCTATTGCCGGATTGATCGTGTATTTGGCGATATAGCGCTTGACCCGCGCGTTGTCGTTGTCGCCCTTTTCCTGCGCCAGCCGTCCGCGCTGCTTCTTCATCTTGTCGGCGGTTTGCCAGGTGCGGATGATGACTTCGCCGACCCGGCCCATGGCTTGCGAATCCGACGACATCATCGAGAGCGCGCCGATGTCGTGAAGGATATCTTCCGCCGCGATGGTCTCCTTGCGGATGCGGCTTTCGGCGAAGGCCAAGTCTTCGGCAATCGACGGATCGAGGTGATGGCACACCATGAGCATGTCGAGGTGCTCGTCGATGGTGTTCCTGGTGTAGGGCCGCGTCGGGTTGGTCGACGACGGCAGCACGTTGTTCAATCCCGCCACCTTGATAATGTCGGGGGCGTGCCCGCCGCCGGCGCCTTCGGTGTGGAAGGCGTGAATGGTACGGCCCTTGAAGGCTTTGATGGTGTCCTCGACGAAGCCCGACTCGTTGAGCGTGTCGGTGTGGATCATCACCTGGACGTCGTAATCGTCGGCGACCGAGAGGCAGCAGTCGATCGCCCCCGGCGTGGTGCCCCAGTCTTCGTGCAGTTTCAGCGCGCAGGCGCCGGCCTTGATCATTTCCTCGAGCGCCGCAGGCCGCGACGCATTGCCCTTGCCGGCAAAGCCGAGGTTGACGGGAAAGTCGTCAGCCGCCTGGATCATGCGGCCGAGATGGAACGGACCCGGTGTGCAGGTGGTCGCGAAGGTGCCGTGCGCCGGTCCGGTGCCGCCGCCGAGCATGGAGGTCACCCCCGACATCAAGGCTTCCTCGACCTGCTGCGGGCAGATGAAATGGATGTGGGTATCGAAGCCGCCGGCCGTGAGGATTTTGCCCTCGCCGGCGATGACCTCGGTGCCGGGGCCGATGACGATGGTGACGGCGGGCTGAATATCAGGGTTTCCGGCCTTGCCGATGGCAAAAATATTGCCGTCCTTGATGCCGACGTCGGCTTTCACGATCCCCCAATGATCGAGAATAAGCGCATTGGTAATGACGGTATCGAACGCGCCTTGCCGGTTGGCTAGCTGCGATTGGCCCATGCCGTCGCGGATCACTTTGCCGCCGCCGAATTTCACCTCCTCGCCATGGACGGTGAAATCCTTTTCGACCTCGATGACGAGATCGGTATCGGCGAGCCGGACGCGGTCGCCGGTCGTGGGGCCGAACATGTCGGCATAGACGGAACGCTGGATTCTGGCCGGCATGGCTCTGCCCTAAAGCTTTCCCATCACATCCTGACGGAAGCCGTAGACGGCGCGCTTGCCGGCCACCGCGACCAGCACGACATCCCGCGTCTGCCCCGGTTCGAAACGCACCGCGGTACCCGCCGCGATGTCGAGCCGCATGCCGCGCGCCTTCTTGCGGTCGAATTTCAGCGCGGGATTGGTTTCGAAGAAATGGTAATGCGATCCGACCTGGATCGGCCGGTCGCCGGTATTGGACACGGTGAGAGTCACCGTCTTGCGGCCCTTGTTGAGCTCAATTTCGCCGGGCTTGATGAAATATTCGCCGGGGATCATGCGGTCACCTGATCGGCTCGTGCACGGTGACCAGCTTGGTCCCATCGGGAAATGTCGCTTCTACTTGAATTTCAGGGATCATCTCGGCAATGCCGTCCATGACCTGCGCGCGGGTGAGCACGTGAGCGCCTCGCTCCATCAGCTCGGCGACAGTACGACCGTCGCGGGCGCCTTCCAGGATGAAATCCGAAATCAGCGCGACGGCTTCGGGGTGATTGAGCTTGACGCCGCGCGCCAGACGGCGCTGCGCCACCATCGCGGCCATCGAGATCAGAAGCTTGTCCTTTTCCCGCGGTGTCAGTTGCATGGCTTGTCAGTTCATCCACAACCGCGGCAGCGGCGCTCCGCCAAGCGCCGTCAGCACTCTCGTTAGATCATGTCGCAACGCCGCACCGTCGGCCGCCACGCAGCGCGCAACCGCGACGCCGTTCCAGGCCGAGACGCCGACTTCGCCGACAAAATCCGCTTGATACGCCCGCACCGCAGCAGCATTTTCCTCCCCGCCGGGAATTTTCACCACGCTGGCAACCGCGACGCCGCCGCGCGCAACCGCCCGCTCGGCCAACAGCCGCGCGATGCCGCCATCGAGGCGGATCGCATCGGCGAAAACCAGGCCGCCGCCGACGCGTACGCGCCACCGATCCAAAAAAATTCCCGACGTCACGCTCTCGCCCATGGCGGAGCGGCCAAAGATGCTGGCTTCCGCCATCAGCAGGCTCGCATCGTCGGCAAGATCGACGCCGATTTTGCGTCGCAAGCGCGACCGATCGAACAGAATTGTTTCTTGCGGCAGCCAAGCCAGCATTCCGCCGGACCCGACGGCGAGCCTTACGCTCAGCTCGGTATCCGGGCCGAGCGAGCGGTAGATTTTTTCTGCGGCCGCGGTGGTCATGCACACTCGCGCGCGGGAAGCCACATCAATATCGAGATCGAACCGATCGCCGCCGGTCATCCCGCCGCCGGTATTGACGATAACGGCATCGAGAACCCCGCCGTCGCGGTTCGGGAAGCGGACGCGGAGCGAGCCGGATTCGTGCACATGGGCCGGCCGGCTGCCATTGGCGCCGGCCACTACCCTCAACGCAATCCGTCCAGTCGCGCGATTGGCGGCAAAAACCTCATCGCGGAGCGGTCCTTTCGCCACCGATATATCATTCAAGTCCATGGATTGAACGTCACGCTGGTACGCCGAAGAAAAAATCTAGATAGCCAACGCCCGCTTCAGTGCCGCTTCGTCGATAGTGTCGCGACTGCATGAATAGACAACGGCTCCGCGATCCATCACGGCAAAATAGTCGCCCAGTTCACGGGCGAAGTCGAGATACTGTTCGACCAGAACGATGGCGATCTTGCCGAGCGATCGCAGGTAATCGATGGCGCGCCCGATATCCTTGATGATCGACGGCTGGATGCCCTCGGTCGGCTCGTCGAGCAAAAGCAGCCGCGGCCGCATCACCAGCGCGCGGCCGATGGCAAGCTGCTGCTGCTGGCCGCCGGAAAGGTCGCCGCCGCGCCGGTGCAGCATGCCCTTGAGCACCGGGAACAGCGAGTAAACCTCTTCGGGCACGTTGCGCTCGCCGCGCGGCAAGGGCGCAAACCCGGTTTTGAGATTTTCGTCGACGGTCAGCAGCGGAAAGATCTCGCGCCCCTGCGGGACATAAGCGATACCGCGCCGCGCGCGTTCCGGCGGCCGTAATGTCGTAATGTCGCTGCCTTCCCAAGTGATTTTACCGCTACTTACCGCAAGATGACCGGCGAGCGTGTCCAAAAGACTGGTCTTGCCGACGCCGTTGCGCCCGAGCACGCAGGTCACTTTGCCGGGCTCCGCCTTCAGCGATACCGCCCGAAGCGCCTGAGCGGCGCCGTAATGCAGGTCGATGGCTTGCGCGTCGAGCATGCTTAGCGTCCCAAATAGACTTCGACGACGCGTTCATTCGCCGACACTTCGTCGATGGTGCCTTCGGCGAGCACCGAACCGTCGTGCAGACACGTGACCTTGACTCCAAGCTCGCGCACGAAGGTCATGTCGTGCTCGACCACGACCACGGTGTGCTCGCGATTGATCTGCTTGAGCAATTCGGCGGTCTGCTGCGTCTCGACATCGGTCATGCCCGCGACCGGCTCGTCGACCAAGAGCAGTTTCGGATCCTGCGCCAGCAGCATGCCAATCTCCAGCCATTGCTTTTGGCCATGCGACAGGCCGCCGGCAAGACGGTTCTGCACCGCCGTCAGGCGAATGATCTGGAGGATTTCGTCGATGCGGCGCCGCTCGTCGGCGGTTTCCCGAGACCACAGCGTCGTGCGCGCGCGGCGATCGGCCTTGAGCGCGAGCTCAAGATTGTCATAGACGGTGTGGCTGTTGAAAACGGTCGGTTTCTGGAACTTGCGTCCGATACCCAGTTCGGCGATTTCGGTCTCGTCAAGCCGAGCCAGGTCGTGAAACTTGTCGAAAATCACCGCGCCCTTGTCCGGCCGGGTCTTGCCGGTGACCACGTCCATCATGGTGGTCTTGCCGGCGCCGTTCGGGCCGATAATAGCGCGCATCTCGCCGGGCTCGATGGCGAAGGAAAGGTTGTTGAGCGCGCGAAACCCGTCAAACGATACCGTGACGCCTTCGATATAGAGAAGCGTGCGCTCAAAGGCCTCTCTCGCCCGATCTTCCGCTTGCGCCAGCCGTTCCTGAATCTTCATCGAAGCCTCATTCCGCCGGTTGCGGCTCGGGCGCTGGGGCGGCAACGCCCTCCTCTGCCGCAGCCGATATGCGGGCGCGGCGCAACGCCGTCCAATGATGCAGGCTGCCGATGATGCCGCGCGGCAAGAGCAGGGTGACGCCGATGAACAGACCGCCGAGCATAAACAGCCAGTAAGGCGCCAGCACGCCGGACGTGAAATAGGTCTTGGCGTAATTGACCAGGATCGCGCCGACTGCGGCGCCGACCAGCGTGCCGCGGCCGCCGACTGCGACCCAGATCACGGCCTCGATCGAATTGCCGGGCGCGAATTCGCTGGGATTGATGATGCCGACCTGCGGCACGTAAAGCGCTCCCGCGATGCCAGCCATGCAGGCGGACAAAGTGAAGACGAGCACTTTGTAGGATTCGACGCGATAGCCAAGGAAGCGCACCCGGGCCTCGGCATCGCGGATGGCGATCAGGACCTTGCCGAACTTCGAGGTGACGACGGCGCGGCAGATCAACAGGCCGAGCATCAGCGCCGTGCAGGTGATCGAGAACAAGGCCGCGCGCGTAGTTTCGGCCTCGACGTTGAAGCCGAGAACGTCCTTGAAATCGGTCAGGCCGTTATTGCCTCCGAAGCCGAAATTGTTGCGAAAGAAGCCGAGCATCAGCGCGTAAGTGAGCGCCTGAGTGATGATTGAGAGATAGACGCCGGTGACGCGGCTGCGAAATGCGAGCCAGCCGAACACGAAGGCGAGCGCACCCGGCACCAGCACCACCATCAGCATGGCATAGGGAAAATGCTGGAAGCCGTACCAGGAGTACGGCAGCTCCTTCCAATTCAGAAACACCATGAAATCCGGCAGGATCGGATTGGCATAGACGCCGCGGGTGCCGATCTGGCGCATCAAATACATGCCCATGGCATAACCGCCGAGCGCGAAGAACGCGCCTTGGCCGAGCGAGAGAATGCCGCAATAGCCCCAGATCAGATCGATCGACAAAGCGAGGATCGCGTAACAGAGATACTTGCCGAACAACGCCACCAGATACGTAGGGATGTGGAAGTCGGAAGATTGCGGCACCGCGAGGTTAAGTACCGGGACGGCGATCGCAATGACCGCCAGCGCGATCAGAAAGATGGTCGCGCTGCGGTCGAGCGAACGGATGAGGACATGCGAGCTCACGCCTCGATCGCCCTTCCCTTGAGCGCAAACAGGCCGCGCGGGCGCTTTTGGATGAACAGGATGATCAAGATGAGAATGGCGATCTTGCCGAGCACGGCGCCGGCAAACGGCTCGAGAAATTTATTGGCGACGCCAAGTACGAAAGAGCCGACGAAGGTGCCCCACAAATTGCCGACGCCGCCGAACACCACGACCATGAAACTGTCGATAATGTAGCTCTGGCCGAGATTGGGGCTGACATTGTCGATCTGCGACAGCGCGACGCCGGCGATCCCGGCGATGCCGGACCCGAGACCGAAGGTCAGCGCGTCGACCCGGCTGGTGCGGATGCCCATCGACGCGGCCATGGCCCGGTTCTGCGTCACCGCGCGCATCTCCAGGCCGAAGCGCGTGTAACGCAAAATGCCCAACAGCGCGACGAACACTGCAAGCGCAAAGCAGATGATCCAAAGCCGGTTATAGGTGACGGTGATGCCGCCGAGATCGAAAGCGCCGCTCATGAAGGATGGATTGCCGACTTCCCGGTTATTCGGACCGAACACGGTACGCACGGCCTGCTGCAGGACCAGCGACAGTCCCCAGGTGGCGAGCAGCGTTTCCAGCGGCCGGCCATAGAGGAAGCAGATGATGCAGCGTTCGATCAAGATGCCGACGCAGCCGGCGAACACGAAGGCGAGCGGAATGGAAATTGCCAGCGAGTAATCGAACAATGCCGGCGCGCTATTGCGGATGATCTCCTGCACGACATAGGTGACATAGGCACCGAGCATCACCATCTCGCCATGCGCCATGTTGATGACGCCCATGACGCCGAAGGTGATGGCGAGCCCGATGGCTGCCAGCAACAGCACCGAGCCGAGCGAGAGCCCGTACCAGAGATTCTGCACGGCATCCCATTCGGCGAGCCGCGTCTGAATCGCGCCGATGGCGTCGCTCGCGGCCTTGGCGACGACCGGAGTTTCGTGGGCCGGGATATCGGCAAGCAGTCCCAGCGCGTCCTGATCGCCACGATCGCGGACGACCGCAATCGCCTTAAGCTTGTCGGCTTGCGAGGTGCCGGGCGCAGTGAGGAGGATGGCGGCCCGCGCCTGTTCCAGTGCCGTTTTAACCCGGCCGTCGGTCTCCTGGGCGATGGCCTTTTCCAGCGTTGGCAGCGCGGTCGTCGCGCGCGATTTGAACACTGCCTGCGCGGCCTGGTATCGCCGCCCAGGATCGTGCGACAGCAGTGTGAGTTGACCCATCGCCGCATCGATGGCGCCGCGCAGCCGGTTGTTGAGATGAACGCTGTCGAGATCGTCCGGGGGCGCGCCGGCGACCGGCTGGCCGGTGGCGGCGTCGAACAGGTGGCCGCCGGCGTCCTGAATGTAGACCGCTTTCTTTTCGGCGCTGAACATCAGCTGGCCGTTCTGCAGCGCGCTGACGATGATCTCGGCGCGCGCACTGCCGCTGGAGACGACTCCGTTGACGCCGGTCAGCGTCTCGTCGAAATCGTCGGCGGTGAAGTGCGTAATGGCGTCGGCGAGACTGTCGGCGTGCGCCTTCGCCGCGCCCACGGCCAGGGCGAAGGCCAAAGCCAGCGCGACGAGCAAAGCTCCGCCAAAACGCATCGCAATGTTCCCCGGCCGCTGTCCGGAGGAGGCGACGCCGCCTCCCCGCGATGTCGGCATCAAATTTCGGCGCAGCCGCGACTAAGTGCCGCCGCAGGTCTTGGTGACGGTGTTGTAGTTGCCGCAGTTGAGCTTCACCCAATCGGCAACCAGATCCTTCGAGCCAGGCAGATAAGGCGACCACGCCTGTCCGGGCACCAGCGATTTAGTCTTCCACACCACGTCGAATTGGCCGTCGGCGCGGATTTCGCCGATGAACACCGGCTTGGTGATGTAGTGGTTGGGCAGCATTTCTGAGACGCCGCCAGTCAGGTTGGGTTGTTTGATGCCCGGCAGAGCAGCAATCACCTTGTCGGCGTTGACGGTCTTCGCTTTCTCCACCGCCTTCACCCACATGTTGAAGCCGATGTAATGCGCCTCCATCGGATCGTTGGTGGTGCGCTTGGGATTCTTGATGAATTCATGCCACTCTTTGATGAAGGCGGCATTGGCCGGCGTCTTGATCGACTCGAAGTAGTTCCAGGCGGCGAGATGGCCGACCAGCGGCTTGGTATCGAGGCCGGCGAGTTCCTCTTCGCCCACCGAAAACGCCACCACCGGAATGTCCGTCGCCTTGATGCCCTGATTGCCGAGCTCCTTGTAGAACGGCACGTTGGCGTCGCCATTGACGGTGGACACCACGGCCGTTTTCTTACCCGCCGAGCCGAACGCCTTGATCTTGGACACCTCGGTCTGCCAATCGGAGAAGCCGAACGGCGTGTAGTTGATCATGATATCCTCGTCGGCCACCCCTTTTTGCTTGAGATAGGCTTCGAGGATTTTGTTGGTGGTGCGCGGATAGACGTAGTCGGTGCCTTCCAGCACCCACCGCTTCACCGAGCCGCCGTCGGCGCTCATGAGATAATCGACCGCCGGGATGGCCTGCTGGTTCGGCGCCGCACCGGTGTAGAACACGTTGCGCTCGCCTTCTTCGCCTTCGAATTGAACGGGATAGAACAGGATGCTGTCGAGCTCCTTGAACACGGGCAGCACCGATTTGCGCGATACCGAGGTCCAGCAGCCGAACACGACTGCGACCTTGTCCTGGCTGATCAATTCACGCGCCTTTTCCGCGAATAGAGGCCAGTTCGACGCGGGATCGACGACGACGGGCTCGAGCTTCTTGCCAAGCACGCCGCCTTTCTTGTTCTGCTCGGCGATCAGCATCAGCATCACGTCTTTCAGCGTCGTCTCGCTGATCGCCATGGTGCCGGAGAGCGAATGGAGGATGCCGACTTTGATCGTGTCCTCGGCGTGCGCGGGGAACGCGCCAGCCAATCCGAGGGCAACGCTGCTCGCACCTACGAGCCAGCCGCGGCGCGTGAGTGTATAGGTCTTGATCGTATCGCTGGACATGGGTGAGCCTCGCTTGATTGACGAGCGCACGGAAGGCGCCCTTCTGCCCAGGCGGCCTCGCAAGCCATGTGCCAATTTCGGAGGACGCTAAGATGCTCAAAGACAGAGCTAAAAACGATTTGCAGAATCTAGGCGTTATTTTTTCAGCAGCCGCCGCCTGATTTATAGGCACGATTGCGTGCCGGATCGTTGCGCCCTAGGAAGATGAGCGGCGAACGCGGTCGGCCCCGCAACGACGCCAGTGGGAAGGCTCCAGTGACCGAAACGATCGCCGAAATCCTCAGCGCCTTTCGCAGCGGCGCGGCGAGGCCCGCCGACATCGTCGCGCGAAGTTATGCACGCATTCGCGCGCATCATGACCCGGCGATCTTTATTACATTGCGTAACGAGGAAGATGTCCTTGCCGAAGCGAAGGCGCTCGACGGCGCCGACCAAGCGCTGCCGCTTTTCGGCGTTCCGGTCGCGGTGAAGGACAATATCGACGTCGGAGGCTTGCCGACCAGCGCCGCGTGCCCGAGCTTCGCGTATCGTGCCGACAACGACGCCACCGTCGTATCGCGGCTGCGCGCCGCCGGCGCGCTCGTCATCGGCAAGACCAATCTTGATCAGTTCGCCACCGGGCTTGTCGGCACGCGTTCGCCCTATGGCACGCCACGCAATCTGTTCGATGCGCGTCTTATCCCCGGCGGCTCAAGCTCGGGTTCGGCGGTGGCGGTCGGGGCCGGCATAGTGCCGCTGGCGCTCGGCACCGATACGGCCGGATCGGGCCGCGTGCCAGCCGCCTTCAACAATATCGTCGGACTGAAGCCAAGCCTCGGCCTTGTGTCGATCGCGGGCGTGGTGCCGGCCTGCCGCACCCTTGATTGCGTCTCGATCTTCACGCTGACCGTCGATGACGCGACGACAGCACTGACGATCATCGCCGGCCCGGACGAAGCCGATCCGTATTCGCGGGCGTTACCGCTCGGCCCGGCCGACGCGCCAACAAAAGGCACGCGGCTCGGTATTCCGCCTCTCGATCAGCGCCGATTTTTCGACGATAAAGCATCCGCCGTGGCCTACGATGCCGCTTTGGCTAAGTTCGCCACCCTCGGCGCCACGATCGTCGAGGTCGATTTCAATCCGTTCTACGAGACGGCGCGGCTTCTTTACGAAGGGCCCTGGGTAGCCGAACGGTATCTCGCGACCAAATCCTTGATCGACACCCAACCGGATTCGCTGTTGCCCGTGACGCGGCAGATCATCGCCGCCGGCGCGCGGCTGAGTGCCGCGGATGCATTTGCCGCGTTCTATCGGCTCGAGAAACTCCGTCGTGTCCGCGACCGCACGTTCCGGGCCGTCGACGCGCTGGTCGTGCCGACGGCGCCGACGATCTACACGATCGCCGAGGTTGAGGCCGACCCGATCGCGCTCAACAGCCGTCTCGGTACGTACACGAATTTCGTCAACCTGCTCGATCTGTGCGGGCTTGCCGTACCGGCGGCGATGCGCGATGACGGGCTGCCGTTCGGCGTGACGTTACTTGCGCCCGATGGCGGCGACGCCAAACTTGCCGCCCTGGGCCGCAAATTTCACCGCGCCACGGGCCTGCCGCTCGGCGCGCTCAGGCCGCGTCAATAACGCTGACATGCGCGGCGACCACGCGCCAGCCTTCGTCAAACTTCACCCAAGTCTGCATCTGTCGGCCGATTTTGGCCGGCGTGGTGGGACGATGGAACAGCGTGGACGCCGTGGCGAAATCTCGGCCGTAAGTCGTGATGACGGTCTTGGACAGCGTGCGGGCGAGGCCAGCCGGCGAGCGCGCGGCGCGGAAGGACTTGATTGCGGCGTAGCCGTAAAGATTTTCGCCGCCGCCGTAGCGGATGGTACGAACGTCATCGTGGAACAGCGCATCGAGCGTAGCGACGTCGTTGGTGACCAGCGCCCGTTCGTAACGCGCGAACGCCTCTGTCACTTCAGCGACGACCTCCGGAAGGTCGATCTGCATGCCGCTCTCCTCCTGGCCTTAAAGGGCCGGCCTTGGCGCCGCGACCACGCCATGCTTCTCCAGCGCATGCGCGATCCGCAGCGCAATATCCTCCCGCCAGGGAGCGGCGATGATCTGCACGCCGATCGGCAACGGCGACAACGGTACCGGAACGGCCACAACCGGCAGGCCGATGAATGAAATCGGCTGCGTATAGAGGCCGAGATTGGCGCGCACCGGCAATTCGGTGTCGCCGAACATAAAGGTTTGTTGGCCGATGAGCGGCGCCGGACATGGTGTGGCTGGCGTCAGGACGGCGTCGACCTCCTCGAAGAGCTTGACGACTTGCTCCCGATACCAGCGGCGGAATTTTTGCGCTTTGACGACCAGAGACGCCGGCGTCATCGCGCCGGCGATCAGCCGGTCGCGCACGGCCGGATCGAAATCACGCGCCCGCCTGCGCAGCCGGTCGAGGTGCAAGCTCGCGCCCTCGCTGGCGGTGATGATGAAGGCCGCCGAGCGAGCGCGCTCGGCCTGCGGAATCTCGATGTCGCGATCGGTGCCGAGCGCCGCCGCCACGCGGTC
Source organism: Xanthobacteraceae bacterium (assembly GCA_035515455.1). Taxonomy (GTDB): domain Bacteria; phylum Pseudomonadota; class Alphaproteobacteria; order Rhizobiales; family Xanthobacteraceae; genus BOG-931. The sequence goes on from DATJBH010000088.1 coordinate 27,711, forward strand.
GACGGCGTTGCGAGTCTCGGCGCTATGGCCCTTGAAGTAATCGCCGGCGACCGCGACGCGCAGCCCATCTGCGCCGCGCTCCAGCAGCGGCGCCACCGGTTCGATCGGCCGGTTGGCGCAGGCCGGATCCTCGGCATCGAAACCCTGCATGGCGTCGTAAGCCAGGGCCAGATCCAGTGCCGTGCGGGCGAACGGCCCGAGATGATCGAGGCTCGCGACGAAGGGAAAGGTACGCGCGCGGCTGAGCCGCCCGTAAGTCGGCTTCAATCCGAAAATGCCGCATAGCGACGCCGGCACGCGGATCGAGCCGTTCGTATCGGAGCCGAGGCAGAACGGCACGAGACCGCCGCCGACCGCCGCGCCCGAGCCGCCGGACGAGCCGCCCGTCATGCGTCGGCAATCGTGCGGATTATGCGAAGCACCATCGTGAACATTCTCGCCGGTGAAATCGTAGGCGTATTCACCCATGTTTAGCGCACCGACCAGAACAGCGCCGGCGGCTTCCAGCCGCTCGATCAGGGCCGCGTCGCGCGTCGCCGGCGGCAACTCGCGATTGATCTTCGAGCCGGCAAGCGTCGATAGCCCGGCGACATCGAACAGGTTCTTGACCGCGAACGGCACTCCGGCCAGTGGACCGAGCGGCGCGGCGCGCATGTGGGTGGCGTCGATCGCTTCGGCGCGGAGCAATGCGCGCTGCTCGGTGACTGCGGTGAAAGCATTGAGAACCGGGTTGCGTTCGCGGATGCGTTGCAACGTCGCCTGCACGACTTCCACGGCGCTGCTGCGGCCGGATGTCACTGCGGCGGCAATAGCAGCCGCGCTGGCAAAGTCGAAATTGCTCGCCGGCGTATCAAGCATGGAAGATCGCTGCCGGCTCGGCGTCGTCGGGGAGCCGAAAACCGTCAACTTTCGCCGCATGGGTCAAAATAAGCCGCATATTGAATGCTACGCTTGTGTGCCAGGACGGATCGAGCGGGATGCCCAGTGCCTGCGCACTTGCGGCAACCAACGCATCGATCGCGTCGCCTTCCTTTGCTGGTCCGGCGGGTCGCGCGTGCCGCGGTTTCGTCCGTTTGGTCTTGGCGCGAGTACGAGATTCGGTTCGTTTCGCTTTCTTCACGGCGCACCCCGCGACCGCGCCTAGACGCGGCATAGATGAGAAGGAAGATCGATCGGGCTCGCCGGTTCTTCGGCCAAGCGCAGCCTGTTGCCGCCGGCGACATGACGATCTTTCCGAAATTCGTCACCAGGACACGATCGCATAAGAGCCGCAGCACCGGAAGGTCGTTCGAGACGGATGGCAATCCGTTTGACTTGTTTGGCACCGTTCGGTCAGCTTGGCGAGTACGCTTGCGGCGCGACTGCGGCAGGGTCGCACATTTATTAGGCAGTGATCCGGTGTCAGTGCGTTTGTCGAGATCCAGTTTGCTGGCCCCGATCTTGCACATCGTCACGTCATTGCCAGGCCGGAGACGGTCATGCCGCGCGTGAGAGTGGAAGCCGAGCCGTCGGCGCTCACTGTCGATCTCGACAGTGCAGCGCTCCTCATCATCGATATGCAGCGCGACTTTCTGGAGCCGGGCGGCTTTGGCGAGGCGCTGGGCAATGACGTCACCCGGCTCCGTGCGGCGGTCGCGCCGTGCAAGGCGGTGCTCGCTGAAGCGCGGCGCCTCGGTGTTCTGGTTATCCATACCCGCGAAGGGCACCGGCCTGATCTGTCTGATGCGCCGCGGCACAAGCTCGAGCGCGGCGACCCGTCGACCCGTATTGGCGCCCGTGGGCCGATGGGGCGCATCCTCATCCGTGGCGAGCCCGGCCACGACATCATCCCCGAACTTTATCCGTCGAAAGCTGAACCCGTGATCGACAAGCCGGGCAAGGGCGCTTTCTATCAGACCGATCTCGACCTGATGTTGCGCAATCGCGGTATCGATACGCTGTTTGTCGCCGGGGTCACGACTGAGGTGTGCGTCAATACCACGGTGCGCGAGGCGAATGATCGCGGCTTTCGCTGCATCGTATTGGCCGATTGTTGCGCCTCCTACTTTCCGGAGTTTCACGACGCCGGGCTCGCGATGATCAAAGCGCAGGGCGGAATCTTCGGCTCGGTGACCGGCTCGCAGAATTTGCTGCGCCCGCTCGCGGCCGTCGGCAACCAAAGGATCGCGTAGGACGAATGGGTCTCGGAGAGAGAGCGAGACGACCTCTACGGCCGACATTATGGTCAGCTGGCGATTGCTGCCGATTGCGCTGAAGACTCACGAACCTGCTCACGGCTGCGAAGCGGACCGCAGCCGATGGACTGAGCCCTGCAATGGTCTGAAACGAAGAGGCTAGGGCACGATACACCTATGCCGGGCCGCGGCACATCTTTCCTCGCAAGGGTTACGCCATCGAGCCCGCTCGGCAAAACTATGTAGGCGAACATAGTGTCGGCGCGCGGTGGCAACTCGTTCAAATCGATAGTGTCGTTGCCATTCGCCGCCGCGCGAAGCCCATAGCCCAACTCCCTCACCAGCACGGTCTTCCCGTGCTTGCCCCGTGCAGCGAAGTGCCGTCGTTGGAGTCATCGATACGGCTAGCGGTTCCAGCTCAGCCGCGGGCTAAGGCCTCGCGGACAGGACCTGATCCGGACTGCTTGTTTCATAAATAAAACGTTGATTTCAATGTAAAACGACCGTACCGTTCTCCTGGCCGCCGCCAATCGGCGGTCGGCGGTTCACGACCGCAAGCCGGTACAACACTGTTTGCGCCGGTATTTATTGATAAGGGGACGGAAATGGCGGAAGCGAAAGTGGTGATCAAGGGATCACGACTGATCGACGTTTCTCATGAGAAGGTCATCGAACGCGCAATCGTCGTCGTCGACGGCGACAAGATTGCTGCGGTCGGCCGCGAGGGCGAGATCGAGGTTCCGCAGGGAGCGAGAGTGATCGACGCCGCAGGCTGTACGCTGCTGCCGGGGCTATTCGACTGCCATCTCCATATCGCCGCGCTCAACCCGCTCACCTTCAACAATTATCGCGTCGCCACCTTCGAGATCACCCCGCAGCTGCAGTCGTTCTACGCGCTGTTTCACGCTCAGGTGGCGTTTGAAATGGGCTTTACCACGCTGCGCGATCTCGGCCGATTGACGCCACGCGGTCTGATGACCGAAGAGATCTGCGCCATCCGCGACGCTATCGAAATGGGCATCATTGCCGGCCCGCGGCTGGTCGTGGCTGGCCGCGCTGTCATCGCCAATTCGCACCTCGACCTGACGATCCCGCGCGCCGCGCGGCGATTGCCCGGCAACACTGCCGATGGGCCCTACCCACTGCGGCAGATGGTGCGCGAGCAGCTTCGCATGGGCTGCGACCTGATCAAGACCAGCGTCTCGGGCGGCGGCGGCACCGACAAGGAAGAGCCCGACGTGCGCAACATGACGCAGGACGAGCTCGACGCCATCGTCGACGAGTCGCACGCCTTCCATAAGCCGGTCTCGGCGCATTGCTTCACCGCGGAATCGCATCGCATGTGCGTGCGTTCCAAGGTCGACACCATCGAGCACATCGTTTTCACCGACGACGACACCATCAAGATGATCGTCGACGCCAACATCCCGGTGATCCCGACGCTGCTGCATCGTACCGACGAGGCGATCGAAAGCCGCCGCGCCCACGGCACGCCCGAATTCGTCTTGAAGAAGATGAAGAAAATCCAGCCATACTGCTTCGAGTCGTTTCAGAAGATGCACGCCGCAGGCATCAAGCTCGCGATGGGCACCGATCTCGGCTACGACCCGGAGGCCGGACGCAACGCCGTCGAGCTCGAACTCTATGTGAAGTACGGCATGTCGGCGATGGAAGCGATCAAGACCGCGACCATCAACGCCGCGGAAGCGTTGTGGCTCGGCCGCACGCTGGGCTCGCTCGACGTCGGCAAGGTTGCCGACATCATCGCCGTCAAGGGCAACCCGCTCGACGACATCCGGCTGCTTCAATCGCGCGACAATATCCGCATGGTGATGAAGGAGGGCGAAGCCTTCATCGACAAGATCTCGGCCGCCCCCCGCTACGTCATCTCGGCCGAGCCGGGCTCCTGGAAAATCATCGATGCTCAATAACGAAGAGCTGGCGCGAGCGTAGAGGGCAGCGTGATGGCCGGACCGTTGCATCACCTGAAAGTCATCGAATGCAGCATTGCCATGGCCGGCCCCTATTGCGGTCTGATGCTGGGCGATTACGGCGCCGATGTCGTCAAGATCGAGCAACCCGGGCACGGCGATGAAAGTCGCAACTGGCCACCGTTCTTTGCCGGCTCGGTGTCGCATTATTTTGCGGCGGTCAACCGCAATAAGCGCAGCCTGGCGGTCGATTTGAAAACTCCGCAGGGCGCGGCGGTGATCAAAAAGCTCGCGCTCTCGGCCGACGTGCTGATCGATAATTTTCGCCTCGGTACGCTCGACCGGCTGGGCTTCGGCTATGAGCAACTGAGCGCCGCCAATCCGAAGCTGATCTACTGCCGCATCACCGGCTTTGGCGCCACCGGGCCGCGCGCCGCCGAGCGTGCCAACGACGCGGTGGTGCAGGCCTATTCCGGCGGCATGAGCCTGACCGGCGAGCCGGACGGCGGTCCAGTCAAGATGGGCATTTCCGTCGCCGACATCGGCGCCGGACTGTTCGCCACGATCGGCATTCTGATGGCCCTCGAAGCCCGCCACAGCACCGGACGCGGTCAGCTTGTCGATACCTCGCTGCTCGAAGGCCAGATGGCGATGCTGACCAATCACTTCTCGTCCTATTTCGCCAGCGGCAAGGTGCCGCCGCGCCGCGGCTCCTCGGGCCAGGGCATGGTGCCGTATCAGGCCTTTCACGCCCTGGATGGCTGGATGGTCGTCGCCGCATTCACCGATCGCATGTGGTGCGGTGTCTGCAACGCCGTCGGCCGTCCGGAATGGGGTGCCGACCCGCGATATCACAACGCCGCCGGCCGCTTTGAAAATCGTGACGAGCTGATCGCGCAATTGGCCGACATCCTCGCCACCCGCACTGTCGTCGAGTGGGAAAAGCGCCTCGCCGCGGAAGGCGTGCCGTTCACCCGCGTCAATACCATCGATCAGGTCGCGGTCGACGAACAGGCGATCGCTCGAGACATGATTCAGACCGTGACACATCCGCAAGTCGGCGCGCTGCGAATGGTCGGTTTGCCGGTCAAGTTTTCCGGCACCGCCGGTGACATCCGGCAAAGCCCGCCGTTGTTGGGTGAGCACAGCGTTCAAATCGTCCAAGACCTCGGCTATCAGCGAAGCGAGATCGACGCCATGCTGGCGCAAGGCGTTATCGCGTCGGCGGAGGCCGGCGCGCCGGCGGCATCCGCGCGTAGCGCGCGGTCGTGAGAAGCCGCGCCATGGCCCTTCTCACCGCCGAGATCGAAGCCTTGATCGGAATGGAATCCGAACCGGTCGCCGCTTGCGACGCGGTTGAACGCGGCGCGGTCCGCCGCTTCGCCCAGGCCTCGCTCGACGACGACGCGATCTATCACGACGACGGGGCCGCCAGCCGATTTCAAGGACCGGTTGCGCCGCCGCTATTTCCAATGACGATGTTCCGCGAGGATTTCGGAACACCCGATGTGCTGACGGAACGCGCCGGCGATCCGGATTTCGACGGCATTGTCGGTGCCACCGTGCAAGGTCTGCCGCCGCTTCCGGTCAAAGGTCTCGCGCTCCTCAACGGCGGCACCGAGGTCGAATTCTTCGCTTACGCGCGGCACGGCAGCCGCATCATCGCCAAATCGCGCTACGAAACGATCTACGAAAAAGCCGGCAAGTCCGGCCCGATGTTATTCGTGGTCATCGCCACGGATTACGCGGCCGACGGCCAGCTTCTGCTGCGCGTGCGCAAGACGCAAATCCGGCGATGACCATGGCAACCGCTCAGCAAACATTTTTCGACGATGTTGCGGCGGCGACCGCAATCCCCGAACTGGCCAAAGGGCCGCTGTCGGAGCCGATTCTCATGCGCTGGTCGGCGGCCATCGAAAATTGGCATCGCATTCATTACGACCGCGATTTTGCGATCTCTCATGACAAGCTGCCGAACCTCGCCATCAACGGCACGCTCAAGCAGCAATTCGTGGTGCAATGCTTGCGCCGATGGGCCGGCCCGGCGGGCTGGCTGTGGAAAGTCAGCTTCCAGTTCCGTGCGCTCAATCTGGTCGGCGAGACATTGCGCATCTGGGCTCGCATTTCGGACAAGCGGGAATTGGCCGATTACGGGCTGGTCGACCTCGAACTCGGCATACTCAATGACGTCGACAGGGAATCGACGCCGGGCACTGCGGTCGTCGCCCTGCCCTACCGCAATCGTGGCGCTGGTGTGCCCTACCCCTTCGTGCCGCCGCACGAGAGCGTCATATCATGAGTGGTTCGCCATGAGCGATTTGCCCAAATCGATTGCCATCAAGGAGGAAGGCCCGCGCGAAGGATTTCAAATCGAGAGCGCCGCGATCGTGACCGCGCGAAAGGTCGAGTTGATCGATGCGCTATCGGAGACCGGCATCAGGCAGATGCAAATCGTCTCCTTCGTCAATCCGAAGAAGGTGCCTGGCATGGCCGATGCCGACGAGGTGGTGAGGCGTTTTAACAAAAAGCCGGGTGTCGAATATTCCGCCCTGTTCTTCAACACCCAGGGGTTCGATCGCGCGCTCGGCTTTGCCGATCGCCTGACCGTGAAAGGCGCGCTGCCACTTTGTGCCTCTGAAACGTTTCTGCGGCGCAATCAAAACCGCACGATGGCGGAAAACATCGCAGCGCTGCACGAGCAGGCGGCGATGTACAAGGCTCGCGGCATCGCCGTGAACCGAGGTTCGGTGATGGCGGCATTTGGCTGCAATTTCGAAGGTGAAATTCCGCCGCCGCGCGTGGTCGGCCTGGTAAAACAGATTTTCGAGATCGCGGCCGCTCACAATTTGGATATCAAGGAAATCGCGCTGGCCGATACCATGGGCTGGGCCAATCCATCGGCGGTCAAACGTCTTATCAGCGCGCTGCGCGAGCACTTCCCGACGGTGCGGATCAATCTGCACCTGCACGATACCCGCGGCATGGGGCTGACCAACGTCTATGCCGGATTGGAAATGGGCGTCGATAGCTTTGACAGCTCGGTCGCGGGCCTCGGGGGCTGTCCATTTGCGCGGCACCGGGGTGCCGCCGGCAATGTCTGCACCGAGGACCTCGTTCTGCTGTGCGACGAGATCGGCATTGCGACCGGCATCGATCTGGAGCGGATGATCGAAACGGCACGCTTGGCACAGACGATCGTCGGCCACCCGCTTCCCGGACACGTCATGCAGGGCGGCAGTCTGGCCGCGCTGCGCGCCAAGACAGGGTCGGCGGCCTGATGAGGATGGAATGACGCCATGCCGATTGGGCTGACTCGGGCATTGGGGATGTTTGCCGCCGAGCTGCGGCCGGCTTCGATTCCGTCCGAAGCGGCAGAGATTGCATGCACCGGCTTCACGGACTGCATTGCCACCATGATCGCCGGCCGCAGCGAGGCCCCCGTCCATGCGGCCGCCGAGGTCTATTTGCCGGTGGAAGATACCGGGCACGCGCACATCGCGTTCACCGGCCGGCGCGCCGATGCGCCCGCTGCGGCGATGGTGAATGGCACGGCTGCCCATGTGCTCGATTTTGACGATGTCGCAATGCGCGGTCACCCAAGCGCCGTCATGGTGCCGGCGCTCCTCGCCGAAGCCGAGGAGCTTGATTGTCCCGGGGCCGCGCTGGTCACGGCCTATGTTGCCGGTTTCGAGACCTGGGCCGAACTGAACCGGCGCGAGCCGGATCCGCTGCATACCAAGGGCTGGCACCCGACCGCGGTGTACGGCACGCTTGCGGCGGCCGCAGCCTGCGCAAGTTTGCGCCGGCTCGACGCAACCGAGGCGACCCACGCGATCGCGCTGGCGGCGTCGCAGGCCACAGGCTTGACTGCAAATTTTGGCAGTTCCTCCAAATCCTTCCACGTCGGCCGTGCGGCGGCTTCCGGCCTGCTCAGCGCGCGCCTTGCCGCGGCTGGCGCTACCGGCGCCGAGGACGTGCTGGAAAATCGTCACGGCTTTCTCAACGCCTTCTCGCCAAATGGCCGCTGCAATCGGGACGACGTGACCATTCCGCTCGGCTCGTCATGGCGCATCACCGAGCATCGTCTGAGCATCAAGCGCTATCCGGTATGCTACGCCGCCCATCGCGCCATCGATGCGGCAATCGAACTACGGGGCAAGAGCGGATTCGATACGCAAGCCATCGCGGCGATCCATGTGAAGATTGGCGCAACGCAGGCCGGGATGCTGCGTGTTGAACGCCCAAACAATCCGCTCGAGGCGAAATTCAGCATTCAGTTCTGCCTCGCCGCGGCATTTCTGGCCGGCAACGTCGGATTCGCACAGCTCACCGATGAATTCCTCACGCGCAGCGACGTGCGGCGGCTGATCGGTCTCGTCAAAATCGACGTGGACGCCAGCGTCGATCCCGACTTTCCGAACTACTGCCCGTTCGATCTGGTTACGGTGACGCTTGCCGATGGCAAACAATTCGTCAGCGCACCGGTCAGCCGCGCCAAGGGACACGGCAGCCGGCCGCTGACGACGACCGAACTGCAGACGAAGTTCAACGACTGCATCGGCGATGCGCTCGCCCCGGTCCCGCGCGACAAATTGTTTATGCGGCTGCAGAACCTGGCAAACGTCGCCGCCGTACGGCAGCTCGTCGACGACGCGATATCGAGCCAGGCGCTGCCCGACCGCGGAGCAACGAAAAAAGCAAGGAGTGGAGGATAACAATGAAGCTCGGCAGACTGATCCTTTGTATCGCAGCCACGATCGGTGCCTTGGCATTCGCCGCGCAGGCTCATGCGGCGGACTACCCGAACCGCCCGATCAAATGGGTCGTGGGCTATCCACCGGGCGGAGCGTCCGATTATCTCGTCCGTGCAATCGCCAGCGAAATGGAAAAGGATCTGCACGGAACGATCGTGATTGAGAACAAGCCCGGGGCGACCGGCATCGTCGCGGCTTCGTCGGTGCACCAATCACCGGCCGACGGCTATACACTGCTCCTTGAGTCCGACGGCTATTTCAACAACGTGGCGCTCGGCGAAAAATTCAATTTCGATCCGCTCGACTTCGATTATCTGACGCGTTTGGCGGTGATCCCGAACATCGTCGTGGTCCCGGCCACCAGTCCGTTCAAGACAATCCAAGATTTGATCGACGCGGCGAAGAAGAACCCCGATAAGCTGCAATTCGCATCCGGCGGCATTGGCACCGGAACGCACATCGCGACCGAGCTGTTTATGAAGCAGACCGGGATAAAAATGGTGCATATCCCGTACAAAGGCACTCAGGCGCCGCTGATCGATTTGGTCGCCGGCCGCATCGATGTCATGTTCGCGGGCGCGGCGCCGGCCATGCCACTGATTAAATCGGGTCAGCTTCGCCCGATCGCGGTGACTTCGGCGGAACCGATCGCGGCCTTACCGGGAGTACCACCCGTTGCCAATACGGTTCCTCACTACGACCAGCAGACTTGGTACGTCGCCATGGCCCCGAAAGGCCTCAGCGCGCCGGTAAAAGACAGCCTGGTCCATGCCCTGCACCAGGCCCTCGACACCGATTCGGTGAAGACCGCGATCGCCAAATTCGGTTTCGTCGCGTCACCGACGACGCCGGAACAATTCGCCGGATTTCTCAAGACCACGATCGAGAGCACCAAAGAGATCGGCAAAGAGGCGAATATCAATCTGCGTGGGAATTAAAGCCAAACCGAGAGGAATGTTATGGAATTCGATCCAGCTCAACTGAGCGAGCCGCAGCAATATAAGCTGATGACCGGCACCATCGTGCCACGGCCCATCGCGCTCGTGACGACCCTCGGCAAATCGGGACCGAACGCCGCGCCGTTCAGTCTGTTCAATATCGTCGCCACGGATCCACCGACCCTGTTCTTTTCGTCGGGCAACCAGGACGACGGCAGCGAAAAAGACACCATCCAGAACCTGCGCCACAGTCCGGAATTCATAGTTCATATCGTGAACCATGAGATGGCCGACAGGATGAATATCTGCTCGACGAATTTTCCGCCGGAAATCAACGAGCTGGAGAAGGCGGGTTTCACCACGGCGCCCGCGCGAAAAGTCTCGCCTCCGCGCATCGTCGAGTCGCCGGCTTGCTTCGAGTGCCGGATGATCCGCATCATCGACATTGGCTCACGCCATCACTTCGTCCTCGGCGAAGTGGTTTGGTTCCACTATCGCGACGACGTCGTCGACGAGCGCCTGCGCGTGAATTTTCAGAAACTCAATCCAGTCGGGCGTCTGTCCGGACCGATGTATGCGCGGCTCACCGAGACGTTCAAGCTCGAGCGGCCATATCTCTAAAACCACGGTGCGATCCGACCGCGATGGCAACGATACAACAGCTGATGTCGCTCGCCGGCCGGGTCAGCGTCGTCACCGGCGGCGCCAAGGGGCTCGGACGCCAGATGGCGACGGCGCTGGCCGAAGCCGGCTCGGATGTCGTGATCTGCGGCCGCAACCTGGAGCCCTGCGAGCAGGCGGCGCATGAACTCGAGCGGATCGGGGTGCGGGTGCTGCCGGCCCGCTGCGACATTGCGAGCGCCGACGATATCGCCGCGATGCGCGACCTGACGCTTCAACGCTTCGGCCGCGTCGACGTCCTGGTGAACAATGCCGGCCGCGCCTGGTTCGCGCCGCCGGAGGAAATGCCGCTCGACCGTTGGGAACAAGTGATGCGGGTCAATGTCACCGGCACCTTTCTCTGTTCACAGGCCTTCGGCGCGGCCATGATCGCGCGCGGCAAGGGCAAGATCATCAATATCGCCTCGGTGTCGGGGCTGCTCGGCAAGAACCCGGCAATTCACAATTCAATCGCCTACAACACCAGCAAGGGCGCGGTCGTCAACATGACCCGCGATCTCGCGGTCAAATGGGCGCGCAAGGGAATTAATGTAAACGCCATCGCGCCTGGCTTCTTTCCTTCCAGCCGCAACGCGAGCCGCTTCGACGAGCGTAAGGACGTCATCCTGGGCGAAATCCCGTTGGGGCGTCCCGGCGGTCCGGATGATCTGAAAGGACCGGTGGTTTTTCTGGCGTCAGACGCTTCGGATTTTATCACCGGAGCGATTTTATCAGTCGACGGCGGCGTCACAGCTTGGTGACGACATGACGACCCTCAAGCTCGAGGACGCGGAAGCGAGACGCACATGGATCAGGTGACGGCAAGGGAGGGAATCACCGGCCAATTGGCGCGTTTTGCGGCCAGTACGAATTTTGACGATTTGCCCGCCGACGTGATCGAGGGCTCCAAGCGCTCGTTCCTCGACACGGTCGGCATCATTCTCGGCGGCTGCGGCGAGCCGGCGTCCCAGATCGTGGCCCGATATGCCCGCACGACCGGATCCGGCGGCCGGTCAACCGTCATCGGTCAGGGCTTTCGTACCGCACCGGCGCTGGCGGCCTTGATCAACGGCACGGCGGCGGACGTGTTCGGCTTCAGCGACATCGTCGTGACGAACATGAACCATCCGTCCGGCGCGATCTGCGCCGCAGTCATCGCGCTCGGAGAGGAACGCAGATCTTCCGGCAAGGATCTCATCGCTGCGCATGTGATCGGCGTCGAGGTCGCCGACAAGATCGGCGTCGGCGTCAAGCCAGGCCTTCAACTCAAGGGCTGGCATCCGCTTGCCATTCTGAACACGTTCGGCGCCGCCGTCGCCTGCGGCAAGCTCATGAACTTCGATGCCGGCAGGATGGCGACCGCACTAGGCATCGCCGGCGTCATGGCGAGCGGTATCCGGGCCGGAATTGGCACCATGAGCAAGGCGTTCGGCGCCGGCCGTTCCGCGCGCGACGGCCTTGAGGCCGCGCTGCTCGCCGAGCTCGGATTTACCGGCCCGACCGACGTGATCGAAGCGCGCGACGGCTTTCTGCAGACCTTCGGCGACGGCGTCAGCGGCAGCGGTATCGTCGAGAAGCTGGGCAAGCCTTTCGAATTCACCGAGCCGGGCATGACCTACAAAGCCTACCCGACCTGCACCCGGTCGCATCCGGGAATCACCGCGGTCTTGCGCATGCGGCAAAACCATCGCATCGCCGCCGACGCGGTCGACCGCGTCGTCTGCAGCGTTACGCCCGCGGTCGCGGACTATTTGAAGTTCGCCGTGGCCAAATCGAAGCTTGAGGCCAAGTACAGCCTGCCGTTCTGCGTCGCGCTCGCACTGGTCGAAGGCGAGGTCACTCTTACCAATGTCACCGACGCCGCGGTCGCCGATCCCCGCATCATCGAACTGATGAAAAAGGTGACCATGGTGATCTCACCGGATTTCGCCAAGGACGGCTATCTGCCGGATTACGCGCCGCACGGCTGCATCGTCGAAGTGTGGACGAAGTCCGGCGACTATTTCCGCGATCAGCAGAACCGCGGCCCCTGGGAGCCGCTGACGCCGCCAAGCTGGAGCGATCTGATGGTCAAGTTTCGCGGCTGTGCCGAGCTTGTGATCGACCCGGCATCGATCGAGCCGACCGCCGACCTGCTGCACGATCTGGAGAAACTGGAAGACGTTGCGCCGCTGACCGATCTGATACGCGAGCCGAGACCAGCCATGCGCAAGGCTGGGTGAAAACAGCACCGGACAAAAACAATGGATACCAGGACCGAAACGCCCGCGGGCTACACCCTTCCCGCCGAAGTCATTGAATATCGCGACCTCGCGCGCAAAATCGTCCACGACGAATTGCTGCCGCTCGAACCGAGATATCTATCACACAAGGGCGCGGCGTACGGATTGCAGCCGCTGACCAATCTGCGCCGCGTCTATCCGAAAGAGATCACCGACCGGCTGGAAAAGATCGCGCGTGACACGGGGCTTTGGTATCTGATGGTGCCGAAGGAATACAGCGGCCACGAGATGAGCACGCTGGCGCGTATGGCCGTGATCGAACAATTCATGTACACGGCCGTGCCGTTTCCGTTCGTCAACGTCCCCAACATTCTCTATCAATGCCGCGGCGAGCAGATCGAGCGCTATCTGAAGCCGGCGATCGAAGGCACTCGCATTCACTGCTTCGCCCAGACCGAACCCAATGCCGGTTCCGATCCCGGCGGCATGATGAAGACTTCGGCGGCGCCCAAGGGCAATGGCTGGGTGATCAATGGCACCAAAATGTGGATCTCGGGCGCCGCCGAATCCGATTTCATCCTGGTGCAGGCCGTGACCGATCCGGAAAAGCGGCAGCGCGGCGGCATCACCATGTTTATCGTCGAGCGCGATAATCCGGGTCTTAAGATCGACGAGCCGGGCATTTCCACGTGGCTTGGCTCGACAGCTTCGACCTATATCGTCAACTTCAACGACTGCTATGTCGATTCCGGAGCCGTTCTCGGCGACGTCGGCAACGGCTTTCGTCTCGGCCAGAAATGGCTGACAATCCACGATCGTCTGATGCGCGGCCCCTACTCCATCGGCAAGATGCAGCGCGCGCTCGACATGAGCCGCGACTGGGCCAAGCAGCGCGTGACCTTCGGCAAGCCGCTTTCCGAACGCCAAGCCATCCAATGGCGGTTGGTCGAGATGTACGTCGATATCAGTGCGCTGCGGGCGATGACCTACGATGTCGCCTCGCGCGCCGATGCCGGCGAGGACGTGCGGGCCGAAGCGGCGATGGTCAAGATGTGCGCGAGCGAATGGGGCGCCCGTTGCCTCGATCACGCCATTCAAATTCACGGCGCGATGGGCGAGGCCCTGGAGCTGCCGCTTACATTGTTCTATCGTTACTTGCGTCACTATCAGATCGGTGGCGGCACCAACGAAATCCAGCGGATGCTGATAGCGCGCAAGATTTTGGCCCAATGAGCGGTCGCCAAGCCAAGAACACGGCTATGCCGGCGCCTGCTGCAGCGGAGCGGTCGGTCGCCGAATTGCGCCAGTTCAAACCGCCGCCCGGTACATCGAGCGAAGGTGGCGAGCGCTATATTGTACCCGGTCTCAAGCGCGGGCTGACGATCCTTCAGCTGTTCGGCGACGACGGCAGGATTTTGCGGCTGGCCGAGATCGCGCGGCAACTCGAGGTGCCGCGCTCCTCGGCGTTTCGCCTGGTCTACACGCTGGAGAATCTGGGCTTCGTTGAACGCACCAAGGACGGCTATGGTTATCGGCTTGGCAGCCGTGTGCTGAGCCTGGGTTTCGCCTATCTGTCGTCAACCGAGATCGTCAATGTCGCGCGCGAGCCGCTCAACGAGCTCAACCGGCGCACTGGCCTGGGCGTCAACCTGGCGGTGCGCGAAGGCACCGAAATCGTGCACCTGATCCGGGTGCTGAGCCGGGGCCCGTTCACGTCGAACCTCCAGGTCGGACAACGACGGCCGGCGCATGCGGCGCCGATGGGACGCGTCCTGCTCTGCGAGCTGCCGGACGCGGAGCTCACCGCCCTCTATGGCGCGGAGCGCACGCTGCGGCGCTATACCGTCGACACGCCGACGACGCTCGATCAACTCCGCCGCGTGCTGGCCCGCGACCGTGCGCGAGGCTATGTGATCAGCCTCGGTACCTTCGTGCCGAGCGGATGCTCCATATGCGCGCCCGTTCGTGACGCCAGCGGCAAGATCGTCGCCGCGATCAATATGTCAGGCGCCCGCGATCCGGCGCTGGAAAAGCAACTCGGTGGGAAACTGAAGGACGAGCTCTTGGCCACAGCGGCCGAGATTTCTTCCAGCCTCGGTTATGCGGCGGCCTTGCAGCGCTCTCGGAAATCCAAAGATCAGTAGCCGGCGGCGTATGAATTGCGCCGCGGATCGACACCGGCCAACAGATGACCAGTCGCGCGGTCGCGCTGCACCCCTTCGACACCGCCGACACGGTCGCTCCAGGGCGGGAACAAGTCGATGCGATGACCGCGCGAACGCAGCTCATCAAGAATGGCGCGATCGAAGCGGTCCTCGCAGGCGACCGTGTATTCCAGATCCATCAGCCGGAAACGGGGCGCCTCGATCGCTTGCTGCAGATCAAGGCCGTAGTCGATGACGCCGGTCAGCGTTTGCACGACATAGGGCACGATACCGAAGCCGCCGGGCGAACCGAGCACGATCCAGGGCGCGTCGGCGTTGAACACCATGGTCGGCGCGTGGCCGATATTGGCACGCCGGCCCGCCGCTACCTGGTTCGGCCCGTCGCGCAATGACATCCACCAACTTCGGTCGTTCATGACCAGGCCCGTTCCGGATGCGACTTCGCCGCAGCCGAAATCCCGCCCGATGCTCTGGGTGGCCGATACGATGTTGCCGTGCTCGTCCACGACCACGAAATGCGTGGTTCCGACGGCCGTGGACCGGCTATCGGCAAGAATATGACGGGCGGCCGACGGGTCGATCGAACGTGCCAGCTCGCGCGCATAGGTCTTGTCTACGATATGCGAGACCGGGATCGACATATGATCGGGATCGCCGCCACTGATGCGTCGATCCGCCAGCGCACATTTCAAGGCTTCGATGATCAGGTGTAATGCCTGCGCATGGCCATAGGGCAATTCGGGTGGCAAGATGTGTTCGAGAACGTTGAGCGCCTGCACGACGTGAACGCCGGCGGTCGGCGGCGTCGTCGTAACGAGGCGGTGGCCACGATAGCTGCCATCAACGGGCTCGCGCCACACCGGGCGATAGTGTTCCAGATCCTCTGCGCTCAGCGCGGCATTGGCTTGCCGGGCGCAATCAAGAATGAGATTGGCGGTCCGACCATTTGAGAATTCGCGTTCAGGATCGCGTGCATAGCGCCGCAACGTCTCGGCCAAGTCGCGTTGCACCAAGAGCTCGCCTTTGGACCAAGGCGAACGATCGGAGCGAAGGAAGATTTGGCGAGTCGCGGGGAAACTTCCGAGCTTGGTATGGCTTTTCTGGAGGGAGCCCGCGACATAACTCGAGATGACGATGCCGTTAGCAGCGCGGTCGATCGCCGGCTCCAGCAGCCGCTCGAACGGCAGGACGCCATAACGTCGCCATGCCGCGTGCAGTGTCGCCGGTGTGCCGGGCGCCATGGCGATTGCCACTCCCGTTTCGCGGAAGCCTCCCGGCTCTTCGGCAAACGCCGCCGCCTGAACTCTCGCATCGAGATCGAAGTGCGCCGCCAGGTGCTGCGCAGTCATCGCCCGTGGGCAAGTCGAATAGCCGTCGAGGTGGGCCGCCGACCGGGTCCGCCGGTCATAAATCAGCCACGCCGAATCGCCGGCGAGGCCGGCCCAATTGTGATTGGTGACCGCGAGCGTGGTTGCCACGGCGACGGCGGCATCAACGGCGTGACCTCCGGCACGCAGAATATCGAGGCCGGCCGCTGTCGCGTCCGGATGCATGGACGACACCATGGCGCGCCGCCCCCACACTTCGGTGACCGGACGGGCTTGGGTCTGCTCCAGGAATACCGATGGCGTGCTTGCGGCGACGGATGCAGGTTGCATCATCATGCCGACTGGCGAAACCTGCCGGCAAGTTCCGAGAACCGCCGAAAGCTCTCAACATCGAAGCCAGTGCCGCTTTGCCTCGCCAAATCGAATTGCAGCGCATGCAACGTTCGCTCGATGTCCGACTGCAAAATATTGCGCGTGATGAAAATGAGCTGCGACCGATGGTCGGCCGACGGCCACTCCGGCAATTCGGTCAACGGGTGAACCAGATGCTGCACGGCCTGCAGCACATAGGGCCGGCCTTCGATATTGACGATGCCCTTGATGCGCAACAGATCAGCGCCGCGAAAATCGCCCAGCAGTTGCGTCCATATCTGCAGGCCGGCCGCCGTGATCGGCTTGTCGAATGTCAGCGTAAATGAGTGCACGCCCTCTCGATGATGCGCATGGTAGTGATGACCGTGCGCCGGCGGCGGCTGGCTATGATCGGTCATCGCACCGGAGGCCGTCAGCCAGCGCGGCAATCGAGCCATTCCAAGCGTGGTCGGATTAAGGCTGTCGAACAGGCGCTGGGACGGCACTTCGCCATGCACCACCTCGATCATTTCGACGCCCGGATTGATTTCATCGACGACGGCGCGCAGTTGCTCGATCTGCCCGCGTTCCGCCAAGTCGGTTTTGGTGATGAGAACCGTATCGGCCGTGCAGATCTGCTTGACGGATTCCGGATGCGAGCCAATCTGTCCCAGGCCGTGCACCGCGTCGACAGTGGTGATGACATTTTCCAGATGGAGCAGGCCGCCGAGTTCCGGATCCGAATGCGCTGTGCGCAACACGGGAAGCGGATCAGCCAGTCCGGTCGTCTCCACGAGAATGCGATCGAAATCCATGATTTTGCCGCGCGCGCGGTCGACGAAGAGGCCGCTGAGCGTGTCGACCAGATCGCCGCGCACCGTGCAGCAAAGGCACCCGTTCGCCAGGAGAATGACGTCCTCGCGCGGCCGCGTGACGAGCAAGTGGTCAAGCCCGATTTCACCGAACTCGTTGATGATGACGGCGGCCTTCGACATCCGCGGATCGGCCAGCAGCCGTGACAAGGTCGTTGTTTTGCCGCTGCCGAGGAAGCCGGTGATGACGCTTAAGGGCGTTGACGCCACGGCGGCGCCCGTGGGCTTCGATGAACCGGAGCGATTGTCGTTATCCATTATAACGCCTTGGTTTTATATATAAAATTCGGTTTTGAATATGATACAGCGGTCATTCGCTGAGCGGAAGCCCCGACGCTAGTTCGCGTCTAGGTACCTCACGAGAATCGGCACTGGAGACCGGTGGAGAACGCCGATGATGCGATTACGCAAGCGCCCCTGGAGCCGCTTCGGATGAAGTGACGCTTCCATTGCGCCACGCCGTCCACCGGACCTTGAGCGACACAAAT
>DATJBH010000089.1:0-4537 GCA_035515455.1 Xanthobacteraceae bacterium
GCCCGGCCGCTTCTCGTTCAACGTCAAGGGCGGCCGCTGCGAGGCCTGCCAGGGCGACGGCGTCATCAAGATCGAGATGCACTTTCTGCCCGACGTCTACGTCACCTGCGACGTCTGCAAGGGCAAGCGCTACAACCGCGAGACGCTGGACGTGCTGTTCCGCGGCAAATCGATCGCCGACGTGCTCGACATGACGGTCGAGGAGGCGCTCGATTTCTTCAAGGCGGTGCCGCGGGTGCGCGAGCCGCTCGCCCTCCTCCACCGCGTCGGGCTCGATTACATCCATGTCGGCCAGCAGGCCACCACGCTGTCCGGCGGCGAGGCGCAGCGCGTCAAGCTCGCCAAGGAGCTGTCAAAGCGCGCGACCGGCCGGACGCTTTATATTCTGGACGAGCCGACCACCGGGCTGCATTTCCACGACGTGGCAAAGCTGCTCGACGTGCTGCACGAGTTGGTCGAGACCGGCAACACCGTCGTCGTCATCGAGCACAATCTCGAAGTCATCAAGACCGCCGACTGGATCATCGACCTCGGCCCCGAAGGCGGTGACGGCGGCGGCGAAATCGTCGCCGCCGGCACGCCGGAAGATATCGTGCGGGAGAAGCGCAGCTATACCGGCGCGTTCTTGAAGGAGGTTCTCAAAAGACAGGAAAAGCCAAAGAAGCGCGTCGAGGCGGCGGAATAAAGCTTCTCCGTCTCCCGCGTGCGGGAGAGGGTGAGGGCGCGAGCAGCGAAGCTGCGTAAGATTGGGCCAGGGGAATGAACGAAACCTTGCGCCGGGTACAGGCGCTCGTCGAGCGCGGTGAATATATCGTCTCCCGACACGGGTATCGTGAACTCGCCGCCGATGATATTGTTGCTGAAGACGCGATTGACGGTGTCGCGTCTGCGATATTGGTTGAAGACTACCCGACTTCGCGCAAAGAGCCGTCAGTGCTGGTGCTGCAGCGGGATCGCAACGGCCAGCCGATTCACGTCATGTGGGGTGTCCCGAAAGATACCGGAACGCCCGCCATGCTCGTGACGGCCTATCGCCCGGCGCCGGAACGCTGGACACCGGACTTTATGAAACGGAGACCGCGATGACCGAGAGATCAACGCGCAAGTCAAAGGAATTCATTCACGAAGGCAAGTACGCCGCGGAAGTTCCGGTCGAATTGATCGAGGACGATACGGCGTGGTCGCCTTACCTGTCGCCGGAGGAGGTGCGGAAACTCGAAGCCGTCCGCCTCGCCTTAAAGCGCGGCGACCTCGCCGAAGCCGCCAAATACGGCCGCGTGTTCGAACTGACGCCGGTGGCGGCGAAGTGATCCCCGCCTCCGACATCGATCGCCTGCTTCTGTCCTGCTGCGACGCGCGTTGGCGCAAAGTCGCCAGAATCATCGGACAGACCTACGAAGCCTTGGAGGCGCGCGGCTTCGAGATTTTCCACGGCATCGCCAAGCTCATGGATGCGCGCATGGCGCTCCTGGTCCGGAGCGGCAAGCTGGAAGCCAAGGGAAACATAAACGCTGGGGCTATAGCGAAGTGCGGGTGCCGGCGGGCGGGTCAAAGCGGAAAGGCTCCTCAAGCCAGCGCCTTGTCAGGCGTAGCACGCAAGTCGCGGGCGGATGGCGCGGGGTGGCGACGCGCCAAGGGAGAAAAAGGAGAGACGATCGAGGTTAGTGGAGTAAAATTCGGAAGCGGCCTCAAGAGACAGTCAGGCCTTTTCACGTTTAAGTAGAAATACTATTGTCCGGTTAGTGTTTCTTTGGGGTGGTTGGTCCTGCTATGAAACCGCGACACGCACTAACTCTTCAAAGTCAACTCGCACTCCCGCTGATACCATTTTGCATCGACTTATTTGCACGAGTGGTCTTCCTGAGAACTCAATTGGAGTGGTACCAGCTCCCAGACCTATGGACGTTTCTCGTTACTTACGCTTTTTTTTTATTGGGCTGATGGTTTCAATTAACCCGCATGAACTCCCCGGAGACGCCGAACTAGAGCTTAACGTAGAGCTGGTCAGGCAGCGATTGCTGGCCTATAGCATCTTTGCTGTTACTTTTGCAGGCGGAATTTCTTTCTTTAAAGCAATCGCGGAACTATTTCCTTCACTCCATTTGTCAGAAGATCACGGTCTATCCTTATTCATTGTCGTTGCGCTCTTCACATTATACACGATGTATCGAATTCTTGTAACACACTCCACATACCTCAATAGAGGCGGCTGAATTGTTAGATGAACTTCTCAAAATATTTTTGTCGTTTGTCAGCGACCTGGTCAAAGACCCGTTGGGTCGGCAAAAAATAGAGCTATTTGCATAGTCTTCACAAAGATTGACGCCGTTATTCCGGTCTACCTGGGGAAGCAAACCTTGACGGCGTTACTCAGTGGAAGCGAAGAAGTGAAGGAGGACACTAAGGAAAATAATGCGATCGTCGAGTTGCGTAGCCGCGTATCGACAGCTGCAAGATCCAATAATTTGTCCGCAGTACGCGCCGTTCCGGACGAACTAATTACTGAGATATGCTCTGACAACGACAAAAACTTTATTTCCCTTATACAATTTTTTAGCCACCGACCTCATCAAACAAAGATAATATACACAAGCATGACCATAGAGGAAAATGGTGGCGGCCGACTGGGAATTGAAAGCGTGCTAAGAGCATCACTCCCCTAAATATTCTTGTCATCCCTTCTCTTTGATTGCTCCGTCGCTTTCGGTCTGCTGTGAGGGGTGAGGAGTCTCCACATTGCGCCTTTGCCCACCCTTCTGTTCGCTCGCCTATGACCCGGTGGTCCATGTTGCGTCACCCGCTGCATGGATTGCCGGATCAAGTCCGGCAATGACGCCGCTATCGCGTAGCGGCCACCTCAGGATGAGGAAACCTGGCGGCCATCCGCCCTACACCCTCATCACCGGCCGCTCGCCCTTTTCCCCGCGCGGCACTTTCACCAAGGCTTCGCCGTCGAGCCTAAAAGTCCCACTCCTTGACGCCATCAGAATAGCGTCACGACCTGTGTCACCTTGTGCGGATATTTCCGCGCGTACCTGGTCCAGCAGCCGAAGACACCGTCGTCGATTTCCTGCAGTTCCCACCACCGAAATGACAGCGGCTCTGTCGCCTTGTGAAAATCCGACTCGTTATACCATTTTGTGAAATTTTCGTAGGGCGCACTTAGTTCGGTCCAACACGTGAGAGCCAATTCATAAGCCTTGGCGAACATGTCGGCGTACTCGCCGGCTTCCAGCTCGCGCAGTCCGCGCAGGGTTTCGTCGCAATAGCCGCGATGCGTCCAGTTGCCGAAATGCCAGCCGAGATCGTCGAGCGTCATGCTGACGTCGAGCTCAAAAGTCGCGGCCATCGACCGCAGGCCGACGGGAATGGTGCGGATTTTGTCGAGAAAGCGTCCCATATGAAACGGCTGGCCGGGCGGCATGCGAAGGCGCAGGTCCGAAAATAGAAGTTCGAGCAGGTCGTCGTGACCGGCGCATTCCAAAATCTGCTCGTTCGTGAGCGGCATGGGTTTGCCCTGAAAGCCCACCGATACAACTCTGGCGTGATTTCGGGCGGATGGCAATGCGGCCGACCGGCGTGGGGTGGCTGAGCGCATCCAAGCCCGCGTGGAATTTCAGAGTGCGTCGCGTCGCCCCGCGGGATTTTTCCGGCATCAGCGCGGCCACGGTGACAACGACGGTCGCGGTGCCGCCGATGACCTGCCGCCTTGGAACATGCTACACTGCCGCGATGAGAGTCGAAGACATCGAAGAAGCCGTCCTGAAACTCGCGCCGGATGAGCTGGCCGAGTTCCGCCGCTGGTTCGCGAAATTCGAATCCGGCATGGCGCCGCCGAAGATGCCGGAACCGGCCGCCGTCAAGCTCGGCCGCATCGCCGGCCGCACGCTCGCCGAGTTTCGCAAGCTCTCGCGCGAGCCGTAGCGCAAGGCTTCATGGTGGAAGGCTTCGTGGCGCAAGGCTTCGTTGCGCAAGGCTTCATAACGCAAAGGCTTCATAACCCAATGGCAACACGGCAACAGCGGCTGGATGCTTTCCGCCATGACGACGAGCCGCCGCCCGACCGGCCGCTCGAGCTCCTCTGCGAGGACCATGTCGGCACCTATGTCGTGCCGTTCCTGTGCCGCTGGACCGATGCGGCCTGGCACAGCGTCGAAACCGGCGAGCGCATTTTGGCCACCGTGATAGGATGGCGAAAGCGGGCCGGATGAATCGGTATCCGCCGCCGAACACCGCTGCGAGGTCGTGAGCTATGGGCAAGGGTCGATCCAAAGAACCGGAATTCGTCGAGCGGCAAGCCGCGGCGGCGGAGGCCCGCAAGGCGATGCTGGAGAAGTTTCTCGCCAAGGCCGCGGATCCCGCCGCCGCGGCGCGGGCGCAGACACGGGCGGCGGACGCGGCCGAGCGCGACGCCACGCGGCAAGCGCGCGAAAAGGCGAAGGCCGAGCAGAAGGCCCGGGAGGCCGAAGCCGCGGCCGCCGCCAAGCGCGAAGCCGCCGCGCAGGCCGAGCGCGCCGCGGCCGAAAAGGCCGAACGG
>DATJBH010000090.1:0-34234 GCA_035515455.1 Xanthobacteraceae bacterium
ACCGGAGTCGGTCGAGGGCAAGAAGATCGCGGTGGTCGCCGGCACGGCGCACGAGGCATTTCTGAAGGAAATGTTCACCGAAGCCGAAGTGAAATCCTATCCCAATGATGACGCGGCACGCGCGGCGTTGCGCAACAAGGATGTCGATCTGCTGTTCGGCGACGGTATTTCGCTGGCATTCTGGCTCAACGGCTCCGATTCGGCGGGCTGCTGCGCGTTCCGCGGCGGGCCGTATCTGGAAAGCCGTTTTTTCGGCGAGGGCGTCGGCATTGCGGTGAAGCGCGGCAACGATCTGCTGCGGCAAGCCTTGAACTGGGCGTTGTTCCGGCAGTGGGAGAAGGGCACCTACACCGATCTGTGGCTGCGCTATTTCCCGATCAGTCCGTTTTGAATCGGCGGTCTTCGGCGCTATACCGCGCGCGACTTTTGACGAAAGCCAAACCGTGATGACAAGCGCAGAAGGTCTCACTCCTTCGCTTCGCCAAATCGCCGAGCTGTCGCACGCCTGGCCGTTCGAGGAGGCGCGCAAGATCGTGGCGCGGTTAAAGCGCAAGCCCAAGGACGAAGTGATTTTCGAGACCGGCTACGGTCCGTCCGGCCTGCCGCATATCGGCACGTTCGGCGAGGTGGCGCGCACGACCATGGTGCGCCACGCCTTCCGCGTCCTGACCGATGACAAGATCAAGACGCGGCTGATCGCGTTCTCCGACGACATGGACGGGCTGCGCAAGGTGCCCGACAACGTGCCCAACAAGGAGATGGTGGCGGCGCATCTCGGCAAGCCGCTGACGCAAGTGCCGGACCCGTTCGGTACCCACGACAGTTTCGCCGCCCACAACAATGCGCGGCTGCGCGCCTTTCTCGACCAGTTCGGCTTCGACTATGAGTTCATGTCGTCGACTGCCTGCTACACGTCGGGGAGGTTCGATGCTGCGCTGTTGCAGATGTTGGCGCATTTCGAACGGGTCATGGAGGTCATGCTGCCATCGCTGCGCGAAGAGCGCGCGCAAACCTATTCGCCGTTTCTGCCGATCGACGAGAAAACCGGTATCGTGCTGCAGGTGCCGGTGATTGCGCATGACGCCAAGGCGGGGACCATCACCTACGAAAACGGCGGCGAGCGCATCACGACGCCCGTCACCGGCGGACGCTGCAAGCTGCAATGGAAGCCGGACTGGGCCATGCGCTGGGTCGCGCTCGGCGTCGACTACGAGATGGCCGGCAAGGATTTGATCGACTCGGTCAAGCTGTCGAGCGAGATCTGCCGCGTGCTGGGCGGTGCGCCGCCGGAAGGCTTCAATTACGAGCTCTTCCTCGACGAAAACGGACAAAAAATCTCAAAGTCGAAGGGCAACGGCCTGACCATCGACGAATGGCTGCGCTACGCCAGCCCGGAGAGCCTTTCGTTGTTCATGTATCGCGAGCCGAAGTCGGCAAAGCGGCTCTATTTCGATGTCATCCCGCGTCACGTCGACGAGTACTTGCAATTTCTCGACGCATATCCTCGCCAAGCGGCGAAGGAGCAACTCGGCAATCCGGTTTGGCACATTCATTCCGGTGCGCCGCCTGCGTCCGACAATCCGGTGCCGTTTGCGATGCTGTTGTCGCTGGTCACCGCATCGAATGCCGCCAATGCCGAGACGTTGTGGGGTTTTATCGGCCGTTATCGGCCCGGCGTGACCCGGCAAACGCATCCAAAGCTTGCGGCGCTGGTCGACTACGCGATCAATTATTATCGCGACTTCGTCGCGCCGGCGAAGAAGTACCGCGAGCCCACGGCCGCCGAGCGTGCCGCGCTGATCGATCTGCGCGATGCGCTCTCGCAATTGCCGGCGGATGCCACTGCCGAAGCGATCCAAGATGTCGTCTATGAAGTCGGGCGCCGCGAGCCGTTTCTCGACGCCAAGAAGAAGGGCAAGGACGGCAAGCCCGGCGTTTCGCTCGACTGGTTCAACATGCTCTATCAGGTGCTGCTCGGCCAGGAGCGCGGCCCGCGCTTCGGCTCGTTTGTCGCCGCCTACGGCGTCAAAAATACCGTCGACATGATCGATGGCGCGCTGGCACGCAGTGCTTGATCACTGGCTCGCCCATAAAATCCGCGCGATCCAGAGCACGTCGTCGGCCGCCAGCGTGCGGTCTGGATGCTGGGTATTGAGCGATTTCAGCTCGATCGATTTTGCCGTCCGGCGCTTGAGCTCCTTGGCCAGAACTTCGCCCTCTTTGGTCCGCACCACGACGCGGTCGCCGCGGCGGATCGGCGCCGACGGCGACACCAGAATGACGTCGCCGTCGCGGTAGGCCGGCTCCATCGACTGGCCGGAGACTTCAAGCGCGTAGGCATGCTCGTCGGTGACGGCGGGAAAGGCGATCTCGTCCCAGCCTTCGCCGGCCGGAAAACCGCCATCGTCGAAATAGCCGCCGGCGCCGGCCTCGGCAAAACCGAGCAGCGGCACCGCGCGTGCCGCGCCCGCGGTGGCGGGTTCGACGAGGGTCACGAAAGTGTCCAATGATGTGCCGGTCGCGGCCAAGGCCTTGGCGACGGATTCGGTCGAAGGCCAGCGCGCACGGCCCTGCGGGGTGACGCGTTTTGATCTATTGAACGTCGTCGGATCGAGGCCGGCGCGACGGGCGAGCCCCGATGCGGATAGACCGGCCCGCGCGGCAAGGCGATCGATGGCCGACCAGACCTGCGCGTGGGTGAGCATACAAACCTCTACGGAGGAAACCCATGATAGGAATTATTGCCTGGATGCTCAAGGGCCGATAGGGTCCGCGCCGAAGCCGGTTAGCGACGGGGCGGCGCGTGACGACGATTTACAAGATTTGCGAGCGCGCGGCGTGGCAGGAGGCGAAGCGCGCCGGCCTCTATCACGGCTCGGATGTCGACCGGCGTGATGGCTTCATTCACTTCTCGACCGGCACACAGGTGGCCGAGACGGCGGCAAAGCACTTCGCCGGGCAAAGGGATTTGATGTTGATTGCGGTCGAGGCCGCTTCGTTGGGACCGGATTTGAAATGGGAGCCGTCGCGCGGCGGCGATCTGTTTCCGCACCTCTACGCCGCACTGCCGATCAAGGGCGTGCTTTTGGCGCGACCGCTGCCGGATGAGGTCGACGGCCGGCGCACGCTGCCGGAGCTGAAACCGTGATCGGCTTGCTCGACCGCTTGGCGCGACCGTTCTTGCATGCGCTCGATCCGGAAGATGCGCATGGCTTGGCGATCAAGCTCTTGAAATTCGCACCGTTGCCGCCTGCCGCGGCCGACGACAAGCGGCTGGCGATGCGGGTATTCGGGCTCAACTTCCCAAATCCAATCGGCATCGCCGCCGGTTTCGACAAGAACGCCGAAGTGCCGGATGCGCTGTTGCGGATCGGGTTCGGCTTCGTGGAAGTCGGCACCATCACGCCGAAGCCGCAAGCCGGCAATCCGCGGCCCCGCTTATTCCGGCTCGACGCCGATGCAGGCGTGATCAATCGGCTCGGCTTTAATTCGCAAGGCGCCGACGCCGTGCTGCGCCGGCTCGCGGCACGGGCCGCCCCGCCGCTTAGGTCGCCCGCCAAGGACGGCATGCATGGCGGTGGCATTGTCGGCATCAATGTGGGGGCGAACAAGGATGCGCCCGACCGCATTGCCGACTATGTGCATTTGATCGAACGTTTCGCAGCGGTGGCGAGCTATGTAACCGTCAATATCTCGTCGCCCAATACTCCCGGTCTGCGCACGATGCAGCAGGCTGCGGTGCTCGATGATCTGTTGGCGCGCGTGATCGATGCGCGCGAACGCGTCGCGCCCAAGGCCGGACCGACCCCCGTGCTCCTTAAAATCGCGCCCGACCTTTCCCTGTCCGATCTCGACGACATCGTCGGCATCGCGCGGTCGCGCCGCGTCGACGGCATGATCGTCGGCAACACGACGGTGACGCGGCCGAAAAGCTTGCGCGATGTCGAAAGGGCGAAAGAGGCAGGCGGCCTGTCGGGCCGGCCGCTTTTGCCGCTTGCCGACCGGATGCTGGCGGAAACATATGTGCGAGTCGAAGGCGTGTTCCCTTTGGTCGGCGCCGGCGGCATCGACTCCGGCGCCGCCGCCCTCGGCAAGATCCGCGCCGGCGCCAGCCTCGTTCAGGTCTATTCGGCCCTGGTCTTCCGCGGCTTGAGCCTGATCGCGGAGATCAAAACGACGCTTCTCGCGGCGCTCGAACGCGACCGGCAGACCAGCCTGGTCGATTACGTCGGCGCCGACGCGGCGTCCGCGACTGCCGAGCCATGGCCGGAGTGAAAATCGAATTTGCCGGATACAAAAGCACCGAAGTTCAGGAGGAAACGGATGATCGACTGCTACACGTGGACGACCGACAATGGCTACAAGCCGCGCGTGATGCTGGAGGAAACCGGTCTTGCGCATCGGATCATTCCGGTCAATCTGCGGGAGAAGGCGCAGATGGCGCCGGACTTCATGAAAATCAGCCCCGGACACAAGATACCGGCCATTGTCGATGATGACGGGCCCGGCGGGGCGCGCGTGACGCTGTGCGAGTCGGGCGCGATCCTCAAATACTTGGCCGAAAAATCCGGCAAATTCTATCCGAGCGACGCCGTCGCCCGCGCCAAAGTCGACCAATGGCTGTTCTACGGCTCGGCGACGTTCACCACGCTGGCACAACAGTTCGGGCATTGGACGATACGCTCGCCGGTCAAGGCGCCGCCGGCCCAGGAACACTACGCGGCGAACTTGCGCGATATGCTCGGCATCCTCGACCGGCATCTTGCCGCGAACGAATATTTCGGCGGCGATTATTCGATCGCCGACATGACGATGTATTCCGACGTGCATCTGCACGGCGTCAACGACATCGGGCTCGACGACTATCCCAATGTGAAACGCTGGCACGACGCCATCGCGGCGCGTCCGGCGGTGCAGCGGGGTTGGGGACCGTTCCCGGCTTGATGTTTCGCGGTGCGGAATCACCGCATCGCGGCGGCGCCCGGCGAGGGCGCCAGCACCGGCTGCAGCGCCGGCACGAGCCGGCGCTTTTCGCGCCGTGCCGGGATGGCGCGGTAGACCTGCTTGGTCGCTTCGACGATGTGCACGCCGGCGAACGGCGCCGACAGCGTGGCGCCGGTGCGTTCCCAGGCGACCGCTGAACGCAGGAACCAGTTCCGCGAAATAGGCGGCACGTACAGCGCCTCATTCCAGCCGGTTGGGGTGAACCAGGCATCGCGCAGCAACTGGGTAATCTGGCTGCGCGAATACGGCCGGCCTTGACCGAACGGCGTCGTGTCCATGCGCGCCCACACCCCCCGCCGATTGGGCACCACCGCCAAAATCCTGCCGCCGGCGGCCAGCACCCGCCACGCTTCGCGCAACAATTCGGTGGGGTCGGAGGACATTTCCAGCGCGTGGACCAGCAGCACGCGATCGACCGCGGAATCGGTCAGCGGCAGCTCGTCCTCTTCGACGAGCGCGGCCAAACCCGGGCGTGTCGAAGGCCAGCGAATGACGCCTTGCGTCGCGGGCATCATGGCAAGACAGCGTTCGGCCTCCTCTCGGAACAGGCCAAGGTAGGGCGTCGGATAACCGATACCCAAGAGCCGCAGCCCACGCGTATCGCTCCAGCGCGCGCGAATGCCGCGGCCGACGAAGCGGCGCGCCACGACGCCCAGTTGCTGGCCATAGAAATTTCGCAGGTCGACGACGTCCATGCTGTCAAAATAGCATGGATTGCGTTGATGTTCCGTGCACCCCTTTGCCGCCGCTTCGGGGGTTAACCATGGCTTATTGCGTCATTCTCCTTGGCGGCGGATGATCCGGCTTGCTACGTCTCGGTCGAAAAACGACAGGATTGGAAAAGCGACATGGCGGTTGAAACCTATCTGTTCCCCTGCCTGAAGGATAATTTCGGCGTTCTGATCCATGATCCGGCGAGCGGCGCCACCGCCTCTATCGATGCGCCGGAAGCGGCTCCCGTCGAGGCCGCGCTGAAAAAAACCGGCTGGCGGCTGTCCGAGATCCTGGTGACTCATCATCACGGCGATCACACCGCCGGCATTGGCGAGCTCAAGGCGCGGCACAAATGCCGCGTGGTCGCGCCGCGCGCCGAGTCGGAGCGCATCGCTCATGTCGACGAAACGGTGGCTGAAGGCGACAAAGTGCGCGTGGGCACGCTCGAAGGCCGCGTCATCGAAACTCCGGGCCACACGTCGGGGCACATTTCGTATTTCTTTCCCGCCGACAAGCTCGCGTTCGTCGGCGACACGCTGTTTTCGATCGGCTGCGGCCGCGTGATCGAAGGCAACCCGGAGATGATGTGGCATTCGCTCCTGAAATTGCGCGGGCTCCCCGACGATACGCGATTTTATTGCGGTCACGAATATACCGACGCAAATATTCGCTTTGCGAAGACTATCGAGCCGAACAACAAAGCACTGGCCGCGCGCGCCGACGAAGTGGCGAAGCTGTTGGCGGCCGGCAAGGCGACGATCCCGGCGACGATCGGCGCAGAGAAAGCGGAGAATCCGTTTCTGCGCGCCGACGTGCCGGAAGTGGCAAAAGCGGTTGGGCTTGCAGGCAGTCCGGCCTGGAAGGTGTTTGCCGAAATCCGCGAACGCAAGAACCGGTTTTGAACACGGCGCTCACAGCCGCGGACGTCATTCGGCTCCTCGATCTTAAGCCGCATCCGGAGGGCGGGCACTTCCGTGAGACATTTCGTGACGCGCGGCGGATCGAGGGCCGCGCCGCCTCCACCGTGATCTATTTTCTGCTCGCGCGCGGCGAACGTTCGCACTGGCATCGCATCGACGCGGCCGAGGTCTGGCATTGGTACGCCGGTGCGCCGCTCGTGCTGGACATCTGCGGCGCGCCGCAACGCGTTGAGCGCCGCACGCTCGGCTGCGATCTTGCCGGTGGGGAGCGCCCCCAGGCGGTCGTGCCGGCGCAGGCCTGGCAGGCGGCAGAGAGCCTCGGCGATTGGACCCTTTGCGGCTGTACCGTCGCGCCGGGCTTCGATTTCAGCGGCTTTGAACTTGCGCCGAAGGACTGGACACCATAGCCGCGGCGGTCGGCGCGCCGGCACGGGCCGATAAATAACCGTGCAAGGCGGCGACCACCTGGGCGCCTTCGCCGACTGCGGCGGCGACGCGCTTGATCGATTTTGCGCGCACGTCGCCGATGGCAAACACGCCGCGCCGGGTCGTCTCCAGCGCGTGTCGATCCCCGCCTGCTTCTTCGCCGGTGATGATAAAGCCCTTGCCGTCGAGCCTGACGTCCGAGCTCGCAAGCCAATCGGTATTGGGCTCTGCGCCGATGAACAAAAACAAGTGGTGGATCGGCCGCCGGGTTTCTTCGCCGCTGCCGGAGTGGCGCCAGCGCACCGCCTCCAGCACGCCATTGTTACCCTCAAGTCCGCTGACCGCGCACCCGGTCTCGACCTGGACGTTGGGAAGGCCCTCGATTCGATCGACAAGATAGCGCGACATGGTTTCGGTCAGATCAGGCCGGCGCACCAACATCCGCACTTTGACGCCCTGGCTCGCAAGAAACACCACCGCCTGGCCGGCCGAATTGCCGGCACCGACCAGCGCGACCTCCTGGTCGGCGCACAGCTTTGCTTCGAGCGGCGTCGCCCAGTAATGCACACTCGATCCCTCGAACTCGTGCAGATTATCGATCGCCAGGCTGCGATAGCGTGCGCCGCTGGCGATGACGACCGAGCGCGCGGTGACGCGCTCCTTGCTCGCCAATTGCAGGACAAAACGGCCGAATATTTGTGTCGGGGCGATTAGCCCGTCGGCTTGATCCGGTATCGCCATTTCGGCGCCGAACTTCTGCGCCTGATTGTAGGCGCGCGCCATCAAGGCCATGCCGGTGATCCCGGTCGGAAACCCCAGATAGTTTTCGATGCGTGCCGAGGCGCCGGCCTGGCCCCCGAAAGCCCGGCAATCGAGTACCAGAGCCGAAAGTCCTTCGGATGCGGCATAGACCGCGGTGGCCAAACCCGCGGGACCCGCTCCCACGATAGCCACGTCATAGACGCGATTGGGATCGATCGGGCGGACCAAACCGATGCACCGCGCCAACTCGTCTTCGCCCGGATTCCGCAGCAGCTGTCCGCCTGGACAGAGCACGATCGGTAGCTGCCCAGGATCGACATGGAAGCGCTCGATCAGCGTTTTCGCTTCCGCGTCGGTTTCGGGATTGAGCAATTGGTGCGGGTAGGCATTGCGGCGGAGGAATCCCTCCAATCGCAGAACGTCCCCGTTATCGGCTCGTCCGACGATGATCGGCCCCCCGGATCCGGTCTCAAGCAGACCGATCCGCCGTAGGATCAACGCCCGCATAATGCGCTCGCCGAGTTCGGCCTCGCCAACGAATAAGGCGCGCAATCGATCCGGCGGGATGATTAGAACTTCAACCGGCCCTTTGGCGGTGGCGTCTGCGAGGGACGGCCGCCCGGCGAGTTGCGCCAATTCGCCAAGGAAGTGACCCGTCTCGTGCGTGACAATCGCGGCGCGTTGCCCAGATTTGTCGGCATGGGTGACTTCGATGCTGCCGGAGAGAATGACCATCAATCCGGCGCCGACTTGGCCGATCGTATAGATCGCCGCGCCTGCAGGGTATGAACGGCGCTCGCCGAAGCGGCGCACCCGATCGATCTCCATTTGATCGAGTACGGGAAGAGCTTGATCGCGCCGCCGTTCCAGGATCGATGGTGCCGATGCCATGACGATACCGCCACCTGTTATGCTGCGGATGAATTGGCCTCAGGCGAAATATTGCCCGCCATTGGCCGTCAGAGTCGAGCCGGTGATCAGGCCGGCGTCGTCGGAGGCGAGGAAGACCACGCAACGCGCGATTTCTTCCGGCTCACCGAGCCGGCCGATCGGGATTTGCGGCAGCACGTTTTTCTGCAGCACTTCCTGCGACATGGCTTTGACCATGTCGGTCGCGATGTAGCCGGGGCAGATGGCGTTGACGGTGATGCCGACGCGCGCACCCTCTTGTGCCAGCGCCTTGGTGAAGCCGATCTCGCCGGCCTTGGCGGCGGAATAGTTGGTCTGGCCGAACTGTCCCTTCTGTCCGTTGATCGAGGAGATGTTGACGATGCGGCCGAATTTTCGATCGCGCATGCCCTCGATGACGTTGCGGCACATGTTGAACAGCGAGCCGAGATTGGTGTTGATGACTTCGGTCCATTGTTCCGGCTTCATGCGGTGCAGTTGAGCATCGCGCGTGATGCCGGCATTGTTGACCAGGACGTCGATCGGTCCGAGCCCGGCCTCGACTTGTTTGACGCCGGCGCTACAGGCATCAAACGACGAGACGTCCCATTTATGGACGTTGATCCCGGTTTCGGCCTTGAACTTTTGCGCGGCCTCGTCATTGCCGCCGTAATTGGCGGCGACGGTGTAGCCTGCGGCCTTGAGCGCCTTGCAGATGGCGGCGCCAATGCCGCGCGTCCCCCCAGTGACCAACGCGACGCGGGGCATGAACTCCTCCCTGATCTTTATCTCTCAATTCGGTTGACCGGCGCCGAAGCCGGCTGAATTTTCAAATATCATGGCCGGGACAAGCCCGGCCATGATCTCGATCAATGTAAAATACCTCGTGCTTGTCAGCGTTCCACACACATCGCGATGCCCATGCCCCCGCCGATGCACAAAGTGGCGAGGCCTTTCTTCGCATTGCGCTTTTGCATCTCGTAGAGCAGCGTCACCAGCACCCGGGTTCCCGATGCGCCGATCGGATGGCCGATGGCGATGGCGCCGCCATTGACGTTGACCTTGCCGGTGTCCCAGCCGAGATCTTTGTTCACCGCGCAGGCCTGAGCGGCAAACGCCTCGTTGGCCTCGATCAAGTCGAGATCGCCGACAGTCCAGCCGGCCTTTTTCAGCGCGGCACGGGAGGCCGGAATCGGGCCGGTGCCCATGATCTTCGGATCGACGCCGGCCTGCGCCCACGACACGATGCGGGCGAGCGGCGTCTTGCCGAGCTTGGCCGCTTCGCTCGCTTTCATCAAAACCACGGCGGCGGCGCCGTCATTGATGCCCGACGCATTGCCCGCGGTTACGGTGCCCTCCTTATCGAAGGCCGGGCGCAGTTTGCCGATCGCTTCGAGCGTAGTGCCATGCTTGGGGTATTCGTCGGCATCGACGACAATGTCGCCCTTGCGGCTCTTGATCGTGACCGGCGTGATCTCATCCTTGAACTTGCCGGCTTTCTGCGCCGCCTCGGCTTTGTTCTGCGATTTCACCGCGAACTCGTCCTGCTGCGCACGCGTGATCTGCCACTGCCGCGCCACGTTCTCGGCGGTGTTGCCCATGTGATAGCCGTTGAAGGCGTCCCATAGGCCGTCCTTGATCATCGTATCGATCATCTCGAAATTGCCCATCTTCACGCCGCTGCGCAGGTAGGCACAGTGTGGCGCAACGCTCATGGACTCCTGTCCGCCGGCGACCACGATCTCGCTGTCACCGTTGACGATGCCCTGATAGCCGAGGGCGACCGAGCGCAGGCCCGAGCCGCAAAGCTGATTGACGCCCCAGGCCGGCGTTTCGACCGGCACCCCGGCCGCAATCGAGGCTTGCCGGGCGGGATTTTGACCCTGTCCGGCGGTGAGGATCTGCCCCATGATCACTTCGGACACGCGGGCCGGTTCGACGCCCGCGCGGTCAAGCGCCCCCTTGATCGCGGTCTTGCCGAGCTCATGGGCCGGCACCGTCGCAAACGCGCCGTTGAACGCTCCGACCGGTGTACGCGTCGCGCTGACAATGACGACATCGTCTTTCATTGGGATTTCCTTCCGCGCTGTTGGGCTATGGCAATGAGAGGGCTGGCCGCGGGGTGCTGGCCCTATGTCATAGGCACGCGACAGGCCCTCGACAAGGCGCAAAGGGGCACATGGCAGGCGCATTGCCGGCATGCCCCGCGCCTGCCGCCAATGCCGGGACGCCGGTCGTCACAAAATGGTAGCCGCGCCCGGCGAAACCGCCTAGTTTAGCGGCCAAATTGTACGGTTCCGTCCATGACTGATACGACAGCGAAGGCCGCAGAGCCGGTCACGATCAAGAAATACGCCAACCGGCGGCTCTACAACACCGGGACGAGCACGTATGTCACGCTCGAGGACCTCGCCGCGATGGTCAAGAAAGGCGAGGATTTCGTCGTTTACGATGCCAAGACCGGCGAGGAGATCACCCGGTCCGTGCTCACCCAGATCATTTTCGAGCAGGAGAACAAAGAGGGGCAGAATCTGCTGCCGATCGCCTTTCTGCGCCAGTTGATCCGTTTCTACGGCGACAGCATGCAGATGCTGGTGCCGCGCTATCTCGAAGTCTCCATCGAGTCGCTGACCCGCGAACAGGAAAAGTTCCGCAATCAGATGGCGCAAGCCTTTGGCGTCGGCGCCTTCACCTCGCTCGAGGAGCAAGTGCGCCGGAACATGGAAATGTTCGAGCGCACCTTCGCCATGTTCGCGCCTTTTGCGCGGCGCGAAACCGCCGGCGGCGAAACACCGGTGGAGCCGGAAAAATCGTCGCCGAAATCCGGCGATATCGACGATCTCAAGCGTCAGCTCGACGAGATGAAGCGCAAAGTTGACCGGCTGACCGAAAAAGAGCCTGGCGCCGAATAAATCGGTTCCGACCGCTTCGGGTCGCCTTGTTCAGATGGCTTGAGCGAGGCCGGCAAGCCACGGCCGCTCGGTCGCTGCCAAGCCCACCAGCGCGCCTTGCAGATAGTCGCAGCCCCACGCCGCGAGCGTCTGCGCCGCGGCTTCGTCCTGGACCCATTCGGCAACGGTCTGCAACTTGAGACGTTTGGCCAGGTCGATCAGCGTGCGCACGAAAGCGCGGTCATCATCCGAGCGCGTGATGTGCTGCACGAAGGCACCGTCGATCTTGACGATGTCGACGCCAAGCTTGCGCAGGTTGCGAAACGACGTGTAGCCGGCGCCGAAGTCGTCGATGGCGATGCGGCAACCGAGATCTTTGACGCGGCTGACGAAGCCGCGCGTCTCGTCGATGTCCTGAATCGCGGCGCTTTCCGTGATCTCGACGATAAGCCGTTCCGCGACGCCGGCATGCTGGCGCAGCAGCGAACCGAGATTCGCCCACCAGTCGGGATCGGTGGTCGAGGCCGGCGAGACGTTGAAGCTGGTCTGCAGCGAAGGTGCCGTCGCCATTTCGTCGACGACGAGTTCGAGAACGCGGAAATCGAGCAAGCGCACCAGACCGAGCCGTTCAGCGACCGGGACGATGTCGTTGGCGGCGATCAGGCTGCCGTCGCCCCGGCGGATCCGCATCAGACATTCGTAGAATGCAGGCCGCCGGCCCTCTGCTGCGGCCACGGTTTCGTAGGCCAGAAAAATGCGCCGCTCGTTAAGCGCGGCGACGATCTCGTCGGTTGCGCGAACATTGTCGCGGCGCATGGCTTCGCGTTCGATATTGGGACGATAGGCGCGGAACGAGCCGCGACGCCGCGTCTTGGCGGTATCGAGGCTCTCCTGCGCCCGAGCCAGCACCTCGGCGACACTGCGGGCATGACGCGGCGCGGTGACGCCGCCGATGGTGATGGTGACTGCGATCGGTCCGGCGCTGGTCGGCACCATCTCGTCGCGGACTGCGGCGAGCATGCGTTCCGCGGCAATGGCCATGTCGTCAGGCGTGCAATCGCGCAGCACCAGACCGAATTTGTTGCCGGAAAAGCGGCCGAGCGTGTCCTTGCCGCGCATCCGCGTGCGCAGGCGCTTGGCGACCGCGGCGATCACCTGATCTGCGATGTCGAAACCGTACGACTCATTGATGCGCGCCAGATTATCGATGCCGACGAGCAGGAAACCGCAGGACGAGCGGAAACGGAGCGCTTCGTCGAGCGTATCGTCGAGAACTTCGCTCAAATGGTGCCGGTTCAATTCGCCCGTCAGCCCATCGTGACGAGCCAGAAACGTCAAATGACGCTCGTGCTCATAGCGCTCATTGATCACCCGCAACACGCCCTGTGCACGCGCCGGCCGGCCGTCGGAGCTCGCAAACCAGCGGCCGGTGTCCTCGATCCATAGCTTGGTGTCGGACGCGGGGTCGGGGCGCAAACGGTATTGGATCTGATAAGCGACGCCGTGGCCGTCGTCGCGCTTGTC
Organism: Xanthobacteraceae bacterium; assembly: GCA_035515455.1. GTDB lineage: Bacteria > Pseudomonadota > Alphaproteobacteria > Rhizobiales > Xanthobacteraceae > BOG-931. Next base: position 13,130 of record DATJBH010000090.1, read on the forward strand.
GGATTTGGCCACGATGTCGAAGCGGGCTTGCGCGTTTTCCGGTTCGAGAAGCTGCGCAAAGGCGCGGCCGCTTGAAATGGCAGCGATGTCGGGAATCAGCAGAACTTCGGCGGCATTGCCGCTCCAGGCGAGTGCGTCGCTGTCGAGGCGCCAGTCGTAGGCGACCTCGCCGACGGAGGCGAGGATTTCCGCCGCGTCGAGACCGGCCCGAGGGGTGACAGCGGCAATGGCGTGGCTTGGACTGCCGGCAGGAAATGAATCGCGCGGACCGCTCTGGGTCACGGTCGCCTCATGAGAAGATGCAGTCCGCGGGGTGACGGCAGACGGCGGTTCAGCGCTACTTTATCGACAAGACTTTAAGCGATTCGAAAAACAGCAATAAGAGTTGCTGCCGCTCTTGCGGCACGGCGCTTGCGATTCCCTGGCTGAAGGCCATTCAATGTCCTGTTTCGGGACAGGAGCCGCAGGTGAACACAGCGCTCGTCCCAATCGGAGAAGCGAATCGCGACAGCGGACCCTTGCGAATAGGTCAACGGCCGAATGCCCATTTCATTGCGCAGCTGATCGCCACTGCCTCACAGGCGCCGCAGACGCGCGCCCGCCGCCGGGCCGAACCGCAAGCCGCGACGGCTGCCTATCGGGCGCTCGGCCAATGGCCGACAGCAGCGGGCGTCAGGATTTCTCGGTCCCTTTAAAGCATCATCTTCGGGAAACCGGTTTCCACTTTCCGGATCACGCTTTAGCCGCCAACTGCGCGCTCACATTTGCCCCGGGCCTTCGAATTCGATCTGGCGCTGCGCGCTGCGCATGCCGACGATGAAGCCCGCCAGGACGTCGACCAGCGCGATGGCCATCAGCAGGAAGAATGTCGAGGTCGCCGCCCGCGGCACCAGCAGGAATTCGACCAGCATGACGATGAACAGCGCCATGGCCAGGATGTGGTCCATGACGCTTCGCCGCCCAATTCGCGTCGACTTGATGATTTCGACCCAGAGCAGAAAAATCGCAAACGCGATCAGGATGTCTTGCCAGGTCAGTACCCAATCCTGCCCGGACATCATGTGCACGGTACTCGCCGGCGAGGTCCAGCTGACGCCGGGAGTGAGAAACGCGATCATGTTGTAGATGGCGAAGGGAACCAAGAGCAGCGGAAAGCCAAGCACGAACATGACGCGGATCTTTCGTCACATAGTTCGCTCGTCAGATCGACTCCAAAGAAAGCGACAGGCGGTGCAAGCCAAAGGCTTTAACCTTCCGACTTCTTGCTCAGGATTTGCCGGCCGCGATACATGCCGGTTTTGAGATCGATGTGGTGCGGGCGGCGCAATTCGCCGGAGTCCTTGTCTTCGACGTAGGTCGGCGCCTTCAGCGCATCGGCCGACCGGCGCATGCCGCGCTTGGACGGCGATGTTTTTCGTTTCGGCACGGCCATAAGATCACTCTCCTCTCGATGACTCGCCTTGCTCGGAATGGCGGGCTTATAGAAGAATGATCGCTAATAGGCTAGGGGGAAGCCTACGGCCCCCTGACGCAAGCGTCGAGCCCGGCAAATTCGGCCGAGCGCCGCTCGTAAAGGCCGGCAAGCCGGCGCACCAGCACGCTCGGGATGCGGGCGCTGCGCAGCACGGGATTCGGCAGGATGGCGGCAAGCTCCGCTGCCTGATAGGCGGTCAGGTTCTGCGCCGGCCTGCCAAATGCCCAGCGGGCGCCGGCTTCAGCGCCGAACACGCCGTTCGGGCCCCATTGGGCGATGTTGAGATAGATTTCCAATATCCGCGTTTTCGGCAGGACCAGCGTCATCCACAGCGCAAGCGGAATCTCAAGCGCCTTGCGGACGAAACTGCGTCCCTGCCAAAAAAATAGATTTTTGACGGTCTGCTGGGTGATGGTGGAGGCGCCGCGCGATTCTTCGAGGTCGGCGCGCGACTGTCTCAAAGCGGCGCGGATTTCACCGAGGTCGATGCCCGGGTTGTGGCAAAAGCTGCCGTCCTCGGCGACGATGACAGCCAGACGCAGCGCCGGTGAGATGCGGGCGAGCGGGACATTGATGCGCTCAACGCGGGCGCCGGTGACGTAGCGCCACAGCATGGGCATCGAGACCGGATCGACAAACCGGTAAAATGGCGCCACCGCGTAGGGGACGAACACCAGGATGACGGCGGCGAATGCCAAGATCACAGCGAGCCGTCGCACGATCATGCTCCCTGCGCGGCTGACGGTCAGGCCGCCTCCGCTTGCGGCGATGCCTCGCGGCCGCGAATAAGGTCGGCGGCTTTTTCCGCCATCATCAGCACGCAGGCATTGATATGGGCGGAGACCAGATCGGGCATCGCCGAGGCGTCGCAGACGCGCAAGCTTTCGATCCCATGCACTTTCAGATTGGAATCAAGCACCCCGTCCGGGCCCATGGCGCAGGTGCCGGCCGGATGGTGAGCGGTGATGACGGTGTTTTTCAGCCAGTTATCGATCTCATCGTCGCTTTTGACTTTTAGGCCGGGTCCGATCTCCTCGCCGCGGTAGGCATCGAGCGCCTTATGGAAGGCGAGTTCGCGCGCCCGTTTGAAGCCTTCGCGCAGCGTCGGCAGATCGCTCGGTGCGGTGAAGAAGCGATAAACGATGCGCGGCGGCGCCAACGGATCCGCCGAGCCGAGCAGCAATTCACCGCGGCTATCGGGGTGCAACAGCGTCGGCCGGATGCCATAGCCGTCATGATAGGGCGGTCGGATGAACGGGAACCACAGCCGCGGCGCATGCGAGGTGCCGCGAAACATGAACTCGATATCCGGCACGGCCAATTCGGGCCGCGTCTTGATGAAAGCATGCAGCCCGCCCGGCACGACGGTGGCCGGTCCTTGGCCGAACAAATAAGCGCGGATCATGCTCGCCGTCATGCGGTCGAAACGCATTTCGCGATGAAAGCTGCCCGGCTGTTTGCGGGTGTAAGTCATGTAGGCGCCGAGATGGTCCTGCAGATTTTTTCCGACGGGGAGGTCGGCAACGGCGCCGATGCCGAAGTCGCGCAAGTGCCGCGCCGGGCCGATCCCCGAGAGCATCAGGATTTGCGGCGTGTTGAAGGCGCCGGCCGCCAGGATCACCTCTCGCGAGGCACTCGCGCGCAACGCCGATCCCGCCTGGATGTATTCGACGCCGGTCGCGTGCGTGCCGTTCAACAGGACACGCGTGGTGTGCGCGTTGGTTACGACCGTCAGATTCTTCCGCCCGCTTGCCGGCTTGAGAAAGGCTTTGGCGGATGACGATCGGCGGCCGTCACGAATGCTGTATTGACCGCGACCAAAGCCCTCTTGCTGCTTGCCGTTATAGTCGGGAGTCAGCGGATAGCCGCAAGCCGTGGCGGCGTCGAGCCAGGCTTCGTAAATCGGGTCTTGGGTCCGCGCGAATTCGGTGCCAAGCGGGCCGGTGCCGCCGCGCCAGTTGTCTTCGCCCTCCCGCCAAGTCTCGCAGCGGCGGAAATAGGGCAACACATCGGCAAAGGACCAGCCGCGCGCGCCCTTTTGCGCCCAGCGGTCGTAGTCACCAGGATTGCCCCGCGTATAGGCCATCACGTTGATAGACGATGAGCCGCCCAAAACTTTGCCGCGCATCGCCTCGATGCGCCGGTTATTGAGATTGGGCTCGGGATCGGTCTCGTAGCCCCAATCGAACATGCGGCGATCGTGCATGCGGCCGAGGCCAAGCGGGATGTGAATGTACGGGTGCCAGTCGCGGCCCCCGGCCTCGATCAGGAGGACGCGCACCGCGGCGTCCTCGCTCAGCCGGCTGGCCAGCACGCAGCCGGCCGAACCGGCGCCGACGATGACGTAGTCGTAGCCCGAACTTGGCATTTCACCCCCACACCGAGGCGGCGCATTCAGTCGCGCGCGTAACCAATGAGCGGCCTCTTCTTGCGGCCGAGTAGCGTCAGGATGATAGCGAGAATCCCGATGACGACCCAAGCCGGAAGGTCAAACGCGCGCTGCAGGTATGGATTCCAGGCCCAGTCGGCTTTTTGCTTCAGCCAGGTTTGTACAAAGTTGAGGCTGCTCTGGTCGATTATGGCCCACACGTCGACGACCTTGGTGTAGATGACGTCGTGGTTGGCGATCGATTTGGTGCCGTCATAGACCAGGAACACAAAGGCAGTAGCGAGCAGGCAGAGGCCGATAAGGCGAAGCAGGAATCTGATCATGACGCTGACGCGCTGCGGCTGGGGAGACAGATCAATGGTCGGAGTGCTTGGCAGGCAATACCCTTACCCGCCGGCTTGTTCAATGCGGCTTCAATGCCGCCAGCCGGTCCCCGCCTGGCTCCCTTGAGCATAGGGCCGCCGTTTCGCTAGGTTCCCCGGCTTGAGACGGCGTCGGCGCACCACGAGTAGGAAATTGAGATGGCTTTGAAAAACGGCGGCAAAAACGGCACCCATGCGAACCGGCCGACCTTTACCGACCAAGAAGCCCTGCTATTCCACAGCCAGGGCCGCCCCGGAAAGCTCGAAGTCGTCGCCACCAAGCCGATGGCGACCCAGCGCGATCTGTCGCTGGCTTATTCCCCCGGGGTCGCCATTCCGGTTCTCGCCATCGCCGAGGACGAGGCCAAGGCGTTCGATTACACGACCAAGGGCAATTTCGTCGCGGTCGTGACCAACGGCACCGCAATCCTCGGTCTCGGCAACCGCGGTGCGCTGGCGGCGAAACCGGTGATGGAAGGCAAAGCGGTGCTATTCAAGCGCTTTGCCGATATCGATTCCATCGATCTCGAAGTCGCTACCGAAGATCCGGACGAATTCATCAATTGCGTGAAATTCCTCGGCAAGGGCTGGGGCGGCATTAATCTCGAAGATATCAAGGCGCCGGAATGCTTCATCATCGAGCAAAGGCTGCGCGAGCTGCTCGATATTCCGGTCTTCCATGACGACCAGCACGGCACCGCCATTATCGCCGCCGCCGGCTTGATGAACGCGCTCGAGCTTACCGGCCGCGAAATCGCAACGACCAGGCTGGTCTGCAACGGCGCCGGGGCCGCCGGCATCGCTTGCCTCGAATTGCTGCGCGCCATCGGTTTCCGCCCGGAGAACCTTGTCCTCTGCGACACCAAGGGCGTCATCTACGAAGGCCGAACCGAGGGCATGAACCAGTGGAAATCGGCCTTTGCGGTGAAGACCAAGGCGCGCACGCTCGCCGACGCGCTCAAGGGGGCCGACGTCTTCTTCGGGCTTTCGGTGAAAGGCGCGGTCACGCAGGCGATGGTGAAGACCATGGCGGAGCGGCCGATCATCTTTGCGATGGCGAATCCCGATCCGGAAATCACCGTGGAGGAAGTCGCCGACGTGCGCTCGGACGCCATCATGGCCACCGGCCGCTCCGATTATCCGAACCAGATCAATAACGTGCTGGGTTTTCCCTACATCTTCCGCGGCGCGCTCGACGTACGGGCCCGCGCCATCAATATGGAGATGAAGATTGCCGCGGCCCGCGCCCTTGCCGCGCTGGCGCGCGAGGACGTGCCCGACGAAGTCGCCGTCGCCTATGGCGCGCGGCCGAAATATGGGCCGGACTACATCATCCCGGTGCCGTTCGATCCGCGGCTGATTTCCGACGTTCCGCCGGCGGTCGCCAAGGCGGCGATGGACACCAACGTCGCGCGCAAACCAATCGCCGACATGGAAACTTATCGCCAGCAATTGCGGACCCGGCGCGATCCGATCGCCGGCGTGCTGACCGGCGTTTATGAGCGGCTGCGCCGGCGCCCGCGACGCGTGGTGTTTGCCGAGGGTGAAGAGGAGCAGGTGATCCGCGCGGCGGCGACCTTCGTGCACCAGGGGCTCGGTTCGGCGCTTCTGGTCGGCCGCGAACGCGCCGTGCGCGAGACCGCCAAAGCGCTCGGCGTCGAGCTTGGCGGCAATATCGAGATCATCAATGCCGCGATGTCGTCGCGCAATTCCACCTACGCCGCCTATCTCTACGAACGGCTGCAACGCCAGGGCTTCCTGCAACGCGACTGCCAGCGCCTGGTGAACCAGGACCGCAACCATTTCGCTTCCTGCATGGTGGCGCTTGGCGACGCCGACGCCCTGGTCACCGGCGTCACCCGTAATTTCTCCGTCGCGCTCGAAGACGTCCGCCGCTGCATCGATCCAAAGCCGGGGCATCGGGTCATGGGCGTGTCGCTGGTGCTGGCGCGAGGCCACACCGTTCTGGTCGCCGATACGGCGGTGACCGAGATGCCGACGGCGCAAGACCTTGCCGAGATCACGGTCGAAGCGGCGCGCGTCGCCCGCTCACTCGGCTACGATCCAAGGATCGCGCTGCTGGCGTTCTCCACCTTCGGTCATCCCGCGGGCGAACGTTCCGAGCGCGTCCAGGAAGCGGTGCGCTTGCTCGACGAGCGCCATGTCGATTTCGAATACGACGGCGAGATGGCTGCCGACGTCGCGTTGAATATGGAGCTGCGCGAGGCCTACCCGTTCTGCCGGCTGTCCGGGCCCGCCAATGTCCTGATCATGCCGGCGTTCCATTCGGCCTCGATCTCGACCAAGATGCTGATGGAGCTTGGCGGCGCCAATGTCATCGGCCCGATGCTGGTCGGTCTCGATCGTTCGGTGCAGATCGTGCCGCTGTCGGCGAATGACGCGCAGCTCGTAAACATGGCGGCGATCGCCGCCTACAATGTCAGCGGTTGAGCGCGTTGCCCGCGGGCCAAATGCAAAAGCGCAGGCTCGGAACGTCGGGACCCGAAGTATCGCTCGTCGGCCTCGGCACCAATAATTTCGGTGGCCGCATCGGTCGCGACGCCGCACGACTGGTGGTGGACAAGGCGCTCGATCTCGGCGTTACCTTGATCGATACGGCCGACATCTACGGCAACAAGGGCGGCTCCGAGGAAGCCCTGGGAAATCTACTTGGCGCCCGGCGTAAGAATGTTGTGCTGGCGACCAAGTTCGGCTTGCCGATGAACGGAAACACGGGTGGCGCGTCTCGGCGCAGCATTGTGCAGGCGGTCGAGGCGAGTCTGCGGCGGCTTAACACCGACTGGATCGACCTTTATCAGCTGCACCGCCCCGATCCTGAAATACCGATCGAGGAAACCTTGCGTGCGCTCGACGATCTCATAAAGGCGGGAAAGGTCCGTTTCATCGGCTGCTCCAACCTGTCGGCGGCGCAGCTTGAAGAGGCGCAGGCCGTTGCGGCGCGGCACAAGCTGTCGTCCTTCGTGACGTGCCAGGACCAATACAATCTGCTCGACCGCAGCCTTGAAAAGGATCGCCTTGCCGTGATGCGCAAGCACGGGCTCGGTCTGCTGCCGTATTTCCCGCTGGCCAGCGGGATGCTGACGGGTAAATACGCGAGAGGTGCGCCGATGCCGCCCGGTTCGCGACTTTCCTACAGCGTGCACCACGCCGATGAATTGCTCAACACGCACAACTGGGACGTCGTGGAGAAACTCCGCGACTTTGCCGCGCAGCGAGGTCGTTCGCTCCTTGAACTGGCCATGGGCTGGCTCGCCAGCCGGCCATTTATCTCAAGCATCATCGCCGGCGCCACCAAGCCGGAACAGGTCGGGCAGAACGCTGCCGCCGTCGGCTGGACGCTATCGACCGCGGAAATAGCCGAGATCGACCGCATTACCGCTTGAAGCGACTGACGAAATTCGAGCCGTCCGATTCACGCGGCCGAAACCTCTGTCGCTTAGCCTGCCGGTCCATGCATGCCTCGCTGCCGCCGTTCGCGCTCGAAATCCGCGGTCTCGTCAAGCGTTTCGACCGGCCCGCGGTCGACGGCCTCGACCTGAACGTTCGGAGCGGCGAGTTCTATGCGCTGCTCGGGCCCAACGGTGCCGGAAAGACGACGACATTGCGCATGATCGCCGGCTTGTTGCGGCCGGACGCCGGCAGCATCCACGTAGCCGGGATCGATGCACTCGCCGACCCGATCGCGGCGAAGCGGCTGATGGCGTGGATTTCCGATGAGCCGATGATTTACGACAAGCTCACGCCGCGGGAATATCTCGAATTCGTGGCGGGGCTGTGGGGTCTGGCGCCGGCGCTTGCCGAGCCGCGTGCACAAGAGCTTTTGGGCTGGCTTGAACTCGAGCCGCACGCGCGGGAGCGCTGCGAAGGCTTCTCCAAAGGCATGCGGCAAAAAGTTGCGCTGGCCGGTGCGCTTATTCATGATCCGTCGCTGATCATTCTCGACGAGCCGCTGACCGGGCTCGACGCCGGGTCGGCGCGTCAGGTCAAAAGCGTCTTGCGCGAGCGCGTGCGCGCCGGCGCGACTGTCATCATGACAACGCATATTCTGGAAGTTGCCGAGCGCATGGCCGATCGCATCGGCGTCATCGCCCGCGGCAGGCTGATCGCCGAAGGCACGCTGGACGAGTTGCGCCTCAAAGCGCGTCACAACGAAGCGCCCTGTGTGGAAGCAAGCGGCGATCGGGCGAGCCTCGAAGATACGTTTCTGGCGCTGCTCGCTCAGCCGGCGGAAGCGGCATGATCGCAGCGTCCGGAACGACTCTTTGGTTCGTCCGGCATGAATGGCGGCTGGCCTGGCGCGATTGGTTGGCGATGATGAGCGGCGGCAGGCGCAAGCGCCTGCGCCGCGCCGTCATCGCCATCGCGATCTTCGTTTCATTCATGCATTTCGTTGCCTATTGGATGGTCGGTCCTTACGCCAATGCCGCCTCCGACAAGGTGACGCTGGTCGCGATTACCGCCAGCATATTGCTGTCATGGCTGTTGATGATCTCGCAGGCGATGGAATCGACGACGCGCGCGTTCTACGCGCGCTCCGATCTTGATCTGATTCTGGCTTCGCCCGTTGCCGCGGAAAAAATCTTCGCGGTGCGCATCGCCACTGTTGCGCTCTCGATGGCGATGATGGCGCTGCCGCTCGCCGCGCCATTCATCGACATTCTGATTGTGCGCGGCGGCTGGCGGTGGCTCGGAGCCTACGGACTGATCGCCGCGATGGGCGCCACTGCGACGGCCTTGGCGGTCGGCCTTTCCGTTGCGCTGTTTCGTTTCGTCGGCGCGCGACGCACCCGTTTTGTCGCGCAGGTCGTTGCAGCCGTAATCGGCGCCGCTTTTGTCATTGGACTGCAAATCGCGGCGATCCTGTCCTACGGCACCATTTCGCGGGTTTCATTGCTGCAGTCGCATGTTCTGCTCGCCCATCTGCCCGACCCAGCGAGCGTCGTCTGGTGGCCGGCGCGTGCGGCGCTCGGTGACGGCGCGGCGCTCCTAACCGTGCTCGTCCTAAGCTTGGCCATGCTTGCCGCGGTGATCGCAATCGTGGCGCCCCGCTTTGGCGCATACGCCATCACAGCGGCAAGTGTCGACGCCGCGGCGGTCGTCGAAGTGCGGCGTGCCACCGCATTTCGGGAGAGTTCGCCGTCCGGGACGTTGCGGACCAAGGAATGGACCCTGTTGCGGCGCGATCCTTGGCTGGTGTCGCAGACCTTGATGCAGATGTTGTATCTCATTCCCCCGGCGGTCCTGCTGTGGCGGAGCTTCAATGGCGGCCAAGGCGCCTACCAGCTCCTGGTCCCGGTGCTGGTCATGGCGGCGGGGCAGCTTGCCGGCGGACTCGCCTGGCTCGCCATTTCGGGGGAAGATGCGCCCGATCTTGTCGCCTCCGCGCCGATCTCGAGCGGTTTTGTCATCCGCGCCAAGATCGAGGCTGTCCTTGGCATTATCGCCGTGATTTTCGCTCCGCTTGTCGCGGTGCTGGCGTTCGCTTCGCCGTGGCATGCGCTGGTCACAATCGCCGGCATTGCCGTTGCAGCGATCGCGGCGACCTCGATCCAGCTCTGGTTCCGCAGCCAGGCCAAACGCAGCCAATTTCGCCGCCGTCAGGTTTCCTCGCGGTTGGCGACTTTCGCCGAGGCCTTTTCGTCTATCGGCTGGGCCGCCACCGCCGCTGTTGCCGCGGCCAGCCTTTCGCTTGCCATCGCGCCAGCCTTGCTGGCGACGCTAGTGGTCGCCGGTACCTGGTTCATGAGCCCGCGACCGCAACGCGTCTGAACCTGCTCTCGACGCGGCGAACCCTCCTGTGATTTAACCTGGGCACAGACTGCGTTCCGTGTCCGGACCTGCGAATGAAGAATAAGCCGAATTGGGAGTGGCCGACCGGCAAGCGCATTGCCGTCGTGTTCAATGTCTGTCTCGAAGCCTGGTCGGACGGCAAGGCGCCCGGCATCAGCCCGATGGGCAATCCGCTGCCGCCCGGGGTGCTCGACACCATGGCGATTTCCTGGGCCGCCTATGGGGTCGAGGTGGGCATCCACCGGCTAATGGAGGCGTTCGCCCGCCACGGCGCCAGGGCGAGCGTCATGACCAATGCCGTCATCGCCGAGCGCGCGCCGGCGACCGTCAAGGCAATCGCGGATAACGGCCACGAAGTGCTGTCGCATTCCTACGCCATGGACGTCATCCCGGCGCTTTTGTCCGACGAAGACGAGCGCGCCAATATCGCGCGCTGCACCAAGCTCCTGGAACAGGCCTCGGGTCACAAGATCGTCGGCTGGCTGTCGCCGCGCGGCACGTCGAAGCTTTCCACCCCAAAGCTCCTCGCCGAGGCCGGCTATCGCTGGTACGGCGATGTCTTCAACACCGACCTGCCTTGCGTCGTCGACCACGGCAACAAAAGGATCGTCGGCATTCCGCTGTCCTATGACGTCAACGACATGCCCTCGATGAAATACGGCCACCCGCCGCGCATGATGCTCGAGTCCTACAACGAGGTGATCGAGATCGCGCGCGCCGGCAATGGCGAGCTTCGCATCATCGATGTGACCAGCCACGCCCATATTTTCGGTCATCATCGCGGCGCCTATTTTTATGAGAAGATCATCGAACGGGCGATGTCGTCGCCTGACATCTGGGTCGGCACCCGCGCCCAAATCGCCGATCATGTGTTGAGCGTCGCGTCCGCCTAAGCTGCCAAGAAATCCGCCGGAGAAACGCGTTGTGATTCCGTTTGAAATGGTGGAGCCGAGTTCGCTGCAAGAAGCGATCGGTCTGCTCGATCCGCAAGAGCCGACAATCCGCCCCGTCGCCGGCGGCACCGCGCTGATGCTGATGATGAAGGCGGGCGTGTTCGCGCCGAGCCGCTTGGTCTGTCTGCATCGCATCGAGCCGCGCTATTCCGGGATCGCGCTTAACGGCAGCGGTGAAGTGCGGATCGGCGCCATGGCGACGTTGAGCGAGGTGGAAAAAGACGGAAACGTCGCTTCCCGACTGCCGGTTCTCAAACGCGCCTTGCGCCGATTGTCGAATCCGCGCGTGCGCAATGTCGCCCGTGTCGGCGGCGCGCTGGCGCATGGCGATCCGCACATGGACCTGCCGCCGGTGCTCACCGCGCTCGGCGCGCGCCTCACCGTCGTCGGTCCGAAAGGCGAACGCATGTTGCCGCTGGAGCAGCTTTATTCCGGCTATTACGAGACGGTGCTGGAGAAAAACGAGCTCATAACGGAGGTAACGGTTCCGGCTCTGAACGGCCGCAAGGCGGCCTACATGAAAGTCACTTCGCGCTCTGCGGACGACTGGCCCGCGCTCGGCGTCGCAGTGGCGTATGGGCTGGTAAACGGCGCCATCCGCGACCCTGTCATTGTGGTCAGCGCCGCGACCGAAAAAGTCACGCGCATGACCGGTACGGAAAAAGTTTTGCAAGGTGCGGCACCGGACGACGCGGCGCTCGCACGCGCCGGCGACGCTGCAGTGGCGGAAGCTTCCATTCTCGCGGATGCGCATGGCTCAGCGGCCTACAAGCGCGAACTTTTGCGCGTCTATGTGCGCCGCGCCATGCGCCAGGCTCTGGCCGACGACGCGGCACGGGTGAAGTCATGAACCAGGTTGGACGCGATGTTCGGCGCCTTGAAGCGCGCGCCAAAGTCAGCGGCCGCGCCGATTACACGCATAATCTCCGGCTGCCCGGCATGTTGTACGGCAAGGTGTTTCGCGCCACCGTGCCGCACGGCCGCATTCGCGGCATCGATACGCAAGCGGCGCGGGAACTGCCCGGCGTGTACCGCGTCGTCACCGGCGAAGACATCCGCAAGCTCATTCCGGAGCCCTATTACGGGCCCGCATTTCACGACCAGCCGATCCTGGCGCTCGACAAGGTGCGTTATGTCGGCGAACCGGTCGCTGCCGTCTTGGCGAGCGATCCGCATGTGGCGGAGCAAGCCGTGCAGCTGATCTCCGCCGAATACGAGGAATTGCCGGCGGTGTACGACGAAGTCGCGGCGATGCAACCGGACACCCTGGTTCATGAGGTATTGCGGCCGGCCGGCACCTTTGCCGATCTGAAACACTTGCAAGGCCGTAAGGGCACCAACGTCGCGCTCGACTATCACTTGCGGCGCGGCGACGCCGATAAAGCCTTCGCGACCGCCGACCGCGTGTTCGAGCACACGTTCAAAACCCAGCAGTGCCTGCACCTGCCGTTCGAGCCGCACGTCGCGATCGCCGAACCGGGCGACGGCCGCTTGACGATCCACACCTCGAACCAGACGCCGTCGTTTGTGCGCATCGAAATCGCGCGGCTGTTCGGCTGGCCGGAAAACCACGTGCGGGTCAAGGTGCCGTATCTGGGCGGCGGCTACGGCTCCAAGGTCTACGTCAAGCTGGAAGCCCTGGTTGCAGCGTTGGCCATGCTCGTTCGCCGCCCGGTGAAGATCGCGCTGACCATGGAAGAGCAGTTCTACATGATCACCAAGCACCCGACGACGTTCCGCATCAAAAGCGGCGTCGACAAGGACGGACGCTTGGTGGCGCGCTCCTGTCAAGTTTATTGGAACGGCGGCGCTTATGCCGACATCGGTCCGCGCGTAACGCAGAAATCCGGCTTCACCGCGGCGGGACCTTACGACATCGACAATATCAGCATCGATTCCTACGCGCTCTATACCAATCGCACGCCGGCCGGCGCCTTGCGCGGCTTCGGCGTCCCACAATTGGTCTGGGCTTACGAGAGTCACACCGATTTGATTGCGCGCGAGCTCGGCGTCGATCCGCTCGAGTTCCGCCGCAAGAATCTGTTGCGCGACGGCCGGCCGCAGGCGAGCGGCACCGTGTTGCAGGACGCCGCCACCGCCGAAGTGTTCGATGCGCTGGCGGCGCGAATCGGCTGGAACAAGGGCTTCGACCGCGGCTCGGGCACGCTGCGCCGCGGGCGCGGCATCGCCATCGGCCTCAAAGCGTCGATCTCGCCGACGACCTCCGTCGCCATCGTCAATGTTTCCGCCGACGGCAGCGTGTACCTCTACAAGAGTACGGTCGACATGGGGCAGGGCTCCGACACCGCCTTCGCGCAGATCGTCGGCGAAGTGCTCGACGTGGCGGCCGAGGACGTGCGCGTCGTTGCTCCAGATACCGACATCACGCCGTATGACATGGGCACCCTGGGGTCGCGCTCGCTGTTCCACATGGGCACCGCCGTGCGGCTCGCGGCTGAGGATGCGCGGTCAAAGCTGCGTGCGCTCGCCAGCGAAGCCGGGTTGCCCGAAGGCACCAATTACCCGCCGGCGGAGATATTCAAGAAGCGCTACGGCATGCAGGCCGGCAATGTCATCGGCACGGCGAGCTACGTGCCGAGCTATAAGTCGCCCGATCCGCAGACCGGGCTGTCGGATAACGTCACGCCGTTCTGGATGGTCGGCGGCGCGGCCGTCGAGGTCGAGGTCGACACCGAGACCGGCCACGTGCGCATTTTGCGGCTGATCAACGCCGCCGATTGCGGCAAGCCGATCAATCCCGGCGTCGCGCGCACGCAGCTTTCCGGGGCGGCGATCATGCAGCTCGGCTTTACGATGTCGGAAGCCATGCATCTCGACGGCGGCCAGATCACCAATGCCTCGCTCGCCGATTACAAAATTCCCGGTATCGGCGACATTCCGCCCATGGAGAACGAACTTGTTACGGCCGAGCAGCATTCGGGACCTTTCGGCGCCAAAGGCTTAGGCGAGTCGGGCACCTTCGGCGTGTCGCCGGCGATCGCCAACGCCATCCATGATGCCGTGGGCGTGCGGATCACCGAGCTGCCGATCACCGCCGAGGCCGTGCTGCGTGCCTTGCGCGCCAAGGCCGGCCGGCCGCTGGCCGACGAATGATGGGACCGACGATGAGCGCGCGCACCATCAATTTCACGCTCAACGGCGAGGCGGTCTCGACCGTCATCGAGCCGCATCGCAACCTGGTCGAGCTGCTGCAGCGCTTCGATTTGTTCGGCGCCCGCGAAAGCTGCGGCCAGGGACTGTGCGGCTGCTGCACGGTGCTGGTCGACGGCAAGGCCGTTTCCGGCTGTCTTTATTTCGCGGTCTGGGTGGACGGCAAATCGGTTATCACAATCGAAAATCTCGATGCCGGCGGCGCGCTGTCCAAGGTGCAGCAGGCCTTCATCGAGTGCGGCGCGTTTCAATGCGGCTTCTGCACGCCCGGCTTCGTGATGATGGCGCAGCAATTGCTCGACGAGAATGCCGATCCCAGCGAAGACGACATCCGCGATTACTTCACGGGCAATCTCTGCCGCTGCGCCGCCTATCCGGAAATCATCGAAGCGGTGAAACGGGCGGCTAAAGCATGATGTCCGGGAAAAACAGCCGGTAGCGCACGAAATCGTCGGCATTGCCGAATTCGTCGTACAGCCGCCGCGCCGGGTTGCCGGCCCGCGTGTGCCAATAGAGCCGCGACCAGCCGTTCGATTTGGCGCGCTCAATCAAATCGGCGATCAGCATGCGCCCGCAGCCGCGGCCGCGGAAGGTGGGCGCGACGAAAAGATCTTCGAGATAGCAGACTGGCGCGATTGCCCAGGTGATTTCGTGAAGAACGCTGTTGGTGAATCCGATCACTGCATCATCGACGGTGGCGAGCCGACCCAAGATCAACGACGCCGGATCGAGAATGCGCCGCCATGTATGCGCCGTGATGGCCTCGGGGACTTTCTTCTCGTAGAAGTCATTGTATTGCGCCCAGAGTTCTCGCCACGCCGTCTCGTCGGCGGGTTCAGGATCGCGTACGCGTAATTTCGACGGCGTCATCGGACGGAATTCAAGGCATCGATAAATCGCTGCTTGATCGCGTGACCGTCGCGCAGCGGCAACACCCGCGGCACGTCCTCGGCCTTGATCCGTGCACTGATGAGGATAGGGCCTTCCCCGCGGTGCAATAGAGTGCGCACGTCCGCCGCTTCCTCCATTCGCGAAACCGAGCGCGCGTGCTTGAAACGGCAGGCCAGCGCCATGGCGACGAGATCGATGCCGTCCTTGGTCGCGCTCGGCTGCATGCCGGTTTCGCCGTAATGGGCGTTGTCGAGCACCACGATGACGAGATTGCTCGGCTGCTTGATGCCGATCGTGGCGAGGCTGCCGATGCCCATCAGCATATCGCCGTCGCCGGTCAGCACAGCGACCCGACGATCCGGCCGCGCCAAAGCGAGTCCCAGCCCGATCATGGCAGTGCCGCCCATGGCGCCCCAGAGATAAAAATTGAGCGGATGATCGCCGGCCGCGGCGACGTCGTAGGTCGCGGAGCCGAGCCCCGGCACGACGAGAAGATCGCCGCGGCCGATCAGGAGCTGCCGGACGAAATCGCGCCGGTCGAGCATTATCGTGTCCACACTTTGGGTCCGATCAGGCGCTGCGACAGAAGAAAGGCGACCTGGAGATTGCCGTTGAACGCCATGTCGCAGCCGGCGCCGACGGTCTCGCCGACGGCGTCGGGATCGTCGATCCGATAGGTGAGAAAGCCGCAAAGCCGCAGGACGTCGTCGGTGATCATGCCCATAGGCACTTGCCACGGATTGAATTCGCCGAACTCGCCGCGCATGGTGACGAGGACGACGCAACCGAAGCCGCAATTGCGTAACAGCGAAAACATGTTGACGCAATTGCCGACGCCGCTTGACTGCATCAAGAGCGCCGCCCGCTGGCCGCCGAGCGCGGCGCCGGCAACGAGCCCGACGCCTTCCTCCTCTGTCGTCAGCACGACGTCGGCGATGTTCGGATCGTCGCGGCACAGCGCGATGAGGCGACTGTGGCCGGCGTCGGGCACATAACCGACCTGGCGAATGCCGACACGGCGAAACTGCGCGTAAATCGCGTCCGGCCAGGAGGTTTCGATATTCGCTTCGATATTTACCGGCGTGTGCAAGGAACTCTCATCCGTCCAGTCGAGGCAAGTTGCGCCAATCAGTTTGCAAATATCGCACCGCCGATTAAGCTGCGCCATACCCCAGTGGGATGCGAATGTTGGAATTGGACCACTGGGTGCGACAGATTGGAGATGGCCGATGGCAACCAGGCTCCGCCACATCGCGATCATTGTTCCCGATCCCGAGAAAGCCGCTGCATTTTTCGAGCAAGCCTTCGGCATGACGCGGGCCGGCACCGCGCGCCGCGGCGTGTATATGTCGGACGGCGTGATGAACGTGGCGCTCTTGAAAACCGAAGGTGACGAAAAGCCCGGTCTCTATCACTTCGGCATGTGGGTGGACGATCTCGACGCGGCGGAGAAGAAGGTCATGGAAGCCGGCGGGACCTATCTCGCCGGTCGTCCGACGTCTCCCTTGTCCTTCTATGAGGCGAAATATCGCGACCCTGACGGCGTCGTGTTCGACCTCACCCACACCGGCTGGCGCGGCGCGGTCAAGGAAGTCGTCCCTGCGTAAGCTTTAGCGCCGCCACGGCAAGCCCGAAGCGCGTTCGACAAAGAGCCATGCTCCTTCGCCGAGCTCCGCTGGAAACGCGGCGGCAATGCCATCTTCGAAGGCGTGCCATTCCAGGCCAGCATTGTCGACGGCGGCTTCTGCTGTCGCGAGCGATTTGACCTGCAATGCATACCCCACCATGAACGGGGGTGCGCCGAACGCCACTTCCGGCAGTTTTTCCGCGGCGCGCTCGTGGGTGAGAAGATAGATGCCGCCGCGGTCCAAGCGGATGAGCGCGCCGCCCTGCGTTGGTGTCGCCGCGCGGCCAGTGAAGCGCCCAAAGCGCTCCGCCGCTTCCGCCACATCGGCGACCGCGATCATGATGTCGATGAGACCCACGGCGCTGTTCGGCTGTGACAGCCATCGCTCCTGCCACACCGTTTGTTCGGTGTGATGGGTCAAGAGCTGGATCCGCCCTTCCGGCATCGCCGCCGGCTCGACGCGCGCAATGGTGAAAGCCGCCGTCGCCGCACCGGTTGCGGTTCCGACCGGCCGCTGCATATGCACCAAATCGCGCACGGCGAAACCGCTGGCTGCCAGCCGTCGATGGGCCTTCCCGGCATCGGCAACGGCCAAGGCGGCGATATGCACCCCCGCGTAACGGGTGAGGTAGCCGTCGAATTCGCGGCTTAGCGGAGTGTCCGAGGTCTTGAACAGGGCCTCGAGATAGCCGCGTTCCAGCATCGCGGTCACGTTGGCCGTTCCGGTCGGGCGCGAGCCACCGGCGGCATCCGGATGGACCTGGACCGAAATCGGCGTCGGACTGAAGCCGCAGCGGGCCAGCGCGCGGCTCGCGGCTTCGCCATCGTGCACAAAGTGAGCGATGTGATCGAGAAAGATTTCATCACCCGCGGGAAGGCGGCGGGTGACATCGTCCGGCGCAGTCTGGTCTGCCGAGTTGCTCATTCGGAGTGGGCGATGCCGGCTTCCTCGACCACTTTGGCCCAGCGCGCGATCTCGGATTGGAAAAATTGACGCAGATCGTCGAGCGAACCGCTGCCGACCGGGATCATGCCGAAGTCACTGATGCGCGTGCGCACATCACCCCTGGCCATGACGGCATTGAGCTGCGAATTGAGCTTGGCGAGGACCGGTTGCGGCGTCTTGGCCGGCGCGGCGACGGCTTGCCACGCCGCAGCATCGAAGCCGGGTACACCCGCATCGGCGAGCGGCGGAACGTTCGGAAGCGCCGCAAACCGCTCTTTGGTCGTCACCGCAAGCGGACGAATTTTGCCTGCATTGATCAGCGGCAGCGCCGGGCCGAGGTCGCTGAACATCAGCTGGATATAGCCGCCCATCACATCGTTGAGCGCCGGAGCCGTACCGCGGTAGGGCACGTGGGTCATCTTGATGCCGGTCATGCTGCAGAACAGCGCGGCGGCCAGATGATGAAACGCGCCAATGCCGCCGGAGCCGTAGCTGAGCGGCCGTTGTTTGGCGAGTTTTATAAGGTCCTCGACGCTGTTTACTTGAAGCGACGGATTGACGACGAGAACGAACGGCACTCTGGCGATGAGAGCGACCAGCGCCAGGTCCTTGGCCGGATCGTAGGGCAGTGATTTGTAAAGGGTGACGTCGATTGCCAGCGAGGAGACGTCCATCATGATGGTGTAGCCGTCGGGCGGCGATTTGACGACGAAGTTGGTGGCAATGACGGTTCCCGCGCCCGGACGATTTTCGACGACAAACGGCGCGCCAAGGGCTTGTTCGAGCTGCTCCGCGAGAAGTCGCGCCAGCACGTCGGTGCCGCCGGCCGGCGCAAACGGCACGATGAACGTGACCTGGCGGTCCGGATAGGCCGCCGCCGGGGTGGCGGTTTGGGCGCGGGCGATCGTGACTGCCATTGCCGGAAACGCCGTCGCCAGCAAGGCGCGGCGGGAAAGGGCTCTGGTCGCCTTTGCGATCATCGGCCGCTTCCTCCTCGGTAATCGGCTTTTTCGCTATAGTCCGTCGCGCTTTAACACGGCCGCGGCGGAAACGGCCACTAATTTGGCGCTCATGCCAAGACGCGCGGGGCGCGGAGCATAGGGGGCGCTTTGCATTTCTTGACAGGCACTTATCGGAACGTCATAAGGACGGCGGTCGGTGCGGGTCCGTGCGGCATTGCGCCCATTGTCCGCTAACCATCAGCAGAAATTGACCGAAAAGAGCCGGTCCGGACGCGAATCCGAAAAACGGCATTGCGAGGAAGTGAGATGTTCGCGGTCTTTAAAACAGGCGGCAAGCAATACCGGGTAGCCGCCGAGGACGTGCTCAAGGTCGACAAGGTCAAGGGCGAACCGGGTGAGATCGTCGAGTTCGGCGAGGTCATGGTCGTGGGCGGCGACAGCGTGACCCTTGGCACCCCCATGGTTGCGGGCGCCACGGTCGCAGCCGAAGTCATCGAGCAGGGCCGCGGCGCCAAAATTATCGCCTTCAAGAAGCGCCGGCGGAAGAATTCGCGGCGCAAGATCGGTCATCGTCAGGAATTCACGTTGCTTCGCATCACCGAGATCCTGACCGACGGTAAGAAGCCGAGCAAGGAGGCGCCGCCGAGGAAGAAATCGGCGTCGAAACCTGCAGCGCCGCCGCGGGCCGAGACGGCCACCGATGCCGAAGCTGGCGAAGAGCGGGCTGCGGCAAAGAAGCCCAGCAAGTCGAAAGCCAAGGCGTCGGCGGGAGCGAAAAACCCGGCAATAAAGGGCAAAAAGAAGTGATGCCGGCGAGTGATGCTTTTGTCACGAATCCGGTATAGGTGTTTCTAACTAGTAGGTTTGGAGGCCAGTAGTGGCGCACAAGAAAGCAGGCGGCTCTTCGCGCAACGGCCGCGACTCGGCGGGCCAGCGGCTGGGGCTGAAGATTTTCGGCGGTACCGAGGTACTCGCCGGCAACATCATCGCGCGTCAGCGCGGTACCAAATGGCACGCGGGCCGCAATGTCGGCATCGGCAAAGACCATACCCTGTTTGCGTTGATCAACGGCAAAGTCGAGTTCCGTACCAAAACTAAAGGCCGCGTCTTCGTCTCAGTACGTCCGTCGGAGGCAGCGGCGCAGTAATACGGTGGATCATATGAGGTCCGCCGGCATCCAGTCGAACCGGCGGACCCGAATGGGCTCCGAAAAGGGGAGACCGGCATGCCGGCTCCCCTTTCGGTTTTCTGCAGGAGCCCAAGCAATGACTCTCGCAAGCCAAACAGCAAAGCCGTTCCTCGCGGAAAAGCCGGAGGCGCGCGGGGTGCCCGCGCTCGAAACCGAGCGGCTCATGCTGCGCGCACCGCGGCGCGGCGACGTCAAAGCCATCGTGCGTCTCGTCAACGATCGCCACGTCGCGGAAAATACCGCGCGCATCCCGTACCCCTACGGCGTCGACGACGCCGAGCGCTTCATCGCGGCAATCAACCGTCAGGACGGCGAGGCCACCTTTGCCATAGCCTGTGGCGGCGAATTGATCGGCGTCTGCGGCGTCGAACCGCGCGAGAACGCGCCGGAGGTCGGCTATTGGATCGGCAGGCCCTTTTGGGGCCGCGGTTACGCCACGGAGGCCGTTCGCGCCGTCATCGATCATGCCTTCGCCGTCCTCGGCCATGACGCCCTGCAAGCGGGCGCGCGGGTCAGCAACCCGGCCTCGCGGCGGGTGCTGGAGAAGTGCGGATTTCAGTGGACCGGCGTCGGCCTCTACCGCATCCGTGCCATCAACTCGTCCGCACCGCTCGACCGCTTCCGCCTCGATCGCGGTTTGTGGGCGTCACTCAAGGCCTGGGGACGAGCCCGCGAAGTGGCGTAATTGCCGCCGTGCGAATATGTATCTACGGCCTGCGCATGAAGTCGCAGGCCGATTTCGCACGCATACGGTTGAACTGCCTGAGATGAAATTTCTCGACGAGGCCAAGGTCTATATTCGCTCCGGCGATGGCGGTAACGGCTGCGTGTCGTTCCGCCGTGAAAAGTTCATCGAGTTCGGTGGACCGAACGGAGGCGACGGCGGCAGAGGCGGCGACGTCGTCGCGGAGGCCGTGGAAGGCCTCAATACTTTGATCGACTACCGCTATCAGCAGCATTTCACCGCCAAGAACGGCGGCGCCGGAATGGGCAAAGACCGCCATGGCGCCAACGGTCCCGACATCGTCCTCAAAGTCCCGGCCGGGACGCAAATATACGAAGAGGACGGCGAGACGCTGCTTGCCGATCTAGCCGCGGCCGGCGAGCGCGCCGTGCTGCTGCGCGGCGGCAACGGCGGCTTTGGCAATGCGCATTTCAAGTCGTCGACCAACCGCGCGCCGCGTCATGCCAATCCTGGCCAGCCTGGCACTGTGCTCACCATCCGTCTGCGGCTCAAACTGATCGCGGACGCCGGAATCATCGGGCTGCCCAATGCCGGCAAGTCGACCTTTCTTGCCGCGGTCAGCGCCGCCAAGCCGAAGATCGCCGA
>DATJBH010000091.1:0-4334 GCA_035515455.1 Xanthobacteraceae bacterium
GGCGCCCATCAGGATCCGCGGCATCGCGGCGCGCGGCCGGAGCTGAAGGATAAAGTCACGATCCCGGACGTGCTGTTGCAAGCGCATTCGGCGTCGCTCGGCATGACATTTTATGATGGCGCGCAGTTTCCGCCCGCCTACCGCGGCGACGCTTTCGCCGCCGAGCACGGTTCGTGGAACCGATCCAAGCGCACCGGCTACAAGGTCATCCGCGTCATCCTGCACGACGGCGTTCCCACCGGCGAATATGACGACTTCGCCACCGGATTCGTCATTAATGATTCGGAAGTCTGGGGGCGGCCCGTTGGCGTGACGGTAGCCAAGGACGGCGCGCTCTTGGTCTCCGAGGACGCAAGCGGCACGATCTGGAGAATCTCGTATACCGGCAAACCCAGCCAAAATCGGTGAAGTTCCACACCGGAACCGCGGCCCGGAACACCCGACCGATCAAAGCGTTGTTCCGCAAGAGCCCCGGGGCTGGCGGCATTGCGATATGATTTCATACGCGGGCGAGGTATTTCCACTACGCGTCTTTAATCTTCACATTGCTTCCGCGCGTCGGGCGGCGCCGAGCGAGCCGGCGGGTGACGCCGATACCGCCGGCGCGGCGGGGACAATCGTCGCGACCGACATCCCGGCGCGCCTCGATGCACTGCCGTTCGGGCGATTTCATCTTCTCGTGATCGTGGCGCTCGGCATCACCTGGATTCTCGATGGTCTCGAAGTGACGCTCGCCGGGGCGCTTGCCGGCGAGCTCAAGGAACCGGCCGCTTTAGGCTTGAGCAACGCGCAAATCGGGCTTGCCGGCAGCTGCTACCTGTGCGGCGCGGTCGCCGGCGCCTTCATTTTCGGCTGGCTGACCGACCGCCTCGGCCGCAAAAAACTGTTCACCATCACGCTCGCGGTTTATCTGCTGGCGACCGCGGCGACGGGTTTCTCCTGGGATGCCTGGAGTTTCATTGCGTTCCGTATCCTCACGGGCGCCGGCATCGGCGGCGAATATACTGCCATCAATTCGACAATCCAGGAGCTTATCCCGGCGCGGTTCCGCGGTTGGACCGACCTTTTGATCAACGGCAGTTTTTGGGTCGGCGCGGCCATCGGTGCGGGCGGTTCCCTGGTATTGCTTGACCCCGCGTTCATCAATCCGGCGATCGGCTGGCGGCTTGCTTTCCTGATCGGGGCTACAATCGGACTCGTGATTCTCGTGATGCGATTTTGGATTCCGGAAAGTCCGCGCTGGCTGGTGACGCACGGCATGCCGCGAGCAGCCGACGACGTGGTGCGCGGCATCGAAGCGCATTTCGGCTGCAACGGAACTCCCGCGCCGAACAAAAAAATCCGGCTGCGCATGCGCGACCACACCCCGCTTGCCGAAGTGACCCACGCGCTGTTCGTCACCTATCGCCGACGCACGCTGGTCGGTTTGAGCCTGATGGCGGCGCAGGCCTTCTTTTATAACGCGATCTTCTTTACCTATGCGCTCGTCCTGACCGATTTTTACCGCACGCCCGCGGATCGCGTCGGCTGGTACATCCTGCCGTTCGCGGCGGGCAATGTGCTCGGGCCGATTTTGCTCGGCCGGCTATTCGACACCGTCGGGCGCAAAACGATGATCGCCACGACCTACGCGCTGTCCGGCGTTTTGCTCGCCGTCACCGCCGCTCTGTTCAGCCGCGGCCTGTTGTCGGCGCAGACGCTGACGATCGCCTGGATGACCGTGTTCTTCTTCGCCTCGGCGGCGGCGAGCTCCGCCTATCTGACGGTGAGCGAGATCTTCCCGCTGGAGATCCGCGCGCTGGCGATCGCGTTCTTTTACGCCATCGGCACCGCCGCAGGCGGCATTGCCGGACCGATCCTGTTCGGCATGTTGATCAGTACTGGCTCGCGCGGCAGCGTCGCGATCGGCTATTTCATCGGCTCGGCACTGATGATCGGCGCGGCCGCGGCCGAGGCGTTGTGGGGCGTGGCGGCCGAACGCCAGCCATTGGAATCGGTGGCCAAGCCGCTTGCATTTGTCGACTGAACACAGATATCGGACCTGGCGGCGATGGGCTTTGCACACACTGGATTTGGGCAGATGAGCTTGGACTTCTCCGATCTCGACATGGAGCTCGCCGACACGATGCTCCTGCCTGACTTGCGCCGATGCGCGCTCCTGCTCGACATCGACGGCACGATTCTCGATCTCGCGCCGGCGCCGCAGCAGGTCTGGGTACCGACCGGGCTGCGCCAGACGCTGGCGCGGCTCGACGCGCTCACCGGCGGCGCCTTGGCGCTGGTTTCCGGCCGTTCGCTTCATGACATCGACCTGATCTTCTCGCCCCTGCAGCTTGCCGCCATCGGCGGCCATGGCGCTGAATTGCGGGCGCTGCCGAACGCCGAACCGGTGGCGCGCGCTAAGCCGTTGAACGCCGCGTTGAAACGGCAACTCGCCGGCATTGCCGAACTCGGCCCCGGCATCCTCGCCGAGGACAAAGGCTATTCGCTGGCGCTGCACTACCGGCTGACGCCCGAGAAGGGCAGCGCGGTGCGCGCCGCGGTAGAGAAAATCTGCGCCGCACAGCCGGCGGGCACGGTGGAGATATTGCCGGGCAAACTCGTGGTCGAGATCAAGCCGACCGGCATCAACAAGGCCAATGCGGTCTGCGAATTGATGAAGCACGCGCCGTTCGCCGACCGCAATCCGATCTTCATCGGCGACGACACCACCGACGAACCGGTGTTCGGCGTCGTCGCGAAATTCGGCGGCTTGGGCTTTTCCGTCGGCCGGGTGGCGCCGGAGGTCAACGGCCATTTCGACAAACCCGAATCGGTTCGCGCATGGCTTGCGCGCATTGCTGATCAGAGCCAGAGCACGGCGCAATGAACGAATATAGGGTCGATGTCACGACCGCCGGCAACGGCCGCGCGGGCGTCGCACCACGCGGTGGAACGCCGGAGCCGCGCGGCGCGATCGATCATGGCCTCGATCTCGGCATCATCGGCAACGGCCGGCTGGCCGCATTGATCGATCCGTGCTCGCGGATCGTATGGTGGTGCTTTCCGCGCTTCGACGGCGACCCGATCTTCTGCCGGCTGGTATCGGGGCGGGAGGAAAAAGGCTTCTCCGACGTCGTGCTCGAGGACATGGTGGATTTTCAATCCGAATATGTCCGCAACAGCGCGATCATCTCGACCGTGCTCACCGACCGGAACGGCGGCAAGGTCAAGATCACCGATTTCGCGCCCCGCTTTCGCCAGTTCGGCCGCGTATTCCGGCCGCCGCAACTGTTTCGCATCGTCGAGCCGCTGGCCGGCCTGCCGCGCATCACCATGCGGGTGCGGCCGACTTACGACTACGGCAAGCCGCTTCCGCAGCGCTCGCTGGGCAGCAACCACATCCGCTATGCCGGCGACGGCACCGCCATCCGCCTCACGACCGACGCGCCGCTGTCGATGATCGACAGCGAGGCGCCGTTCGTGCTGACCCGTCCGCTCTACATGGTGTTCGGCCCGGACGAGCCGTTTACCGGCGATTTGCAGAAGACCTGCCGCGACTTCCTCGAACGAACGCACGACTACTGGATAGAGTGGGTGCGCCGGCTGTCGATCTCCTACGACTGGCAGGAAGCAATCATCCGCGCCGCCATCACGCTGAAACTCTCCAATTTCGACGAGACCGGCGGCGTCATCGCCGCGCACACGACTTCGATTCCGGAGGCGCCGCGTACCGGCCGCACCTGGGATTACCGTTACTGCTGGCTGCGCGACGCCTATTTCGTCGTCCAGGCGCTCAACCGCATCGGCGCCACGCGCACCATGGAAGAATTCATTTCGTTCACGCTTTCGATCGCGGCGAAGCCCGAACAGGAGCTGCAGCCGCTCTACAGCGTGGTGCCGACGTCGAGCATCGAGGAGCGCACGGCGCCCGATCTCGAAGGCTATCGTGGCGACGGCCCGGTGCGTGTCGGCAATGCCGCCGCCGGCCAGGTGCAGAACGACACCTATGGCAGCGTCATCCTGGCCGCGATGCCGATGTTCTTCGACCGCCGGCTGCCGCGGCCCGGCGACGAGGGCCTGTTTCATCTTTTGGAATCGCTCGGCCATCGCGCCGCGGCGAAAGCATTCGAGCCCGACGCCGGCATCTGGGAATATCGCGGGCGCCAGCGCATTCACACCCATTCGGCGGCGATGTGCTGGGCCGGCTGCCAGCGGCTCGCCGCTATCGCCACGCGTCTCGGCCTCGACGGCCGCGCCAAATATTGGAATGGCCTCGCCGAGCCGATCCATGCCGCGCTCCTTGAGGGAGCCTGGAACCAGAAACGCGGCGCCTTCACCGCGGCGTTCGGCTC
>DATJBH010000092.1:0-7433 GCA_035515455.1 Xanthobacteraceae bacterium
CAAGCCGATCGCGGGCGTCGAATTCCTCAAGCTCGACTTTCTCGACGACAGCGCGCCGGTGCGCCTCAAGGAGATGCTCGGCGGGGCGGCGAACGTCGTCCTCTCCGACATGGCGGCGAACGCCACCGGCCATCGCCAGACCGATCACCTGCGCATCATGGCGCTCGCTGAAGCCGCCGCGGAATTCGCACGTGAAGTACTGGCGCCGGGCGGCACGTTTCTGTGCAAAGTGCTGCAAGGCGGCACCGAGGCCACGCTGCTCGCCGAGCTCAAGCGTGACTTTGCAAGCGTCAAGCATGTCAAGCCGCCGGCGAGCCGCTCCGATTCCGCGGAGCTTTATCTATTGGCGAAGGGCTTTCGCGGCTAACGGCATCGCCACCTGCGCGTGCAAGGCTTTTGTGAAAGCCGATGGTATCGTGCGGCATAACAATTGACGTCTGGGGAAAAGCGGAGGAGAGCGATGAAAGCCGGCGCCTGGATCGTTGCCGTCGGTGTTGTTCTCGGTCTCGGCATCGGGGGCTCGGCCGCACAGGACTATCCAAATGGGCCGGTGCGCATCCTTGTCCAGTTTCCTCCCGGTGGCGTCCCTGATCTAGCAGGGCGAACGCTGGCCGAGGGACTGACGCAGGCCTTCGGCAAGCCGTTCATCGTGCAAAATCTGCCCGGCGCAAACGGCAATATCGCCACCGAGACGGTGGTGAAATCTGATCCCGACGGACAGACGCTGTTATTGGCAACGTCGGGCTCGATCGCGATGGGCCCCGCGATCTACGCCAAATTGCCGTTCGATCCGGAAAAGGATCTGGCGCCGATCACACTCGCGGCGTCCTTCGATTTTGTCATGCTCGCCGCGCCGGACTTCCCCGCCAATTCGCCGCAGGAGCTTATCGCGCTCGCCAAGGCGCACCCAGGAAAACTGACTTTCGCGTCGTCTGGCTACGGCAGCGAGCATCATCTCTCCGGTGAACTGTTCAATGTACTGACTGGCGCCGGCCTCGTGCACATTCCCTATAAAGGTTTTGGCCCGGCGACTGTCGACGTCATGGCAAAGCGCGTTGACGTAATGTTTGGCGCGGTTCCCGCCGCATTGCCGTTGATCCGCGGTGGTAAAATGAAAGCCATAGCGGTCACCGGCACCAGCCGGTCGGTGGCGCTTCCCAACGTGCCGACCTTCGAAGAGTCGGGGGTCAAAGGGCTTGTGGTGCATTCCTGGGTCGGGCTGATGGCTCCGGCGCGAACGCCGCAGCCGATTATCGATAAGCTCGATGCGGCGGTCATCAAGACGCTGCACCAACCACAGGTCTCCGAGCGTTTCACCGCGATGAGCCTGAATGTGCTGGCGCAAGGGCCGGCGGAATTCGCGACCAGACTCGACCAGGACACCAAAATCTGGGCCAAGGTCGTGAAGGATGCGGGCATAAAACAGATCAACCAATAACCGCTCAATCAGGAAGATGGCATGCTGATCATTTCCAACGAGGATGTTGCGCGCCTATTGAACATCGATGAGGTCATTGAGGCGCTCCGCATCTCCAATCGCGAGATCGCGGAATTCCGCGACGATAAGGAATTCCGCCTTAATCGGGCGCGCACCAATCATTATCTGCCGTGGCACAGCAAAGGTCCGGATGGAGATCATTTGCTTCGCAGCGACGGCGGCAATGACCCGCGCGTCGTTTACAATTTCAAGTCGATGGAGGGCGGCAGCCCGCATTTCGGCGTTTGGGCGGTGCGCAGCAGTTCCGATCTGGTGCGGCTGTCGTCGGGAGCCTATGGCCCGACGCACACGTATATCCGCTACGGCAACCTGCCGGGCGACAAAGGCTACAGCGATCTGATTTTTCTCTACAACACTTACGATGCGCAATTCGAAGCGATCATCCAATCGGCTGCGCTGCAGGGCATGAGAGTGGCGGCGACGTCGGCCTTGGGCACCGATTACCTGTGCCGGTCCGATGTCACGAAACTCGGCCTGTTCGGCTCGGGTTGGCAGGCCGCCGCCAACCTGCGGGCGTTGTGTCATGTGCGGCCGAGCATCAAGCAAGTCTTCGTTTTCAGTCCGAGCGAGGAGCACCGCTCAGGCTTTGCCGCGCGCATGGCCAAAGAACTCAATCTCGATGTCGTTCCCGCAAGCAGTCCCGAACAAGCGGTGCGGGGAATGGACATCATCTGCGAGGCGTCGAGCGCGCGCAGCCCGGTGTTCGACGGTTCGCTGCTTGCTCCGGGCCAGCATGTCGTCTCCGTCGGCGGCGGCGACGAGCATTTTCAGCGCCGGCCCATTGATCCCAAAGCGGTGGCGAAATGCCAAATCGTCGCGGCTCATTCGATCGAAGTTCGCTACGGCCTGGAGGAGATCGAGGATTGCATTGCGCAGGGCGGCTTAACTTGGGATCGCGTGGCCGATCTGCCCGATCTCGTTACCGGCCGCGTCAAGCAGAAGCCTTCCGCCAGCGACATTTCGTTTTTCAAGAACAATGTCGGGCTCGGTACGCAATTCGCTGCGGTCGGCGGTCTCGTGCTGCAAAAGGCAAAGGCGTCAGGTCTCGGCTTCGCGGTGCCGCAGGATAAAGTCAGCCAGGTGATGACCCGCTAAAACTTTCTATTGCCTGTTGTCCGGCGTCGCCGCCTCGCGCCGTCCCGACAGCTCGGCGCCGGCGTCGGGAGACAGACGATAGAAGATCAGCGCTGCGCTCGCCGCGAGCAGCGAGACAAATAGAAACGCCGGCGGAAAATCGTTCACGCCCATCGCCGTCGAGTGTTTCAGCCGCAGCGTGATCTCGACGACCAGCGCGCCGACCGCGACGCCGGTCGACAGCGACAATTGCTGAAACGCGGCGACCATCGACGTCGCCCGGCTCATCCGCCGCGGATCGATCTCGGCATAGGCGATGGTGTTGATGCTGGTGAATTGCAGCGAACGAAAGAAGCCGCCGGACAATAGAATGCCGACCATGGCGGCATAAGGCATGCCGTGCACGAAGGCGGCGCAGGCGGCCAGAAATGCGCTCGAGATCAGGGCGTTGTAGACGAGCACGTTGCGGTAGCCGAAGCGGTTGAGCACGCTCGCCACGGCGGCCTTCATGAACATCGAGCCCAGCGCGCTGGTGAAGGTGATCAGGCCGGACTGGAACGGGCTCAGCCCAAAGCCGAGCTGCAGCAAGAGCGGCAGCAGGAAGGGTAGCGCCCCGATGCCGAGCCGGAACAGAAAGCCGCCGAAAATACTGGCGCGAAAGGTCGGCAGCCGCAGCAGCGACAGATCGAGGATCGGCGCGGCGGCGCGGCGCGCGTGAAAAATGTAGGCGATCGAGGAAATCGCGCCGACCGCGAGCAGGGCGACGACGATGCTTGTCGGCAGGAAATCGAGCCCCATCACCGAGAGGCCGAAAGCGAGGCCCGCGATGCCAAGTCCGGATAGAACGAAGCCCGTATAGTCGAACGGATCGGGTCGCTCGGCATGGATGTTGCCGATGTAGCGCGAGACCAGCGCAATGCCGAGCAGCCCGATCGGCACGTTGATCAGAAAGATCCAGTGCCAGGACGCATAGGTGGTGATGAAACCGCCGAGCGGCGGGCCGCAGATCGGACCGACCAGCGCCGGGATGGTGACCAGCGACATGGCGTGCACCAGAA
Organism: Xanthobacteraceae bacterium; assembly: GCA_035515455.1. GTDB lineage: Bacteria > Pseudomonadota > Alphaproteobacteria > Rhizobiales > Xanthobacteraceae > BOG-931. The sequence continues at coordinate 3,631 of DATJBH010000092.1, forward strand.
ACCGCTTGTCGATGCTGCGCACCATGATGAGGCGCCCGACCGGCGTCATCATCGCGCCGCCGGCGCCTTGCAGGATGCGCGCCGCCACGAATTCGGGAAGCGTATGCGACACGGCGCAGCCGATCGAGCCGATCACGAAGATGCCGATGGCGGCGCGGAACACGTGGCGCGCCCCCAAACGGTCGGCGGTCCAGCCGCTCGCCGGAATGAAGATCGCAAGCGACAGCAGGTAGGCTGTGACCGCGAGCTTCAAGGCCAGCGGATTGGTGCCGAGCGCCCGCGCGATCGCCGGCAGCGAGGTCGAGATCACCGTCGAGTCCATGTTTTCCATGAACAGCGCGGTGGCGACAATAAGCGGAACGATGCGATCGTAGGGCGGCGCTTCTTCCATGCACGGCTATCGGTTGATGGCGCCCCGGCCGGCTTTATGCGCGCCGGCCTCCGTCATGCCAAGCGCTTTGCCGCTTCTTCGACCATGCTGACGTCGGAATATTTCTTCACGTCGATATCAGCTTTGAGAAAACCGACCTGCTTCTGCAGATCGAGGTTGCTCTGCAGCGCCTTCAGATTCGGCATGCCGTTGGGATCGCGGTATTGATCCTTGGCGGTGAAGGCCCATTCCACGCGCGCCGGCGGAAATTTGGTGAGCCGGGCGACGATGGCGACCGCCTCTTCGTGATTCTTCGGGTCGCTGTACCAGCGGATGGCGCGGACCGTGTCTTCGAGGAAGTCGACCAGTGCCGCACGGTTCTGCTGAATGAAGGGCGTCCGCGCCGTCCACATCGTCAGCTGGGTGATGCCGAAGGCGTCCTTCTGGCTGAACAGCGGATGCGCCATGGCGTTGAGCTCGGGGTCGAGCGAGAACGGCGGCACCGCGCTCACAAGATCGGCTTTTTTCTCGGCCAGCATCGCTTTCATCGCCGGGAAGGGCGCTTCGACGATGGTGTAATCCCGGTTGGCCTCCAGCCCCGCGCGGCGGCAAACCGCCCGCATGGCGATATCGACGGCGCTGCCGATGACGTTGGTGGCGAGCACTTTGCCCTTGAGATCGGCCACGGTTTTCACCGGACCGTCGTTGCGCACCATGAATTGATTGGTGCCGTGGCCGGCCACGCCGTCCTGGATTTCGTCGCAGATCACCCGCAGATCGTCCATATGCGCGTTCTGGATGGCGAGGCCGAACGACGAGAAGGCAAGCGGCCCGATGTCGAGATCGCCGGACGCGAGCGCGGTGATCACTGGGGGCGTGCCTTCGAAACGCGTCGCTTCGGCGACGTAGGATTGGCCGAAGTGCTTGAGGATGTCCTTTTTCTCGATGACCAGGGGGGCGAGGGAGGCCGGTATCACCACCCAGCCGCAGCGAATCTTGACCGGTGCGGCCCGGGCGATGCGGGGGGCGGCGAGCGTTGCGCCGGCGGCAATGCTGCCGAGGCTGAATTGACGACGGTTCAGGCGTTTTTTCACGGCGATTCCTCCGGCTTTCCATCCCTGTGAACGCTTGGGGCCTATCAATTGCGGTCAAGTCGTGCTATCGACCGCCGCCAACCCAAAAGCGGGTCATCGAGCCGGGCTAGCGACTTTCGTGCCGCTCGCCCGCGAGGCGTTATCCCGATGCGATGGCCAGTCATACCGGGCCATGCGGAGTTGGCAATGGCAGCGATTTCAAGAGACCCACCGCGCGAAGCATATACCTTTGATGACGTGCTGTTGAAGCCGGGGCTGTCCGACGTCCTGCCGTCGGACGTCGATATCCGCTCGCATATCACGTCCAACATCCAGCTCAATGTCCCGATCGTCGCCTCGGCCATGGATACCGTGACCGAAGCCGCAATGGCGATCGCCATGGCGCAGGCCGGCGGCATAGGCGTCCTGCATCGCAATCTCGAACCGGACGCCCAGGCCGCGCAAGTGCGCCAGGTGAAGAAATTCGAATCGGGCATGGTGGTGAATCCCGTCACCATCAATCCCGAAGCCACGCTTGCCGACGCCTTGGCGCTGATGCAGGAGCATCGCATTTCCGGCATCCCGGTGGTCGAGGGCGGCAACGGCCAGCACGGCAAAGGGCCGGGCAAGCTCGTCGGCATCCTCACCAACCGCGACGTGCGTTTTGCCACCGACAAGCGGCAAAAGGTCTCCGAGCTGATGACCAAGGAGCGGCTCGTCACCGTGCGCGAAAGCGTCGGCCAGGACGAAGCGAAACGGCTCCTGCATCAGTATCGCATCGAGAAGCTTCTGGTGGTCGATGCCGATTATCGCTGCGTCGGGCTGATCACCGTCAAGGACATCGAAAAGGCGGTCGCCCATCCCAATGCCTGCAAGGACGAGCAGGGCCGGCTGCGCGTCGCCGCCGCCACATCGGTCGGCGAAGCCGGCTATGCGCGCAGCGAAGCCTTGATCGATGCCGGTGTCGACCTGATCGTGGTCGACACCGCGCACGGCCATTCGCGGCGCGTGCTCGACACGGTGACCCGCATCAAGCGGCTGTCAAACGCGGTACAGGTGGTCGCCGGCAACATCGCCACCGGCGACGGCGCCAAGGCCCTGATCGATGCCGGCGCCGACTCGATCAAGGTCGGCATCGGACCGGGCTCGATCTGCACCACCCGCATTGTCGCCGGTGTCGGCGTGCCGCAGCTCACCGCGATCATGGATGCGGTGGAAGCGGCCAAGAAGGCCGATGTCCCCGTGATCGCCGATGGCGGCATCAAATATTCCGGCGATCTGGCCAAGGCGCTTGCCGCCGGCGCCGATATCGCCATGGTCGGCTCGCTGCTTGCCGGCACCGACGAGACGCCGGGCGAAGTGTTTCTGTGGCAGGGCCGCTCCTACAAGGCCTATCGCGGCATGGGTTCGGTCGGCGCAATGGCCCGCGGCTCGGCCGACCGCTATTTCCAGCAGGACATCAAGGACACGCTCAAGCTCGTGCCGGAGGGCATCGAAGGTCAGGTGCCCTACAAGGGACCTGTGGCGAACGTCATGCATCAGCTCGCCGGCGGCCTGCGCGCGGCGATGGGCTATGTCGGTGCCAAAAACATCGCCGAATTTCACGCGAAGGCGCAGTTCGTGCGCATCACCGGTGCGGGCCTGCGCGAAAGCCACGTCCATGATGTGACGATCACGCGCGAAAGTCCGAACTATCCGGGCGGAGTGTAGGCCGTCATTGCGAGGAGCGTTAGCGACGAAGCTATCCAGTCTTTTTGATTGACTGGACTGAATTGCTTCGCTTCGCTCGCAACGACAAAAAGGAAGCACGGGAGGAACTACCATGCCCCAAGCCAAGCGCATCGTTCTGGCATCGCGTCCGATAGGCGAGCCCAAGCCATCCGACTTCCGCACCGAAGAATTTCCCGTGCCTGCGCCCGGGCCCGGTCAGGTGCTGCTGCGCACCATCTGGCTTTCGCTCGATCCCTACATGCGCGGGCGCATGAGCGATGCGGCCTCCTATGCGCAGCCGGTGCCGATCGGCGGCGTGATGGAGGGCGGCACCGTGAGCGAGGTGATCGCCTCCAATAATTCCGCCTTTGCAAAGGGCGAGATCGTGCTGTCGCGCGCGGGCTGGCAGACGCACGCGCTCTCCGACGGCAAGGGCCTTGCCAGGATCGATCCGAAGCTTGCGCCGATCTCGACGGCCGTCGGCGTGCTCGGCATGCCCGGTATGACCGCCTATACCGGGCTGCTCGACATCGGCAAGCCGCAAACGGGCGAGACCGTTGTCGTGGCAGCCGCCTCCGGCGCCGTCGGCTCCGCGGTCGGCCAGATCGCGAAGATCAAGGGCGCTCGCGCCATCGGAATCGCCGGCGGCA
>DATJBH010000093.1:0-47798 GCA_035515455.1 Xanthobacteraceae bacterium
GTCCTCTGAGACCGCGATGGCGAGCCGCATGCCTTGCGAGCACGACAGCGCCGCCGCCATGAAATTGCGCTGCCAGCCTTCGTCGAGCTGATGGCGCTTCTTGATCTGGATGATGCAGCCGCCCCAGTCGGTCATGCAGTAGGGGATGACCACGTTCTGCACGATGCCGGGCTGCAGCCGGTTGCATAATTCGTAGATCGCCGCCTCGCGCACACTGGTGTCGATGTTGTGGTCGTCGAGCATGTGGACGCCGAGCGCGAAGATGATCGGCTTCGACTCGGGCTTGCGCATGGTGATGCCGGTGACGTGGAAGGTCGGCGCTTTGTACGCCTTGCCCATATAGCCGGCCCACTCGGGATGGAAATGATGCCGGCCCTGCACGCCGGCGTCTTCGGCTTCCTTGGTCTCGTAGCGGCGGTCACGCGGATTGACGTAACCTTCCAGCACCAGTTCGCAATCGGCCAGCGCCATGGCGTCCACCGTGCGCGCCTTGACGAGGCGGATCGGCGCGCCCTGGACCGCCGAGGCGATGCCGATCTCGTCGCAACCCATCGGCAAGATGGCGTAGTCGAAACCGGCGCCGGCGAGGAGCGTGCACGCCGGCGGCACGCCGAAGCACATGGTGATCGGCACCGGCTGGTCTTCCTTATAATATTTGTTGACGACCTGCCACATATGCGAGCCGGGCGAGATCTGGAACGTGCCGACACTGCCCCAGCGGAAATTCATGCGGTTGTAGCCGAGATCGGAGCCGCCATCGAATTGCGGGCCGGTGACGCAGCGGATGCCGGAGCCGACGGTAAGCTCGGACTCGTAGGTGGTGTGGCGGATCGGCACCATCCATTTATTGACGTCGTCCGGCTTGTCGACGACGAATTCCTGGCACGGCGCTTCGCTTTGCGCGATCTCGACCGGCTTCATCGGATGCGACAACGCATAGGCGAGCTTCTTGACCCGCTCGGCGTCGTCCTTCCAGCCGAACATGCGGTTGATCACCGCCATGTCGCCGAACAGGTTGGTGATGACGCGATGGTTGGGCTTGCCCCTGACGTTGTTGAACAGCACCGGGCAGCCGCCGTCCATGTGCTTTTGCAGCCCGGTGATTTGCAGGTCCGGATCGACCTCCTTGTCGGTCTCGATCAATTCACCGGTGGCGCGCAGCCATTCCAGCGTGGAGCGCAGATCGAAGGCCTGGTTGGGCGTTGTGGCGGCATGTTGATCCTTGCGGAGCGGCTGTTGCATTGACGGCGTTCCCATTGCATAGATTTCTAAGGAATCTCTGCATGGATGGCCTTTCCCTGTCAACGCCGATGCCGGGTCGCAAAAATCCGAAACCCGAAGACCTGCAAGCAAAGGTTTCGCGCCGCAAGATTGAGTTCCTGCTCGATTCGTCTTCCGGTTATCTGGTGCGCGATGCACATCGGGCGTTCCAGCGGTTACTGGAGCGGCGCATCGCACCCTACGGCGTGGCGCGGGGCCAATGGTATTTTCTGCGCGTGCTGTGGAACGCCGACGGGCTGTCGCAACGCGAACTCTCGGCGCGCGTCGGCATGATGGAACCCACCACGGTCATAGCGCTGCGCAGCATGGAGCGATCCGGCCTCATTCGGCGCGTGCGGGCCGATGACGACCGCCGCAAGATGCGCGTCTTTCTCACGGCGAAGGCGCGGCGACTGCGCAGCGAATTGCTCGGCGCGGCGCGCAGCATCACAGACGACGCCGAGCGGGGGATCGCCTCACGCGATCTCGCCTCATTTCGCCGCGTGATCGCGCGAATGACCACGAATCTCGACCGCATCGAGAAGTAAGCCGACCTAGGCCAGTTCTCCGCCGGCTATGAATGCCTTAGCGGACCGACCGCAGAGCGCAGATGGGAAACCAATTGCCACAATGGCGGTGTCTGCTTGATGAAGCGCTTGCTCCGCCGACGTAAGCTCGAGAGCAGGCTGAAGGCGCGGCCGCGCCACGACGCACCCTCACTGTAATCGTAGAGTTTCAGCCGCAGGTCCGACCATTCGAGCTTGTATCGCTCGTCGCCGATGGTGAAATCGAACAGCCGCAAGCCGCGCTCGATGGCGTAGGCCAAGAGCTCGCGCAGATGCAGGGTGCCGGGGCCGTAGCGGGTCAATTCGTTGTCGCAATAGCTCGACAACACGTGATAGTAGCAATCACCGAACACGATGGCGAAATTCGCCGCGGCGCAGGTCGATCCGATCCGCACCCGGCTGACATGAGCCAGATGCCGCGAATCCGGATTTGCCGCGAAGCCGGCAAAGAACTCCCGATAGCCGGGCCGCGCAAAGATGTCGGAAATGCCCTTGCGCGCAAAGATCCGCCTCTTCTGCTCCCACAGGGTGTCGAGCGTCAGACGCAAGTCGACCGGCTCGTTGACAGTCTCGAAGCGAACTTCGCCGAATTCCGACAGGTGCTTGCGCTTGGCGCGGTCGCGCCGGCGTGTCGCCGAAGACCGCCGCGCGCGATAAAACGCCTCCCAGTCATCGCCCAATTGGGTGATGTGCGCGCTGTTGGCGTTGGGCACCGCGCCGAGGCTGACGAAGGGATTGCTCTGGACGCCGATCGTTTGCGGCATCTTCTCGAACTCGATCCAGTCGTAATGCAGATCGCGCGTTGATTGGACGCGCGCGCACACTTCGCGCCACAGCGCAAGAAAGCGCTCGGGTGTGACGCGTTGCGCAAAATCGCGCGCCAAGAGGGGTCCGTTGTAATCGCACAATTCCTGGCCGAGCCAGCATAGCCGCCGCAGCGAACGTCGCGTCTCGATGGCGAGCGGCAGGATGAATGTGGGGCTGTCGTCGGCAAAACGGCCGACCACGATGACCGGCACGGTGCGTTCACGACTGCCGACGTGGCGCTGCCACGTCGCCAGCCATTCGAAACTCTGGAATGCCGTGCATTCGCCGCTTTGCTGCAAGCGGCGCCAATGGTCCTCGACCTCGTCGAGGCCGGTATGGATGCTGATGTTCAATTCGAGCCCGAGGTCGCGGGACAATTCCGCCAGAGGAGCCAGCGCGCCCCGTCCGGCATCGACGGGGCCGGCGGTCGTGCGAAACGCAGTCAATGGTGAGGCGCGTGTCACGGTCTGGTCACGAACTCGATGATGGACTTGGCTCAGAACCCGCCCTGCCGAGCGAAGCCGTATTGGGACCAGTCTTAAGAGGAAAACCTTAAACGTGCATCCGCGGGCGAGCGGTTACGTCGGGTTAACGTAAAGAGACCGCTGCGTCCTATTCATTGCTGACGCGACCGTGTCGGTTTGGCGCAGCTACTTGGGTAGAAAGGCGCGCCGAGCCGCCGTATCCTTGGTTTAACGATGTCGAAAGACGCGCCCGATCCGGCGCGATTGGGGGAGGATGACATGACTAAGCTTTGGCAATGGCTTCGCATCATCGGCCTGTGCCTGGGGGCATTGTCGGCGGCGACTGCCGCGCATGCCCAGGCCGACAATTATCCGAACAAGCCGGTGTCGATCATCTCGGACGCGGCCCCGGGCTCGACGCCGGACGTCGACGCGCGCTTTGTTGCCGAAGGGCTCGGCAAGGCATTGGGCCAGCAGTTCATCGTGGTGAACCATCCCGGCGCCAACGGCAGCATCGCCGCCCGCGCCGCGGCGGAAGCTCCGCCCGACGGCTACACGCTGTTCATGCCGGCACTGTCGACCTTCGTGGCGCTGCCGTCGGTTGCGCCGAACCTGCCCTTGATGTTGCCGCGCGATTTCATCCCGATCGGCTATACGGCCGAAAATCCGATGTTCGTTGCGGTGAACCCCAAGCTCGGCGTCTCGACGTTGCCGCAGCTCATTGCGCTCGCCAAAAAGGAGCCCGGAAAAATCTCGATTGCGGTGACCGGCGTCGCCAGGTTGACCGATCTTACCGGACTGTTGCTGGCGGACCGCGCCGGCGTGCAGCTGTTGCGCGTGCCGTACAGCGGCGGCCCGGCGGCGGCGCTGGCCGACGTCGGCTCCGGCCGCGTCTCGATGATCATCGAAGGCTATTCGGGGATCGTCGGCGCGGTGAAATCGGGACAGGTCAAGCTCATCGCGGTCGCATCTCCCGAACGATTGCCGCAGTTTCCCGATCTGCCGACCGTTGCGGAAACGATCCCCGGTTTCCGCGCTTTGGGCTGGCAAGTCATGGTCGCGCCAAAGGGCACGCCAACAGCCATCGTCGGCAAAGTGAGCGACGTCTTGGCCAAGGTCGTCAGCAGCGCCGGTTTCAAGGACAGCCTGGCAAAGATCGGCAGTTATTCTCGCGCCATGACGCCGGAGCAGACCCTTGCTTTCGTCAGGCAAGAACAGCAAACCTGGGCGCCGATTCTGCAAAAGGTTAAAAAGTAGCTGGCGGCGAATTTCGGTTGAAGGAAAAACTCGCATGTTGACGCTGTATTACGCTCCGGGTGCCTGCTCGATGGCCTCACATATCGTGCTCGAAGAGAGCGGCGAGCCATACGAGGCCAAGAAGGTCGATCTCGCCGGTGGCGAGCAGCGCACCGAGGCGTATCTCAAGATCAATCCGCTGGGGCGCGTGCCGGCGCTTAAGCTCGACAACGGCGAGCCGCTCACCGAGAACACCGCCATTCTGCCGTATCTCGGCAAGCGCTTCGGCCTGTGGCCGAAAGACCCCACGGCGGAAGCCAAAGCGCTCTCGCTGATCGGCTTCTTTGCCTCGAGCGTGCATCCGGCCCACGCCCATGTCGGCCGGCCTGAGCGCTATAGCGACGAAGCCAGCGCCTATCCCGGCATCAAGGACAAGGGACTGAAGACGTTCCACGGCTATCTGAAGCAGATCGACGGCATGCTGGCCGGCCGGGAATGGTTCGGCGACGGCTATTCCGTGCTCGACCCATACGGCCTCGTTTTCTACACCTGGGGCGTGCGCCGTGAGCTGCCGATGGCCGAGTTGAAAAACTACACTGCGCACAAGGACCGCATGCTCAAGCGCCCGGCCGCCGCGCGGGTGGTGGCGGACGAGAAGATCAAGACACAGTAGCACTCGGTCGTCACGCCGTCTTCTGCACCTTCAAGCCCAACTCGGCGACGGTGCGCTCGCGCATGATGAATTTCTGAATCTTGCCGGTTACCGTCATCGGGAACTCGTCGACAAATTTGACGTAGCGCGGCACTTTGTAGTGCGCGATCTGATCGCGGCAGAACGCCTTGATCTCGTCTTCCGTGGCGGCGACGCCGGGCCGCAACTTGACCCAGGCGCAGATTTCCTCGCCGTAGCGGTCGTCGGGCACGCCGATGACCTGCACGTCCTGGATTTTCGGATGCCGGTACAAAAACTCCTCGATCTCGCGCGGATAGACGTTCTCGCCGCCGCGGATCACCATGTCCTTGATGCGGCCGACGATGTTGCAATAGCCTTCGGCGTCGATGGTGGCGAGGTCGCCGGTATGCATCCACCGCGCCGCGTCGATCGCTTCGCGGGTGCGTTCCTCGTCGCCCCAGTAGCCGAGCATCACCGAATAGCCGCGCGTCAATAATTCGCCCGGCGTGCCGGGCGGCACGATGCGGCCCTGCATGTCGACGATTTTCACTTCGAGATGCGGCTGGATGCGGCCGACCGTGGAGACGCGGCGCTCCAGCGGATCGGTTGTGGAACTCTGGAAGCTTACGGGGCTCGTCTCGGTCATGCCGTAGGCGATGGTGATCTCGGAGAGATTCATTTTAGCGACGCAGCGCTTCATCACTTCGATCGGACACGGCGAGCCGGCCATGATGCCGGTGCGCAGCGTCGACAGATCGAACCGCGAAAATTCCGGATGATCGAGCTCAGCGATGAACATGGTTGGCACGCCATGCAGCGCGGTGCAGCGCTCCTCGGCGACAGTCTCCAGCGTCGCCAGCGGATCAAAACCCTCGCCGGGAAACACCATGCAGGCGCCATGAGTGACCGCCGCCAGATTGCCAAGCACCATGCCGAAGCAGTGATAGAGCGGCACTGGAATACAGAGCCGATCCTCGGGCGTGAGCCGCATCGCTTCGCCGATGAAGAAGCCGTTGTTGAGGATGTTGTGATGCGACAGCGTCGCGCCTTTGGGAAACCCGGTGGTGCCCGAGGTGAACTGGATGTTAATTGGCTCGTCGAATTGCAGCTGCGGCGCAAGCTCGACGATTTGCTCGGCCTCCTTCGCGGTGCCGCGCGCCAGAATTTCGGAGAAGCGGAAAGTGCCTGGATGCCAGCCGTCGCCGATGAGAACGACCGAACGCAACGCGGGCAGCCGCGCCGATTCGAGTTTGCCGGGCGTGGCGTGACCGAGCTCCGGCGCCAATTCGCGCAGCATGCCGACATAATCCGATGTCTTGAAACGCTCGGCGAGAATGAGCGCCTTGCAGCCGACCTTGTTGAGCGCATATTCCAGCTCGGCGATGCGATAAGCGGGATTGATGTTGACCAGGATCAGGCCGGCCTTTGCGGTGGCGAATTGAGTGAGAACCCATTCCGCATTGTTGGGCGACCAGATGCCGATGCGGTCGCCGGGATGAAGCCCCAGCGTCAACAGCCCGGCGGCGAGCTTGTCGACTTGTTGCCGCAGCTCGCCGTAACTCAATCGCACCTGTTGATGGCGGACCACCAAGGCCGGCCGCGCAGGCCATTTGTCGCAGACGGCATCGAAAAACTGCCCGATGGTCTGGCCGATCAGCGGCTGCTCGCTGGCGCCGTGCACGTAACTCAGCGTGAGGCCGGCCATGGCTTGTCCTCCCAGACGTTTGGCCGACTATAGCGCCTTGCCGCCGACGCTGCGAAGTCTCATGACACGGGAATACCGGCCTCGGCTCGCCTTTTTGTGCGCGATTGGGCTTGGTACAGTCAGGTCAAGACGCTCATTAAGCCAGCCCAAGGAGATTCATGTCCGGCCCGCAGCAGGAACTTTCGGTATCGCTATGGCGCGGCGGCCAGGACGGCCGCTATGAGAACTACACCGTGCCGCGCCGCGAAAGTCAGACCGTGCTCGACGTGGTGACCTATGTACAGCGCCATCTCGATCCGACGCTGTCCTATCGCTTCGCTTGCCGGGTAGGCGTCTGCGGCTCCTGCGCCATGACCGTCAACGGCAAGCCGCGCTGGACCTGCCGCACCCATGTCGCCAAGGTCGCCGGCAAGGGTCGCCTCGAGATCGGCCCGCTGGAGAACTTGCCGGTGATCAAGGATCTCGCCACCGACATGGCCGAGTTCTTCCAGAAGTGGCAGCGCGCCAAGGGTGTCTTTGCACCGTCGCAGACGCGGCATGATCCGATCGCACAAATCCGGCCGAACACGCCGGCACGCATGGCCGCCGACGCGGCCATCGAATGCATCAATTGCGGCGTGTGCTACGCAGGCTGCGATACGGTGCGGTGGAACTTCGAATATCTCGGGCCGGCGGCGCTGACGCGGGCGTGGACTCTGGTCAATGACCAGCGCGATGCCGGCAATCGCGAGCGGCTGCAGGCGGTCGCCGCCAATGGCGGCTGTCACTCCTGCCACTCGCATCAATCCTGCCAGGAGCTTTGCCCACAGACGCTCAACCCGACCGCCGCGATTGCCGGCCTGAAGCGGCGCGCTGCAGCGGCCTACCTCAAAGGCGAAATCAAAATATGAACGTGCGTCTCTATGTCTGGCAGAGGGGAACGGCGGCGCTGATGGCGGTGCTGGTGCCGATCCACATCGCCATCATCTTCTACGCCACGCGGCAGCAATTGACGGCAGCGGACATTCTGTCCCGTACGCACGGCAGCGTGGTGTGGGCCTCCTACTATGGACTGTTCGTCGCCGCGGCTTCCATCCACGCCGCTATCGGTGTGCGCAATATCTTGACCGAGTGGTCGCCGCTCGCGGACCGCGTCGCCGGGTGGTGCGCGGCTTTCTTTGGCGGCGTATTGGCGCTGCTCGGATTTCACGCCGTCATCGCATTGGTGCTGACGTGAAAACTCTCGACATGGAACGCCGCGGCAGCGCGCTGTGGATCGCGGCGATGATTCACCGCATCTCCGGGCTCGCGCTGGCCATTTTTCTGCCGGTCCACTTTTTTGTCCTCGGGCTCTCTTTCCACGGCGGCGCGGGACTCGACAGCTTCCTGCGCTGGACCGATCAGCCGCTGGTCAAGCTTGCCGAAGGCGGATTGGTTTTTTTGCTTACCGTGCATCTCCTCGGCGGCTTGCGCGTCCTGGTCATAGAAAACATGAATTGGCGCGACGGCCAGAAGCAGCTTGCGACGCTCGCGGCCACGGCGGCTGCTGTTGTCGCCTTCGTTTTCCTCGTGCGCGTGTTCTAAGGTCTCCATGAACGTCGAGCATCTCAAAACCGACATTCTGATCCTCGGCTCCGGCGGCGCCGGTCTGTTTGCCGCGCTGCACGCTTTGCAAGCGAATCCTGATCTCGACATCACGGTGGCCAGCAAAGGGCTCCTCGGCAAATGCGGCTGCACCCGCATGGTGCAGGGCGGCTATAATGTCGCGCTCAACCCCGGCGACTCGATCGAGCGCCATTTCATGGACACGATCGAAGGCGGCAAGTGGCTGCCGCACCAGGAGCTGGCCTGGACGCTGGTGACCAAGGCCATCGAGCGGGTGCGGGAACTCGAAAACGAGATCGGCTGTTTCTTCGACCGCAATCCCGACGGCACGCTGCACGGTAAAGCGTTCGCCGGCCAGACCTTCGACCGCACTGTGCATAAGGGCGATCTCACCGGCATCGAGATCATCAACCGGCTGATGGAGCAAGTGTGGGCGCGGCCGATCCGCCGCCTCGAGGAGCATCGCGCCGTCGCGCTGATCCCGGCGCCGGACGGCGCGCTGTCAGGCGCGCTGATGATCGACGTGCGGTCGGGCGAATTCCGTTTCGTCGCGGCGAAGGCCGTGCTGCTGGCGACCGGCGGCGGCCCGACCATGTACCGCTATCACACGCCGTCCGGCGACAAGAGCATGGACGGGCTCGCCATGGCGCTCCGGCTCGGCCTTCCTCTCCGGGATATGGAGATGGTGCAGTTCCATCCGACCGGGCTTCTCGCCGGCCCCGACACCCGCATGACCGGCACCGTGCTGGAGGAAGGCCTGCGCGGCGCCGGCGGGCACCTGCTCAATGGCGCGATGCACCGCTTCATGGGCGACTACGATCCGAAGCTCGAGCGCGCCACGCGCGACGTGGTCAGCCGCGCGATTTATGCCGAGATGCGCGCCGGTCGCACCACGCCGCACGGCGGCGTCTATATCAAGATGGGCCATCTCGGCCCCGCGAACGTCGCCAAGCAATTCAAGGGCATGGTCGACCGCTGCCGCGATTGCGGCTTCGATCTCGCCGGCGGCCTCGTCGAGGTGGTGCCGACCGCGCATTATTTCATGGGCGGCGTGATCTGCGAGGTCGATACTTCGACCGAGCGTTTCGGACTGTTCGTCGCCGGCGAGGACGCCAGCGGCATGCACGGCGCCAACCGGCTCGGCGGCAATGGCGTCGCCAATTCCACGGTATTTGGCGGCATTGCCGGCGATATCATGCCCGGATGGATCGCAAAAAATCCCGGCCATCACCCGCCCGATGGGCGGGTGCTCGACGCGGAAGTCGAGCGCGCGCTGCATCCGTTCAGCCGCAAGCCCAGCGACCTCAATGCGTTGCGCGAAAAGCTGCTCGATACGATGTGGGACGAGGTCGGCGTGGTGCGCGACCGCGCGACCATCGAGCGCGGCCTCGCCGGCGTCGACGCCATCGAGGCGGAACTGCTCGCGACCGGCCTTGCCGATGCCGGGCAGCGCCAATTCAATCTGACCTGGCACGATTGGCTCAATCTGCGCTCATTATGCGAAGTGAGCCGTGTCATCGCGCTCGCTGCACTGCGGCGCGAAAATTCCCGCGGGGCGCACTACCGCTCCGATTTTCCGGAACCGGGCGATCTGGCGACCTCGACCTTCACCGTGGCGCGCAATATATCCGGTAAGATCGAAATGACGGATCGGCCGGTCCTTTTCAGTCACGTGAGGCCAGGGGAAACGCTTTTGCGCGAGGCAGCGGAATAAAATGGCTATTCCACTTTCCAGCATTCAACGCACCGCCGAGGATTTGATGGCCAAAGCCGCCATCGAAATCCCGCAGGATTACCTCGACGGCTTGCGCCGCTGCGCCGACACCGAAAAGGGCGATCTGTCGGCTTTCGTCATCAAGGCGATGCTGGAGAACTACGAAGCCGCCAAGGAGGATCGCCGCGCCATGTGCGGCGATACCGGCCTGCCGCGCTGGTACGTCAAGATCGGCAATGACGCCCGCATCGAGGGCGGTCCGATCGCGCTGGAAACCGCGCTGCGCCGCGCCACCGCGCGGGCCACGTCGAACGTGCCGCTCCGCCCCAACCGCGTGCATCCGCTGTGGCGCACCGATCACAACAACAATGTCGGCATCAACGCGCCGGAGATCGAGTATTCGTTCCATCCCGATGCCGATTGGATCGAGCTGACCACCGTGCACAAAGGCGGCCTGTTCGGCTCGGATTACCGCATGCTGTTTCCCAACGACGGCATCGAGGGCATCAAGCGATTCTATCTCGACACCCTGATCGGCTTCGGCAAGCGCGGGCTCGCCTGCCAGCCGGCCATTGTCGGCATCGGGCTCGGCGGCTCGAAGGACACCTCGATGGTGCTGGGCAAGCAGGCGTCGTGCCTGCGCGTCGTCGGCTCGCGCAATCCCGATCCGAAAATCGCGGCGCTGGAAGAGGAGTTCAAGGAGCTCGGCAACAATATCGGCATGGGCGCCATGGGCTTCATCGGCTCCTCGATGGTGGTCGATTGCCATATCGAGGTCGGCTATTGCCACACCGGCGGCATGCCAATGTCGGTGCACATGTTCTGCCTGTCATCGCGCCGCGCCTGCGCCCGCATCGCCGCCGACGGCAAGACCGCGTTCCGTACCGATCCGATGTGGTTCACCGATTACATGCGGCGCTCCACGGTGGAGTGGGGGCAGCAGGCGGCGGAGGCGGCGGAATAAAAATGTCCGACCTCAAACAAGTACAAATCAACCTGCCGGCGCGCACCGAAGACTTGCGCAAGCTGGAAATCGGCTCGGTCGCCTATTTGACCGGCCGCGTCTTCACCGCGCGCGAAGGCGTCTATAAGCGAGCGATTGCCGATGGGGCGGGGATGCCTGCGGGAAAAGAGGCCCTCGGCATCACCAATTTCCACTGCTCGCCGGCGGCCAATATCCACCCGGACGGCACCTATACCGTGGGCGCGGTGACCGCGACCGCCTCCTTCCGCTTCGCCCAATGGCTCGAAGGCTGGTTCAAGATCTCCGGCTGCAACATCATCATCGGCAAAGGCGGCATGACCTCGGAGACCTATCGCAAGCATTTCGTGCCGAACAACGCCGTCTATCTCACCACCGTCGGCTACGGCACCGGCGCATTGCTCGGTCGCGGCATCAAGCGGGTCGCCGGCGTGTATTGGCTCGAAGAATTGGGATTGGCACAGGCGGTCTGGGTGCTCGATGTCGAGAAATTCGGTCCGTTCCTGGTCGAGAGCGATCTCGACGGCAATTCGCTGTTCGAGCGCGAAAACGCCAAGATCGCGCCCGGCCTGGAGCGGCTTTACGCCGGCACCCGGCCGGCGACGCTGCATCGCTACGGCGAGACCGACGACAAGACGAAGGAAGTGATCTAGTCCGAGCGTGTCGGACCGGGAGCCTCCGGTGCCTCTGGATTTGGCCGCGCGCCGGGGCGAGATTAGCGATCGACAGACCGCTCGATCGGGGGATGGGAGGCGGCAATGAACGATGCACTGGCAAAGCCGGCCTTGCGGGAACGTGTGACCCACGAGATGAAGGAGTTCATCGTCATCGCGATTTATCTCTTCATCTGCTTCGCCGCTCTGACCAACATGAAAGCCGCGATCCTGCACGCCCAGGGCGTGGCATTTTCACCCTATGGCCCTGCCGCAATCAAAGCCTTGTTGTTGGCCAAGTTCATCAGCGTGGGAAACGTCCTGAAACTTGGCCGGAGGTTCAAAAATCAAGGATTGATCTGGCTCACACTCTATAAATCGCTGGTGTTCTTCGCGCTCCTTTTGGTGCTGAACGCGCTCGAGGAAATCGTGGTGGGCCTGATCCATCACCGCTCCATCGGCGAATCGATTCTCGCCATTGCCGGGGGCACGCTCGATCAGCTTGTTGCCGCGAGCTTCGTCATGCTGCTGATCCTTTTCCCATTCTTCGCGTTTCGCTCGCTCGGCGAGGTCGTCGGCGAAGCCAATCTGATTCGCGTCTTTCTGTATTCCCGGCCGGCGGCACAATAGCCGTGGGCGCGGCGAAGCCTTATTCCTACTTGCGGAACAGATAGATCGGGCTTGACCAGGCGCGGTGCCCGTCCTCCTGCTGCACGCGAACGTAGAGACGCGTGTCGCCCTCGAGTCTGATCTTCGCTTCGACGCTGTGCCTCATCCGTCGCTCCGTCATCGTCTCCGGCAGACGCTGCAGTGTGACAGCGCGATCGAGGCCGCCGGCAGCGAAGACGGCCTCCTCAACGCCGATGTCGGCGATCGCCGCCTCTCCTGAAACCGGTTTGGTCTTGAACGCGATCCGGCCGGCCTTCTCTTTGAGCCACAAATCGATGGCGCCGTAGTTGCCGGTGGTCACCGCCTTCCAAATGACCGCGCCGCCGTCCTGATGCTGAATGCCGCGATCGAGATTCCAGTTGTTGATGACGCGGGTCTTTACGATGCTGTTGTTGCTCACGGTGAGTGAGCCGTCCCAAGCCGTCGTGCGTGCACGGCCGCGGTATTCCGCTCCGCGATAGCTCAGACGCACACGAGCGCCGAGATCGCTTGCGGCATAAGGCCGAACAGTCTCCAGATGGTCGAAGCCATCGAAGATGTCGATCCGCTCGATCGGGGCGGAGCCAACAGCTTCTACCGAAAGCCGCACCGTGTCCGACGCCACGCGCGCGATGTCGCCCATGATCAGCCGGCGCGTCGTAGCCACGACGGTGGGATCGAAGGCCGGATCGCGAGCGAACAGTTCGGCCTCGTCCGCAAGTTCGGCGCCGACGTGGAGGATCATGCGGTTGCCGGTGGTGCCGTAGTGATGCCTGCGGCGCATCGCCTCGAAGATTGCGTCGCGGTCCAGGCGTTCGGCGATAAAGCAGGTCAGGCCGCCCTGGCTGCCGAAGAACGACGCGCCCGGATAACAGGCGCCCGGCCGGCCCTTGTGGCCGTCGGAGTTGGCGACGACGCCGACGCGGTAGCCCTTCTCGAAAGCGTCGTGCAAAATCCATTCGAACGTGCCCCAGGCCGAATGCACCTCGACGGCGGTTTCGAGTTTCGCATCGTGGGCATAGCGGATGTCGGCATAACGGCCGCCGACATGGGACACCACGACGCAATTCTTGCCTTGCAGCTTCCGGAACAGGTCGTGCGCGGTATGCGCATCGGCAGGCTCATCCTTGATGTCGACGGCGTCGGCGATCTGAGCATGGGACGAGCGATGGATGGTCTCGCCCTCATGCCGGAAGTGCACGTTGCGATCGCCGCCGACGGCGGTGTTGGCCGACCATTCGTAGCCGGGGATGCAGACGAACGAGCCGGGCCGGTCGAATTCGCGCGATAGCCGGTTAAGTTCGTCCCAGAACGCCCCGGTGATCTGGAAGTCGTTGCCCTGGTGGCCCATCACATCGACGAAGGCCTTGTCGCGGCCGAATTCGAAATATTCGCGCGCCGAATTGGTGCCGAGGGTCTCGTTCGACTGGCCGTGCGTATCGCCCCAGAAATGCACCAGCGGAATTGCCTTCGGTACGGCGCGCAGCGGGTTGGATCGGCACAATTCGCGATTTTGAGCATCGAAGACGCCGATGGTCAGATCGCCCGGCGCGACGACTTTCAGATCGGTCACAAATGCGGCGAACTTGCCGGCCTCGAAGCGGACGGTCTCGGGCAGTCCCTGCACCGGCACGGAACTGCGAAGCCGCAGCGTTCCTTCGCCGCGGTTCGAAGGATTGCCCCACTTGTCGTCGGCCTTGATGGCGAGGCGGAACGGCTCGCCGGCACGGACCAGCGTCGGCAAAACGGCGTGCCAGCGCACTGGCGGACCGGGAATTATCGCAATCTTCGGACTTTGCGGCAGCGCGACATAGTCGTAGGTCGCGATCGGATCGGCGAGGACATGAAACTCGAATTCGCTCTCGCAATAGGTTTGCAGCCTGATGCCCGGCGAGCCGAAGCGGCGGTCGCCGAAACGGATCGTGATCGTGTCGCCCGGCGCGAGAAAGTGTTTGGCCACGCCGATATAGAGCGAGCGGCTCCACGGCCGGATGTTGCGCTTGAATTCCCATTTGCATTCGAGCGTCGCGCCGTTCGAGGCTTCCACGGTCGTGTAGCCCTGCCCTTTGGGATCGTCGAACTGCACCGGCCCGAAATCCGTGGCAAAACGAAAGCCGACCTTCAGCGAGCCGGTATCGTCGACGCCGAACGCGCCCGCGGTGTGGACCAGCGTAAACGACTGAAAGGAGCCGGCTTCGAACGCGCCGTTAGGCTCGAGGGTCGCCGAACCCATGAGGTCCGGCCGGTAGTCCGAATAGGGCATCTGCAAGTCCGTTCGTTCAAAGAACGTGGATGAAAGGCGGTTCCGCATTCGGGTCGATCTCGACCTCGACGCTGGCCGGGATCGCCTTGGTGATGTCGACATCGAAACCGGAAATCATGGTGAAATCGGCAAGCGCGGCGCCTTGCACCATGATCGGATTGACACGATTCAAGACCAGCGCCGCCGGCATCACGCCGCGCGATGCCATCTCATAGAGCATCCAGGCGGTCGCGACGCCGCCTTTGGCGGCATCGAGAACGAGCACCCGATCCCGATAGCTCTCGCCGGCGAGCTTGTGCTCGGGCCGCGAAAATACGCCGCGAATGCGGTCGAGATCGTAGCGCGCCGAGAAGCCGTCACTGGCAACGAGCGCCCGCGCCTGCACTTTGCGGCCCATGCCGGCGGCGGCGTAAAAAATCTCACCGCTCATGTCAGCTTTCCCCCGGCGCAGGCCGCCGAGACGCAGCGCTCCATCGACAACAGCACCGGCCGATAGCCGTAGCCGCCGAGGATGTTGGTCAACTTGGCCGAGTTGGTGGCGAGCCGGCTCCAGCCATTGGCTTCGGCGATCTCGCGGGCATAGCTCTGATAGAAGCACATGCCGGACAGCACCGTTCCGCCGGCGCCCTCGATCCGCGCGGTGAGACCCATGCGGTCGCAATCCGGCTTGACCTGCGGGCTCGTGACGGCAAGGAGCGGGATCGCCGCATGGCGGCCTTCGAGCATCGCCGCCAACATTTGCATTTCGACGAGGCTGAGCTGCGGCGCCGAGAACACCACGACGTCGACCGCGGCGATGTCCTTGGCGTAGCGCGCCTGCAGCGCACGGATGTCGGCCTCGCCGACATCATGGGTCTTCAGCGAGACCCCTCCAGGCACGACGTCTTCGAGCCGCATCGCCTCCGGCGTGACGCCGATCATGTGAAACAGCGCCACCGAGCCGAAGCTCGCCAGCGCCGCGCCGAAATGCTTCATTTCGTCGGCACTCGGCACGCGTTCGAGCCCGACCAGTGCCGGCACTTGCCAATAGTCGCCGGCAAGCCGCCCGACCACGCCGCCCAGCGCGCCCCAGTCGGAGAGCTCGCGCGGCGTCCACGCCAGCTCGACCAGCAAAGTCGCCATGCGGCGCTCATCCAGATGATAGCCGTAGCGCGGCGTGCGGCCGGTGAGCCCAGCCGAGAGCGCCGACGGCCCACCCTCGAAATTCGAGCGCGCGCCGCAGACGCTGTTTGAATAGATCACGACGCCGGTGTCGCCATAGGCCATGTGCTCGCCGCGCACCGGCGGCATGATGGTCTGATAATTGATGCAAGTGTCGGTCATCAGCACGCCGAGCGCCTCGAAGGCGGCGATCGCGCGGCGCTCCAGATCGAGCATCCACCGCTGCTGCTTCAGCCGCGCGGCTTGCGCGAAGTCGGTGCCGCGCGGATCGGTGATCGTCGGTATGCGGACGGTGCGCTCATCGGCCGGCAGTCGCGCCCAGCGTTCCAGCCATTCGACGCCGGCCGCGCCGAGCGACTCGGTGTCGGCCATGATGTGGGCCTGACCGACCGGGACGAAATCGCGCGCACCGAGATAATCGCCGACCTTGATTTGATGCGCGATCGCCCACTGCCGCAGCGGGCCCGACGCACCCGCGCGCATCGCGCTCTCGTCGTCATTGAGTTTCACGGCGCTGAATTTACTTGGCCGAAACGCCCGCGGCCTTGATCAGCGGCGTCCACTTGTCGATCTCGGCGCTGACAAGCTGACCGAGCGCAGCCGGCGACCGCTGCTCCGGCGGCGGGATGTCGGCGCCGATTTGCGCCAGCCGCTTGGCGATGTCGGGATCGACCATGGCCTTCTGCACCGCGGCGTTGATGCGGTTGACGATCGCCGCCGGCGTGCCTTTGGGCATGAACAGCGCAGTCCAGGCGACGGTCTGCAGTTGCGGCAAGCCGGCCTCGTTCGCGGAGGGTACGTTCGGGATCGAGGGCGCGCGGTGCGGGATCGTCACCACGATGGCGTTCTCGCTGTCGTTGAGGATGTGCGGCGTCGCGGTGACGACCTGGTCGAACAACAAGTCGATCTGGCCGCCGAGAAGGTCATTGGTGGCCTCGGAGAGACCGCGATAGGGAACATGCGTGACGTCGGCGCCGGTCAGGTGATTGAACAACAGCAGCGTCAGGTGCGAGATCGAGCCGACCCCGGCCGAGCCCATCGTTGCCTTGCCCTTGTTGGCCTTGGCCCAGGCAATGACATCGTTCAGCGTTTTCACCGGCAGGGTCTTTTTGGTCACCAGCACCATCGGCGTCGAAGCAACATAAATCACCGGCTCGAAATCCTTGCGGGGATCGTAAGGCAGCTTGTCGCCGTAAATGCCGACACTCGCCGCCTGGGTGCCGAGATTGCCCATCAGCATGGCGTAGCCATCGGGCGCGGCACGGGCGACCTTGGCGGCGCCGATCGTGCCGCCGGCGCCGGTGACGTCTTCGACCACGACCTGTTGGCCGAGCATCGGACCGATCGCTTGCCCGATGAGACGACCCAATATGTCGGTCGGTCCGCCGGCGGCGAACGGCACGATCATGGTGATCGGTCGGCTCGGATAGTCCTCGGCGCGGGCAGCGCCGACAAAGCCGATCATCGCCAGCGCCGTGACGAAACGGCAAATGACATGAACAATCCTACCCGTCGTGGTGTCAGTCTTGGTCATTTCTCCCTACCCGCTGAATGCGCTGCTCATCGCTGAATTTTTCTTGGAGGCGAGTGTAAGGTGGCTCGATCGTGAGTCAAATGCGCGGTGCCGAGCGGCAGTCTCGTTCCGTGAGAACGTGCATCGGCAATACGCTGGCGCAACCAGGCGCAAAATCACCGACTTTCTGAAACAATCGGATGCCCGCTATTGCCGCGTGCTTTTCCGTTTCACGGCCGGTTCGGGCAAATTATCCGCAACGCCAAACTCGCGGCCGAGCCGCGCCGCCGCTGCCTGGACGATTTTTGACCGGCTTTGCAGCGCCTGGCGCGTCAGCCGCCAGACCGGTGCCGAAATGCCAAGCGCTCCGACGATCTTGCCGGTGAAGTCCTCGACCGGCACCGCGAGGCAGCGCACTTCGAGATTGAATTCGCCGTCGTCGATGGCGATGCCGGTCCGCCTGACCTCTTCGATCTCACGCAGCAGCGCGGGAACTTCAGTGATCGATTTCGCGGTCGAGGGTTTCATGCCGGCGCGGTCGAGAAAACGCTTCAACTGGTCCGGCTGCAACGAGGCGAGAATTGCCTTGCCGACTGCGGTGCAGTGCGCCGGCCGCACCACGCCGACGCGATCGGCCAGCTGAAACGCGCTCGGTCCGCTGGTGCGCGCGATCACGACCACGACGTCGCCCATGCGCAGGGCGAAATGGCTCGCCTCCCCCAATTCGCGGGACAGTTCTTCGAGCACCGGCGTCGCCAGACTGACCATTTCGATCTCGTCGAGCGCGCTCGCCGCCAGCGCAAAAAGCGGGCGCCCCACCCGATAGCGCTTGGTGTGCCTTTCCTGGCGCAGGTAGCCGAGCGATACCAAGGTCTTGGCGAGATGAAAGGTGGTGGAGTTATGTAGGCCGACGAGGTGGCTCAACTCGGCAAGCCCGATGCCGTCGCGATGGCGCGCCACCTGCTCGAGAATCGCAAAAGCCCGGCCGAGTGACTGCACGCCGCCGCGCCGGCGGCCGTCGGAGCTCTCGTCATCGCCATCCGGTGCGGGCGCGACCAAGCGCGCGATCTGGCCCCGAGCCGATGCCCCCGGCTTGCTCACCTTAACCCTAGCCCGCACGTTCACCCGATAACCTCCGAATAGCGGCCGCCATCCTCAAAACCGAGCCTCGATCATCGGCTCCGCGGCCCCTCGGCACAAGCGGACTCTCGCGCTCCGCATGCATTTGCCGTAAAACGCGCCGCACCACAATATCAATTGACGTGCAGCAATGTGAGAAATAGCTTCGCTTCGCTCGCAATTGGCCCGTCACCGGTGCGGTGGATTCGAGGTTCCCAAGATCAAGCGGCCGCCTCGTGTAATCATAAATTAGCTTGTGCCCCTTTGATTCCGAAGTTCGCATCAGGGGTGCCGCCAGATCATGCGAACTTCGCAATCGAAACGCTCGTGGAGGCTTATCCGGTGTCGACCAACAAGATGAATGGCGCACAAGTCATTGTCGATTATCTGATCCAGGAGAAAGTCCCCTACACCTTCGGCCTGTGCGGGCACGGCAACATCCAGTTTATCGACGCGCTCTATGAGCGTCAGAGCGACATCAAGACGGTCTCCGTACATCACGAAAGCGTCGCTGGCTTCATGGCCGACGTCTATTACCGGGTCTCGGGCAAGCCGACCGCCACGTTCACGTCATGCGGACCCGGCTCGGCCAATCTGCCGATCTCGCTGACCACGGCCTATCTCGATTCGGTACCGTTTCTCGCCGTGACCGGCAATGTGCCGACGAGCCAATTCAATCGCGGCGCGTTCCAGGAGATGTATCGCCAGTATCAGGCGGACTTTCCGTCGATGGTGCGTCCTTGCTGCAAGAAAGTCTACCAGCCGACGCGGGGCGAGATGGTGCCGCTTGCCGTGCGTCAAGCGTGGAAGACGATGGTGACCGGTCGTCCGGGTCCGGTGGTGCTTGACGTGCCGTTCGACGTGTTCCTGGAGGCGGCTGCCGAAGAGTCACCGAAGCCCGAAGAATGGATCGCCAACATCTCCAGCCGTTGCGGCGCCGATCCGGACGGTGTGGTCAAGTCCGTCGACATGCTGCTCGGCGCCGAACGGCCCTGCATCATCGTCGGACAAGGCGTGCGCTATGGCGGCGCCAGCGAGGACCTTTTGAAGCTCGCCGAACGCCTGCAAATTCCGGTGGCCGCCTCGATGAGCGGGCTCGGCGCGATCGACACGCATCATCCGCTGGCGCTCGGCCTCGTCGCCCGCGGCGGCCACTATCAGGCCAATCATGCAACGCGCCAAGCCGACGTTTTGCTGGCGCTCGGCATCCGCTTCGACGACCGTACCTCGAGCTCGTGGATCCCGGGCTATTCCTTCACCATCCCGCCGACCAAGCTCATCCACGTCGACATCGACCCCGAAGAGATCGGCCGCAATTATCCCGTCGCGCTCGGCCTGATGGCCGACGTGCGCACCTTCCTGCGGCAAGTGCTCGCCGAGCTCGATCGCCGCAAAGATGTCGAGAACAAACTCGACGCGCGCAGGAAATGGCTCGGCATGATCGATGGCTACCGCAAGGAGTGGGACAAATTCGTCGCGCCCGGATTTTCCGACGACAGCCGGCCGATCAATCCGCAGCGCGCAGCCGCCGAGATCGACAAGGGTCTGCCGGAC
This sequence comes from Xanthobacteraceae bacterium, assembly GCA_035515455.1. Classification (GTDB taxonomy): domain Bacteria; phylum Pseudomonadota; class Alphaproteobacteria; order Rhizobiales; family Xanthobacteraceae; genus BOG-931. The sequence goes on from DATJBH010000093.1 coordinate 19,903, forward strand.
GACGCAATTCTCGTCAGCGACATCGGCGTGCATCACAACTGGCTCCTTGGCTATTGCAAGCCGCGCCGTCCGGATTCGCTGATCGGCTGCATGGGCTTCGGCGCCATGGGCTTCGGCGTGGCCGGCGTGCTCGGCGCCAAATTCGCAGCGCCTGACCGTCCCTGCGTCTCGGTTTGCGGCGACGGGGCGTTTTTCATGCATGCCAACGTGCTTGGCACCGCGGTCGAGTACGGTCTGCCAGTGGTCTGGGTGGTGTGGAATAATTACGCTTACGCCTCTATTCGCGGCTTGCAGCGCGGCTACCTGCAGGGTCGCGAGCTAGCCACCGATTTCCACGATCCGAAAACCGGCCAGCGTTACAATCCGGATTTCGCGGCCATGGCGCGCTCCGCCGGCGTCGAGGGTGTGCGCATCGACCGTGCCGCCGATCTCGCCGAGGCCGTGCGCAAGGGTATCGCGGCCAACAAGCCCTACCTGATCGACGTCGACATCGCCGCCGACATCAATCCGGCCGGCGCCGGAGTGTGGGAATTGCCCGGACTGGGGCAGAACAAACCATCGATCGGGACGCGCTATCAGCCGGCGTAAGCCGCGAGGGCCGCCGTGGCACAAGATGTAGCGGTCGTCGCGGGCGCAAGCGGCGTCGTCGGCTCGAGACTCTCGCAAGCGCTCGTGGCGTCGGGAAAATTTCGCGTCGTCGGTTGCGCCCGCCGTCTGCCGGCGACGGACAACCGGATTGCCGGGGTCGATTACGCGACGCTGGATCTGAGCAATCCCGACCAGTGCAGACAGTTCGCCAGCCAGGCTTCCGGCGTAACGCATCTCTTCTACACGGCGCGCGCCCAATTCGTCACCGGGCAGGACGAATCCACCGACATCAACACGGCGATGTTCCGCAATCTGCTCGACGCGGTCGAGGCGGCGAGCCCAGCGCTGCGGCACGTCCACATGGTGCACGGCACCAAGTACTACGGCTCGACCGATGGGCCGTTTCCGACGCCGGCAAAAGAAGACGAGCCGCGCCACGCGCGCCAAAATTTCTATTACGCGCAGGAAGATATCGTCATGGCGCGGACAGCGCGGCAATGGAGCTGGAGCGCGAGCCGTCCGCATTGCATTTGCGACTCGTCGTTGGCGACGCCACGCAGCCTGCCTCTGCTGATCGCAACCTATGCCGCGATCTGCCGGCATCTCGGCGAGCCGCTCAGCTTTCCTGGTACGCCCGGGAATTACCATTCGGTCTATGAGTGCACCGACGCGAGCCTGCTCGCCCGCGCTATCGTCTGGATGGCGACCGAGCCGCGCTGCGCCGATCAGGCCTTCAACGTGACCAACGGCGATTTTTTTCGTTGGGAAAATTTCTGGCCGGTCTTTGCGCGCCACTTCGGCCTCGCGCCGGGGCCGATAAGAACCATCTCGATGACCGACGAAATGCCCGCTCGGGCGCCGGTCTGGCGCGACATCGTCGCCAAGAACGGTCTCGTCGATACGCCGTATGAGAGCATGGCGCTGTGGCGTTACGGCGATTTCATCTTCGGGCCGGAGTGGGACAAAATGTCGAGCACGACGAAATTACGCCGGTTCGGTTTTCACGAAGTCGCCGACAGCCTGCAGATGTTTCTGGGGTTCTTCGACGACTTCCGCCGCCGCGGCGTCATTCCGGCGCCCCGGATCATGGAATGACGCGGTTGTCCCGGTACCAAGTGAACAGGCGCTGGAACATGGCCGCGTTCCCGACCGCATCCGAGAATCCGGCCTGCCGGATTTTCGTCGTGTCGGTGCAAATGTCGTATTCGGCAGCGAATCGTGAATTCGGTGCCGTGTAATCGCCGCGCACCCAAGCCGCCGCCCGCTCAATGGGAAATACCCGCAGCCCGTGCCGGGCAGCCAGCGCATTCCAGGTGCCGGCGTGGCGCGTCAAAAAATCCGCCAGCGGCTCGCCGCCGGCGCCTTCGGCCTTCAGCCCGAAGTAAGCGGCAACACCGGGCCACAGGCCACGCCAGCGGAAACATTCGCTGTTGTTGAGATTAAACGCGTTGTTGGCGCACGGTCTGTTGGTCGCGACGTAGAGCGCGGCGCGGGCGAGCAACGAGGCATCCATGACTTGAAACTGCGACTCGAAGCAGCGGACACTGGCGGGAAACCACAGTGGTTCGGCAAGTTCGCACCGGATTGAACAATAGACGGCAAGCACCAGCGCGAGATTGAGCGGATTGCCATCGGCGTAGCCGCAGACCGAGTGCGGACGGAGCGCGGTCCAGGTCCACGGTTTGCCCGCTTGTCGTCTCCGGATCAGATCCTCATCGGCGTAATAGAAGAGATTGCCGGCAAGTCGTGGCGCGTCCTCCCGCGCCGGGGTCGCAAACGGCCCGAGATGGCAGCCGTAATACTTCATGCCCTGCTGCAGATTGATGTTGCGGAAATCCGGCGCATTGGCCTCGAGCCCGTCAAGCAGATTGGCGAGCGCCTCGATCCGCGCCGTTCCGGTGCCGACGCTGGCGCAATCGAACACATGGGTCACATCGCGGCAGCCGCGTAGCGCGTTGTGGAGTGCCGGCTTGTCGTGAATATCGACGAGCAGATGGCAATATCGGCCATCCTGCACGCCGCTCGGCCGCCGCGATAGGCCATAGACGCACCAGCCGGAAGCCAGCAAATGCTCGGTCAACGGCGTGCCGGTCACGCCCGTCGCGCCGAGAACCAGTGCCACGCCCCGCGCGCTCATTTAGTCACGGCCCAGCTGTTGCACGAGCGACGCGACGCTATCGATTTTGTCGATGGCAAGAAGCGCCTCGACAAGGCGTGCGGCCTTTGCCGAGTCAAAGATGCGCTCGGCGGCATCGGTGAATTTGGCGATAATCTCGGTCTCGCTCATCGGCCGCTCTGGCGCGCCGCGATTGACGTCTTCGCGCGCTTCGAGCTTACGGCCATCGCGCGTGGTGACGACGACGGCGCCAGAATAGAATTTCGGAAACGTGGTGCGATCGTCAATGACGTAGTCGACGCGGTCGGCAAGGGAAAGAATCTCGGGATCGCGCAGCGCCGTGTCCTTGAGATCGTCGAGCGTGAAGCGGCGGCGAACCAGCGCGGCGGCGGTGGTAAAATAGATGCTGAACTGCGCGGCATAACTGTCGCGTGGCCGCCGCTTGGCGCTCTTCGGCTCGCAGACAAGCTGCACGGCGGCCTGCGGCAAAAACGCCGTGACCTCCGCGATGTCGGCCGGGCGCAACTGGTATTGCTCGGCCAGCCGCACCGCCGCGTCGATCGTCGGCACATTGAAGTAGCAGGCCGGCAGCGGCTTGTGCGCGATGGTCGCGATTTGCCAATCGATACCGAGACGTTCGGTCGCGAGGCCAAGTTCGCATTGACCGGCAAGCTCGCCGAGATAGAGGCGATAAAGTCCACGCTTGCCCTCATAAGGCAGCGCCGGGCCGGTGAAGCCGCCCTTGGCGAGGGCCGCGGCGGTCATTCCGGCGGCTCCCGCCCAGCCGGGATGCAGACGTTTGGTCCACGCGCCTTCGGCGGCGAATTCCTGGCTGCCCGCCGCCATGCTCAAGGCGATGCCTTGCGCCATGGCCGTCTGATGCGGCGACAAGCCGAACAGCCGGCTCGCGGCGATGGCGGCGCCAAAGGTGCCGACGACGCCCGTAGGGTGAAAGCCGCGCTGCTGGAAGCCACCTTGGACGACGGCGCCCAAACGCACCGTGCACTCCAGCGCCGCGATGTAGCTTAACAGGAGTTCGGTGCCGCTGACGCCGAGGTCGGCTCCGAGCGCCAGTGCTGTGGTGCCGCAGGAGCCGCTGGGGTGAACGCGGCCATAGATCGAGGTGTCGTCGTAGTCGAGGCCATGCACCAATATGCCATTGGCCAGGACGGCGTCGCGCAGCGCAAGCTTGTCGCGGAATCCGATGACCGTCGCCGGCCCCGACCCGAAGGCGAGCAGACCCTCGACTGCGCGCTGGCCGAAGTCGAAGGAAGCGGAAGCAAGGGCGGCGCCCACCATGTCGAGCAGCAGCAGCTTCGCCTTGCCAAAGATTTCGTTCGGCACCGTTTCGCGGCGCAGCTTGCAAGCGAAATCTGCGAGGCGGCTGGCGATCGTTCCGGTTTCCAATTCGGAGCTCATGACGCGCGAACCTCAACCGACGCTTGCCTGGATCGCGATATGCGCGCGGAATTTGGCAAAACAAATTCGAGAATGGCTGCACGCTTCGGCGAACTGCACAACCGCCAGTCTCCTACAATATGAATTGATCTTTGCCAATGTGGTAGATACGTTGGATGCCGCCAACACAGCGAAGAATGAAGAACTAAGGGTGGGGCGGGAGAATGCATCACACTTCGACACCGGCGCGGACGATTGCACTGTTGTTTGGTGCGCTGCTCGCCATCGCCACGCTGGCCGTATCGGGACAAGCTTCCGCGGCAGAAAATTGGCCGACGCGGCCGATCAAGATCATCGTCCCCTTCGCCGCGGGCGGCGCAGTCGATCTCGTCGCGCGGTTCCTGCAGACCGACATGGGCAAAGCTCTCGCCACGACAATGTTCGTCGAGGATCGGGGCGGCGGCGCCGGCGTGCCGGCGTCCGAGGAGCTGATCAACTCGCCCCCTGACGGCTACACCGTAGCGCTGGTGTCGAGCAATTATGCGTCGAATGCGGTCATGCAGCCGCATCTGTCTTACGACCCCATCAAGGACATCACACCGATTTCGATGACCGTCATCAATACGGTACTGATCCTGGTGCCGGCCGATTCCTCTATCCACACACTGGCCGATCTGGTGGCGCAGGCGAAAGCCAAGCCGGGTGCGCTCAGCTACGGCACTCCCGGCGTCGGCACCGCCATGAATTTTGCCGGCGAGTTGCTGCGCTCACGCGCCCACATCAACATCACGCAGGTTCCGTATCGCGGCGCGGCGCCAGCCCTGAACGATCTGCTCGGCCATCAGATTCCGATCGCGATTATGGGCATCGGGCCGTCCTTGCCTTACATCAAGTCCGGGAAGCTGCGCGCGATCGCGATCACCACCGACAAGCGTTCGAAGTTTCTCCCCGACGTACCAACGGTAGCCGAGGCCGGCTATCCGGGCTTTAGCTCCGGTGAATGGTTCGCGATGATCGCGCCGAAGGGCTTAGCTCCCGATATCACCGTGAAACTGCATGACGCCGTCGTTACAGCGATTGAAAGCCCGGATGTGAAGGCCAAGATCGAGAGCATCGGGCTTGAGACCACCTCGAGCACGCCGCAACAGCTGCATGATTTCATGGTTTCGGAAACCGAACGCTTTCGCCGGACCGCAAGCGAAGCCAAAATGCTCGATCACAAGTAGCCTGCTCCGTTAGCCGTTCGATCCGCGTGGTCCAGTACAATGCCCGTCATCGACTTTCGACTGCGGCCACCGCTTGCCGGCTTCCTCAAGATGGCGCTGTTTGTCGAGAACGAGCGCCGCGACTGGACGACGCGGGTTCACGGCTTTGAGCCGGCGCCTTCGGCGCGCGAAAAGTCGATGCCGCTGTTGCTGGCGGAAATGGACCGCGCCGGCGTGTCCGTCGGTGTCGTGATCGGACGGAATTCCGGACGCTACGGCTCGATCAGCAACGAGGACGTCGCGGATATCGTCAAAACCTATCCCGGCCGCTTTGTCGGTGCCGCCTCGATCGACCCGACCAACCGCAAAGCGGCTTGCGAGCAAATCCGCAACGCCGCCAAAGCCGGCTTTCGCGCGATCAACATCGAGCCCGGATCTTATCCGCTACCGATGATGAGCGACGACCGGCGGCTCTACCCGATCTATGCACAGTGCGAGGACGTTGGACTGCCGGTCATCATCATGGCCGGCGGCAGCGCTGGGCCGGATTTGAGCTACACCGATCCGGTGCATCTCGATCGCATCGCCGCCGATTTTCCCGCCCTGAAGATCGTGGTGTCGCATGGCGGCTGGCCCTGGGTTCACCAAATCCTGCACATCGCGTTCCGCCGGCAGAACATCTACCTGTCGCCGGACCAGTATCTGGCCAATCTGTGCGGAATGGACGACTACATCCGCGCCGCCGACGGCTTTCTGACGGATCGGTTCCTTTACGCAAGCTCCTATCCATTTACGCCGGTCGACGGCTATGCCGCGTGGTTCCGGTCCCTGCCGATCCGGCCCGAGGCCATGGAAAAAATCATGTTTCGCAACGCCGCCAGTCTGTTGCGGCTCGACGTCAACAGCACCTGACCCGAACGCTCGGCGATTATTGAGGTGAGAAACGCCATGAAAACCGTTGGAAGAATCTTTGCGGCCCTGGCTTGCGCCGTGTTCGTTTGCGCCGGCAGCTTCGCCGCGCGCAGCGACGACTATCCGAACAAGCCGATCCGGCTCCTGGTCGGCTACGCGCCCGGCGGGGCAGTCGACATCGTCAGCCGCATTCTGGCCGACCAGCTGGAAAAGCGGATGGGTCAACGCATCGTCGTCGACAACCGCCCGGGCGGCGGCACCATCATCGCGCTGCAGACACTCGCCAGGGCGGAACCCGATGGCTACACCGCGATGATGGCCGATATCGCGATGGCGGCCAACCCGGCGCTGCACAAGACCCTGCCCTACGATACGTTCAAGGACTTCGAGCCGGTTGTGCTGGTCGCGTTGCTGCCGGGCGTCATGGCCGTCGACCCCAAGCTGCCGGTCAAGAATGTCGCGGATTTCGTCAAGCTGGCGAAGTCGGAGCCGGGCAAGCTCAATTACGCGTCCTCCGGCATCGGCAGCCTCGGTCATCTCGGGCCTGAATTGTTCAAGTCGGAGACCGGCACCAACATTGTCACTATTCCCTATCAGAGCGGCGCGCAGGTCATGCAGGCGCTGATGAGCGGGGTCGCGCAAATGATCTTCACCACCGCACCGCCGCTGCTGCCGTTCAAGGACAAGGTTCACGTTCTCGCCGTGAGCAGCGAGAAGCGGCTGCCGGCATTGCCCGACGTGCCAACCTTTGCCGAATCCGGCTTGCCGGGCGTGAAGGTGGCGCTGTGGGAAGGTGTTTTCGTGCCGCGCGGCACCGACGAAAAGATCGTCCAGAAGCTCAACGCCGAATTCAATGCCGTGCTGCAAATTCCCGAGGTCAAGGAACGTATCGCCAAACTGGGCGGCGAGGTCGTCGGCGGCACGCCGGAGCAGCTGGCAAGCTTTCTCAAGGAGGAAGTCGCGAAATGGCAGAGGGTCGTGCCTGCGAGCCTTCGCAACTAGCTGCACGGACGGTCGCCATCCGGGAGCGGACTGACCAATGACAGTTATCGATTTCCGCATCCGGCCGCCCTATAGGGGTTTCCTTGACACGCTGATGTATTCGCAGCCGGAACGGCGCGACCGCTTCACGCGCCAGCTCGGCTTCGAGCCGTCGCCGGCGGCGAGCGCGAAATCCTGCGATCTTCTCATCGAGGAAATGGACGACGCCGGCATCGATATCGGCGTCGTCGTCGGACGCAACTCCGGATTTCTCGGTTCGGTCGAGAATTCCGACGTAGCGGCGTGCGTCGCCGCCTATCCCGGCCGCTTCATCGGCGTTGCTTCGATCGCCCTCGCCGATCGGAAAAAGGCGATTGCCGAGATCGAGGCGGCGATATCGTCCGGCTTTAAGGCCGTCAACATGGAGCCGGGCGCGCAGCCTGTGCCGATGGATATCGACGACCGGCGGCTCTACCCGATCTACGCCCATTGCGAGGACAATTCGGTGCCGGTGATCGTGCTCGCCGGCGGCAATGCCGGGCCGGACATCGGCTCTACGGTCCCGGTCGCGATTGACCGCGTGCTGGCGGACTTCCCCACGCTGAAAATCGCCGCAGCGCACGGCGGCTGGCCCTGGGTGCATCAGATTCTGCACGTCGCGTTCCGGCGGCCGAATCTGTACCTGTCGCCGGACATGTACCTCGCGAACATGCCGGGAATGCGGGACTACCTGAAAGCCGCGGACGGCTTTCTCGCCGATCGCTTCATGTACGCCAGCTCATTCCCGCTCACTCCCGTGAAAGGGTATCGCGACTGGTTCGACACACTGCCACTCAAGCCCGAAAATAAAGAACGCATCATGCATCGTAACGCGCTCGCATTTCTCAACATGGCGACCTGAAGACGAGGCCGCTCTCGATCAATCCAACAGGCAGTGCAAGGAACACAGCACACGATGGACCAATATTTGTTCTTCATTCTGCTGGGCATTCCGGCGGAATACGACGCCAAGTTCAATGCCGTCTATGACACCGATCATCTTCTGCACATGACCCGCATCCCCGGCGTGCGGGACGCCATGCGATACAAGCTCGAATGGTCCGACAATGCCGACATGCTGCCTTATCTCGTGCTCTACCGCATCGATGACCCGGAGCTGCCGCGCTCCGATATCTGGAAAGAGCACGCCGCGATGGGAGACTGGGCAACTCAAATCCGCCCCCATGTGACGGGGCGGCGGAACGGCGTTTATCGCCAGTTATTTCATGCCGGCGACGGCGCTCCCGACTCCAACGACTGCGAATACATTTATTTCCTGCAGCAATCGGTGCCGCCGGACTTGGACGGCAAATTCAACCAGCTCTACAACACCGATCACGTGCCGCTGATGCTGCAGGCGCCCGGCGTCGCAAGCTGCACCCGCTACAAGCTGCACTATACGGAGTCCGGCGACGTGCCCGACTATCTGGCAGTCTATGCGATTGCCGGCGCCGATACGCCGCGTTCGCCGCAGTGGAAGATGCAAACCGGGCGCGGCGCGTGGCCGACGCAAATTCGACCGCATTTCACGGCGCGGCGTAACGGCGTCTATCGCCGCACCGGCGTGTTCACGGCGCGATAAACGGGCGCAATTGCAGTTCGAAATCGGAGTTACCATGGAACAGCGCAACATCGGCCGATCGGGACTGCGCGCGTCGCTGCTCGGCCTCGGCTGCAACAATTTCGGCCCGCGGCTCGATCTCGCTGCAACCAAGCGCGTGGTGTTTCACGCGCTCGATATCGGCGTAAATTTTTTCGATACCGCGGATGCCTACGGGCTCGGGGCGTCGGAAAACCTGCTTGGCGAGATCCTCGGCGATCGGCGCAAGGACGTCATTCTCGCCACCAAATTCGGCATGGCGATGGACAAGGATCGCAAGCTCTCCGGCGCTTCGCGGCGCTACATCATGAGCGCGGTCGAAGCGAGCCTCAAACGTCTGCGCACCGACTGGATCGATTTCTATCAGTTGCACCAGCCTGACCCGCTGACGCCGATCGAAGAGACCATGGCCGCGCTCGACGATCTGATAAGACAGGGCAAGGTTCTCTATATCGGCTGCTCGAACCTGCCGGCCTGGCAGGTCGTGGAAGCCAACGGCGCGGCTGCGGTCCGCGGGTCTGCGGCGTTTCTCGCCTGCCAGGAGGAATACAGCCTCCTGGTACGCGAGATTGAACGCGAGATGTTGCCGGCGATGAAGAAGTTCGGACTGAGCCTGCTGCCCTACCGTCCGATTGCCGGTGGCTTCTTGACCGGAAAATACCGGCGCAATGAGCCGCTGCCGGAAGGCGCCCGTCTATCGTCGGGCGCCATGAAGCGCTTTACCGACAAGTTTTTCACCGAGAAAAACTGGGATCGCCTCGATCGCCTGGAAAACTTGGGCAAGGAAAACGGCCGCACCTTGCTCGACATTGCGTTCGGCTGGCTCGCGGCGAAGCCGTTCATTCCAAGCGTCATCGCCGGCGCCAGCACGCCGGAGCAAGTCGACGCGAACTACAAGGCGGTCTCCTGCGCGCTGACGCAAGATGAACTGGCGCAGATCGACGCGATATTTGCCGCACAGCAGCCGAAATGAAACGGCTGCCTAGCTTGCGGCGACGCGGCCTTATGAAAATTTCGAGGGATTAATTGGTACAGCTGGGTGGATTCGAACCACCGACCTCCTGATCCACAGTCAGGCGCTCTAACCAACTGAGCTACAGCTGCATGGGGCCGCCCATTGCGCGCGGAACGTAGGAGTAACGCCTCAGTTTGGCAAGATAGCCGAAACCAGGCCCTGAAAATGCAAAAAGCCCGGGCGTGGCCCGGGCTTTCCCCTCGCCGCAGTCATGCGGCGGCGATCGTAGGGCCGCGGTCAGGCGACCTTGCTGAACGCCTTGTTCATGCCGTTCTTGATCGGCTCGGCGGTCTCGGTCGCGACCTTCTGCGCCAGCGCGTTGAGTTCCTTGGTCTGCTCGCTGAGCGTCTCGAACTGCTTGCGCGTATGCGCGCTGGACAGTTCGATCACTTCCGACAGGGTCTTCGCTGTCATCAGCTCGCCGACGAAGTCGAACGCCGCATTGGTGTTGGCGCGCGCCGCCTCGATCACCTTGAGGCCGTAATCGGACGCGCCCTTGGTGGCATTCGAATAGGTGGTTTCGAGCACGTCGGTCGCCTCTTCGGCGGCGGCCTTCATCTTCTCGTAGGTGTCCTTGCACTGCGCGACGCCGCGCTCGGCAAATTCACGGAAAGCGGCGGGCATTTCGACCTTCGGAATTTCGAACTTCGGCATCTCGAATTTCGGCATCTCGAATGGGCCTGCCGCAGGTTTGCTTTTGGTCCTCGGGGGAGTGGTAGTGGTGGTGGCTTCCGCCATGACACTGGTCCTTGATTTCGCTCGTTGCGTCTTGGGCTGTCTCACCTGGAGAGCTTTTTCTTCATTGGCCTCGCCGCCCTTTGCGCGTTGCCTGATATCGTCTTGTCTCGGTACCGCGGCGAAAACGTCGTCCTCGTGAAGCCCACGCAAGGGCCGCGCCACCTTCTCAGAAATCAGATAACAGCTCTTTTGGTGCATTGCAACAGGAATTATTGCGATGCACAAAGAAATAAGTCAAATTGTTGAAATAATTGAGAATTTTAGAGCCCCACAGCGGGGCCGGACTATGTCGTTGATTTGCTACTATCGACCACGATCTTGGCGGCACTTTGTCCAAGATCCTGCACCTGTGACGATAGTGCCTGCATCTGTCGGCTCAGATACTCTGATTGCAACCGCATCAATTCCGCCGTGTCCTTGGCCTGCATCAGCTTTTGGGCGAATTCAAACGACGCCCTCACGTTCTGTTCGGCGTAAGTCATCGATTTATGGGCGATTTCGGTGGCGCCACTCTGCACCGCCTGAGCTTGGCCCTGGAACTGCCCCAGTGCCTTATTGGCCGCCTCGATGAAACCATCAAAGGTCTTGCGCGCCTGCGTCACGCCCTGTTCGACGAAGGTCCGCATCTCGCTTGGAATTGCAAATTGTTCGAAGGGATCTGTCGCCATCACACACTCCTCGTGCCGGAAGGCCTGCCTATCCTAGCGCGAATTGACGACCGCTGGGCAAGCCAGATGCAATGCTCCCGGCGCGCTGCCGGCTAAGTCCCCGCGGCGATTAAGGTTATCCCGCCAAGCTTGGCCGCCCAGGCGGCTCTCGCCATGGACGCCGCAGACGCGTCGCACTATGCATTATTAAGGATTTCTTTAGGCTTCGAGTTCCAACGCGCATGTCGATCGTGGAGAAAGAGTTCGCGCTATTGAGGCATCCGCGGCTCACGCCGCTGGCGACGGGCGCGTGGCCAGCTTGGCTGTGGAGTAGCGACGGCGCGCACATCGTGTGGGCCAATGCCGTCGGCGCGGCGATACTCGGCGACGCGACGGTGGCGAGGTGTTCGCAACGCAGCTTCGCCGCCGGCGACACCCGCTCTGCTCAAATTGTCCGCATGGCTCCGACGCTGCCGTCATCCGGCCAAGAACGACTGGAGCGGCTGCGCGGCTTTGGCGCAGCTTTCGGCCGCGCGCTCACCTGCGCCTGCTCGCGCATCGTCTTGGCTGACGGCAATGCCGGCGTGCTGCTTGCTGCAGTAGAGCCCGCGGGTCTCCAACTTAGTCTCGGCGAACGCGTCCACCGTCTGTTCAGCGATTGCGAAGAGCCGATCGCCGCTTTTACGCCTGATGGCACGCTGCTCTACGCCAACGCGGCGGGGCAGTCACAGCTTGTGGGCGCGACTCTGCTGTCGGCACTCGGCATCGAAACGCTCGCTGCAACCGTGCTGGAAACCGGCAGCGGCAGCGGCACCGCGCGCATCGGTCAAGCGGATGTCCACGTCGCCGGCTTTCGGCTCGGCAAAGATGCGTCGCGGGTCTTGCTGCTCACCATGCCGCAACAGCCGGGGAAGATGCCCGAGGAGCAAATTGAGAACGCGCCGCAAGTGCTGGCGCCGACTACGGCGTCAGCCGAGACCGCCAATGCGGCGCCGGCTGCCGCGCCTATCACGCCGGAGGCGGAGCTTACAACCGGTGCGACACAGCAAGAGGCCCCCGGGGAGCGGCGGCATCCGTTGCGCTTTGTCTGGCACATGGATGCCGACGGTCGCTTCGGCGTCGGGTCGGACGAATTCATCGAGCTTGCCGGACCGCGGACGAGCGCCGCTTTCGGCCGACCCTGGAGCGAGATCGCGGCCGAACTGAAGCTCGATCCCACCAACCAGGTGGCGCGCGCCGTGGCGAGCCAGGAAACCTGGAGCGGCATCGTCCTGCCATGGCCGGTGGACGACTCGGCCGAGCCGCTGCCGGTCGAATTGTCCGGCCTGCCGGTGTTTGACCGCGACCGCAAATTCCGCGGCTATCGCGGCTTCGGCGTCTGCCGCGACGTCATCCGCATCAACCGGTTGGCGCAGGTGCGCCGCGCCCAACCCATGGGTTTGGAGCCGGCTCCGGAAGGCTACGAGGAAAAGGACGAAGCCTCCGGCACCACGCCGCAAATGCCGACCGCGATCGCCGATCAGCCCGAAGCTGCCGCTGCCAACGAACCGGCGACCCCAACTCTGGAGCAGACGCCGTCTCCACCGGAACGGCTGGCGCCCGCCGCCGCGCCGGCGTCAGCCAATGTGGTGCCGTTTCGTCCATCGACGCCGGCCGAGCCGAGAGTGGCACCGACACTGAGCCCGGTCGAACGGCGAGCCTTTCGTGAATTGGCGCAAGAGCTGACGGCGCGATTGCGTGGCCCGGAAGAGGAGCCAGCCGCCGACGGGCGCAGCGCCGAAGCTTTGCCGGTGCAAGCGGTCGAAGCCGGCGCAGACGCGGCGCGGATGATCGAGCAGGTTCTGCTCGACCGAATCCCGATCGGCGTTCTGGTCTACCGACATGACAAGCTTCTCTACGCCAACCGTCACTTTCTCGAGTGGAGCGGCTATGGCGATCTCGCTGCGATCGAGGCGGCCGGTAGTTTGACGAAGCTGTTTGCCGAGCCCGCCGCCGATACACTGGCCGAGGCTGCCGCCGCTGCTCACCCGTCACTCAAGTCACTATCGATCGTGACGCGGCGCGGCGACAAGCTGGCGGCCGACGGCCGTATGTTCACGGTGCCGTGGAACGGAGCGGCGGCGCTGGCGCTGGTCCTGTCCAACGGCAGCGCCGAGGCGGCAGCGCGATACACCGACAATGCACTCGCCGGGGCCGAGAAAGCGAGCGAGGAACTCAGGGCGATCCTCGACGCGGCGACTGATGGCGTCGTAACGCTCAACGCCGAAGGCCACGTCGTCGGCGCCAATACCCGTGCTGCTGCGCTGTTCGGCAGGACGGCCGCCGATCTTGCCGGCCGATCGCTTGGCGATCTGTTTGCGCCGGAGAGCGAACGGGCGGCGCGCGATCATCTCGATCGGTTCCTGCGCGGCGCGGGCACCGTTAGTGACGTCATTGAGGTGGCGGCGCGCACGGGCGAGGATCGGCTGGTGCCGCTGGCGATGACGCTCACCCGCGTCGGCGGCGACCGGATCTGTGCGGTGTTCCGCGACATCACAGGCCGCAAGCAGAGCGAGGAAGAACTGCGCAACGCCAAGCGCGAGGCATTGCGCGCGGCATCGGCCAAAGCGGAATTCATCGCCAAGGTCAGCCACGAAATCCGCACACCGCTCAATGCCATGACCGGCTTTGCCGAGGTAATCATGGCAGAGCGCTTCGGTCCGATCGGCAACGAGCGCTACCGCGAATACATCAAGGACATCCACGGCGCCGGCACGCATCTGGTATCGATGCTCAACGATCTCCTCGATCTATCGCGAATCGAGACCGGCCAGATCGAGCTTGCCTTCGCCAACGTCAATCTCAACGAGCTGACCCAGCAATGCGTCGGCATCATGCAGCCGCAGGCGAACCGCGCTCGCATCATCATCCGCACCTCGCTCACCCCCGGTCTGCCGCTGGTCGTCGCCGATGAGCGCTCGCTGCGCCAGATCGTCCTTAACCTGATCACGAATTCGATCAAATTCACCGGCCCCGGCGGCCAGGTGATCGTGTCGACCGTCTTCACCGACAGCCGCGAAGCGGTGTTACGCGTGCGCGATACCGGCTCCGGCATGAGCGAAAAGGACATTGCAGCCGCGCTGGAACCGTTCCGCCAGGTCGCCACGTCCGGAACCTGGGGCTCGGGGGGCAGCAGTTTCGGCCTGCCTTTGACCAAAGCCCTGGCCGAGGCCAATCGCGCCAATTTCAGCATCAAAAGCGCCCCGAACGCCGGCACTTTGGTCGAAATCGCCTTCCCGCCGAGCCGCATCGTGGCGGATTGACAGCGCCGCCGGCAAACAGCGCATACACTGCATAGAGTCGCGGTTGTCGCGTTTTCGCCGCCATTCACCCTGATGCTCGGCGAGGGGGCGCATCGATGCGCATGGTCAAGATCCTCGTCGTTCTAATCGTCACCGGCGGCATGCTGATACCGGCCGCGGCACGCGCGGCCGACGACGTCGATCTGCTGCTGGTGCTCGCCGCTGACGTGTCGCGCAGCATCGACGACACCAAATTCCAGCTGCAGCGCGACGGCTATGCCGCCGCCATTTCCGACCCGCGCGTGCTCGACACCATCCGCTCCGGTCATAATGGGCGCATCGGCGTGACCTTCGTCGAGTGGTCGGGCGTCGGCGCGCAGCATGTGGTGATCGATTGGACTGAGATTGGCAACGCCGCCTCGGCGAAACAATTTGGCGACCAGCTCGTCGAGAATCCGCGCTCGTTCGCAGGTCGCACCTCGATCAGCGGCGGCATCGAATTTGCCCTGGCACGGCTTGCCGCTGCGCCGTTCAACTGCCTTCGGCGCACCGTCGACGTGTCCGGCGACGGGACCAACAATGACGGCCGCGCCGTCGCCGATCTGCGCGACCAGGCGGTCGCCAACGGCGTCACCATCAACGGCCTGGTGATCCTCAGCGAGAATCCGATGCCGTGGAATCCGGAACATACCAATCCGCCGGGCGGCCTTGACAATTATTACCGCAATAACGTCGTCGGCGGGCCGGGCGCCTTCGTCATGGTGGCGCGGAACTTCAATTCGTTCGGGCAGGCCATCATCGCCAAGATGATTGCCGAGGTGTCGCAGGCGCACGAAGCCAAGCGATGGCAGGCCGCCGGCCGTTGAACGCCGCCCCGGTGTCGTGGAGCGCTTAATTGCTTAATGGCAGCAGGCATTTGGAGCTCGCGCGCGAAACGCCGGCCACGAAAGCGACACAGATGCCCGGCAGGTTTGCACCGGACATGCCACTCGGTATAGTCGACCGGCCCCACACCAAACGGAAAATGCGTCCCGTGACCGCGGCCACCGGCTTGAAACGCCTTGCGATTGCCGCTGCCGGCGTCATTGCTGCGGCATTCGTCACGCTGGTGGCGTTGTCCTTTCTGATTCCGGCCACGGCGGTGCGCGATGCCGTCAGAGCGGAAATTCACGCGGTGACCGGTCTCGACCCAAGCCTCGGCGACGAGGTCTCGCTGTCGCTGTTCCCGTCCGGCACCGTGCGTTTTCGCAATGTGCTGCTGGGCAACGAGCGGTCTGCCGAGCCCGCCGTCGCCGCCGACGAACTGACCGCGCGGCTGCGCTATTTTCCGCTGCTAGCCGGACGCGTCGAGATCGCCGACGTCACGCTGGTTCGGCCAGTCATTAATATCACCTTGTCCGCCACCGGACAGACGAACTGGTCGGGATTGATGGTTGCGCTGGCGCATGCGCTGCAGCCAAATCCCGGACGCACGGCATCGTTCTCGGAGATTGGCATCCAGAACGGCACCGTCGTCGTTCATGACGAAAGCAAGAATGCCACTGAACGGCTCGAAGACGTCAATTTTCAGGTGGCGTGGCCGTCGATCTCGCGCAGTTTCGGCGCCAACGGCCGATTTACCTGGAACAAAGAGCCAGTCGAGGCGAGCCTCACGCTCAGCGATTTCCTGGCGGCGCTTACCGGAGAGCATTCCGGGGTCAAGCTGCGGGTCACCAGCGCGCCGCTCAACGTCGCCTTCGATGGCGCCGCGACCGACCAACCGACTCTGAAGCTCGACGGCACGCTCGATGTCGAGGCGCCATCGCTGCGCGACGCGCTGCGCTGGACCGGCAAGAGCAAGCTGCCGTTTGGCGGCTTCGGCCGCTTCGCGCTGCGCGCCCGGAGCGATATCGGCGGCGGCATGGCGTCCTTGTCCAACGTCAATGTCGAGCTCGACGACAACAGCGCCGAAGGCGCGCTGACGCTGGCGACCGAGGGCCATCGGCTGGTGCAAGGCACACTGGCGGCGGATGCGCTGGATCTGACGCCCTATGTTTCGGGTGTGCGGCTTCTGGCCCGGGACGAGAACAATTGGGACCGCTTGCCGATCGAGCTTAATGGTTTCGACGATTTCAACCTCGATCTGCGGCTGTCCGCCGCCAGCATCAAGGTCGGGAATGCGCAATTGGGGCGCACCGCCGTCGGCGCGACCATGCACGACGGCAAGCTCGATCTTACGATCGGAGAATCGCAGGCGTTCGGCGGCACCGCCAAGGGCACGCTCGGCATCGCCAGCGCCAAGAACGGCGTTGCGGTGAACTCAAACATGCAGTTCCTCGATGTCGACCTGGAAAACTGCCTCGGCCAGATTTTCGGCGTGCATAAAGTGCAGGGCCGCGGCAATCTCGCGTTCAATCTCAACGGCGCCGGCAATTCGGTGATGGCGGTGACGCATGCGCTCGACGGCACGGCGACGCTGAACGCCAGTTCGGGAGCGTTGTCCGGCATCGATGTCGAGCAACTGCTGCGCCGGCTCGAGCGCCGCCCGCTTTCCGGCAACGGCGATTTCCGCCAAGGCCGCACGCCGTTCGACCAGCTTGCCGTGAACCTCAAGGTCGAAAACGGCATGGTCTCGGTCGAGGACATGCACATCAGCGGTCCCTCGGTAAAGCTCGCCGTCGGCGGGCAGGCCTCGGTGCCGTCGCGCGATCTGGATCTCAAAGGCGTGGCAACGCTGGTGTCGAACTCGAGCGCCGAGGAATTCGATCTGCCCTTCGTGGTGCAGGGGCCGTGGAGCGACCCGATCATGATGCCCGATCCGGAGAGCTTGATTCGACGCTCGGGGGCGGCGGCGCCGCTGCTCAACGCGGCCAAGAGCTATAATGCCAGCGATGCCGTGCGCTCGGTGATCGATCAGTTGCTGGCGGCCCCGCCGGCGCCCGCCACGCCTCCGGCAGTGGCGCCTGCCGCAGCGTCGGCGGCAACCCCGGCGATGGCGCCCGCAGCTGCGAAGACCACCCAGTAGCTCCCTGCCGGGCAGAAAACCGCGCGGCGCGGCCGGCCCGGCGTGCGGGCAAATTTTTTACTTTTTGCTCTATGATTCGCGGCTCGCGATTCGATGGGCTTTTGGCCCGCAACCGAGCTCCGGACGCTCAGCCGATGTTCAGCCTTACCCGTACTGCCGTGAAGGTGCTGATCGCATCGCTGATCGTCGGCACGATCCTCGATCATTTCGGCATTCGCACCGACCAACTGATTAAGACCGCGGGCCTTTCGCCGGAGCGGATCGAGGATATGGCGCGCGCCGGCGTGACTTGGGCGCTGCCCAACTTGTTCCTCGGCGCGCTGGTGATCGTGCCGGTGTGGTTTTTGTTTTATATTTTCCGTCCGCCGGGCGAGAGCCGGGATTGATCAGACCCGCGCCGGACCGCCCCGCGCGGCGCTGATCTTGGTGAGCAGCGAAGCGGCGATGACCACGATCCCGACCGCGGCAACCATGATGCTGCAGACCGCATTCATCTCCGGACTGACGCCGAGCCGTACTTCCGAATAGATGCGAATCGGCAGCGTGGTCGCGCCCGGGCCGGTGGTGAAGCTGGCGATGACGAGATCGTCGAGCGATAGCGCAAAGGCGAGCATCCAGCTCGCCGCGATGGCGGGCAGGATCAGCGGCAGGGTGACCGTCATGAAGGTCCGCGCCGGCGAGGCGCCGAGATCCATGGCGGCCTCTTCGAGACTGATGTCGAAATCGACAAGCCGCGCCTGCACGATCACCGCGACAAAGCACAGCGCCATGGTGGTATGCGCGATCACGACCGTCCAAAATCCGCGATCGACGGCGATGGCGACGAAAAGCAGGAGCATCGACAACCCGGTAATCACCTCCGGCATGACCAATGGCGCATAGATCATCGCCGCGAACAGGAGCCGGCCGCGGAAGCGGCCGAACCGCACCAGCGTCACCGCGGCGAGCGTGCCGAGCACGGTCGCCGCCGTCGCCGAGACGAGCGCGACGCGCAGGCTGATGAAAGCCGCGCCAAGGAGCGGCGCGTCCGCGGCGAGTTCGGCATACCAGTGCGTCGACCAGCCGCCCCAGACCACGACGAGGCGCGATGCATTGAACGAGAAGACGATCAGAATGACGATCGGCAGATAAAGAAAGGCGGCGCCGAGGAGGAGCGTCACCACATTGAAGGCGGAGAGCTTGCGCATCGTCAGTCTCGCTCGTTGCCGCGCATCGTCTGATGCTGGAAGATCATGATCGGCGTGACCAGCAGGCAAACCAGGACCACGGCAACGGCCGAAGCGGTCGGCCAATCCTTATTGGCGAAAAATTCGGTCCAGATGGTCTGGCCGATCATCGCGGTGCGCGACCCGCCCAGCAAATCGGGAATGACGAACTCGCCGACGGCCGGAATGAAGCAGAGTAGCACTCCCGCGATCACGCCGGACATCGACAGCGGCACGGTGACGAGCCAAAACGCCTTCCAGCGCGGGCAGCCGAGATCGGCGGCCGCCTCAAGCAGCGACTCGTCGAGCTTTTCCAGCGTCGCATAAAGCGGCAGCACCATGAACGGCAGATACGAATAGACGATGCCGATATAGACGGCGGTGTTGGTCGACAGCCACACCGGCGGCTCGCGCACCAGATCGAGCGCCAGCAACAGCCGATTGAGCGGGCCGTCATGCTGCAGGATGTTCATCCAGGCATAGATGCGGATGAGAGACGACGTCCAGAACGGCAAGATGACCAGGACGACCAGAG
Organism: Xanthobacteraceae bacterium; assembly: GCA_035515455.1. Lineage (GTDB taxonomy): Bacteria > Pseudomonadota > Alphaproteobacteria > Rhizobiales > Xanthobacteraceae > BOG-931. Next base: position 39,167 of record DATJBH010000093.1, read on the forward strand.
CCGGCTGCAGCCGCCGCGGCGCCCGCGTCATCGCATAGGCGATCGGAAACCCGATGATCAGCAGCAAGATGGTCGAGATAGCGGCGATCTCGAGGCTTTTCAGATAGGAGACGAAATAAAGCGGATCGGAACCGAGGAAGGCGTAATTATCGAACGACAGTCCGTCGAAGAAGCTTTCGATGCCATGCCAGCCCGCGGCGAGATCGAAAACCGGCGTGTAAGGCGGCTGCGCGATCGCAATCTGCGACAGGCTGATCTTCAGCACGATCAAAAACGGCACCAAAAAGAACGCCAGCAGCCACGCATAGGGTATTTGCACGACGAGCTTCGCCACGAAAGAGCGGCGCGGCTTTGGCGTTGTCATGCCGGCATCGTCGGTCATTGCGTCAGCACGATTGCCGCGGTGCGCGGAAAGTTCAGCCACACCTTGCCGTTCGCCGCGAAGGCCCGCGCTGCAAATGGCCCGACATTGGCTCGGCTCGCTTGCAGCGGCGCTCCGGCCGCGGTGCGCAGCCGATAGACCGAAAGATCGCCCAGATAGGCGATATCGGCGAGCGTCGCGGCGACGTCGCTTTCCAATGCCCATTGTTCATCCGGTTCGGTCGAGTTCGCCGTCATCCGCAGTTGTTCCGGCCGGACCGCAGCCCAAACGGTCGCGCCTGGTTCGGCGGCGATCTTGGCCGCCACGCGAATCCGGCCCAAAACGGTGCCTTCGACGCTTAAGCCGTCCGGCCCGACGCGGCCTTCCACAAGATTGACGCTGCCGATGAAGTCGGCGACCCAGCGCGAATTGGGCTGCTCGTAGATTTCCGCCGGCGGCGCCACCTGCATCAACCGGCCGCGGTCCATCACCGCGATGCGGTCGGCGACCGTCATCGCCTCGCTCTGGTCGTGGGTGACGATGATGAAAGTGAGCCCCAGGCGGCGCTGCAACTCCATCAATTCGAACTGCGTTTCGCCGCGCAGCTTCTTGTCGAGCGCCGCCATCGGTTCGTCGAGCAAGAGGATGCGCGGCCGCTTGACCAGCGAACGGGCCAGCGCGACGCGCTGGCGCTGGCCGCCGGACAATTCGTGCGGCTTGCGGGCACCGAAACTTTCCAGCCGCACCAGCGCCAGCATTTCGGCGACGCGTTCGGCGATGTGCGCCTTGGGCAAGCCCTCCTGCTTGAGACCGAAGGCGACGTTGCCCGCGACGGTAAGGTGCGGGAACAGCGCATAGCTCTGAAACATCATATTGACCGGACGCCGATGCGGCGGCACCGGCAAAAGATCGACGCCATCGAGCAGAATGCGGCCGGCGCTGGCGCGCTCGAAGCCGGCGATGAGACGGAGCAGCGTGGTCTTGCCGCAGCCGGACGGTCCAAGCAGCGCAAAGAACTCGCCCGGATAGATGGAAAGCGAAAGATCGTCGACCGCAGCATGGGCGCCAAAGCGCTTGGTCAGCCCTTCGATGCGCAACAGCGGCGCCTGCCCCCGATCGGCCCACGGCGCGAAATCCCGCTTCGCCACGCCCTCTTTGGTTCCGACAGTGTGCATCGATGCCCGGCTCGCGACGGCCCGCGCCCCGACGGCGCGCCGTGCGCACGCTAAAGCATTTCTGCGGTGACTGAAAAGATGCGGGTCAGTCGAGGATGGCGATGGAAGGGGTTACCGCCGGGCCGGCATCGTCGACCGCGTCGGCCACGAGCTTGCGCGGCTCCGGACCGTAATAGTCGCCGAGCTGCACGCTTGGCCGCGGCTGCATCGTAATGGAAACAAGCCGGTCATAAAGCGCTTTGGCCGAGACGGGCTTGGTCAGGTATTCGTTGACCCCGAGCCGGACCGCCTCGACGACGCGCCAGCGTTCGCAGTGCCCGGTCAGAATGATGATCGGAATATCCGGCGTCGGGAACACGCCGGGGGAGCGCACGATCCGCACCAATTCCGGTCCGCTGAGCATCGGCATTTCCCAATCGAGGATGACGACGTCCGGCGCCATGGTGCGGATGGCATCGAGCGCCGCAATGCCGTCGGCCGCCTCGAAGATGTCCTTGATGCCGCAATTGACCAACAGATTACGGATCATCTTGCGCATGTACTGATTGTCGTCGACCACCAGAATGCACAGCGACTGGATGATGTCTTCAATCTGCTTCTTGGTATGTTTTGCAGCCATGCCGTTGCCGGCGTCAGGACCGCCCTCTGGTTCTCGTATCTGTTGTCCCGACATTTGCGCATCACAGCACGCGCCCATTGCGGGAGGGTAAAGTTAAAACCGGCAAATTGTCCCTATCAGGGATTAATCGCCGGCCGCTCCGCCTGGTGTGGTGAGCGCCTGGTTAACGGCCCCCGGGACTTGGCGCGGGATACATTACGATTTGGCGTAGCTCGGCGACGAAGCTTGCGCCATGAAGCGCTCAAGCCGCGCGGCCTGTTCCGCCGTGAGCCGCAAGCCGAGCTTGGAGCGGCGCCACAGCACATCGTCCGCGGTCCGCGCCCATTCCTTGCTCATCAGATAGCGCACCTCGGCGGCGGTCAGATCGGCACCAAAACGCATTCCGAGATCGTCGAGCCCGGTCGCCGCGCCGAGCACGCGGTCGACGCGCGTGCCGTAGGCATTGACCAGGCGGCGGGCATGATCGCTGGCGAGGAAGCGCCAGGTCCGCAGCGTGCGCTCGACCAGCGTATCGACGCCGTCATAGACGAAGTCGCCGCCCGGCAACGGGCTTTGCGCGGTCCACGGCCGCGAGCGCGGAAAGAAGTGCGAAAGCCGCGCCATCGCCTCCTCGGCGAGCCGCCGATAGGTCGTGATCTTGCCGCCATAGACGGTGAGCAGCGGAGCTTCGCCGAACCGCTCGTCGAGCATCAGCGTGTAATCGCGACCGATATCCTGCGGCTTGCGCGCGCCGTCGTCATAAAGCGAACGCACGCCGGCGAAGGCCCACACCACGTCGGCGGCGCCGATCGAAATACGGAAATAGTCGTTCACCACGCCACACAAATAGTCGATCTCCTCGCCGGTCGGCAGCACCGTCGCCGGATCGCCGGTGAAGGAGCGATCGGTGGTGCCGATCAGGGTGAAGTCGTGTTGAAACGGGATGGCGAACACGATGCGGCCGTCGGACGCCTGCAAGACATAAGCGCGGTCGTGATCGTACAGGCGCCGCACCACGATGTGACTGCCTTTGTCGAGCCGCAAGCGGTGCTGCGGCTCGATCCGCAGCGCGGCTTCCGCGAACAGTTCGCTCCAGGCGCCCGCGGCGTTGACCAGAATTCGCGCCGTGATGACGTCGCGCTGGCCGCGGACATTGAGCACCAGCCGCCACGTGTCGGCGCGATCGGCGCGCACGCAACGGGTGCGGGTGCGGATCACCGCGCCGCGCTCGGCGGCGTCGACGGCGTTGAGCACGACGAGCCGCGAGTCGTCGGCGAAGCAATCGGAATATTCGAAGGCGTGATGGAAACGCGATTTGAGCGGCTGTCCGGCCTCGTCGGTCACGAGATCGAGCTCGCGCGTCCCCGGCAAGATCCGACGCCAGCCGATCCAGTCGTAGATCAGCAGGCCGAGCCGCAGCAGCGCCGGCGAGCGGCGCGCCTCGTTGATCGGCAACACGAAGCGCAGCGGGCGGATCAGATGCGGCGCCGCGCGCAACAGCACCTCGCGCTCGCGCAGCGCTTCGTGCACCAGCCTGAACTGGCGCTGCTCGAGATAGCGCAGCCCGCCGTGAATGAGCTTCGACGAGGCTGACGAGGTGCCGGAGGCGAGGTCGCTCTGCTCGATGAGGACGACGCGCAAGCCGCGGCCGGCGGCGTCGCGCGCGATGCCGGTGCCGTTGATGCCGCCGCCGATGATGGCGAGATCGAAGTCGGCCACTGCGTTCTCCTCAGCGACAGAATAAAGGCCTGGGCAGTGTTGTCATCGTCCGCGAAAGCGGAGGATCCAGCATTCATTGGCGGCAGGGTGACGAAAGGCTGCTTTTTGCCTCATAATCGATGATTAGTGGATGCTCCGCATGCGCGGAGCATGACACGAAAAACGCGATGGATGCATCATGGACTTTCGCGACCGTCACATTGTGGTCACCGGCGGCGCCGGAGCGCTCGGCACCGCCGTCGTTGGAGCGCTGGTCGAGGCCGGCGCGTTCTGCCACGTGCCTTGCTATGACGAGGCGGAAGCACAGCGCTTTCGCTTGCGCGGTCACAAGCAGGTGACGCTGACCGTGACCGGCAGTCTCGCCGACGAAACCGCAGTGACCCGCGCCTATGCCGGCGTCGCGCCGCTGTGGGCCTCGATCCAGATCGCCGGCGGCTTTGCCTATGCCCCGCTGCGCGAGGCCGAGGTCGTGACGATCCGCCAGCAGATCGACATGAATCTCGTGAGCTGCATGTTGTGCTGCCGCGCCGCCGTTCAAACGATGACAGCGGCGGGCGCCGGCGGCCGCATCGTCAATATCGCGGCCCGGCCCGGCCTGGAATGGCGCAGCGGCGCCAATATGGCCGCCTATGCCGCGAGCAAGGCCGGCGTCGCGGCCTTCACCGCCGCGCTCGCCGAAGAGGTCGTCAAGGACGGCATTCTCGTCAATGCAGTGGCGCCTTCGACCATGGACACGCCGGCCAATCGGCTGTCCATGCCGAAAGCCGATTTCGCCCTGTGGCCGAAGGTCGAAGAAGTCGCGGCCACGATCCTGTTTCTCGCCTCGCCCAACAATCGCGTCACCCGCGGCGGCATCGTGCCGGTGTACGGCAAGTCCTAATACCCCGGCCACAAGCCCGGCGTTGCCAGCTCGACGAGATGGCCGTCGGGATCGCGGAAATAGATGCTCTCGCCGCCGCGCGGCCAGGTGGTGCGGCCTTCGATCGCGATCCCGGCGTCGTTCAACTTCGCCGCCCACGCGGCGCGATCTGCGGCGGCAATCGAGAAGGCGATGTGCACGGGGCCGTGCCCGTCATGCGGCGGAATCGTGCCGCCGGGCAGCCGCACCGTTTCCAGCGAATGGCCGCGCAGGAACAACAGCAGCACCCCGCGATGGCCGACGTCATAAGCGCACAGCCGGGCATCGCGGTAGATGCTGTTGAGCCCCAGCACCTGTTCGTAGAACGGACAGGCGCGCTCGAAGGCATCGACGTAAAGCACGGTTTCCAGAATGCCGAGGAGTGCGGGCATGGATCACCTCAAGCGGTCATTCCGGGGCCGAACGAAGTGAGGAGCCCGCAATCCATATTCGCTGACCCGTGGTTATGGATTCCGGACTCGAGGCTGCGCGTCGATCCGGAATGACGGGGACTACGCCGACACCGGAACGACTTCGCGCGCCGGCGTCACGACCAGCCGCGTCACCGCACTCGAGGCGACGATGGCGCGCTGCTGCGCATAGGCCTCGTGATTGCGCTCGATGTAATCGAGATCGTAAAGGTAGTTGACCATCAGGCCGTACGATTGCTTGAGCGCCCGCTCCGAGGTGTCGCCAAGAAAATCCAGCCGCTCGAGCCGCGCGCCGTTGCCGAGATGGAACCGCGCCACCGAGTCGACCGGCAAGCCGCGGCCATTGCGCGCACGCATGTAATACCAGGCAGCGGCGCGCAGCAGCGGTTCGCGCACCTGGTCGGCGAGATCGGGCGACTGCCACCAATTTTCGTCGTCAAGCACCGCGAGCGCGTCGCGATCGTGATCGTCGATCGCATCCGAGTTGGTGTTGCCGCGCTCGCGCTTGAGCCAGTCGGCGAAATTCGGCGCCGGCGACAGCGTGACGAAGGTGCCGACGCGCGGCACCTCGCGGGAAACTTCCTCGACCACCTGCTTGATCAAAAAATGGCCGAAGCTCACCCCGGCAAGGCCGCGCTGGCAATTGGTGATCGAGTAGAACACCGCGGTGGTGGCGCGCTGCGGTTCGACCGGCTCGCGCTTGTCGGACAGGATCGGGCCGATCGCGCCGGCGATCTCGCGGGTCAGCGCCACTTCGACGAAGATCAGCGGCTCGTCGACCAGCGCCGGATGGAAGAAGGCGTAGCAGCGGCGGTCCGGCGGATCGATGCGGCGGCGCAGATCCTCCCAATCGCGGATTTCGTGGACCGCCTCGTAGCGGATGATCTTTTCCAGGATCGCGGCCGAGGTCGACCAGTCGATGCGGCGCAGCACCAAAAAGCCGCGGTTGAACCAGGACGAGAACAGATGGACGAAATCCTTGTCGACGGCGGCGAGCTCGTCGCGACGGTGATCCATGGCGTCGAGGAGTTGCTCGCGCATGCGCACCAGCGCCTTGGTGCCGCCGGGAGCGAGATTGAGCCGGCGGAACAGTTCGAGCCGGCGCGGCTCGCTGGCGTGATTGAGCTCGGCCGCGGTCGCATCCGACGGCGAGTTCTGCCAGGCAATGACGGCCTTTTCGATGCGACCTTTGTCGTGGCCGAAGGTGGTGGCGAGCGCCTCGAAAAAGGCGATGCGCGGCCCGGTGGTCAGCTCCGCATAGCTTGCCAGAATCTCCTGGGCCAGCGCGACGCCGGAGGCCTCGCCGCGGCCCGACAACAGCGCCTCGCACAGCTCGATAAGGCTTGCCGAACGTTCATGTGCCGGCTCGCGGCGCTCGCGCTTGATCAGCGCGCGGCTGCGCTCGGCGATGCTTTGCAGCATTTCGCTGAAGAATGAGGTGTCCACAGCTTCATCCCATCCAACCGGCTGGTGTTAGCTAATGATGGGCCAAAGCAATGACAAGTTCGCTAACGGGCGGAAACCGTAGAGAAATCTGGACAAACCCGGCTTGCTTTGTCAGGTAAAGCGCCGCGCGGCAGCTGGCCGCGGGCGTGAGGAGTAAAGCTATGCCGGGGCCATTAGCCGGGCTGCGCGTCTTAGAGCTTGCACGAATCCTGGCCGGACCGTGGGCGGGGCAGATCCTCGCCGACCTCGGCGCCGACGTCATCAAGGTCGAGCGCGAGGGGGCCGGCGACGACACCCGCGCCTGGGGCCCGCCCTTCGTGGAGGCCGCCGACGGCGACCATCTGTCGGCCGCCTATTTCCACTGCACCAACCGCGGCAAGCGCTCGATCGAGGCGGATTTCACCAAGCCCGAGGGCCAGCGCATCGTCAAAAAGCTCGTGGCCCGCTCCGACGTGCTGATCGAGAATTTCAAGGTCGGCGGGCTCGCCAAATTCGGCCTCGATTACAAGAGCCTCGCGCCCGACAATCCGCGGCTGATCTATTGCTCGGTGACCGGTTTCGGCCAGACCGGGCCGTCGGCGGGGCGCGCCGGCTACGATCTGATGGCGCAAGGCATCGGCGGCATCATGGGCATGACCGGCGCGCCGGACGGACCGCCGATGCGGGTCGGCGTGCCGATCGCCGACATTTTCTCCGGCGTCTATTCGGCGGTCGGCATCCTCGCGGCACTGCAACGGCGCGAGCACACCGGCAAGGGCGGTTACGTCGACACCGCGCTGGTCGACTCCACGGTCGGCACGCTGGCGTTCCAGGCGCTCAATTATCTCGTCTCCGGCGAGGTGCCCAAGCGCATCGGCAACGCCCATCCCAACCTCGTGCCCTATCAGGAATTCCCCGTCAGTGACGGCCGCGTCATCATCGCCACCGGCAACGACGCGCAATTCGTCAAGCTGTGCGGCATTCTCGGCGCGCCGGAGCTTGCCGCGGTGCCGGCATACAAGGACAACAAAGGCCGCCTTGCGCACCGCGCCGAGCTTGTCGGCAAGCTTTGCGCGCTGACCTCGCAGCTCAAGCGCGAGGAGCTGCTCGACAAGCTCGAAGCCGCCACCATTCCCGCAGGCCCGATCAACGATCTCGATCAGGTGTTCGCCGATCCGCAGGTGATCCACCGCGGCATGAAGATCGAGCTCGCCAGTCCCGCGGCCAAGGGCGGCAAGATTCCCGGCATTCGCACGCCGATCGTGCTCGACGGCGCGCCGATGGCCTCCGAGCGCCCCTCGCCGCGGCTCGGCGAGCATACCGAGGAGATCTTGCGCGAGTTGGGCGAGTAATCATCCCGCCCCGCGATAGGTGGGCGGGGCGCGGACCGCGACGATCTTTTCTGCGGCGACAACGAAGCGTCGAGTCAGAGGCCCCCTCCACCACGCTTCGCGTGGTCCCCCTCCCCCGCTATCGCGGGGGCGGATGCACTCTCCCGTTCCCGCGCCGCGATTCTTTCGCGCGCGAGTTCGCAGCCGACGATGTCAAACAGCCCACGCTTTCTTTCCGTCACCCTGAGGCGCGAGCGGAGCGAGCCTCGAAGGGCGACGGCCCCTGGCTCCTCGGCCGTCTCCTTCGAGGGCCGCTTCGCGGCCACCTCAGGATGACGGTACGAGGGCAAGCTAAGAAAGAAAAAGGGAAGCGGAACGCCGGCAGTCGCACTGTCGTCAGTCCCGCACCGAACGGGCGCGGTTCGCGCCACGGAGTAAGGCGGCTTGCGCCGCCCTCACCGCTATCGGGCGCGCTCGCCTGCCGGCGTTCCACCACGGCTCTTCCCAAGGGGTGTGTAGTCCCTTGGTGCGATCCGGGCCAGGTTTCGTGGGAGGAGCCATCACGGGGCGGGGGTCACTCCGCCGACAGCCTCACCCACATCCAGCGACGCACCCCGCGCGCCGGTCGTAATGCCGGCGGACATGATGCCCGGACCGCCCGGGAGCGAGGCTGATGAGGCCTTGCCCGCGGGCA